>NZ_KB898994.1:0-414484 GCF_000377965.1 Streptomyces sp. CNB091
TGTCCGATTCCCGGTCGAAGCGGGTCTCACATCTCGCTTTCCAGGTCCTCCGCTTTCGCGTTCTCCCTTTCCGGCGAGTCCGACTCTATCAGATCCTTTCGGGCCTGATTCCCAGTCAGCGGGGTTTGTCTTCCCGGCTGTTGGGCCGTTCCGACGCTCAAACTCTAGCGGATTCTCCCGGCGGCTCATAATCGGGCCTTCGTCATGAATTCCGGCATGCCGAAATCATCCCGAGTGGGAGATCGTGCTGAAGTTTGGTTGCCGCGTTCGCGGCGGGATCGGCTGCCTCGGAACCGTCCGGCTCCGTGACAACTCGGAGAACTTTACGGATCCACCAGGGGTGTGTCAACCCGCCCCCGGTGGCCTCGGCAGGGCGTCTCCTGGCCGCCGTGCCGACCGTTCACTCCAGGTCGGTGAGCCGGCCGCCGGCGTCCGGCTGGGCGTGTTCCACCCGGCGCAGCAGGCGGACCAGCAGCTCGCCGAGGACACCGCGCTCATCGCCGGAGAGGTCCTGGAGGAGGTCTTCCTCGAAGTCGCTCGCCATGCGCATCGCCTCGAGCCACTTCGTTCGGCCCTCGTCGGTCAGCTCGACGATGACGCGGACCCGGTTGTTCTCGTCGCGGTCGCGGGTGACCAGGCCCTCGCCGGCCATCCGGTCGATGCGATGCGTCATGGCGGCCGGGGTGAGGCCGAGGCGCTTCGCCAGTTCGCCAGGGCCCAGACGGTAGGGAGCGCCTGCCAGGACCAGGGTCTTGAGGACCTCCCACTCGGCGTTGCTGATGCCGAGCGCGGCGACTTGTCTCCCGTACGCGACGTTCATCCGGCGGTTCAGTCGGCCCAGTGCGGAGACGACCTGTTCGACCTGCGGGTCGAGGTCGCGGAACTCGCGCTGGTAGGCGGCGATCTGTTCGTCGAGGCTCGGCTCGCTGGGGCCGGGCTCCTCGGTGCTCTCAGACATGGCGGGCAGTATGGCACGCCCCCATCGCCTGAAGTCCTTCACTCTGTAGTTTTCACCTTCTAAGTTTAGTGCTAAAGTCTTCGAGTCTGATTTCTTCGTGCCAGGTCTCGACGCTCCGCGATCGAGGCCTTCGAGTTCTTGAGGTAGGTGAGTGTGACCAGGGAGATGGGCGCAGCGCTGCGGCGGATCCAGCTGGGCAGCGCGCTGAGCGCGTTCGGGCTCGGGTTCACCGTCCCGTATCTGTACGTCTACGTGGCGCAGGTGCGGGATCTGGGCGCCGGGACGGCGGGAGTCGTCCTGGCAGCCTTCGCGATGGCAGCGCTGGCCGTTCTGCCGTTCACCGGGCGTGCCATCGACCGGCGGGGCCCGTTGCCCGTGCTGGCGGTGGCCTCCGTTCTGGCCTCCGTGGGCGCGGTGGCCCTGGGGTTCGCGAGCAGTGTTCCGGCGGCCGTGCTGTCCGCCGCTGTCCTGGGCGCGGGCACCGCCGTCATGCAGCCGGCCCTCGCCACGATGCTCGTGTGGTGCTCCAGCGCCGCGACCCGTACGCGGGCCTTCGCCACGCAGTTCTTCCTGCAGAACCTGGGTCTCGGCCTCGGCGGGCTCGTCGGCGGGCAGCTGGTGGACGTGGACCGTCCGGCGAGCTTCACGATGCTGTTCCTGATCGAGGCCGTGATGTTCGTGGTGCTCGGCGTCGTGGTGACGACCGTGCGTCTGCCCCGTCCGGCCTCGCTCGGCGGGGCCCGTCCGGCGGACGGGTCCGCGGCGAAGGGCGGGCTGCGGGCGCTGCTCTCGCATCGGGCCATGGTGCAGCTGTGTGTGCTGGGGTTCGTCCTGTTCTTCGCCTGCTACGGGCAGTTCGAGTCCGGCCTGGCCGCGTACGGCACGGAGGCCGCCGGGATCGAGCCCTCCACCCTCGGTTTCGCCCTGGCCGCCAACACCGCGGTCATCGTCGTGGCGCAGTTCGTCGTGCTGCGGCTGGTGGAGCGGCGGCGGCGCAGCCGGGTCATCGCCGCGGTCGGCCTGATCTGGGCGTTCGCCTGGATCGTGGCGGGGTACGCGGGGCTGGGCCACGGCAGCCAGACCATGGCGACGGCCGCGTTCATCTCGACGTACGCGCTGTTCGGGCTGGGTGAGGCGATGCTCTCGCCGACCGTCGCCCCGCTGGTCGCCGATCTGGCGCCGGAGTCGATGGTCGGGCAGTACAACTCTGCGTTCGCCCTGTGCAAGCAGCTCGCGCTCGCGGTCGGTCCGGCCGTCGGCGGGCCCATGGGGGCGTCGCTGCACGGCCCGTACATCGTGACGTTCGTGCTGTTCTCGCTGGGCATCACCTGGCTCGCCCTGCGGCTGGGACGCCGACTCACCCCCGTACAGGACCAGCCGTCGCTCGCAGGCGTCCCGTCGCGGGTGGTGGCGGTGTCACTGCCCGAGGGCGGAGCCGGTGCGGAGACCGCGACCAGTGGATCCGCCGGCACCGGATCCGCCGGCACCGGGCCCGGGACCACCGGGGCCGGGACCACCGGGTCCGGGTCGCCCTCGGTTTCCGCCCCGGTGTCCGCGCCCGCCGGTCGCTGAAGGAGCGATCTGCTCACCGCGGCAGGGCGAACTCGCACCAGACCGCCTTGCCGCCGCCCGGCGTTCGCCGACTGCCCCACGAGGTGGCGATCGAGGCGATGATCGAGATGCCGCGCCCCGCCTCGTCCGCAGGTTCGGCCTGGCGGCGGCGCGGCAGGTGGTCGTCGCCGTCGGTGACCTCGATGATCAGTCGGCGGTCCGTACGGCGCAGTCCCAGGCGCATCGGCGGGGTGCCGTGCTGGAGGGAGTTCGCGACCAGTTCGCTGGTGGCGAGGACGCCCAGGTCGCGGAGCTCGACGGGGAAGCGCCAGGAGGTCAGGACCCCGGTGGCGAACGCGCGGGCGCGCGGGGCGGCCTCGACGCCGCCGAGGAGATCGAGCGCGGCGTTGTGGAACAGCTCCGCGTTCGCTCCCGTACGGGAGGGGTGCTGGACCACCAGGACCGCCACGTCGTCGTCGTGCTCGGCGGTCACGCCGAGGGAGCGGATCAGCCGGTCGCAGACCACTTGCGGTGATCCCTTGGCGCCGGAGAGGGCGCGGGCCAGTGAGGCGACGCCCTCGTCGATGTCCTCGCTGCGCCGTTCGACCAGGCCGTCCGTATAGAGGGCCGCGGTGGAACCGGGCGGCAGCGCGATGGTGCCGGAGGTGTGGACCCAGCCGCCGGTGCCGAGCGGGGGGCCGGTGGGGTCGGCGGCGCGGTGGACGGTGCCGTTCTCGTCGCGGACGAGGATCGGGAGGTGTCCGGCGGAGGCGTAGACGAGCTGCCCCTCGTTCGGATCGTGAACGGCGTAGACGCAGGTCGCGATCTGGCTGGCGTCGATCTCGGCGGCGAGGCCGTCCAGCAGCTGGATCACCTCGTGCGGCGGGAGATCGAGCCGGGCGTACGCGCGGACAGCGGTGCGGAGCTGGCCCATCACGGCTGCGGCCCTGACCCCTCGGCCCATCACGTCGCCGATGACCAGGGCGGTGCGGCCCGCGCCGAGGGTGATGACGTCGTACCAGTCACCGCCCACTGCGGCGTCGGTTCCGCCGGGCTGGTAGGTGGCGGCGATACGGAGGTCGTCGGGCTGTTCCAGCTCCTGCGGGAGCAGGGAGCGCTGGAGGGTGACGGCCGTTTCGCGGTGGCGGCGCTCGCTGGTGCGCAGGCGTTCGGCGGCTTCGGCGTGGTCGGTGACGTCGGCGGCGTACACGAGGACGCCGCCCGCTCCCTTGCCGTCGGCCCGGCCGTCGCGCTTGTCGCCTCCCTTCTCCCCCTTCTCTCCCTTCTCTGCCTTGTCTGCCTTCTCTGCCTTGCTTCCCCTGCCTCCCTCGTCCTCCGCGTTGCCCCAGGCGGCGACGGGGGTGCAGGTCACCGTGTACGAACCGCCCTCGGCGGTCCTGCGGGACTTGACCGTACGGGCGGTGCCGCTGCGCAGGACCTGGTCGAGCAGCGGAACCACGCTGAGCTGGGCGAGCTCGGGCATGGCCTCGGCCGCGGGAACGCCGCACGGGCGGGGGCCGAACGCGGCCTCGTACGCGTCGTTGACGTAGGCGATGCGGTGGTCCGGGCCGTGCAGCAGGGCGACGGGGGCGGGGAGCCGGCCGAGGATCTCGCGGGCGGAGAGGTCGTCGAGGGCGGGCCCGGGGAGGGCCTCCGTCGAGGCGGGGCCGGAAGGCGCCGGGGAGGCGTCGTCCGGCGGGGCGGGCGAGCCGTCCGCCCGGGCGTACTCGGCTCGGGCCGCCGGCACGGAACTACGGTCGTCCCGTGCGGCGGCTCGGCGCTGCGTTCCGGGAAGGCGGGCGCTCCAACGCGTGAAGTTCACGGTATTTCTGGCCTCGTGTGTCGGTCTGGTCCGCTCGGGCGGGCTGCTTCTTCTGCCGTGTTCGGGGGCACCGGGGGCCGTACCCCCGGGCAGGCGCAGCCGGGCCTCGTCGTTCTGGTGGTGCGTCGCTGCTGGTCACTGTTGGTCACTGCCGACCGGGTCACTCTGTGCAGGTGTGGGCCCACCTATGGTCACACGTCCAGTGTGACCGACCGTACTGACAGTCGTCGTCCCATCGCCGTCCCGACCCTCGATCAGTCCGGTGCCGGCCTCGGCCGGAGGTGCGGCCGGAGCCTTCGTCGGCTGCCCCGGCGGGGCAGCGCGGGGGCCGTCCGGCCGGCTGGCCCGTCAGCTGTCCGTCAGTCGTCCGTCCGGGGGTCGTTGTCCGCCCGGCGGTCGTCCGGCGGTTCTCCGGGCCCCTTCCGGCGGCCGGGGCCCGGGAGCCCCGGGGTGCCGGAGCCGCCGCCCGCCGCGAGTTCGAACTCGGCGCGGGGGTGCTCCAGCGAACCGAGGGAGACGATCTCGCGTTTGAAGAGCCCGGACAGGGTCCATTCGGCAAGGACGCGCGCCTTCCGGTTGAACGTCGGGACCCGGCTGAGGTGGTACGCACGGTGCATCAGCCAGGCGGGGTAGCCCTTGAGCTTGCGGCCGTAGACGTGGGCGACGCCCTTGTGGAGGCCGAGGGAGGCGACCGATCCGACATACGCGTGCCGGTACTCCTCGAGCGGCCGGCCGTCGATCGAGGCGAGGACGTTGTCGGCGAGGACCTTCGCCTGGCGCACCGCGTGCTGGGCGTTGGGGGCGGTCTCGCGCCCCGGTTCGGACGCGGTCAGGTCGGGTACGGCCGCGGCGTCGCCGGCTGCCCAGGCGTGCGGCATGTCCTCGACGCCGAGGGTGGCGGTGCAGCGGAGCCGGCCGCGTTCGGTGAGGGGCAGGTCGGTGGCGGCCAGCAGCGGGGCCGGTTTGACCCCCGCGGTCCACACGAGGGTGCGGGTGGGGAAGCGGGAGCCGTCGCTGAGGACGGCGACGCGGTCCTCGCAGCTGTCGAGGCGGGTTTCGAGGCGTACGTCGATGTTCCGGCCGCGCAGCTCCCCGATCGCGTACGTGCCCATGGTCTCGCCGACCTCGGGGAGGATCCGCCCCGAGGCCTCGACCAGGATCCATCTCAGGTCGGCCGGCTTGATGTTGTGGTAGTACCGCGCCGTGTAGCGGGCCATGTCCTCCAGTTCGGCCAGCGCCTCCACGCCCGCGTAGCCGCCGCCGACGAAGACGAAGGTGAGAGCGGCGTCGCGGATCGCGGGGTCCCGGGTCGCGGAGGCGATGTCCATCTGCTCGATGACGTGGTTGCGCAGCCCGATGGCCTCCTCGACGGTCTTGAAACCGATGCCGAATGCGGCCAGGCCGGGGACGGGCAGGGTGCGCGAGACGGACCCGGGGGCGATGACGATCTCGTCGTACGCGATCTCCAGCGCTCCGGTGCCGTCCTCACCGGTGGCGAGGGTGGTGACGGTCGCGGTCCGTTTGGCGTGGTCGACGCGCTGGGCCTCGCCGATGACGATCGTGCAGTCCTTCAGGACCCGGCGCAGCGGCACGACCACGTGGCGCGGCGAGATCGAGCCGGCGGCCGCTTCGGGGAGGAAGGGCTGGTACGTCATGTACGGCTCGGGCGTGACGACCACGATCTCGGCCTCGCCGCTCCTCAGTCTCTGCTTCAACTTCCGTTGGAGACGCAGCGCTGTGTACATCCCGACGTAGCCACCGCCGACGACGAGAATGCGCACACCTGGCCGGGTGCCGGGGGTCGTCCCCGGGGAATCTGGAGCCATCACCACCCCATGACGCAACGGAGTCAGTGGTTTGTCCACAGGCCCGGCAAATTGTGTGACCGGAGGTTCCTCGACGGCACTGGGGGCGCGAGGTCGGTGAGGGGCGACAGCCGCGCAGGTCAGGCAGGGCGCACGGGGTGAGTGGAGGGGCGATGTTCCGGTGTGGATCGGATCTTGGTCCGATCGGGGGGCGCTCCATGCGGAACTACCCCCTTCTGAATTGACGCAGGCTCAACTATGTTCGTAACCCGTCGGGGTGTCGGGTGCGGATTTCGTTGTGCTCCGCTCCCCGACCGAAAACGGCGGGAAGTCTCCGGGGGGAGACGTCATAACCGGGGGAAGTTATGCATATTCAGGATAAGCATGGCCAGACTGCGCTCTCTCGCGCGTCCGAGGACCAAGGACGCCTCGGCTCCGTGGGCGCGCTCGGCGTCATGAGCTCGGCGGACGCCGTTCGTTCCGCGGCGGCGGTGAGTGCCGCGGCGATGGGTTCGACCGCCGCGGGACACGCCCCGAGCGGGGCGACGACGTCGGGAACGGCGACGGTCGGAGCCGCGGGGACCGGGGGCACGCCGCGCTCGGCTCCGCTGCGCGTCGACGCGCAGCGGAATCTGGAGCATGTGCTGCGGGCGGCTCGCGAGGTGTTCGGGGAGCTGGGTTACGGCGCTCCGATGGAGGACGTGGCGCGTCGCGCGCGCGTCGGCGTGGGCACCGTCTACCGGCGGTTCCCGAGCAAGGACGTGCTGGTGCGCCGGATAGCCGAGGAGGAGACCTCCCGGCTGACCGAGCAGGCGCGTACGGCGCTGGGGCAGGAGGAGAAGCCCTGGTCGGCGCTCTCCCGCTTTCTGCGTACGTCCGTGGCGTCGGGCGCGGGCAGGCTGCTGCCGCCGCACGTGCTGCGGGTCGGCGTCGACGGGGAGGAGCCGGGCGTGCCGGCGGCTTCCGGGGCGACGTCGGCTCCGGGCGCGGTGGACGAGACCCGCGTTCCGCAGCAGCGGCAGGGAGTGGGCCAGGACGAGTCCCGCGTCGTCGTCGGCGGGCGCTCCGGGGGCGCCGGCGGGTTCGACGGGCTCGGTGAGGACACCGGCGCGGTCGAGCTGCTGGAGGTCGTGGGGCGGCTGGTCGACCGGGCGCGGGAATCCGGTGAGCTGCGCCGGGACGTGACGGTGGCCGATGTGCTGCTGGTCATCGCGACGGCGGCTCCTTCACTGCCGGACGCCGCTCAGCAGGCCGCGGCTTCGGCCCGGTTGCTGGACATCCTGCTGGAGGGTCTGAGGTCGCGCCCGGCGTGACGGTCCGCCCGCCCGCGCGCCCGCAGCCCCACGCGTTCCGCATCGGTCGTCCCGAGCGACGGTCGTTCCGAGTAGCGGTCGTCCCGCTCGACTGTTCCGTCCGCTCCGCCCGCATGCCGGGCGAGGCGGACGGGCGCGGGCGGGCGCGCGGCTGGTGAGGGCGGGCGCGCGGGCGGCGCGGGCGGGCGCGCGGCTGATGAGGGCGGGCGCGCGGCCGGTGGGGGTGGCCGCTGAGCGGGTTGGGGGGACGGATCAGCGGAGCATCATTCCCCGAAAGCAGGGCCTCTAGTACTCGCGTGCGAGAAGACGCCCCGGATGAGTGGTTGGCGGGGCTGAGAGGCCAGCGCGATTGAGCCATGTGGCAGTCTTGGCCGGTATTCGAGTCCGAGGGTGTATACGGGGGCTTCCGCGATGAGCGGTAACGAGCAGCAGGAAGAGCCGCTCGGTGAGATCGCAGCGGCCGAAAGGGACACGAAAGCGGACGGGCTGTCCGTCGGCCAGCTGCCGGCCCAGTCCGTGCGCGGCTCGTCGGACGAGGCGGTCGAGGGCGGCACCGTACTGCCCGGACCGTGGCCCGCCGTCGCCGAGGAGGATGTCTCCGGCGCGGCCGGCGCCCACGCGGTTCCGCAACAGCGTGCGGGCCGCAGTGGGGCCCCCGAAGTCGGGCTGTCCGACGCCCGGTTGATCGAGGACATGCGCGGCGGCGACGACCAGGCCTACGAGGAGCTGTTCCGGCGGCACGCGGCCGCCGTCCTGCGCTACGCCCGCAGCTGCTGCCGGGACGCGCACACCGCCGACGACCTGACGGCCGAGGTGTTCGCCCGTACGCTCCAGGCCGTACGGGGCGGAAAAGGCCCGACGGAAGCGGTCCGGGCCTATCTGATGACCGCCGTCCGCCATGTCGCCGCCGCCTGGACGAAGAGCGCGAAGCGTGAGCATCTGGTCGACGACTTCGCGGTGTTCGCCGCCCAGGCGTCCCGTTCCTCCGAGTTCTCCGACGACGACACCCTCGACCTCGGCGCCGACGTCCTCGCGATGCACGAGGCCGAGCAGACGATGGCCATGCAGGCGTTCCGGAGCCTCCCGGAGCGCTGGCAGGCGGTCCTGTGGCACACCACCGTGGAGGAGGAGTCGCCGAGCGAGATCGCCCCGCTGTTCGGCCTCACCGCCAACGCCACCGCCGTCCTGGCGAGCCGGGCCCGCGAAGGGCTCAAGCAGGCCTACCTCCAGGCCCACGTCAGCCAGGCGCTCACCACCGGCGGGGAGTGCGCGCAGTACGCCGACCGGCTGGGCGCCCACGCCCGGGGCGGCCTGCGGACCCGGGCCGAGCGCGGACTGCGCAAGCACCTCGACACCTGCGCCAAGTGCCGGGTGGCCGCGGGTGAGCTGGACCACGTGAACGCCGGGATTCCGGCGCTGCTGCCCGTCGCGGTCATCGGATGGTTCGCCGCCGGGTATGCGCTCAAGGCCGCGGGCATCGTGGCCGGCGGCGCTGCCGGGGCCGCCGGAGCGGGAGCCGCCGCGGCGGCCACCGGGTCCGGTTCCGCCGGTGGGGCCGCCGGGGGCGCCGCGGCCTCCGAGGGGCTCGGCGCACCCGCCAAGGCGGGGATCGCCGCCGCCGTGGCGGTGGCCGCAGCGGCCGGTCTGGTGTGGGCGCTCGTCGGCGACGGCCGGCCGAAGCCGGAGCCCAAGCCGGTCGCGAAGCCGCCGGTCGTGGCACCCGCCGTGCCCACGCCGCCTCCCCCGCCGTCCCCGAAGCCGAAGCCGAAGCCTCCGGCTGCCCCCGCGCCGCCCGCGCCCCCGGCCCCGCCCCAGCCGGCCCCGAAGCCGACGCCGAGCCCCACGCCCTCCCCCGAGCCGCCGCCGAAGCCCGCGCCCCCGGTGCCGAGCCCGCCTCCTCCTCCGCCCCCGTCCCCGTCCCCGAAGCCGACGCCGAAGCCGCCGAACCCCACGCCGCCCCCGCCCGCCCCGGAGGTGTACCAGGTCAGCGAGCTGGCGTACTCCGTGTTCGGCGACCGGAGCGAGCCGGAGGTCGTGATGGGGCAGAGCAGTTGGATCTGGCAGCGTTCGAACGTGTCCATCGCCTCCACCCGTTACGCGCACGGCGTGACCGTGCACGCCCGCTCCTCGGTGACCATCCAGCTGAACCGGCCCTGCACGCGCTACGAGGCCATGGTCGGCGTGGACGACCTGACCATGGGGCTCGGCGCGGTGCGCTTCTCCGTGTTCGGCGGGGACGGGGCCCGGCTGTGGCGCTCCCCGGTGCTGGAGGGCGGCGATCCGGCCGTTCCGGTGAGCGTGAGCATCGCCGGCCAGTCCTCGATCCGCCTCGTGGTGGAGCCGGAGACGCCGTTCGGTGGGGTGGCTCTGGCCGACTGGGCGGAGTCCCGGATCAGCTGCGCCTGAGCCGTACGCACGCCCCGGCCGGGCTTCCCGGCGTCGCTGTCGGGCGTCGCCTCCCGGTGCCGCTTCCCAGCAATCGCTTTTCGGCCAGGACTGGAGCCTGTTCCGGTCAGGGCTGGAGCGTGCGCCGGGCGGGGGCCACTCCGCCCGCGACCGCGCGCTGGCGCGGAGCGGCGGCGCCCGTCCAGCAGGTGCCGCGTCGGGTCACCAGACGGCGCAGCCACAGTTCGGTGGAGGCCAGGTCAGCCAGGCCGTCCAGGGGCAGCGGCTCGCCCTCGGAGGCGGCCCGCAGGGCCTTGCGGACCACCCTGGCCTCGACCAGGCCCGCGTCGGCCAGCAGCGGAGCGTCGAAGAGGGCCATCAGCTCCGGCAACGCGATGCGCAGGCCGGTGCGGGTGACGGCGGTGGAGGTGGCCTGGGAGGGCGTGCCCCAGCCCGGCGGCAGATCGTGGATGCCCGCCCCGCCGAGCACCCGGCGCAGGATCGCGGCCCGGGCGCCGGGCTGGACACGCAGCGACTCGGGCAGGGCGCGGGCCGCCCGCACGACCTGGTTGTCGAGGAACGGGGCGTGCAGCCGCTGGCTGCGGATCTCCGCGGCCTGTTCCAGGATCCGGTGGTCGGCGGCCCCCCGGGCGAGGGCGGCGCGGGCCCGGGCCTCACCGGGGCGCTGCACGGAGGCGGGCCGGATCGCCGCCTCCTGGAGACGAACCGATACTTCGGCCAGCGCCTCCCCGGTCAGCCAGCGCGCCGCCGGCCCCGGGCGCGACCAGGCGAGGGCGGCGAGCGAGGCGTCGGCGGGGGTGGCGAGGTCGGGGGCGTAACGGTTGGCGTCGGGGAGGAGCCCGGCGGCGGACTCCAGGCCGGTGCGGTACGACGTACGGGCCAGGCGGCGGGCGGCGCGGTAGACGGTCAGCGGGACGAACAGGGAGTGTGCCGTGGGGCCTTCGGCCTTGGTGAGGGCGGCGACGGGGCGCAGCAGATGGCGTCTGCGCCGGTCCATCAGGAGGTCGGCGAGGCGGGCCGGGTGGGCGTCCAAAACCTGTCGGGCCCCGTGTCCGACGAGGTGGTCGGCGCTGCCCGCGGAGAGCCGGCGGCGGTGGCGTTCGGCGAGGACGAGCGAGGGGGCCGGTTCGTCGGTGAGCGCGCCGACCTCCAACGAGGCGTACGGCAGGGCCTCTTCGCCCGCCGCGACGACCACGTGGTGCAGGCGCGGGTTGGCGGCGATGGCGCGGGCCCGCTCCAGCTCGTCCTCGTCGCCACGGGTGGTGAGGTCGTTGAAGGTGACGGCGAGCAGCCGCTCCCCCGCGCCGGTGCCGTGGCCGAGGAGGGTGCCGGGGAGCCCGGGCAGTCCGGAGGCGAGCAGGGCGAGGGTGGCGGAGGCGCTGCCTCCGGAGAGGTCGGCGCCGATGCCCGCCACGGGTCCGCCCCGGGCCGCGCGCCGGTCGGCGGGGCCCATGCCGGGGACGGGCCCCGGGTCCGGCGGCTGGGATTCCGGCGCGTGGCGCGGGGCCGTGAGCCGGGCGCGTACGGCTTCGACGAGCGCGTCCCGTACGCCCTCCACGGCGTGCACCGGGTCGGCCTGGGGGGCGGCGACGGCGAGCGAGGCGACGGCCTCGTATCCGGTGATCTCCCGCGAGCCCTCCCGCAGGATGAGCGCGTGGCCCGGCGGGACCCGCTTCACGCCCACGTAGGGCGTGCCGTCGCCGAGGGCCTCGGGGGTCTCCGGGCAGGCGAGCAGGGCGGCGAGGTGCCCGATGTCGAGCTGGGCCTCGATGAGATCGGCGAGCGGCAGGGCGGCGGTGGCGAAGGCGGTGCCGTTGGCCCAGGGGGTGTGGAAGACGGGCCGGGCCCCCGCCAGGTCGCCCGCGACGGTGACGCGGCGGCCGATCTGCACGACGGCGGTGTAACTGCCGGGCCAGGCGGTGAGATGGCGCATCGCGCCGCCGCGTGCGGCGAGCAGCCCGACGCGCAGCTGCTCGTCGGTGGCGCCGCAGCAGCCGAGGACCGCGAGGCGGGCGGTGGGCGCCCCTTCGGGGGTCGCGACGCCGATGACGCGGATCTCGTCGGGCCGCCAGTCGCCGACCGCCCAGAGCGGATCCGGGTCTCCCCACAGGAGTTGGGAGCCCACGGGGTGAACCGTGCGCCCCTCTCCGCCGTTTCCGACGGCGCCGACGGTGCCGAAGCTCGCGGCGATACTGCTCCATCCCACCAACCAACGCATCGCCGCCTCCACAGGCTGTGGACAAACGGCGCACTTGACGAGCGAAACGCCGCTGCGGGACATGCTGCCACGACAATGCCGCAGGAGAGGGTGTACGGGCGGCGCACACCGGAAGAGCATGCGCCCCTGGCAAACGCCCGGCGCGGTCTTCACCGCGACGACAGCAACGGAATTGCGGGTTCCGGGAGTTGCGGAGACGGGGCCGTCCGGTCTCCGCGCCGCCCCGGCCCGCCCCCGCGGAGGGGGAGGGGCCGGCGCCGCCCGGAAACAGCGCCGATATCCGGCCA
Organism: Streptomyces sp. CNB091; assembly: GCF_000377965.1. Taxonomy (NCBI): domain Bacteria; kingdom Bacillati; phylum Actinomycetota; class Actinomycetes; order Kitasatosporales; family Streptomycetaceae; genus Streptomyces; species Streptomyces sp. CNB091. The sequence continues at coordinate 12,361 of NZ_KB898994.1, forward strand.
TAGTCGGACCGTTGGCCAGACCCTCACCGGACCGTCGCTATTCGGCCATTCTCTCGAAGCGCCACCCTGCGCGCATGTCGTGCCGCGCCCCCTGGCGGACCCTTCCACGCACAGTCCGGGAGGTGGGCCTCACCTCCCGGACCGGTCCACCGCCCGCGGGGAATGGAACGGCGGTTTCCCCCAGCCCACTGAGTCCAGTGCAGCGGGCCGACCCACGCAGGTCCCAGACAAGCGTTCCGGCGATCGCCGGGCCAGAGCGCACGGCCGGGCGCACGGCCACACGCCGGGGGCACGCCGCACCCCGGCCCGCGCGCCGCCGCCCGGGCGGCCCGGACCGCCCGCACGGACAACAATCCCGCCATCCGGACGTCTGCCCCTTAACGGTAGGGATAGGGAGAACTACGCTGTGTTTACTGGTGTTCTCAGCAGGGGGGCATATTCCTCGGGGCTCGGCCACATGCGTGTGCAGGCGGAGTACGGAGGTTCGAACCTGGGGAGGCATCGGTACGAATGCCGCGCGCCGTCCTCGGTGACGCGGCGGCTGTCTGTGTGTCGAGGGGTGGCGCATGTCCAGGGAGCAACGCGGGCCGAACGAGAAGCTCGGCACGGTTCTCGCCCTCGCGGGAATCAGTAACGCCGGGCTCGCCCGGCGGGTCAACGACCTCGGAGCACAGCGCGGTCTGACACTTCGCTACGACAAGACCTCGGTGGCCCGGTGGGTCGCCAAGGGAATGGTGCCGCAGGGCGCGGCGCCGCATCTCATCGCCGCGGCGATCGGGGCCAAGCTCGGCCGGCCGGTCCCGCTGCACGAGATCGGTCTCGCCGACGCGGACCCGGCCCCGGAGGTCGGCCTGGCCTTCCCCCGGGACGTGGGTGAGGCGGTCCGGTCGGCGACCGAGCTGTACCGGCTGGATCTGGCCGGGCGGCGCGGCGGCGGCGGGATCTGGCAGTCCCTGGCGGGATCGTTCTCCGTGAGCGCCTACGCGACGCCCGCCTCGCGCTGGCTGATAACCCCCGCCGATCCGTCGGTGGCCCGGGACCCGACGGCGGCGCGGGCCGCCGTCCTCGTGGCGCGCGGCGGCGGACCTGGGAGCCCCGGCGGGGCCGGCGCCCGGGGGCCGGGAGCCGCCCCTGACGCCCGGGGCGCACAGATCCTCCACACCGGCGGCTCCGCGCCCGGCGCGGCGGGCTCCGTCCCGCTCCAGCCCGGCCCGGAGTCCGTGGCGGACGCCTCACCGCTGCGGGTCGGGCACAGCGATGTGTCGAAGCTGCGCGAGGCGGCGCAGGACGCCCGGCGCTGGGACTCCAAGTACGGCGGGGGCGACTGGCGCTCCTCCATGGTTCCCGAGTGTTTACGCGTCGACGCCGCACCGCTGCTCCTCGGCTCGTACACCGACGAGGTCGGACGGGCCCTGTTCGGCGCGTCCGCCGAGCTGACCCGGCTGGCCGGCTGGATGGCCTTCGACACCGGCCAGCAGGAGGCCGCCCAGCGCTACTACATCCAGGCCCTGCGCCTGGCCCGGGCCGCCGCGGACGTCCCGCTCGGCGGCTATGTCCTCGCCTCGATGTCCCTCCAGGCGACCTACCGGGGCTTCGCCGACGAGGGAGTCGACCTCGCCCAGGCCGCCGTCGAGCGCAACCGCGGTCTCGCCACCGCCCGGACCATGAGCTTCTTCCGGCTGGTGGAGGCCCGTGCCCATGCGAAGGCCGGCGACGCGGCGGCAGCGGGTGCCGCGCTCAAGGGCGCGGAGAGCTGGCTGGAGCGGTCCCGGGCGGGCGACTCCGATCCGCCCTGGCTCGGCTTCTACGGCTACGACCGGTTCGCCGCCGACGCCGCCGAGTGCTACCGCGACCTGAAGGCGCCCCGGCAGGTGCGGCGCTTCACCGAACAGGCGCTGTCCCGGCCGACCGAGGAGTTCGTCCGCAGCCACGGCCTGCGGCTCGTGGTCTCCGCCGTCGCCGAGCTGGAGTCGGGCAATCTGGACGCGGCCTGCGCGGCGGGCACCCGGGCGGTGGAGGTCGCCGGCCGGATCTCCTCGGCCCGCACCACGGAGTACGTGCGCGATCTGCTCCACCGCCTGGAGCCGTACGGGGACGAGCCCCGCGTCGCCGAGCTGCGGGAACGGGCCCGCCCGCTGCTGGTCACCCCGGGGTGACCAGCGCCCCGAGCCGGGCTGAACGGCGGGACCGGCGCAGAACCGGGGTGAGCAGGGCTCACCGGCGCAGAACCGGGCCGAACTGGGCTGAACCGGGCTGCCCAGCGTTGACCGGGCTGAACCGGGCCGAACCGGGCGACGGAGGCCGCCCGGCGGGACCCGCTCCGGGGGCCCGCCGGGCGGAGTGTGCGCCACGCCCTGCCCGGCTGGGGTTTGAGCCGGTTGTCAGTGGGTCAGTGCACTATCGGGGTGGGAGGTGGCGTGATGATGACGCACGCGGCGTACGACTGCGATGTGCTGGTGATCGGCGGCGGGATCGTCGGTCTGTCGACCGCGTACGCGCTTCTGCGGTCCGCGCCGGGCACCAGAGTGACGGTCCTGGAAAAGGAGCGCGGCCCGGCCCGCCACCAGACCGGCCGCAACAGCGGCGTGGTCCACAGCGGCATCTACTACCGCCCCGGTTCCCTCAAGGCCCGGTACGCGCTGCGCGGCTCAGCCGAGCTGGCGGACTTCTGCGCCGAGCACTCCATCGCCCACGCCACCACCGGCAAGCTCATCGTCGCCACCGAGCGCTCCGAGCTGCCCCGGCTGCACGGCCTGGTGCAGCGCGGCCGCGAGCACGGACTGCCCGTGCGGGAGCTGGGCCCCGCCCAGATCGCGGAGTACGAGCCGGAGATCCGGGGCCTCGCGGCGATCCGGGTCGGCACGACGGGCGTCTGCGACTTCACCGCCGTCGCCCGGCGCTTCGCCGCCGAGGTCACCGCCGCCGGCTCCATCGTGCGGTACGGCGCGGAGGTCACCGCGATAGACCGGCGCCCTTGGGGCGTCGCGGTGCGCACGGCGGACGGCACGGTCGTCCGGGCCAGGGTGCTGGTCAACTGCGCGGGCCTCCACAGCGACCGGGTGGCCGCTCTCGCCGGGGACGACCCGGGGGTGCGGATCGTGCCGTTCCGCGGCGAGTACTACACGCTGGCCCGCCCCGAGCTGGTGCGCGGCCTGGTCTACCCGGTGCCGGACCCGGCGTTCCCCTTCCTCGGCGTCCACCTCACCCGGGGCTTCGACGGCTCCGTCCACGTCGGGCCGAACGCGGTCCCCGCCCTGGCCCGGGAGGGATACACCTGGCCCCAGGTCCGCCCCGCCGAACTGCTGTCCACGCTGAGCTGGCCCGGCACCTGGCACATCGCCCGCAGACACTGGCGGTACGGGGCGGGCGAGGTGCACCGCTCGCTGTCCCGGTCCGCCTTCACCCGGGCCGTCCAGCGGCTGCTGCCCGCCGTCACCGAGGACGACCTGCGCCCGTCGCCCGCCGGGGTCCGCGCCCAGGCGGTGCTGAAGGACGGCACACTGGTCGACGACTTCCTGATCCGCGAGGCCCCGCACACCGTGCACGTGCTCAACGCTCCGTCGCCCGCCGCGACGGCGTGCCTGCCCATCGGCCGGGAGGTGGCACGGCTCGCGCTGCGCCGGGCTCAGGGGGCGGGGTGGAAGCCGCCCGCCGTAGAATCCGGTCATTGTGTCTGAGCAGCCCTTGAACCCCGCCCCCACCGAAGCGCCCGGCGACGACGCGCCCCACACGGCACCCACCGGCACCGTGCCGACCGGCTCCACGCGGGCCGGCTCCACGCGGGCCGGCTCCACGCGGGCCGGCTCCACGCGGGCCGGCTCCACCGCGGCCGACGCGCTCGCCGACGCCGCGACCGAAGCGCTCGCCGACGCCGCGACCGACGTCTCGGCCGACGAAGCCGCCGCGCTGCGGGCCGCCTCCTTCGAGCGCGCGCGCCGGCTGCGCCAGGAGCCCCGCTTCCCCGGCGGCCCCGCCGCCGACCCCGCCGGTTCGCACCACGAGCGCCGGATCCGCAGCTTCCAGCCGCGCCGCAGCCGCGTCACGACCGGCCAGCAGGACGCCCTGGAGCGGCTGTGGCCGCAGTGGGGCCTGGACATCGACGGGCAGCGCGTCCTGGACCTGGCCGAGATGTTCGACGGTCTGCCCGTCGTCCTGGAGATCGGCTTCGGCATGGGCGAGGCCACCGCGCAGATGGCGGCCGACGACCCGGGCACCGGCATCCTCGCGGTCGACGTCCACACCCCCGGCCAGGGCAATCTGCTGGGCCTCGCGGACAAGGCCGGCTCGACCAACGTACGGGTGGCCAACGGCGACGCGGTGATCCTGCTGCGCGAGATGCTGGCCCCCGAGTCGCTCGACGGCCTGCGGGTCTACTTCCCCGACCCCTGGCCCAAGGCCCGGCACCACAAGCGGCGCCTGATCCAGCCCGAGTTCCTGGACCTGGTGGCCCCGGTGCTGAAGCCCGGCGCCGTCGTCCACTGCGCGACCGACTGGGAGCCGTACGCCGAGCAGATGCTGGAGGTGCTCACCGCGCACCCCCGCTTCGCGAACACCGCGGCCGACGGCGGATACGCCCCGCGCCCCGCGTTCCGGCCGCTCACCCGCTTCGAGGGGCAGGGTCTGGACAAGGGGCACGTCGTCCACGACCTGCTGTTCGCCCGCGTCTGACACACCGTGTGCGGTCACGTCCTGGCCGGATGCGCCGTCGCCGGGTGTCAGTGCTCCTCGTTAGGGTCGAGAGGTGTCCGACCCCTCCGTGCAGCATCAGCAGGCGCGACCCGCCGTCCCGGTCCTCCATGAGCGGCGGCTCGACGAGGTCCTGGGCGCCGCACCGGAGCGCGGCCGAGCGCGCTATCGGCCGCGCCGCGTCGGCATGGTGTGGCGCAGCAAGGTGTTCCGCGCCGGGGCCGTGATCGTGGCGCTCGTGCTGTGCGGGCTGGTGATCCTCGCCCTCGTCCGCGAACAGACCGGCCCGGAGGGGTTCCTGGTCGGCCTCGGTCTGGCGGTGCTGCCGGTCCCGCTGCTGATGGCGGCGTTCCGCTGGCTGGACCGGGTCGAGCCGGGCCCCTGGCGGAATCTGATCTTCTCCTTCGCCTGGGGCGCCTGCGCCGCCGCACTCGTCGCGATCATCGCCAACTCGTTCGCCACGCGCTGGATAGCCACCGCGACGGCTGATCCGGCGAGCGCCGACACCCTGGGGGCGACGGTGATCGCCCCCGTGGTCGAGGAGAGCGCGAAGGCGGCGGCCGTGCTGCTGATCTTCCTGTTCCGCAGACGGGAGTTCAGCGGGGTGGTGGACGGCGTCGTCGTCGCCGGCTTCACCGCGACGGGCTTCGCGTTCACCGAGAACATCCTCTATCTGGGCAACGCCTTCGGCGAGGACCAGCAGCTGGGCAGCTCCGGGTTCGCCTCGGTGACGGCCGGGACGTTCTTCGTGCGGATCGTGATGTCGCCGTTCGCGCACCCCCTGTTCACGGTCCTCACCGGCCTCGGCTTCGGCTTCGCGGCCGTCAGCGCCCGCCGCCACCGGGTCCGCAGGATCGCCCTGCCGCTGCTCGGGCTGCTGCTGGCGATGGGTCTGCACGCCCTGTGGAACGGTTCGTCGTCCTTCGGCCCGTACGGCTTCTACGCGGTGTACGGGATCGTCATGGTCCCGGCGTTCGGCCTGGTGACCTGGCTGGCGATCTGGTCGCGCCAGCGGGAGCTGCGGGCTCTCGCGGCCGAGCTGCCCGCCTATGCGGCGGCCGGCTGGCTCACCCCCGCCGAGCCGTCGGCGCTCTCCTCCATGCGGGCCCGGGGCATGGCCCGCGACCTGGCCCGCCACTGGCAGCCGGACCGGACGCGGGGCCGGGCGGCGGCCCGCGCGGTCGCGGAGTACGAGTCGTTCGCGACCTCCCTGGCGGGGCTGCGCCGCCGGGCCCGCCACGGCGCGGTGGGCCCGGACTTCGGCGCTCGGGAGCGGGAGTTGCTCCACCACCTCTGGCAGCGCCGGGAGTTCGCGGCCCCGGCCCTCGCCCACGCGGCTCTCCTGACGGCCCGCCCGGGCGCCCACCGCGGCCACCACGGACACCCCATGCCGACGCCGTACGGAAACGGAAACGGAAACGGGTACGGGTACGGGTACGGGCACGGGCACGGGCACGGGCACGGGCACAGCCCCGGCCCCACGCCCGGATACGGGCAGCCGCACGGGCACACACCGGGATACGGCCCCGCCGCCTACCCGCCGCCCCAGCCGTACGGCAGCGCACCACCCAGCCACCGCCGCCCGCCGACGTAACCAGAGCCAGAGCCACGGCCACACCCACGGCTTCGGCCTCCGCGAACGGCGGCGGCGTCCGGCGGCGGCGTCCGGCGGCGGCCAGCTCCGTCAGGCCGACGCCTCGGTGAGCAGGGCGAGTTCGCCGTCGGTCAGCCGCAGGTCGGCGACCGCGACGAGGGCGGGAAGCTGCTCGACCGTACGGGCGGAGGCGATCGGGGCGGCGACGGTCGGCTGTGCGGCCAGCCAGGCGAGGGCGACCGTGGCGATCTCGGCGCCCCGTTCCCCGGCGACCCGGTCGAGAGCGGCGAGCACCTTGAGGCCCTGCTCCGACTCCAGATGGCCGCCCGCCTTTGCGGAGCGGGCGCTCTCCACGTTCGTGCCGGGGCGGTACTTGCCGGTGAGGAAGCCGGAGGCGAGCGCGTAGTACGGGACGGCGGCTAGGCCGGCGCGGGCCGCGGTGTCCTGGAGATCGCCCTCGTAGGTGTCGCGGGAGACCAGGTTGTAGTGCGGCTGGAGCGCGACGTACCGGGCGAGGCCCTCGCGCTCGGAGAAGTCGAGGGAGGCCCGCAGGCGCTCGGGGCTGATGTTGGAAGCGGCGATGTGCCGCACCTTGCCGTCCTTCACCAGTTGGTCGAGGGCGGCGATGATCTCCTCGACCGGGACGGTCTCGTCGTCGAAGTGCGTGTAGTAGAGGTCGATGTGGTCGGTCCCGAGGCGGCGCAGCGACGCCTCGGCCGCGCCCTTGAGGGTGCCGGCGGCCAGGCCGCGGTGGTCGGGGTGGGCGCCGGCCTTGGTGGCGACGACGATGTCGGACCGGTTGGAGCGGGAGGCGAGCCACTTGCCGATGACGGTCTCCGACTCCCCGCCCTCGTTGCCCTCGACCCAGGCCGAGTACGCGTCGGCGGTGTCGATGAAGTTGCCGCCGGCCGCGACGTACGCGTCCAGGACGGCGAAGGACTGGTCCTCGTCCGCCGTCCACCCGAAGACGTTGCCGCCGAGGGCGAGGGGGAAGACCTGGAGGTCGGAGGTGCCGAGAGTGCGCGGAGAAGTCATGTGGAGGTTCAACGGGCCGGGGCGGGGACGGTATTCCGTCGCCCGCCGGACCGTACCCTCCCCGGACCGTACGGTCCCGGACAGACCGGCAGCCCTGACGTCGGGGGGTGTGCGTCAGGGCTGCCGGGGTTGCGGGGCGGTGACGAAGGACGTCAGCCGCGGGGCCGGGAGGTCAGACGTTCAGGCCCTTGCTGTTGAGCCAGGCCATCGGGTCCATCGCGGAACCGCCCGCGGTGCGGACCTCCAGGTGGAGGTGGACACCGGTGACGTTGCCGCTGTCGCCCATGCGGCCGATGGTCTGGCCGGTGGTGACCTTCTGGCCGACGGAGACCTCGATCGAGGACTGGTGGGCGTACCAGATCTCCGTGCCGTCCTCGAGTTCGAGGACCGTGCGGTAGCCGTACGAGCCCGACCAGCCGGCCGACGTGATCGTGCCGCTGTGCACGGCCTTGAGCGGCGCACCGGCCGACCCGGCGAAGTCGAGGCCGGTGTGCTGGCCCGAGGACCAGAGCGCGCCGGACTGACCGTAGGTCGAGCTGATCGTGTACGAGGAGGTGGGGAGGGAGAAGCTGGCGGCGAGCTTGGCGAGCCGCTCGGCCTCCTTCTTCTTCTCCGCCGCTTCCTTCGCCGCCTTCTTCTTCGCGGCGGCCTCGGCCTCGGCCTCGTCCTGCTGCTTCTTGGCCTCGGCGGCGGCGCTCTCGGCCGCTGCCTTCTCGGCGGCGGCCTTGGCCTCGGCGTCGGCACTGGCCTGCTGCTGCTCGGCCTGCTGGAGGATCCGGGCGCGCAGCGCCTCGCCCGCGTCGGTGCCCTGCTCGGCCTCGGCGGTGGTGAGGCCGGCGGTGGTGAGCGGCGCGGAGGCGGCGACCGGGACGGGCTCCGCCTCGTCGGACATCAAAGACCCGACGCCGGGAAGGGACTTGGCGTCGGGGAGGTTGTCCACGATGGAATCGGGAAGAGAGATGGAGACCGGCGCCTTGTCCTGCGCGGTGGCCATGCCGCCGGCACCGACAGCCGCTATGACACCGACCCCGAGGACGGTGGAGCTACGGGCCAGACCACGCTGCTTGGCCACGCGGTGCTTGCCGCGCACGGGACGGATGGACTCCGCGGTGGGGTTCCATTCCTCCCAGGTGCGCTCCTCGCCACCGAAGGTGTCGGCACTGAAGGGTGACGGGGCCTCAGGGGCAGGCTTGTTGGACGCCACGTGGGCGCACTCCTTTCCTTCCTTCTCGCCTACCGGGTTAGCTGACGGGTTCGGAGCAGGAAGGTCTCCTACGGGCCCCTCCGTCTCTCACGAGACGCAGGCGTCCGATTCACCCCATGTAGGTGGTTCCCCGGTTCCCTTGCGGAATTCGGCGCTCGCGCGCGGCGCCGTCTCTGACGACGGCTGTGACGACCGCGCTGCGTTATCGAACGTTAATAGACGGACGGGCCCTATTCCAAGCTGTTCCTGTTGATCATTAACGAACATGGCGGGGATGTACGGGTGACAACCGGGCGCAATCGGGCGACTTGACCACCGCTCAGCCACACCACTTTTTCTGACGGTGTGTCAAATGTTATGCGGAGCGGTGCCCCTCGATTACGCACCGTGTCATCGCTCGGCGTCGTCGCCCGGCGTCATGATCCCGGCGTCATCGTCCGGCGTCATCGTCCGGCGTCGTCGACCCGGCCCACGATCTTCACCGTCGTCCGGGGCACGGGCTGCCCCTCCGCCGGCCGGCCGACCGCGATGAGCGCCATGTCGTCCGTGGTCCGCCCGCCGGTGTGCAGCCGTACGTCGTCCGTCAGCGCCGACAACAGCTCCTCCGGGCCGGGGAAGATCCGGCCGCGCAGCCGGGCCGCCGGATCGTAGAAGACCCCGTTCGGGTCCCGCGCCTCGGACAGGCCGTCCGTGAAGGCGAGGAGCGTCGCCCCGGCGGGCATCGCCCACTCGTCGGACCGGTCCGGCCACACCCCCAGGTCCATCCCCAGCGGCATGGCGGGCACCGAGGGCGCCAGCACCTCCAGGGCGCCGTCGGCGTGCAGCAGGATCGGCTCGGGGTGACCGCGGTTGACGATGCGCAACGAGGCCGAACCGGGCGGGATCTCGGCCAGCACGGCGGTGATGAACCCCTCCATCGCGTCCAGCCCGTACCGCCGCGTCCCCTCCCGGGCCAGCGCCCGCTCCAGCCGCTGCGCGACGCCCTCCAGCGAACGCTCCTGCTCGGCCGCCTCCCGGAACGCCCCGATGATCACCGCCACCGCCTCGACGGCGTCCAGCCCCTTGCCGCGTACGTCGCCGACGACCAGGCGCACTCCGTACGGGGTGTCCGCGACGGCGAACAGGTCGCCGCCCACGAACTCGTCCGCCTGGGCCGCCTCGTACCGCGCGGCCACCTGGAGTCCGCCGATCCGCTCGGCCGGGGTCGGCAGCACGGCCCGCATGGCGGTCTCCGCGATGACCCGGGCCGAGGCCAGCTGCTCGTTGCCGCGCCGCACGACGCCGTTGATGACGAGGGCCAGCACCGAGGCCGTGAGCACGGTGATCAGCTCGATGATCGGGACCACCTGGGTGGTCGTCCCGTCGGAGAGCCGCATCGCGATGACGGAGAGGACCGCGGCGATCCCCGTACGGACGGTCCGGGACTTCGAGAAGAACGGCGCGGCGATCAGCGGGGCCGCGACGAACAGCGGAACAGCGGTGAAGTTGGGCGGAGTCAGCGAGTCGAGCACCAGCCCGCCGAGGATCAGCAGGGCAGGCAGCAGCCGGACCAACCGCCCGGTGCGCCGCCCGTCGGACGTCAGCTGCCCCTCGCGGGACCCGAACACCACCCGGCCCACGGCGTCGAAACTCCCCGCCGTGGCACTGCGCCGTTCGTCGGCCATCCCCACCTGTGCACTCCTGCCCGGTCCACCCACGGCTGCGGACGGTACCGCGCCCCGCCCAGGCTTCCCGGAGCCGCGCCGAGCGGCTACTCCGCATCGGCCGAATAGGGGGAAGGCGGGCGGAGGTCCGGCCTTCCGTAGTCAGTCGGAGAGCCGGTGTTCCGCGTATACCGTCAGTGCGTCCCGTACGAAGGCGGCGGTGCCGTCCCCGTAGCGATCGTAGTTCTTTCCGAAGCGGGGGTCGGCGACATACATCTCGCCGAGCCCGATCACGTACGAACGGCTGGGCGCCTTGGCCGAGGACAGCCAGGCGCAGTGCCGCCGCGCGAGGTCCTGCGCCTCCGCCCCGTCGGCGGCGAGCCCCGACTCCCTGGCCCGGCCCCAGGCGCGCGCGATGGCCTCGTGCTCGTCCTGGAACGCCTTCTTCCGCTCGTCCCCGAGCGACCGCCACCAGCGGTCGCCCTCCTCGTACGCGTCCCGGCCCCAGCGCTCGGTGACTTCCTGCTCGTGGGCCTCGTGATCGAATCCGTCGAACACTTCATCGGCCATGAGTTCCATCCCCTCCTGTGTCTTGTGGAGAGTGGTCCGCACCGAGGCGATCTGCCGCCCGATGCGCGTCTGCTCCTGTTCGAGCAGCCGCAGATGCGCCCGCAGCGCCACCGCCGTGTCCCGCTGCCCCGCGAGCACGTCCTTGATGGCGGGCAGCGAGAGACCGAGCTCCCGCAGCAGCAGGATGCGCTGCAGCCGGACGAGGGCGTCCTGGTCGTAGTAGCGGTAGCCGTTGCTCCCGATCCGGCTCGGCGTGAGGAGACCGACGTCTCCGTAATGCCGGAGCGTGCGGCTCGTGGTGCCGGCCTGTCGGGCGATTTCCTGAATGGACCACTCCATGCCGGAAACGCTAGATCTTTACGCTGCGTCAAGGTCAAGCCGCACCATCACGGCGCCAGAAAAACGACTCGGGCCCGGCACGCTGTGCGTGCCGGGCCCGGGCCTTCAGTAGCGGGGACAGGATTTGAACCTGCGACCTCTGGGTTATGAGCCCAGCGAGCTACCGAGCTGCTCCACCCCGCGTCGGTAAACACAACTCTACGGCATTCCCGGCACGACTCTGACCAATTACGGCGGAGCTCCTCCGGGGTGGGGCCCGGGGCACCGCCCTCGGGGGGATCCACCATGGCTTTTGCCCTGTTCCGCATGGGATCTTTGCGTCAGTCCACAGCCGACCGGGTCGCTGGGACAGGCGGAGCGGCGGGGGTGCTCTCGCCATCGGAGAAGAGGGTGACGTGGTGCGGGACGGAACAGGCGTGACGGACGGGATACGGGGCGGTCGGCCGGGGCGAGGGCTGACGTGGCCGTGGTTCCTGGTGGTCGTCGTCGTGTACGCGGGCATCATTCAGGGCCTCGGATTGCTGATCGGCGTCGACACCAGCTCCTCCGACAGCACGTTCCCCACCACGGAGTCCTTGGTACGCAACGCGCTGATCCCGATCGGGGCGTCGATCGTGTTCGCCGCCGCCGTCGTGACCTGGCTCGGCTGGTGGGGCGAGGTGCTGCGCTACCGGGCACCCGTTCGCCGCTGGGTACGCTGGGTGCCGGTCTCCATGCTGGCCGTCGCCCTGCTCGGTCTGAACTACGGTCACCTCGGCGACCAGAGCGCCTCCCTGGTGGCTTCCCTGCTCCTGCTGGGCGTGTTCGTCGGCGTGGGCGAGGAGCTCATGTTCCGGGGCGTCGGCGTGCAGGTCCTCCGCCGGGCCGGGCTCACCGAGGGCAAGGTCGCCCTCTACTCCTCGCTCGTGTTCGGCCTCGTACACGTCAGCAACGCCATCGGGGCGGGGGCGCAGGCGATCCTCCAGGCCCTCGTCGTCTCCACGTCGGGCTACTTCTTCTACCTGTGCCTCCGCGTCGGCGGCGTCATCCTGCTGCCGATGCTCGTCCACGGGCTGTGGGACACCAGTCTCTTCTCCAACCTCGTCGGCGAGGAGCCCCAGGCGTCCCTGGGCATGGCGCTGATCATCGTCCTCCAGGTGGTCCTGATCGTCGTGCTGCTCGTCAAACGTCGCTCCATCGAGCCCAAGGCGGCGGAGGTCCCCGCCTGACCGGCCCCGCGGCGGACGGAGGCTGCGGATGTTTGTCGTGCCCGGGCCAATCCATCCGGGTCACGGCTCCGAATAGACGACATCAGCGACCGAACGTCGTTCCGGCCCGCGCCGGAACTTCCGGAAGGGGATGCGTCTTCGTGATAGCCCGCCGTACAACTCGCCTCGCCGCACTGCTCGTCCTGCCCACCGCGCTCACCCTCGGGGTGGCCGGGCCCGCCCTGGCGCACGAGGGGCACCCCGCCGGCACCACGAAGGCGGCCGAGGGCGACACGTACCAGATCGACCTGGAGCAGCTGAACGACTCCGGCGCCAGTGGCGCCGCCCTCGTCAGCCTGGAGGGCGACCAGCTGACCGTGAAGATCGACGCACAGGGGCTGGTCCCCGGTCAGCCGCACGCCCAGCACATCCACGGCTCCACCGACGGCCACGACTTCCGCTGCCCGGACAAGAGCGCGGACAAGGACGGCGACGGCATCGTCACCACCGCCGAGGGCCTGCCGATGTACGGGGACATCAACATCTCCCTGACGACGAAGGGCGATACGTCCAAGAAGAGCGGCCTCGCGGTGGACCGGATGCCCGTCGCCGACAAGGACGGCAAGCTGACCTACTCCCGCACGATCACCGTCCCGCAGGACGTGGCGGACCACCTCAAGGACCTGCACGTCGTGCAGCACGGCATCGACCGCAACGACGACGGGACGTACGACTTCGGCGCGGGCAAGAGCGAGCTCGACCCGAAGCTTCCCCAGGAGGCCACCGCTCCGGCCAACTGCGGCATGGTCAAGGGCGCGGCCGTCGGCTCCATGCCGGCCGGCGGCGTCGAGACCGGTGGCGGCAGCACGGAGGGCGTCGAGTCGCCGGGGCTCCTGGCTGCGGGCGGCGCCGCCATGCTCGCGGCCGGCGGACTGTTCGCCGTACGCCGCCGGACCCGTACGGCCGACGCCCGGCACGACGCCTGACCGGTCCGGCCCGGCCGACGCCCGGCACAACACCTGACCGGTCCGGCCCAGCCGACGGCGGGCGCCGCGACCGACCCCCGCCCCGCCCCGCCCGATCGGGCTCCGCCACGGCAGCGACCAGGAAGAGGTGACCCCGATGAACGCGACGGACCCGGGCGACGGGCCCACGCCACCCCCCGGGCGGCGGCGGACCTTCGGGCTCACCGCCGCCGTCGCGGCCCTTCTCCTGATCGGCGGGCTGCTGCTGGTCCTGGGAACCGGCCGCCAGCAGCCCGCCCCGCCCCCGGCGGCGGACAAGGAAAGCTCCGGGGCCCCGGCCGGCCGGACGCCCCCGCCCCACGCGGGGACGTCCGCGCCACCGGAGAAGGGGATCGGGGGCGGAGACCGGAACAGGCGGCCCGTAGCCGCCCTGCCCTCCTCGCGACCCGTCGGGATCACGATCCCGTCCTTGAAGCTCGACTCCACGCTGGAGGACCTGGGACTCGGTGAGAACCGGGCGATGGACACCCCGCGCGACCCGGACAAAGCCGGCTGGTACACGCCCGGCCCGACGCCCGGGGCCATGGGGCCGGCGGTGATCGCGGGCCACGTGACCTGGGACGGCGCACCGGCGGTCTTCTTCGAGCTCGCCGCGCTCGACCCCGGCGACCGCATCGCCGTCCGTCGCGCGGACGGCCGCACGGCCGAGTTCACCGTCGACCGGACCGCCGTGTATCCCAAGGACGCGTTCCCGACCGTCGAGGTCTACCGCAACCTCGACCACGCCGGGCTCCGTCTGATCACCTGCGGCGGCGACTACTCCGATGCGGACAGCAGCTACGCCGACAACGTCGTCGTCTACGCCACCCTCACCGGCAGCCGCGCCTGAGGCCCTCGGGCTGGCAGGTACGCGAGAGCCCACGCACAGCGAAGCGATGTGCGCCCGGATTCACACGCGTCGAGTGGCTCCCGCCGGCCAGATCACGTCCACGGGCAGACCAGCTTCCCGGGCCTGCTCCACGGTGTCGGCGGTGCCGCCTCCCTTGCCCGAAGGGGGCCTGCCGTCCCACACGGCTACGAGGCGGTCCGCCCGGCGCAGCAGCTCGGCGTTCGCCGACTCATAGGCAGCCCGGCCCGCAGTCGCATGCGGCAGAGTCACGACGTGCTCGGCTGTCTCGATAAGGTGGTCGAAGACAGCAGCGTGGGCCGGCTTCACCTTGGCAGCTCGGTAGTCCTCGGAAGGGATTACCGCGATCAGGCGCCCGCCGATGGCAGAGACCTCTTCCGCGAAGAGGCTGTCCGCACCCGCAGCAATGCACGACACCCCGGTCAGGTCCTCGCTGTACTCGGCGAGCAGCTCACGCAGCGCAGCGCGCACCAGCGGCACGCTCTCCTCGGTCAGGTCCATGTGCCCGGTCACGGCGAGTGTCGTCATGTGCCCGTTCCTCAGCTCGACAGCAGGTCGCGGATACTATCGCGCGCCTCGCGCACCGGCCTCGACGCGCTGTGTCCCACGGTGTAGGGGTACAGCTGCCCCAGCTGTGTGCGGACACGCCCTGACTGTGTGCCGCGCGCGGCCTGCACCGCCAAGGCCGTCTCTGTGGCCGCGCCTTGGATGTCCCCGGCGAGGAACTGGCATTCCGCCAGGCCGATCCGGTCGAGCGCGTGGGAGCGCCCTGCTTCTGCGCCGCGGGACGCTAAGGCGGCCCGGATCCTGGCCGCAGCCTGGTCGGCGTGGCGGCGCGGGTCGGCGCGCGCGAGGTCGAGGAGTCGCCCCCCGGTGACGCCCGCGAGCTCGGCCTCGTCGAAGTAGGCGATCCAGTACGGCTCGTCGGTGTGCCCGGCGGCGCCGGCCAGTTCCTCGGCCGCCTTGGCGGTGGCCCGGTGGAATCCGGCGATGCGCCCCTGCGCGGCATACGCCCAGGCCTCGCGGGTGTGGAGCATGGCACGAGCCCGGGGGCCGATCACGTCGCGGGCGCCCTCCTGGGCGAGGTGGATCAGCTGGAGTGCGTCGTCGGCACGATCGCGGTAGAGCATCTGCCGGGCCATCCCAGCCAGAACGTTGGCCCCGAAGACGACGTCGCCGCCAGCGTGGGCGGCTCGCAGGGCGAGGCGGTAGTAGTCCTGCGCGCGCCGGTGCAGTCCGGAGTCCCACGCCATGGTCGCTGCGGTGCCGGCCAGCTGCGCCATGACGCGGTACAGCCGGTTCGTCACGGCCGGGGCCTGGTGGTCGTCAAGGGCGCCGGAGACTTCCGCGAGCTGGCCGAGCACAGCTTTCCTTCGGAGGCCGCCGCCGTACTGGTGGTCCCAGTGGCGGAAGGCGCGCGCGGTGGTTTCCAGTTCCTCGACTTCTCGTATGCCGAGGCGGCCGGGGCGGCGCTGCGTTGGTACGTGGGCGGCCGGGGCGAGCCATCCTTCGAGGCTGTCGAGGAGCGCGGCGCCGGTTACCGCGGCACCGGCGAGGGCGAGGGTGAGGGCCCTTCGGTCCATCACAAGATCACTCCTGGTGAGGCGGGTGGCCAGACTCACGGTGGCGTCGGGCCGCCACGGGATCTCGTCTGTGTCTGGCCGGTCGCCTGGAGCTTCTGGCTGGTCGTGCGGTGCTGTGGTGTGGTCGCTCTCCCAGGGGCGCGGTGCGAGGCCGAGCAGGCCGCCGGGGATGTGGAGGCCGTCGGCGATTCGGCAGATGACGTCGAAGCTGGTGACGCGCTGGGACCCGCTGGTGATCGTGGACACCTTGCCGGGGGTGAGCTGGCAGGCAGACGCGATGCGGTTCTGGGAGAGCCCGCCCCACTTCTTGATCAGTGCGAAGACGGCGGCGAAGTCGTGCTCGATGAGTGCTGCCCGGACGTCTGCTCTGTCGAGCACATCAGGGCTGAGCAGGCCGGGGGTGGCGGCATCCATGGGCTGACTTCCGTTGCGATCCTATGCACGCGCAGGCGCCTTACTGGAGCGCCAACGAGTGTATTACCGCCTAGGTAACCCCCGCTGGTCATCCCGCGGTTACGTGCATCGGACGACTCTGTGATGGCGACGGAAGCCGCAAGCGACGCGGAGAGAGCCATGGCGATGACGATGAAGGTGTACGAGGTGGACCGCGAGGGCCACACCCGGATCGTGCGCGAGGAGACGGAGGTCGTGCCCCTCGAACAGCCGGAGGCCTCCCACCAGTTCCCCGCCTGCGAGTGCCCCGAGTGCAAGACGACCGCGCGGTGACGACGTGCTTCGCCGACGGCGGCGCGCACGAGTTCCCCGTCGAGGACGACACCGGCGTCCACTGCCCCGAGCACGGCATCACCCTGCTCTGGCACGCCGCACCGCCCACAGACTCCCGCCCGGCCGCGCATTCCCTGGAAGGACCGCGGCCGGGCGGGCGATCCCCAACCGACAGAAGGAGATCACCATGAGCGTAGGCCAGTTACCCGTCATCGCCCGCGGGCTCATCCCCGACGAGCGGTTCACCAGCTGCCGCAGCACCGTCATGGACGCCAACCCCGACATGTCCCAGGAGATGGCCGGCCGGATCGTCGAGGAGGGGCTGAAGTTCGTGGCCGCCTGCTCGCGCAACCCGGGCGTCGGCCTGGCCCCGTCGCGCATCGTGGATGAGGGATGGCACGCCCTGCTGCTCCACACCGCGATGTACGCGCAGCTGTGCGAGGAGCTCGACGGGAACTTCGTCCACCACTTTCCCGGGTACGACCCGACGAACTACGACCCGGAGATCCTGGACCGCACCCGCCAGGCCATCGCAGATCTGGGGTACGTCGCTGACGCGGAACTGTGGGGGCCGCCGTCGGACGAGACTCTCACGTCGGTGGCGGCGAAGTGCCAGCACGCCCCGGACTGCACGATCGTCATCATCCCGAAGCCGAAGGGCTAGCCTGCTGGGCAGGAGGTGCCTCATGGCGCAGGAGTGGATCGACCCGCGGTACGCGGACTTGGTGGCCGCGTGGAGGGCCGGGCAGGAACCGGACTCGCGTGACCCGCGGGAGCCCCGGCCGGCGCGGGGGTTCGTGATCCCCGCCGAGCCCGAGGCGTAGCCCGCCCAGATCGACCGCAGCCCCTGCCTCTCGCGCGAGGCGGGGGCTGCTTCGTGTGATCGTTTGCACTTCGATGGAGCTTGGGTGGAGCATCTGCCCGAAATGAACCCGAACTAGCAGTGGCCCCAGGCCAGAGAAAACGCTCTGACCTGGGGCCGAGAGGTAGGCCGTGTGGGACTCGAACCCACAACCAACGGATTAAAAGTCCGCTGCTCTGACCAATTGAGCTAACGGCCCCTGGGAGATCACTCCACGAGCATAGCCGCCCCCGGCCCGGCGGCCGAGGCGGTATCCGATTCGCGTCCCGGCACGGCGCCGCCGGACGCCGGGCCCCGGCGGATCCACTCGCCGGGACCCCGCCGCCGGGATCCACCCGCCGGGTGGCGACACCGGGGCCCGGCCCGCGGCTAGAACAGCGAGAGGTAGCCCTGCCAGCCGGGGCTGAGCTTCTCGCGGGGGGCGAACAGCCCGTCGCCCCTGCCCTCGTACCGCCACAGCACCCCGGCCTTGTCCCGGGCGAACAGGTCGTTCCTGCCGTCGCCCGTGATGTCGCCGACCGCCGCGATCGCGTTGTACGTGTTCCAGCCGGAGCCGATCCGCTGCTTGCCGGCCAGCTTTCCGGCGCCCGTGCCGGCGTACCGCCACAGCACCCCGGAGGAGTCACGGGCCAGGACGTCCCCGATGCCGTCGCCCGTCAGGTCCCCGGCTCCGACGACCGTGAGGCCCTTCCAGCCCGTGCCGATCAGGACACCGGCCTTGAGCTTGCCCGCCCGGTCCGACGCGTACAGGTAGAGGGAACCGGTGGACTTCTGACGGGCCAGCACGTCGGCCACGCCGTCTCCGTTGAGGTCGCCGGGCGAGTACACGTCGTACGCCTTCCAGCCCGTCCCGATCTTCGCCGGGTCGTGGAGGAAGCCGTACTGACCGTCGTCGTCGCACGTGCCGTCGAGCCGGTACAGGGCGCCGTCGCTGTTCACGACCAGGTAGTCGTTGCAGCGGTCGCCGCGCAGGTCGCCGGTGGGCACGATGCCGGTGGCGGGAGCGTCGAGGATGCCGAAGTAGCCGGTGTACGGGCCGACCGTGCCGGGAAGCTTGCCCCGGCGCATGCCCAGGCTCCGGTCCTCCACCACCACGAAGAGGTCGCCGAGGGCGTCCCGGCCGCCGAAGTCCCGCCAGGCGGGGGCCGCGTGGGTGAGCCTCACCTTGCCGGACCTGGTCAGGGCCGGGCCGTGGCCGTCGGCGGGCTGCGCCGTCAGCGTCCAGCCGTAGGTCCCGTTGACCACGAGCCGGCCGCTGCCGTCCCGGGCGTCCCAGTCGACCGTCAGGACGTCACGGGCCTCGCCGCCGGTGAGCGTACGGACCGTCCTGCCGGTCCGCCGGTCGACGAGCTGCGCCTTCCAGGAAGCCACGGGCCGGGAGAGCCGGGCGGAGTAGGCCCAGTGGCCGCTCTCCTCCGAGGGCCAGCTCTCCGAGCGCTCGTCATGGACCCCCAGCGCCTGCGCCGGCACACCGGTCGGCACCACGTGGACCCGCTGGCCGGCGTCCACGTACGCGACGTTCCCGCCGCGCTTGTCGACCGTCCACGCCACGCGCCGCTGCGCGTTCGCGGTCGCCGGCAGGTCACCGACGACCCGCTCCGGCGCCGTACCCGTGCCGATGCCGGTCACCAGGTCGCTCAGGACCAGCTTCCCGGCGGCCTTGTCATGACGCACCAGGTAGCCGTCGCCGAGCAGGGCCTCGTCGGCGGGGACGGGCAACGACCTCTTCGTCGTCCGGTCGTACACCCCGGCCGGGCCGGATGCTCCGCACGACCAGTAGAGCCAGCGGCCCAGCGCCTGGAGTTCGCTTGGTGCGCAGCCGGTGCCCAGGTCGACGGTCTGCCGTGTGCGGCCCGTCGCCAGGACCGTCTCCGTCACGGTGCCCGGCTTCTCCGCCGCGCTCCACAGGGTCTGCTCCCACAGGGCGGACGCGACCGGCTTGCGGGTGAGGATCTTCTCCGGCCCGTACGCCCGGTAGACGGTCTGTACGCCCGCCGCCTCGTTCGTGTAGACGGCATACTGCCCGTCGGCGTCCGTGAGGGTGCCGCCGGAGGCGCCGGTGACGAAGGAGCTGCCCTCGGAGGAGCGCACCTCGTCGCCGGAGGCGCTCTCCCGGCGGGCGAGGAAAGTGACACCGCCGTCGAGGGCGCCGAACATCGCGTGGCAGTCGGGGTCCTCCGGCCCGCACGCGGTGTGGAACGTGATCCGGGCCGGGACCTGCGGCCCGTAGGACGGCGTCCCCGACAGGCTCAGGGTGCGCACCGTGGCCCTCCGGACGTTGGAGACCTGGCTGTCCGCCACGGTGAGCCGCCCGCCGGACAGGCCGATCCCCTGGATCTTCTGCGGCAGCGGGGCGAGGTCGATCACGCGCTCCAGCAGGGGAACGCCGCCCGGGCCCTCGGTGATGCGGTGGGCGCCCCACGCGCGGTCGTCCCCCTGGCTGCTCGCCCCGCCGACGACGATCGCCGAGCCGTCCTCGGCGGCCGCGATGTCCTTCTTGGCGGCCTTCAGCAGCACGCGGGGCGCACCGCCGTCGAGCGGTGTGGCCATGAGGGGGAAGTTGTTGCCCCGGTTGTGGATCAGCCAGTCACCGACGACGCGCAGGGAGGAGAAGTAGCGGTCGGCGGGCGGCACCGAGGTGATCGTCCGCGGGGTGCCGCCGAGGTCGGACCGGGGCAGCACGCCGATGGTCGTCCCGGTGGTGCCCACCATGTAGAAAAGGAGGTGCCGGGGGGAGAGGACGAACGCGTTCCCCGAGGACTTGACCCCCGCGCCGAGCCGCTGGTCGACCCGCGCGCCCGCCACGTCGACGAGTGCCAGGGTGGCGGCGCCGCCGGTTGCGTAACGCAGGGCCACGGAGGTGCTGTCCCCGGCCACGGCCGAGTCGGCGTGCAGCAGGCGGGTGTCGGCCGGCAGGCCCTCGACCGTGCGGTCCCGTACGGTTCCGTCCTCGCGTACGTCCAGCAGATGCGCCTCGTCCGCCGCGCGGGGCGTGTCGCCCGTGGCGGCCGGCGCGATCCTGACCGCGACGACCGTACGGCCGAAGACGCCGGAGAAGAGCAGCCCGTCCGGGAGCGTGAGGGTGCGGGTGGTGCCGGCCGCCATGTCCCGCAGCTCGAAGGTGTTCCCCCGCTGGTACACGATCGTGTCCGTGCCCGTGCCGTGCACCTTGTCGACCGGTGCGGTTCCGGACGGGCCGGCGGGGAAGATCCGCCCGTCGGAGAAGCGGGTCCAGACATAGCCGCTCGGCGGCCCGGACACCCGGTGGAAGACGCCGGCCGCTCCGGCTCCGTCGGCGCCGCGCTGCCGGCCGACGGCCGCGAAGTTGAACGGCTGTACGAAGTTGCTCATCGCGGGCGGGATGACCACCGGGTCCGCCGTCGCGGCGGGCGCCGCGAGAGCCGCCGGGACGTTCGCGGGAGCCGGGGTCGCGGCCGCGGCCGCGGCCATCGGTCCCAGCCCCGCGGTGACCGACAGAACCAGTGCTGCGGCGACGACGCCGTTCGTGAGGGCACGCTGAGCCACTCGGGTTCCTCCCGTGGAAGACAGTGGGCGCGGGGGGACGCGATCGCTCGGCAACGGTCGGCGGAGGCCAGCGTGGAAGACCCGGGCTCGCTCCCCGGCGGTGCCCCCCACACGAGTGTGCGGATCTTAACAGGATCTCCACACCACGGGAACAT
This sequence comes from Streptomyces sp. CNB091, assembly GCF_000377965.1. Classification (NCBI taxonomy): domain Bacteria; kingdom Bacillati; phylum Actinomycetota; class Actinomycetes; order Kitasatosporales; family Streptomycetaceae; genus Streptomyces; species Streptomyces sp. CNB091. The sequence goes on from NZ_KB898994.1 coordinate 33,342, forward strand.
CATACGAGCGCGGTGAAATCCGAGGCACCAGGACAGCAACAGGGCCCGTACGTCACCGAGTCGGTTCGGTGGCGTACGGGCCCTGCCGGTCTGTCAGGCGGACCTGCTCGGCCGGTTGTCGGCCGGGCGGGGGTCAGCCGGCCCGGTTGTCGGCCGGGCGGGGGTCAGCCGTTGCGCTTCCAGCGCGGCTTGTCGTCGCGGCGGCCGAAGGTGCCGGTGTTGGTGCCGGTGTTGGCGCCGCGGTGGTCGTCACGACGGCCGGTGGGGCGGTCGCCGGCGCCGCCGGAGCGGAAGCCGCCCGAGGGGCGGTCGTCGCGACGGTCACGGTTGAACGGGCGGTCGCTGCCGCCGGAGCGGAAGCCACCGGAGGGGCGCTCGTCACGACGGTCACGGTTGAACGCCGGACGGTCGTTGTCCCGACGCTCGAACGAACGGCCACCACGGTCGTCGCGACGGTCGCCGCCGCCACCGGAGCGGAAACCACCCGAGGGGCGCTCGTCACGACGGTCACGGTTGAACGCCGGACGGTCGTTGTCCCGACGCTCGAACGAACGGCCACCACGGTCGTCCCGACGGTCGCCGCCGCCACCGGAGCGGAAACCACCCGAGGGGCGCTCGTCACGACGGTCGTTGCCGCCGCGGTAGCCGCCACGGTCGCCACCGCGGTTGTCGCGGCGCTCGTAGTTGCCCCGCTCGTCGCGGCGCTGCTCGTCACGGGCGGCCGGCTGCTCCGGCACGGAGGCGGCTGCCGCGAGGGCGGCCTCGGCCTCGGCGGCGACCTCGGCCACCGCGGCCTCGGGGTCGTCGCCCCGCTCGCGCGCGGCGCGGGCGACCAGGCGGTCGGCCTCCTCGCGCAGCTCGACGGCGCGGCGCTGGACGCGCTCCAGCTGCTTCGTCAGGTCGGCGGCCTCGCGCTCGGCCTGCTTGGCGGCGTTGTTCGCGGAGTCGGCCTGGACCTCGGTGAGCGAACGGGCGCCGGTGATCTCGGCGACCTCGGGCTCGAAGACGCCCGCGCCCTGGACGATGTGGCGCGAGGCGTCGACGCCCGCGTCCTCCATCAGGCGGAAGATCTGGCGGCGCTGGTGCGGAAGCGCCAGCGAGACGACGACACCGGACTTGCCGGCGCGGGCGGTACGGCCCGAGCGGTGCAGGTAGTCCTTGTGGTCACCGGCCGGGTCCACGTTCAGGACCAGGTCGATGCCGTCGACGTGGATACCGCGGGCGGCGACGTCGGTCGCGACGAGCGCGTTGACGTAACCCTTCTTGAAGTCCTCCAGGACCCGCGTACGGGCGCCCTGGGTCATGCCGCCGTGCAGCGCGTCGGCCTTCACGCCGGACTCGATGAGCTGCTCGGCGATGCGGTCGGCGCCCAGCTGGGTGCGGACGAAGATGATCGTGCGGCCCTTGCGGGCGGCGATGGCGGCCGTGACCGGCGCCTTGTCCTTCGGCTTCACGACGAGGACGTGGTGCGACATGGTCGTGACGTTGCCCTGGGCGCTGTCGACCTCGTGCGTCACCGGGTTGGAGAGGTAGCGCTTGACCAGCGTGCCGATCTCGTTCTCCATGGTGGCGGAGAAGAGCATCCGCTGCCCCCCACCGGGGATCTGGTCGAGCAGCTCGGTGACCTCGGGCAGGAAGCCCAGGTCGGACATCTGGTCGGCCTCGTCGAGGACGGCGACCTGGACGCTCGCCAGGGAGCAGGCGCCGCGGTTGATGATGTCGCGCAGCCGGCCCGGGGTGGCGACGAGGACGTCGACACCGCGCTCCAGCGCGTAGATCTGGTTGCCCATCGACGTACCGCCGCAGACGACCTTCATCTTGAGGCCGAGCACGTCGCCGTACGGCTGCAGCGCGTCCGCGACCTGCATCGCGAGCTCACGGGTCGGGGTGAGGATGATGCCGCGCGGCTTCTTCTTCTCGGTGGTGCCACCGGAGAGCGAGGCCAGCAGCGGCAGACCGAAGGAGAGCGTCTTGCCGGAGCCCGTACGGCCGCGGCCGAGGATGTCCTTGCCGGCCAGGGCGTCCGGGATGGTCGCCGCCTGGATCGGGAAGGGGGCGGTCACACCGTTCTGCGCGAGCTTGCGGACGATGCCCTCGGGCAGACCCAGGGAGCCGAAGGTGATGGCCGGCTCGGCGTCGGCCTCGTCGGCGATCTCCTCGGCGGAGTCCGCGATCTCGGCCGCGGGAGCGGCGATCTGCTCGGCGGGGGCTTCGGCCTGCGGGTCGGCCTGCGTGTCGGCGGTCACGTCGGTGATGAAGTCGGCGACGGACTTCTCGACGACGACGGTCTCGACGGCCGGGGCCTGCTCGGCGACGACGGTCTTCTCGGCGGCCGGGGCGGTCGCGCCGGCGGGGGCCTCGGTCACAGCGGCCTCGACGAGCTCGACGAGCTCGGCGCTGTCGACGTTCTCGGGCATGACGGTGCGGTCAGAACTGGAAATTGACATGCGAAATGCGAAACCTTCCGGAGTCTCGGCACGCGCCCATAACTCCGTGATTCGCAATTTCGACCGCCTCAATGCGGTCCAGCCACGGCAAGGGAGAGTACGCGCCACACGGCGCTCTTCTGTGTCGGCGCCGGGCAATGGGATCAAACGATCTATAACCATACGCACTCTCACCCACTTTGCGCAAACCAGCCCCCGGAGACCCCCGGCTAAACCGGCCCCACCTGCGGCGATGCCTCCGGAGTCCGCAACGGCCGGGCGGCCTCCGGTCCGCTCATCGCATGGGCCCGCAGCTGCGCGGCGGGCGAGGCAGAGGGCTCCGGCTCCGGTGGATCGGTGGGCTCCGGCTCGGGCTCCGGGTCCGGGTCCGGCGTCGGCGAGGACGGCGGCTCCGGGGTGGTCGGCGGCGGCTCCCCCGGCCCCGGCGCCGAGGGCGTCGGCGAGGGCGGGGGGCCGCCCCGGGTGGGCAGGGGCGCGGCCGGTTCGGGGCGCGGGTCCTCGGGGGTGGCCGACGGCACGGCACCGGAGGCGTCCGGGCTCGGGCCGCTCCCGGGAACGGCCCGGTCCGAGTGGGGGTGGACGCCTCCGACGCGGCCCCCGACCCGCCCTCCGGTCCGTCCGGAGCCGGGAACCGTGTCCCCGGCCGGGTCGGCGGCGGAGCCCTTCGGGCCGACGGACCGTGAGGGCCCCGGCGCCCCGGCACCGTCCTCGCCGACGCTCATACAGCCGGTGGACGCGGCGATCGTCAGCGCGGTGACGGCTGCCCAGCGGACAGGGGCGGACAACTGGCGCACGAGTGGCACCTCCGGGGCGAGGGGGCGGAGAGCGGGGGCGCAGGGCGGTAGCGGAGAGCCCGGCGCGGGGGCGGAGCGGGAACAGCAGCGAGGAACGGGAACAGGAGCGAGCGGTACGGCGTCGCACCGTGCCCAACTCCCCCGACCCCGCCGGAGACACGCCCGAAACGCCACCCGCCCGCGCGACGACCGGCGAAGCGACCCCGGAACACCACGCCCGGCACCCGCCGGACGAGCGCGCTCGACGGCTGTCGAACGGCCCGGACACCAGGCCCGAGCACCCCGCCCGCCGGGGCCGGCGGGCCGGCCCTCAGGGCGTGTCCCGGCCCCCGAACCCACCCGTCAGTTCCGCCACCCACCCGTCAGTTCCGCCCCCAGGAACACCGCGCCCAGGCCCGCCAGCAGCGATGCCAGGACATGGGCCGCGGCCAGGAAGGTCCGGCCCGTCTCGGCCAGGCGGAGGGTCTCGTACGAGAACGTCGAGTACGTCGTCAGCGCCCCGCACAGGCCCGTCGCCAGCAGGGCGTGCGCCGGGGAGGACACCGCGGCGCCGGTCAGCAGCCCGAGCAGCAGACTGCCCGCCGTGTTCGCGGTGAAGGTGCCCCACGGGAAGACGTACGGGACGCCCGGCCCCTGGTGCGCCTGCACCGCCCGGTCCGTCAGATAGCGCAGCGGCGCGCCCACCGCCCCGCCGATCGCCACCAGCAGCCAGTTCACGCGGCCCGCCCCTCGCCCCGGGAGCCCCGGGAACCCCGGGAACCCCGGGAACCCCGGAAGCCATTGGAGCCCCGGAAGTCACGAGGGCCCCGGCGGCCCCGAGGCCCCCGGTCCAGCCAGGTTCTCGTCCCCGCGGCCGCCGCCCACACCGCCCCGAGCGCGGCCACCGCCGTCGCCGCCGCGTACGCCAGGGCGGTCAGGGCCTCCTGACGCACGAGAAGGTCCGAGACGCCGGCCGCGTACGTCGAGAAGGTCGTGAAGCCGCCGAGCACGCCGACGCCGAGGAAGGGCCGCACCAGGGGGTGGGTCACCCGGCCCCGCTCGACGGTCAGCACCATCAGCACGCCGATCAGGGCGCAGCCGCTCACGTTGACGGCGAACACCGTCCACGGGAAGCCGCCCGCGCCGGGCCACAGCACCAGGACCCCGTAGCGGGCGAGCGCGCCGAGCGCGCCGCCGGCCGCGACCGCCGCCAGCACCCGGCCCTGCGGGGCGGCGGGCGGGCCGGGCTCGGGCAGCTCCCGCGGGGCCCGCTCGCTCACCCGTAGCCCAGGGCGTGCAGCCGCTCGTCGTCGATGCCGAAGTGGTGGGCGATCTCGTGGACGACGGTGATCTCGGTCTCCGCGACGACGTCCTCCTGCGTCTCGCACATCCGCAGCGTCGGCCCCCGGTAGATGGTGATCCGGTCCGGCAGCACCCCGGCGTACCACTCGCCCCGGTCGGTGAGGGGGGTGCCCTCGTAGAGCCCGAGCAGATCGGGGTCGCCGGGCTCCGGTTCGTCCTCGACGAACACCGCCACGTTGTCCATCAGCCGTGTCAGCTCCGGCGGGATCCGGTCCAGAGCCTGGCTCACCAGCTCCTCGAACTGTTCGCGCGTCATCTCCAGCACCCGGCCATTGTCCCGTACGGGGGCGGGGCGCGGGCAGATGGCGACCGAACCGGACTCATGACCGGGCGGGCAGCCCGGCATGGCGGAGCCCGTACCGGGGCATACGGGCCCAATGGTCCGCGTCCCGTTCCGTGCCGCAGCCGACCGCGTCCGGCACCGCCTCAGCCAGCTCGTCGGCCCGAAGTCCCGGGGCCGCGACACCGCCGACCCCCGGCCCCGTACCCCCGCCGCCCCCCGGCCCCGTACCCCCGCCGGCACCGGCCCGGCGGCCTCCGGCGACCTGACGGGCCCCGCCCGCCACCCGTACCTCCGCGCCCTCGGCATGCTCGCCGTCGTCGTGCTGGGGGCCTGGCTGGGCCTGCTCGCCGTGGGCTCCATCCGTACTCCGGTCGGCCCCATGGACACCAGCATGACGCTGCGCCCCTCCCTGACCGGCGGCAGCAAGATCAACGTGTCCCCGCTCGGCGCCCTGGAGCTGGACTCGCACACCGCGCCGCTCCGGCTCGACGTGGACGTGGACCGCCTCGACCCCGAACGCTCCCAGGCCCTGGTCGACCAGCCGGAACGGTTCGCCGGCCTCCAGGACGAGGTCGCCCGGGACGTCGCCGCCGGCACCCGGGAGCTGGCCGTACGCTCCTGCGTCGCCGTCGTCTCCGGCGCGACCGCGCTCGGCCTCGTCGTCTACCGCCGCCCCCGCCGCGCCCTGGCCGCCGGCGGGCTCGCCCTGACCCTGCTGGCCGCGTCCGGCGCCAGCGCGTACGCCACCTGGAACCCGAAGTCCGTCCTGGAGCCGAAGTTCTCCGGGCTGCTCTCCAGCGCCCCGTCCCTGGTCGGCGACGCCCGCTCCATCGTCACCGAGTTCGACATCTACCAGCAGGAACTGGCCCGCCTGGTCACCAACGTCACCAAGCTGTACGACGCGACCTCCACGCTTCCCGTCTACCAGCCCGACCCGGGCACGATCCGGGTCCTGCACGTCTCCGACATCCACCTCAACCCGGCGGCCTGGCACATCATCGCCTCGCTGGTGGAGCAGTACGAGATCGACGTCATCGTCGACTCGGGCGACACGATGGACCACGGCTCCGCCCCCGAGAACGGCTTCCTCGACCCGATCCGCGACCTCGGCGCGCCCTACGTCTGGGTGCGCGGCAACCACGACTCCCCCATCACCCAGGCCTATCTGAAGAAGTTCAAGAACGTGAGCGTCCTCGACGACGGCAACGCGGTGAACGTCGGCGGGCTGCGGATCGCCGGCACCGGCGACGCCTCCTTCACCCCGGACCGGACCGCCCCGGTCGGCGGCAAGGAGGCCGCGCAGCTCGAAGGCGCGCGGCTGGCCTCCGCGCTGCGCGACCAGGAACGCGCGGGCACCCCGGTCGACATCGCCGTCGCCCACGACCCCAACACCGCCCGGGAGACCGACGGCACGGTCCCGCTGGTGCTCTCGGGCCACCTGCACCGCCGGATCAACGAGCAGCTGAAGCTCGGCACGCGGCTGAAGGTCGAGGGCTCCACGGGCGGCGGCGGGCTGCGCGCCGTACAGAACGACAAGCCGGAGAAGGTGCGCGCCTCGGTGCTCTACATGGACCGCTCGACCCGTCGGCTCCAGGCCTGGGACGAGATCACGCTGGGCGGTCTCGGACTGACGACCGCCGAGGTCAGTCGCCATCTTCCGGAGGAGAACCTGAAGAAGGACGCCCCCGTCTCCCCCACTCCGTCGCCACCCTCCTCGCCCTCCGCCACCCGCTCCCCGGCGCGCCCCGCCCCCTCGCCGTAAACCGTTTTGGCGATAGCTCCGCCCATCCCATATGCTTCTCACGTCCCCGACGCGCTGCGAAGCGAACAGGCGGGCCAATAGCCCTCATCGTCTAGTGGCCCAGGACGCCGCCCTTTCAAGGCGGTAGCACGGGTTCGAATCCCGTTGGGGGCACGTTTCACCGTGTGCGAGACTTGTTTCGCACACCGCTTGGTCCTGTGGAGCAGTTTGGAGTGCTCGCCACCCTGTCAAGGTGGAGGCCGCGGGTTCAAATCCCGTCAGGACCGCTTGCAGCCCCAGCGGCTGCGTGGCTGGGTAGCTCAGTTGGTACGAGCGATCGCCTGAAAAGCGATAGGTCGCCGGTTCGATCCCGGCCCCAGCCACCAGAAACAAAGTCCCGGACCGCTCACTGTCCGGGACTTTGTTGTTGTCTGCCCCGTTACATGTCCCCTGAACAAGCTCGGGCGGTCGAGGTCACCCCACGGAGCGATCTCTACGCGCTGGGCCGCATTGCTGCATCCCGGATCGCGTACGCGCGGCACTGAATCAGCTGCGCCGCCAGATGCGGCTCGGCTGACACAGCGGTCGGTCGCCGGGCCCGTCGGCACTGCCCCGACGCATCGCCGGGGTGGTACCGAGGCCGGTTGAAGGGGCACGCCCAGCCAACCAGCGGGGCCAACGGGAAGTCATGCCCGCCGAAGGTCGATGACGCTGTACAACGTACGCTCCCGACCCCCCGTGTACCGTACGCGGGCCACCTCCAGATCAGCTTCGACGCGCTCGTCGAAGTAGTCCCGTAGCTGGACAGTCATGTCCGCCGAGATGCTCGCCCGCAGCAGCTCGTTGCCGTCGGTCCGGATCTCCACACTGTTCCTGAACTGACTGGCCCCTCCCAGCCAGCCGACGACGTGCATCGTCTCGACTTCCGAGAAGTCACTGTGCCTGCACAGGTCGAATACGCGGCGTACACCACGGGCGCTCCACCGACTCTGCCTGACCACCCCGCGGCTTGTCCGCCACGTGGCGCGCAGGCCCAAGCCGCTGTCTGCCAGTCCGGATGTAAGGGCCTGCAGATGCTTGGTCGTGCGCGGCCCCAGAGGGAACAGGCGATCCGTCAACAGGTCCTCGACCACACCGCCGCTCTCAGACAAGTCAACCAAGTCGAGGACAGTCGAGATCGCCTCCTCGATCAAGGACTCAGACACGTCACCGAACTCGGGGAAGAGATTTTCCTGTGCAGGCTCCTCAACAGGTCCCAGAAGTGTCACACCGAAAGACGACGGGAAGACCGCCGACGCTTCCAGAGCGGTCTGCAGACGCAGCGCGCCGGGAATCGGTGCTCGGCTCGTAGCCTGCCCCGTCAGGGCTTGTGCCACAGATGACACCGATTCCTGCAGGTCCACCAGGAACTTCCCCAGGACGGAGGCCGCCACCGTGTGCTGCTCTGTGGCCGGTCCTGTCAAAGCGACGTCCAGCTGCTGCCGCGGCCTGTGGGCCCGCGGCTCTTCGTCGACAAGTCTCAGAAGCTTCTGCTGCTGGCTGGCAGCAAGGTCATCGGCGCTCACCTCGCCCGAGGAATGTCCGCCAGACGCGTTGTCCCGCAGCCACTGCCGGACAGCCTCGCGGTCCCGTCGGTCAGGGAAGGGGGTAGCGGCCATCACAGCAGCACCTCTACATATCCACGACGCAACGGTGAGGCATCGCTGTCCTCACAGCGCGTACGCTGCCAGATTTCGTCGAAGATCCCGATATCTCGGAACGAGTTCCCTGCCTTCTGACTGTAGCCGCCGGCCAGCTGCCAGAAGGGGATCTCGTCAGGAAGCCTGACCCCGTACGCGTCAATCCGCATCCCCGTGCGGTGACACCACTCCTTGTCGCACAGGTCCATCAGGAACCCACGATCCTCGGGCTCCAGCCGGTCGTAGTCCTGGGCGGGCAGCAGGTACACGACGTCGATGTCCTGCGGATCGAGCTTGCCGCTCACAAAGCTTCCCCCCAGCCAGACCCGCCCGAGGGAGCCCACCGCCGCCTCAACCGAGCATCGATGGTTCTCCCATTCGGTCCACAGTTCCCCGCGCGTCACTGACCCTGAGAAAACAGAGTCCTGCACATACTGCGCACAGACCTCATCGAGCGTCAGCGGAAAACGGCCGACCGGCAGCAAGCCTGTCACCGGATCCAGCTCCGGAAGATAGGCCACCTGTTGCACCCCCACCTCACGCCCCACACCCCGAACAGTTCCCATCGTAGATGGCTGGCTAACGGCAGGACGGGTAACAGCAGGGACAGGAGCTGAGCCCTACCGGAGCGTGAAGGGGCGTCGCCGGCGACGAGACCCCGATCCAGGGTGCGGAGCTGATGCCCCTGCCCAGCCGCTTCATTCCGTCTCTCGTTCGAGGAGAGCGTGGAATCCGCGCGGGGGCCGCCCCGTGAGGCGCTGGACGGTGTCGGTGACGCGGTCCTCCGCCCCCTCGGCGATGGCACGGTCCATGCCGGCCAGCAGCGCGGCGAACTCCGGCGGCACGTGCGCCGCGAGGCGGTCGCGCATCTGCTCGTAGGAGAGACGGCGGTGGTCCACGGGCCGGCCGGTGACGTGGGTGATGGTGGTGGCGATGTCGTCGTAGCTGAGCGCCTCCGGCCCGGTGAGGACGAGATCGGCGTTGGGGGCGTGCTCGTCGGTCAGGGCACGGACGGCGACGGCCGCGATGTCCTCGACGTCGACGAAGCCGACCCGGCCACTCCCGGCCGCGGTCCAGATGGCGCCCTCTTCACGGATGCTCACGGCGTGCGCGTGCGTGCCGGTGAAGTTCTGCATGAACCACGAGGGCCTCAGCACCGCCCACTGTTCGAACAGACCGGGCAGGGCCCGGTGCACGGTTCCCACCGCCGGGCCGCCCTCGGGGATGGCCGAGGAGCTGAGGAGCACCGCACGCCGCACGCCGGCGGCGCGGGCCCGGCGGAGAAAGGGCACCATGACCGCCGCCGGGTCGGCGTCGCCCACGGGCGGTATCAGGTAGACGCGGTCGGCTCCGTCGAGGGCGGCGGCATGGGTGGCGGGCTCGTACCAGTCGAACGCGACGGACTGTGCGCCGGGGACGTCGGCGGCGCGACGGCTGGCGGCTCTGACGCGGTGGCCGGAGGCCGACAGTCGTGCCGTGGTGCGGCTGCCGGTGGTGCCGGTGGCACCGATGACCAAGGTGGTGCCGGTGTCCGAGGTGGCGCCGGCGTCCGAGGTGGTGCCGGTGTCCGAGGTGGTGCCGGTGTCCGAGGTGGTGCCGGTGGTTGTCATCGGCTGCTCCTGGTGAGATCGGCGCCGGGTCCGAGGACGGCGAGGGGGGAACTACGAGCTGTGGCGGTAGCGATCCGCCGGAGAGGTCGGGGCGGACCTCGACGCGGACGTGGGTGGGTACCCTCGCCCCCAGGAGAATGTGGACCGCAGGTCCGCTTTTACGATACGGACCCACGGTCCGCTTTGCAATGGGAGGTACGGCATGCCCGAGCGCAAACCCCGCAAGGACGCCGCCCGCAACCGGCAGGCCGTCCTGGCGGCCGCCGACGCTCTCTTCGCCCGCTGCGAAAGCCCGGAAGGCGTCACCCTGGCCGCCGTCGCAGCGGCGGCCGGCGTCGGAAAGGGCACGCTCTTCCGGGCCTTCGGCGACCGCCCCGGACTGCTGCGCGCGCTGTACGAAGCACGACTGGAGCCAGTCAGGGAGGCCGTCGAAGCCGGACCTCCGCCCTTGGGCCCCGCGACTCCGCCGCAGCAGCGCGTACCCGCCCTGCTCGACACCCTCCTGTGCTTCAAACTCGACAACCGCCGCCTCATGCTGGCCCTGGAGGAAGGCGGGAGCAGCAGCCCGTACCAGGCCGATCATTACGAACGCTGGCACGGCCTGCTGGCCGCAATGCTGGAGCAGATCCCCGGCCTGACCGACAGCGATTTCACCGCTCACGCCCTGCTCGCAGCCGTCCGAGCCGATCTTGTCGAGCATCTGGCCGGACCTGAGTGCGGGTCACGCGAGAGGATGCGGGCGCAGTTGGCGAACTTCACTGCCAGGGTCCTGGGCTCCGCCTCTTCCTGAAGGCCCCCGACGGGGCCGGTGGGCGTGGCCTTCGCCGTGTGTCACACCTTCTCGGTCGCCTCGGTCTCCTCAGCCGTCTCCATCGGTACGTCCGTACCGCGCCGGCGCAGGGCCCTGGCTCCCAGGACCAGCAGAACCACCAGCACCACGGCGCCCAGCAGCACCCCGTCCGGCACCTGTTCGCCCAGGTTCCGCGCCCACTGCTCGACCTCGAACGACGCGTCGACCCCCAGCAGACCGGGCAGCGCGGTCGTCCCGTCGTACACGAGGAACAGCACGCCGAGTCCGATGAAGAACAGCCCCGACAGCAACGACGTGGTGTGCAGCTCGAACCGGCCGAGCCGGACGGCACGGCCGCGCAGCCAGGTCCGGCGGCCGAGGTCGAAGCGCTCCCAGAGCAGGGCGAGCAGGAAGAGCGGTACCGCCATCCCGAGCGCGTAGACCGCCAGCAGCAGACCGCCGTAGACCGGGCTGCCGCTGACCGCCGCGACGGTCAGGACGCTGCCGAGGATCGGTCCCGCACAGAATCCGGCCAGGCCGTAGACCGCGCCCAGGGCGTAGACGGAGAACGCCGTGGTGGGGCGGATCCGGCCGCTGAGGGCCGCGATCCGCCGGGACGCGAAGCCGAGCCCGACGATCTGCGCGACGCCGAGCACGATGATCAGCCAGCCCGCGCCCGTGACGAGGGCGTCCCGGTGTCCGTAGAACAGCCGCCCCGCGTAGCTGCCCGCCGCGCCGAGCGGGACGAGGGTCGTGGCGAGCCCGGCGTAGAAGATGCCGGTGCGGGCCAGCAGCCGGGAGGTGGAGTCGATGGAGTACGCGAAGAAGGCCGGCAGCAGCAGCGCGCTGCACGGGCTGACCAGGGCGAGCAGCCCGCCGAGGAAGGCCGCGAAGTAGCCGATGTCCGCCGTCACTTGGCGGGGCCCTCGGCGTCGTTGCCCGCGTTGCCGGTGTCCTTGCCCGCGTTGCCCGTGGCCTTCGCCTGCTCGGCGGCGGCCTCGATGGCCTGCGTGAACGTCTGGTCCGGCTGCGCTCCCGCGATCGGGCGGCCGTTGATCAGGAACGACGGGGTGGAGGTCGCGCCGATGCTGTACGCCTGCTCCTGGTCCTTCTTGACCGCCGCACGGGCCGCGTCGCCGTCGAGGTCCTTCATGAACCGGTTCAGGTCCTTCACCCCGGCCTCTTCGGCGAGCGCCTTGACCCGGTCCTTGCCGAAGCCCTTCTCCTTCGCCCCTTCGGCGTAGGCGGCGCCGTGGAACTCCCAGAAGCGGTTCTGCTGCCCGGCGGCCCAGGCGCCGCGCGCGGCGTTCTCGGACTCCTCGCCGAAGATCGGGAAGTTGCGCCACTCGATGCGCAACGTGCCGTCCTTCACGTACTTCTCGATCAGCTTCGGCTCGGTGTCCCGGGCGAACTTGCCGCAGTAGCCGCACTTGAAGTCGGCGTACTCGATCAGGACGACCGGGGCGTCGGCGCGGCCGACGGCCAGCTGGTCGTCGGCGTCCCGGCGGGCGAGCTTCGCCAGCTCCGGGTAGACGCCCTCGTTCGGGTCGGCGGAGACCTCGGCGGCCGGGGCGGACGAGGTGTCCGGGGCGGTGTCGTCGGGAGCGGTGGCCCGGTACGACGCGAAGCCGAGGAGACCGGCGGCCACGACGGTCACGGCGCCGTAGACCAGGGGCTTGCGGGAGGAGGACTTCTGACCCGTGGAGGCGGGCTTCTTGGGCGTGGGCATGCGGCACTCCGGGCTGGTGGGTGCGGGAGGGGAAGGGAAGGGCGCGGGTCGGGCCGGTGCCCGGCCTACACCCGCAGCACGGAGAGTTCTACGGGGGTCGGGGTGTACGGCGCCGGGGCGCGGGCCCGGGTGCCGGGCGGCGGCTCGGCCGGCAGCGCGCCCGTCGCGGCGGGCAGCCCCCAGGGGGCGAGGCCGGGCGCCTGGTCGTGCGCGGAGCGGGCGCGGGAGGGGACGGCGGGCTCGCCGTCCTGGTCGCGGAGCTTCCCGCAGCCGGGGACCGGGGTGCCCGCGTCGGCGGCCTCGTCGGCCGCCGGGGCGGACGGCGCGTCCCGCACTCCGGTGGCCCCCGGCACGGAAGCGGAAGGCACGGAAGCAAAGGGAGCCGAAGCGAAGGGAGCCGAAGGGGAAGGCGCAGAAGCCGAAGGCACGGAAGCAAAGGGAGCCGAAGCGAAGGGAGCCGGGGCGGAGGCAGCCGGAGCCCCGAGCGCGGCTGCCGGGAGCGCCGCCGGTCCGCACAGCAGCCCCACGACGACCGCGAGCAGCGCCGTCAGGCTCCACCACTGCGTACGGGACACGAAACCGGGCCTTTCCCCCTGGAAGCGGGGCTGAGCGTTCGACTGCCCGAAATGGTACGTGCCGCGTGACGCAGCCCGCGCGAAATGAGGTCGCCACTCCGTGCGCCCGGGTGAGATCCTTGGAGCCGTATGTCTACTTCCTTCGCCGATCTCCAGTCCCAGCTCGGACAGCTCTCGCTCCGTGACGCGAACCGGCTCGGCCGGCGCCTCGAAGGAGCGCGCCGCATCCGCAAGCCCGAGGCCCGCCAGTCCGTGCTGGACGAGATCGCGGCCGACGCGGGCAGGGCGGCCGAACGGCTCGCCGCGCGCGCGGCCCGGCTGCCGGCCCTGTCGTATCCCGAAGAGCTGCCCGTCAGCCAGAAGAAGGACGAGATCCTGGAGGCGATACGCGACCACCAGGTCGTGATCGTCGCCGGGGAGACCGGGTCCGGCAAGACCACGCAGATCCCCAAGATCTGTATGGAGCTGGGGCGCGGCGTCCGCGGCATGATCGGGCACACCCAGCCCCGGCGGATCGCCGCCCGTACGGTCGCCGAGCGGGTCGCGGACGAGCTGAAGACGCCGCTGGGCGAGACGGTCGGCTGGAAGGTCCGCTTCACCGACCAGGTGAACCCGGAGTCGACGTATCTGAAGCTGATGACGGACGGCATCCTGCTCGCCGAGATCCAGACGGACCGCGAGCTGCTGGCGTACGACACGATCATCATCGACGAGGCCCACGAGCGGTCCCTGAACATTGACTTCCTGCTCGGCTATCTGGCCCGGCTGCTGCCGAAGCGTCCCGACCTGAAGGTCGTCATCACCTCGGCGACCATCGACCCGGAGCGGTTCGCGCGCCACTTCGGCGAGGCGCCGATCGTGGAGGTCAGCGGGCGGACGTATCCGGTGGAGGTGCGGTATCGGCCACTACTCGAAGGGGCCGACGAGGATACGGCGGACTCCGACCGGGACCAGATCACCGCGATCTGCGACGCCGTCGACGAGCTGGGCCACGAAGCCCCGGGCGATGTCCTGGTCTTCCTCTCCGGTGAGCGCGAGATCCGGGACACGGCGGACGCGCTGAACAAGCGGAACCTCAGACACACCGAGGTGCTCCCCCTCTACGCACGCCTCTCCCACGCCGAGCAGCACCGCGTCTTCCAGCGCCATACGGGGCGCCGCATCGTGCTGGCGACCAACGTGGCCGAGACCTCGCTGACGGTCCCCGGCATCAAGTACGTGATCGACCCGGGCAACGCCCGTATCTCCCGCTACAGCCACCGCACCAAGGTCCAGCGGCTGCCGATCGAGCGGATCTCCCAGGCCAGCGCCAACCAGCGCAAGGGCCGCTGCGGCCGTACGTCGGACGGCATCTGCATCCGGCTGTACTCGGAGGACGACTTCGTCACCCGGCCGGAGTTCACCGACCCGGAGATCCTGCGGACCAACCTGGCCTCCGTCATCCTCCAGATGACCGCCGCCGGGCTCGGCGACATCGAGAAGTTCCCCTTCATCGACCCGCCGGACCACCGCAACATCCGCGACGGCGTGCAGCTCCTCCAGGAGCTGGGGGCGCTTGAGCAGGGCGAGAAGTCCTCCCAGGAGGGGAAGAAGGGGCAGCGTCTGACGCCCCTCGGGCGCAAGCTCTCCCAGCTGCCCGTCGACCCGCGCCTGGCCCGGATGGTCATCGAGGCCGACAAGAACGGCTGCGCCCGCGAGGTCATGGTCATCGCCGCCGCGCTCTCCATCCAGGACCCGCGCGAGCGGCCCGCGGAGAAGCAGACCCAGGCCGACCAGAACCACGCCCGGTTCAAGGACGAGACGTCCGACTTCCTGGCGTATCTGAACCTCTGGGCCTACGTCCGCGAGCAGCAGAAGGAGCGCGGCTCGTCCTCGTTCCGCCGGATGTGCAAGCAGGAGTACCTGAACTTCCTGCGCATCCGCGAATGGCAGGACATCTACGCGCAACTGCGTACGGTCGCCAAGCAGATGGGCATCGCCGTCGAGGAGCCCAAGGCGGAGGGGTCCATCCCGGAGCAGGCGGTGCACACCTCGCTGCTGGCCGGGCTGCTGTCGCACATCGGGCTGAAGGACACCGAGAAGAACGAGTACCTGGGCGCGCGCAGCGCCAAGTTCGCGATCTTCCCCGGGTCGGCGCTGTTCAAGAAGCAGCCCCGGTTCGTGATGTCGGCGGAGTTGGTGGAGACCTCCCGGCTGTGGGCACGGGTCAACGCCAGGGTCGAGCCCGAATGGATCGAGCCGCTGGCCGCGCATTTGCTGAAGCGCACCTACAGCGAGCCGCACTGGGAGAAGGACCAGGCCGCGGTGATGGCGTTCGAACGGGTCACCCTCTACGGGGTGCCGATCATCGCCCAGCGCAAGGTCAATTTCGGCCGTATCGACCAGGAGGCCTCGCGGGATCTGTTCATCCGCAACGCCCTGGTCGAGGGCGACTGGCGGACCCACCACCAGTTCTTCCATGACAATCGCAAACTCCTCGGCGAGGTCGAGGAGTTGGAGCACCGCGCCCGCCGCCGCGACATCCTCGTGGACGACGAGACGCTGTTCGACTTCTACGACCAGCGGATTCCCGAGCACGTCGTGTCCGGGGCGCACTTCGACTCCTGGTGGAAGAACAAGAAGCGCGAGGAGCCGGACGCGCTCGACTTCGAGCGCTCCATGCTCATCAACGAGAAGGCCGGGGCCGTCACCAAGGACGACTACCCGGACTCCTGGCGGCAGGGGAAGCTCAAGTTCAAGGTGACGTACCAGTTCGAGCCCGGCGCGGACGCGGACGGCGTGACCGTCCACGTACCGCTCCAGGTGCTCAACCAGGTCACGTCCGAGGGCTTCGACTGGCAGATTCCGGGGCTGCGCGAGGAGATCGTCACGGAGCTGATCCGCTCGCTGCCGAAGCCGATCCGCCGGCACTACGTCCCCGCGCCGAACTACGCGGACAAGTTCCTGGACCGGGCGGTCCCGCTCCAGGAGCCGCTGCCGTTCACCCTGGCGCGGGAGCTCCAGCGGATGGTCGGCGTGCCGGTCACGGCGGACGACTTCGACCTCTCCCGGGTCCCGGACCATCTGAAGATCACGTTCCGGATCGTCGACGAGCGGCGGCGGAAGGTCGCCGAGGACAAGGACCTGGAGGCGCTCAAGCTCCAGCTGCGGCCGAAGGCCCGTCAGGCGCTCTCCAAGGCGGCCGCGGCGACCGCCGGACCCTCCGGGGAGTCCATCGAGCGGTCCGGGCTCACCGACTGGACGATCGGCACGCTGGACAAGATCTTCGAGACGCGTCGTGCCGGGCAGCCGGTCAAGGCGTATCCGGCCCTCGTCGACCAGGGCGAGACCGTGGCCGTACGCCTCTTCGACACCGAGGCCGAGCAGCAGCAGGCGATGTGGCGCGGCACCCGGCGGCTGATCATGCTGAACATCCCGGTGCACCCGGCGAAGTTCGCCTCGGACCGGCTCTCCAACCAGCAGAAGCTGGCCCTGTCCCGTAATCCGCACGGCTCGGTCCAGGCCCTCTTCGAGGACTGCGCCACCGCCGCGGCCGACCGGCTGATCGCCGCGCACGGCGGACCGGCGTGGGACGAGAAGGCCTTCCGGACGCTGTACGACAAGGTGAGCGCCGATCTGGTGGACCTGACCGTCCGCACGATCGACCAGGTGCAGCAGATCCTGGCCGCGTGGCAGGCCTGCGAGCGCCGGCTGAAGTCGACGAACAGCCTGACGCTGGTGGCCAACGTCACGGACGTGCGCGAGCAGCTGGCCCGTCTCGTACCGCCCGGTTTCGTTACGGCCACCGGCCTGCGCAGGCTGCCGGACCTGATGCGCTATCTCGTGGCGGCCGACCGGCGGCTCCAGCAGATGCCGACGGCGGTGCAGCGGGACACGACGCGGATGGCGAAGGTCCACGAGATGCAGGACGAGTACGCCTGGCTGCTCGAACAGCTGCCGCAGGGAAGGCCGGTGCCGCAGGAGGTGCTGGACGTCCGCTGGATGATCGAGGAGCTGCGGGTCAGCTATTTCGCCCACGCGCTGGGCACCGCGTTCCCCGTCTCGGACAAGCGGATCGTGAAGGCGATCGACGCCCTCGCGCCCTGACGCGGGCGGCCGACGGGGGCTCGTGGGACGGTGACGGCGTCACCACCAGGAGTGAAGTCGACCTGGGCCTCCCACCTCCTGTACAGTCTGGTTTCGCAGCAAGCCGCAAGGCAAGCGGCGAAAACCTGGTCCTGTGGAGCAGTTTGGAGTGCTCGCCACCCTGTCAAGGTGGAGGCCGCGGGTTCAAATCCCGTCAGGACCGCAGCAGAAGAAAGCCCGGATCGTTTCGATCCGGGCTTTCTCGCGTTCTGCCGCACGTCTTGACGGCTCCATCCAGCGGGGGTACCCCGGAGGAGCAGAGGCCGGCCCTGCCCCTCGGCGTTCCTCGGCGCCGCACACGGCGGGGGGACGGCCGGGCTCATCGGGAGGTGGCTCGTATGTCCGCGTCCACGGCACGACATGAGACCCGCGCGCTGCTGCGTGCCCACCTGGCGGCCGCTTCCGCCTTTCGCCACCTCACCCGGCACTGCGCGGTCTGCCATCGCCTCCTGCGGCTCGCCATGGAGCCCGGGGGCGACGGGGAGCCGGGAGCCTCCGGGAGCCCCTTGGGCGCCCCGCAGGAAGCCGCCGGGGGCCATGCCTCCGCCGGACGGCCCGAGGGGAACGAGGCCGAGGCCGGGGCGGGGACCGAAAGACCCTCCGCGACATGACCATCGGCCGGGTGCTTTCGCGTTCGGCCAGTGGCAGTCTGGAAGTTGGCAAGCGTCGGGCGGTGTGACGGTAGTCACCGAAAGAGTTTTCAGACCGGGGGATTTTACGCCTCCCCTACAACTGGTGAATTTAATATGTGCAATTGCACGGGGGTGACGGACTCACGGGGACCGTTCCGTCCGGGGCTGTCCCCACGCGTTCGGGACGCTCACCCACACTCCCGCACAGACCCGCTCACAGACCCACGAAGGCCCCCGTCAGCGCCCTGAAGCCGACCGACCGCCCGGTTCTGATCCCCCGGCCGCGACGAGGGCCGGAAGAGGCCCGGAGCGACCGGGGAGGCCGTCCGGGGCACAAAAAAAGATCGCGCTGGACCCGGCGGAGTCCAGCGCGATCAATACGACGACACCCGTAGGACACAGGTATGACGCCCGTTGGGGCAGGCGTCCGTCGAGTGGAGCTATGGGTGGGCGGCTGGGGTTGGGGGACCTGGCAGCTGCCCGGATGGTGATGCTGTGTTGCTGTGCTGCTGTATTGCCGTGCTGCTGTATTGCTGCGGGGCAGGGGTGTGTCAGGCCTCGCTGCGCTGCTGCGGAATACCCGCAAGCAGTGCGCGGACCTCGGCCTCGCGGTACCGGCGATGTCCACCGAGCGTGCGGATGGACGTGAGCTTGCCAGCCTTGGCCCAACGGGTGACCGTCTTCGGGTCCACGCGGAACATCGTGGCAACCTCAGCCGGGGTCAGCAGCGGCTCGGCATCAGGGGTGCGAGCGGTCATGAGCGGCCTCCTCGGGAGAACCGAACCTTCTCGGTTCTTTCCTCTAAATTCTGCACCTTGACCCGCGTTGCCCGAAATGGCGGACGCGGGCCGAGTCGGTTATAGGACGAACGGCTTGTCCTCGGCACTACAACTACACCATCCGTCCAGCCACGTCGGCCAAACCGATGGAATTGCCCTCCCAGGTGTTCATCAGCGACGGAAGCCGATGGACCATGCCATAGCGGACAGTCACGCCCCAGTAACGATCAGTCACAGAGCGATCAGGAGTCGTCAGACCCCCCATAGAGTGCAATGTCGAGCATCCTGCCCTTACTTGGACAGAAGGAGCCCTCCCCGGACTCCTTGTCCTATTTTGGCATGAGGGGTAGGGATAGGCGCAAGGGCCCCGTTAGTGCTGTCCATCACGCTTGAGGCAAAGGCCCGGTTCAGGACGTAGGTCCTAGGCCCAGCGGAGTACGCTTCCGCCCCACACATCACACGCGCCACACGGGACGCAGGTTCACGGCCCGTCAACTGTTTGCCGAGCCCCGCTTCGTCGCCCTCCGTCGAGGCGACCCCGCTTCCTCCTCCTTCCGTACGCTCCGGCCTCGCGGCGTGCCCGTCGGCCCCTCGGCCGTCCTGGATGAAGGATGCCCCGGTTCCATCACCTTGATGCCACTGTGGGCCTTTTCACGTCAATTGATGAACTGGAGGTCCCGGACCGCCCGCCAGCGCTCCGCGAGCCGCGCGTACGCCTCCCCCGCGCCCTCGCCGTCGCCGTCCCGCAGCGCGGCGAGCCCCTCCGTCACATCCGCCGCCGACCGGTCCCCGGCGAGCCGCTCCGCCGACAACGCGTGCACCAGGCCCCCGTAGTCCAGCTCGACCAGGGAGCGCGGATGGAACTCCTCCAGCCAGCGCCCCACGTCCACCAGGCCCTCGGTCAGCGGGCCTTCGGGAACGTGTCCGCGCAGCGTCCGCAGCGCCCGCGCCAGTCGGCGCCGGGCCTCGACCATCGGGGTGCGGTAGCGCAGCACGGGCCCCGCCCCCTCGGCGTCCGCCACCGCGTACTCCCGCTCCTCGTCGCGGAAGAGGACGAACCAGCGCACCGGGACCTGCCACACCGTCGTGCGGATCCAGGGCCTCGCGTCCGGGTGGAGCCGCTGCCAGCGCTCGTGATCCGCCGCGGCCTGGCCGCGCACCACTGCGGGCAGCACGGCGTCGAGCACGTTGGCCGGAAACATGCCCTCCAGTTCCTCCAGGGCCAGCCAGCCCCGCAACCTGGTCCGCCATGGGCAGACGCACACCACCCCGTCCAGCTCCGCCACGAACGCGTCGCCGCTCTCGCGCACCGGCACCCCGACCGGCGGCGTCGACGCCAAGTCGGCCAGCGAGCGACGCAGTTCGTCCTGGGCCGTGGGAAGGTCCTCGCGCCGCGCGTAGCGCGCCCAGTGACTCCGTTCGGGCTCGGCGAACGCGGCGAGCGGCTCGTAGATCCGGAGGTAGGACGTGTAAGGGACGAGCACCGAAGACACCACCGACATGCAGCGCATCGTGTCACGGCAGTACACCCCGGGCCTCTCGTTCGGATCAGGTCGGATCAGGGAGCGGGGTCCGGTGCGTGCAGCTGCAAGGCGGAGGATTGAGGCAGATGGGGCCTCCCCTGCTCGAGCGGAGCCGAGAGCTTGGGGAAGGAGCCATGGTGATGGACGACAACGCCGGAGGGGGTCCCTCCCTGCTCGAGTGAAGCCGAGAGCTTGGGGGAGCGCGTGCCGGACCCCGCGAGCCCGACCTGATCCGAACGAGAGGCCCCAGAGGGTGATCCTCCGCACCGGGGCGGATCCGCGCCGCCGGAGGACTTACGCTCTTGCCCATCGGACCGGCCGTGCCGGTCGGTCCGGGGCCCTCCCCACCCCCAGGAGGGTCTCCGCCGCTTCGTACTTGGGAGTCACCACAGTGACCGATGTGACCGACGGCGTCCTGCACACCCTGTTCCACTCGGATCAGGGAGGTCACGAGCAAGTCGTGATCTGCCAGGACCGTGCCACCGGCCTCAAGGCCGTCATCGCCCTCCACTCCACCGCCCTGGGACCGGCCCTCGGCGGCACCCGCTTCTACCCGTACGCCACCGAGGCGGACGCCGTCGCCGACGCGCTGAACCTGTCGCGCGGGATGTCGTACAAGAACGCCCTTGCCGGTCTCGACCACGGTGGCGGCAAGGCCGTCATCATCGGCGACCCGGAGGAGATCAAGAGCGAGGAACTCCTCCTCGCCTACGGCCGGTTCGTCGCCTCGCTCGGCGGCCGCTACGTGACCGCCTGCGACGTCGGCACCTACGTCGCCGACATGGACGTCGTCGCCCGGGAGTGCCGCTGGACCACCGGCCGCTCCCCCGAGAACGGCGGCGCGGGCGACTCCTCGGTGCTCACCGCGTTCGGCGTCTTCCAGGGCATGCGGGCCTCGGCCCAGCACCTGTGGGGCGACCCGACGCTGCGCGGCCGCAAGGTCGGCGTCGCCGGGGTCGGCAAGGTGGGCCACCACCTCGTCGAGCACCTGCTCTCCGACGGGGCCGAGGTCGTGATCACCGACGTCCGCGAGGAGTCGCTGCGCCGGGTCACCGATCAGCACCCCGAGGTGACCGTGGTGGCGGACACCGACGCGCTGATCCGCACCGAGGGCCTGGACGTCTACGCGCCGTGTGCGCTCGGCGGCGCGCTGAACGACGACACCGTGCCCGTGCTCACCGCGAAGGTGGTGTGCGGCGCGGCCAACAACCAGCTGGCGCACCCGGGCGTCGAGAAGGACCTGGCCGACCGGTCGGTTCTCTACGCGCCCGACTACGTGGTCAACGCCGGCGGCGTCATCCAGGTGGCCGACGAGCTGCACGGGTTCGACTTCGACCGGTGCAAGGCGAAGGCGACGAGGATCTTCGACACCACGCTGGAGATATTCGCACGTGCGAAGGCGGATGGGATTCCGCCGGCCGCGGCGGCCGACCGGCTCGCCGAACAGCGGATGGCGGAGGCGCGCACCCGCTGACCGGGCAGCCCTCGGCCGCCCCTACGGCCCGCCGACCGCCGACCGCCGACCGGCGACCGGCGACCGGCGACCGGCGAGACAAGACTCACGCCGGTCGGCGGGTCGTACCTCCACAAGAGGTTAAAATCGCAGTTGACCAGGGAGGACGGGGCTCCTCGCTGGCCCTGTGTCGGGACCGGAATGCGGGCGGCGTACCGTATGGCCACGGAAGCAGGTACCGTTAAAGCTCTACGGGCGCGGCCTCTCTGTCGAGAGTCCGTCCCGAAACATGAACGCGTGTCAAGACTCTGGGGCCGTCGAGCCCCGTCACCGAGGGGGTCGAGCCATGGGGCGCGGCCGGGCAAAGGCCAAGCAGACCAAGGTCGCCCGCCAGCTGAAGTACAGCAGCGGCGGGACAGACCTGTCGCGTCTGGCCAATGAGCTGGGCGCATCGCCTTCGAGTCAGCCACCGAACGCAGAGCCGTTCGAGGACGACGACGAGGAAGATGACCCGTACGCACAGTACGCGGATCGCTACAACCAGGACGATGACGAGGATCAGGACGATCAGTCCGGTCCGTCGTCACAGCGCCGCGGCGCTTGACCTCGCGCTGACACATCAACCCGGTCCGGGCCTGCCCCGGGCCGGGTTCTGTGTGTCCCGGTCCGGATTCCCACGTGTCGTGCCGCCGTGGTGCGCCGGGCGGGCTGTCGCCCCGCGCACCACGGCGTGACGGTGCCTAGCGGGCGTAGTCGCCGGTCAGCTCGGCGCCCGTGGTGTGCTCACCGCGGTCGGTGATCTCGCCGGCGACCCAGGAGTCGACCCCGCGGTCGGCCAGCGTCGTGAGCGCGGCGTCCACCGAGTCGGCCGGGACGATCGCGATCATGCCGACGCCCATGTTGAGCGTCTTCTCCAGCTCCAGCCGCTCGACCTGACCGGCCTTGCCGACCAGGTCGAAGACCGCGCCGGGCGTCCACGTGGAGCGGTCCACGGTGGCGTGCAGGCCGTCCGGGACGACCCGGGCCAGGTTGTTCGCCAGGCCGCCGCCGGTGACGTGGCTGAAGCCGTGCACCTCGGTCGTCCGGGTGAGGGCCAGGCAGTCCAGGGAGTAGATCCGGGTGGGCTCCAGGAGCTCCTCGCCGAGCGTGCGGCCGAACTCCTCGACCTCGCGGTCCAGGGCCCAGCCGGCCCGGTCGAAGACCACGTGGCGGACGAGCGAGTACCCGTTGGAGTGAAGACCGGAGGACGCCATGGCGATCACCGCGTCACCCTTGCGGATACGGTCCGGGCCGAGCAGTCGGTCGGCCTCGACCACGCCCGTACCGGCTCCGGCGACGTCGAAGTCGTCCGGGCCGAGGAGACCCGGGTGCTCGGCCGTCTCGCCGCCGACCAGGGAGCAGCCCGCCAGGACACAGCCTTCGGCGATGCCCTTCACGATGGCCGCGACACGCTCGGGGTGCACCTTGCCGACGCAGATGTAGTCGGTCATGAACAGCGGCTCGGCGCCGCAGACGACGAGGTCGTCCACGACCATGCCGACGAGGTCGTGGCCGATGGTGTCGTACACGCCCATCCGACGCGCCAGGTCCACCTTGGTGCCGACGCCGTCCGTGGCGGAGGCCAGGAGCGGACGCTCGTAGCGCTTGAGCGCGGAGGCGTCGAAGAGGCCGGCGAATCCGCCGAGGCCGCCGAGGCCGGCGACCTCCGGGCGCTGCGTCTTCTTCACCCACTCCTTCATCAGCTCGACGGCACGGTCACCGGCTTCGATGTCGACGCCGGCCGCCGCGTAGGAAGCACCTGTTGTCTCAGACATGGCCTGGGATCTTTCGTGTGGAGATACGGGGCTGGTGGGGGATGCGGCGGCGCGTCCGGGTCACGGACGGCGCAGCGCGTCGGCCGCGGCGGTCGCCGCGGGGCCCGCCGCCAGCTCGGTCTCCAGCAGCTGCTTGCCGAGCAGCTCCGGGTCCGGGAGCTCCATCGGGTACTCACCGTCGAAGCAGGCGCGGCAGAGGTTCGGCTTGTCGATCGTCGTCGCCTCGATCATCGCGTCGATCGAGATGTACGAGAGGGAGTCGGCGCCCATGGAGGTGCAGATCTCGTCGACGGTCATGCCGTTGGCGATCAGTTCGGCGCGGGTCGCGAAGTCGATCCCGAAGAAGCAGGGCCACTTCACCGGCGGCGAGGAGATTCGGATGTGGATCTCGGCGGCGCCCGCCTCGCGGAGCATCCGGACCAGGGCGCGCTGGGTGTTGCCGCGGACGATCGAGTCGTCGACGACCACCAGGCGCTTGCCCTTGATGACTTCCTTCAGCGGATTCAGCTTGAGCCGGATGCCGAGCTGGCGGATGGTCTGCGAGGGCTGGATGAAGGTCCGGCCGACGTAGGCGTTCTTCACCAGTCCGACGCCGAACGGGATTCCGCTGGCTTCGGCGTAACCGACGGCCGCGGGGGTGCCGGATTCCGGGGTCGCTATGACGAGATCCGCCTCGACGGGGGCTTCGGCGGCCAGCCTGCGGCCCATCTCCACCCGGGAGAGGTAGACGTTGCGCCCGGCGATGTCGGTGTCGGGGCGGGCGAGGTAGACGTACTCGAAGACACAGCCCTTGGGCTTCGCTTCTGCGAAGCGCGAGGTGCGCAGGCCGTTCTCGTCGATGGCGATGAGCTCGCCCGGCTCGATCTCGCGTACGTAGCTGGCGCCGCAGATGTCGAGCGCGGCGGACTCGGAGGCGACGACCCAGCCGCGCTCAAGACGGCCGAGCACCAGCGGGCGGATGCCCTGCGGGTCGCGGGCGGCGTAGAGCGTGTGCTCGTCCATGAAGACGAGGGAGAACGCGCCCTTGACGTCGGGGAGCACCTTGGCGGCGGCTTCCTCGATGGTGAGCGGCTTGTCGTTCTCGTCGCGCTGCCCGGCGAGCAGCGCGGTCACCAGGTCGGTGTCGTTGGTCGCGGCGACCTGGGTGGCGCGGCCGTCCTTGCGCGGGAGGTCGGCGACCATCTCCGCGAGCTGGGCGGTGTTGACCAGGTTCCCGTTGTGGCCGAGGGCGATCGAGCCGTGCGCGGTGGCACGGAACGTCGGCTGCGCGTTCTCCCACACCGAGGCGCCGGTGGTGGAGTAGCGGGCATGACCGACCGCGATATGGCCCTGGAGGGAACCCAGAGACGTTTCGTCGAAGACCTGCGAGACCAGTCCCATGTCCTTGAAGACCAGGATCTGGGACCCGTTGCTCACTGCGATGCCCGCGGATTCCTGTCCGCGGTGCTGCAGGGCATACAGTCCGAAATAGGTGAGCTTGGCGACCTCTTCACCCGGAGCCCAGACACCGAAGACGCCACAAGCGTCCTGGGGGCCTTTCTCTCCGGGGAGCAGGTCGTGGTTGAGTCGTCCATCACCACGGGGCACGGCACCGAGTGTAGGCGAGATCGACCACTGGTCCGAATTGGGGACCGGTGGGCAAACCGTCGGCGGCCCATGGGGAACGGGCCCGTCCACCGCCCGGAGCGGGCGATTCGCGGGACTTCGGTCGGTGACGCTGTGTGACCGCCGCGCGGGCAGGGTGGGTCCCGCGAGGCGAGTGCGGGGCTCACTTGCGGGCCGGGAGCCCGGTTACCGACAGGTAGGGGCCGGTGGGGGCGGACGTGCGGGCGTGGCGCTCGGTGAACCTGCCCGATCGTCGCCCCGCCCGCTGGCCGAACGCTCGTTTCGTGGTGAGCCTCACACCCGGGGGCCCCGCCCGGCGAGGAGTGAGCCTCTCCCCGGGCGCCGACGAACCGCGGGAACGGGGCGCCCGTGCGGCGGGAAGCCCGTGCGGGGGGAAGCCCGTGCGGCGGGCTGGACGGCGCGGGCGGTGGAGGTGAAGGCCGCAGACCGCGGTCCGCAGTCCGCAGTCCGCAGTTCGAGACCACCGTTGACAGGCCCATGTCTCGTTGGCAGGCTCCTTCCCCATGCAGCCCCTCGGTGATCTCTCGATCACGCTCGTGGAGCGCCGGCACGTCGATCTGGGACGTGTAGCGAGCGCCATCTGTCGCCACGCCTGAGGCAGCCGCACCTCCAGAACCCCGCAGGGCTCCGCCCCGGGCTTCGACATGCGTGCACGCGTTCATCTCCCTCCCCCTTTCGCTACCCGCGGTCGGGTGCGCCCGTCCGCGGGCCCCCACCCGCCGGGGAGTCGCGCCCCACCGCCTCGCGCCTCGTCCTGCGACCGGCGCCCGAGGCCCTCCCAGGAGCCCTCATGACCTCTCGCGATGTACACGCACGTCCGGACAAGCGATCCGGGACGCCGCTGAGCCGGCGCGCCTTCACGACCGCGGTCGGCGCCACCGCCGTCACCGCGGCCGGAATACAGGCGGCCGGTCCGGCGGCCGCCACCGGACCGGCCACCGACGACGTGACACGGGAACGTCCGTTCCGTGCCGCCCGCGGCAGGCACGCGCGCCGTCCCAACATCCTCTTCGTCCTCGGCGACGATCTCGGCTGGGCAGACCTCTCCTCGTACGGGTCTACGCACATCCGCACGCCCCACCTGGACCGGCTGGCGCGGCAGGGCGTGCGCTTCACCGACGCTTACTCAGGGTCGGCGACCTGCTCCCCCACCCGGTTCAGCCTCTACACGGGGCGCTATCCGGGACGTACGAAGGGCGGGCTCGCCGAACCCATCGCCGACCGGTCGGTGGGGCTGGAGCCCACCCACCCGACACTGGCCTCCCTGCTGCGCGGCGTCGGCTACTCGACCGCGCTGATCGGCAAGTGGCACTGCGGGTACCTGCCGGACTACAGCCCGACCAGGTCGGGCTACGACGAGTTCTTCGGCAACTTCGGCGGAGCCCTGGAGTACTACTCCAAGCTCGGCCTGGCGGGTGAGTACGACCTGTACGAGGGCGACGCCGAGTACAAGGACCTGCGGTACTACACCCGGGTCCTCACGGAGCGCGCGAGTGAGTACGTGCAGCGTGACCACGGCGACAGGCCGTGGCTGCTCAACCTGAACTTCACCACTCCGCACTGGCCCTGGATCGCCGACGGCGACACGGAGGCGAGCGCCGAGATCGTCCGCCGGATCAAGGCCGGCGACCGGTCCGCCCTCCGGCACGGCGACGGCGGCTCGATCGAGAAGTACACGGAGATGGTCGAGGACCTGGACCGCTCGGTCGGCGAGGTGCTGAAGGCGCTGAAGCGGTCCGGGCAGGAGAAGGACACCCTGGTCTTCTTCGCCAGCGACAACGGCGGCGAGCGGTTCTCCTACAGCTGGCCGCTCGCCGGCGGCAAGAGCTCGCTCCAGGAAGGCGGCATCCGCGTCCCCTCGTTGCTGCGTTGGCCCGCGCGCGTCGAAGGCCGGCAGGTGAGCGACCTCCCGGTGTTCTCGCCCGACTGGACGGCCACCCTGCTGGAGCTGGGCGGGGCACGACCGGACCCCGCCCACCCGCTGGACGGCATCAGCCTCGCGGGATATCTGCTGCGGGGTGAGACGCCGAGGGAACGTGACCTGTTCTGGCGGGTGCGCGGCGAACGGGCGCTGCGGCGCGGCGACTGGAAGTACTACCGGGGGAGGAGCGGGACCGACCAGCTGTTCAACCTGGCCGACGACCGGCGCGAGCAGGCCGACCGCGCCAAGGCCGACCCGGAGCGGCTGGCCGAACTGCGGGCGTCGTGGGAGAGGACGGACTCCGGCCTGCTCCCCTATCCGACGCGTTCCTGACCCGCCTCCGTGGTGCCTGGCGGTCGAGCCCCGCCCCCCGGTCGGCCCCGGCCGGTCGGCCCCGGCCGGTCGGGGCGGGTCCGGTCGGGGCGGGGCCGACGTCCCGCCGGGGCGGGGCCGACGTCCGGCTGCTCGGCGTGGGCCGCGGGCTTCGGGCACGTCGGCCTTCCGGGTTCAGCCGTGCTGGGAGCTGTTCTCGGCCCCGGCGGGTGCGGCCGTGGCACCGATGCCCTTGCCGTCGGCGGCGGTGAGCGTGAGTGCCTTGCCCTTGATCGTGTACGTGACCTTGCCGTCCAGGGCGGCGAGCACGGCGCGCTCCGTCCCCATCTCGGCCTCCGGGCACATCTTGCGGGTGCCCGCCACCGGTCCCAACGTGATCGTGGAGCCCTTGACCGTCGCCCGGCCGCTGAAGGAGTTGCAGCCGGAGTTGCCCCGTACGGTGCCGTCGTCGGCGAAGGTCAGATGGGGCGCCCGTTCCTTCGGCAGGTCCGCCGGTACGGTCGTGGCGGTCTCGCCGCTGAGCAGCGTGGTCACGGCCCACCGGGTGCCGACCAGGTCGGCCGCCTTCTCCTCGCTGAGCTCCATGGTGTGGCCGCCTTCCTTGGTGAGGGTCAGCTTCTCGCCCGAGAGCTTCGCGGTGAGCTCGCCGCCCATCGCGTCGATGGCTGCCTTCTCGAACCTCTCGATGTCCTCGTCGCACGCCATCTGCGTGGTCACAGGCTTGCCCAGGGTGATCCGGTCGCCCTCCACCCGGGCGTCCACGCCGATGTGGTTGCAGCCGAAGTCGGCCGTGGCCCGGCCCTTCGGGTCGATCTCCAGCCGGGCCCCCTCCGGGGCCTCGGTCTTCTTCCCGCCTACGGTCACGGAGTCGACGCGCCACGCGACCCCGGTGACGGGGACGTCGCTCCGCACGCTGTCGCCGCCCTCCCCGGATCCCTTGCCGGAGCCGGAACCCGACTCCGTACCGCAGGCGGCGAGGGTGAGGAGGGCCAGGACACTGACGCTGAGGGTCATCCGTTGTGTGCGCATGGCGATGTGACGGAACGGGGGGCCGATCCGGTTCCGCCCCCTCCGCTTCCCCGGTGGCCGCCTCAGCCCATCAGCGGCAGCAGCGCGGCCAGGTCGGCGCGCTCCCCGCTGGCGCTGACCTCGGCGTCCGCCAGGGCCCGCGCCCACTCCGTACGCCCGGTGGCGAGCCGGACCCAGGTCAGCGGGCCGGTCTCCACGACATTCGGCGGGGTGCCCCGGGTGTGCTTGGGCCCGCCGATGCACTGGACCACCGCGAACGGCGGGACCCGCACCTCGACCGAGCCGCCGGGCGCCCGGTCCGCGAGGGCGTCGGCCAGCAGCCGGGTGCAGGCGGCCAGGGCCTGGCGGTCGTACGGGATCTCCGAGCCGAGCGCCTCGTTCAGGTCGTCCGTGTGGACGATCAGCTCGACGGTCCGGGAGACCAGGTAGTCCGTCAGCCGCATGGAGCCGACCCGGACGGACAGCAGCCGCCCCCCCGTGCCGGTGGCCGGGACGGCCCCGGTGAACCCCGCTTCCGCCTCCTCGAACAACGTGGCGAGGTCGGGGCGGGCGGCCGCCACCTCCTCGACGCCCTCGGCGATCCCGGCGGCGTGCGCGGCGGTGGCCGACGGCCACTCCAGCAGGGCGAGCTGAGGCTTGGGCCCGGGCGGCTCCGGCAGGGCAAGGGCCCGGGTGACGCTGCTCAGCCCGATCGCGATGTGCACGGCGAGCTCGCGCACCGTCCAGTCGCCGAGCCGGGTCGGCCGGGCGAGCTGGTCGGGCGTCAACCCAGCGACGGCGTCCCGCACATGCGCGAACTGGGCGAGGACCGCCGTCCGGGTCCTGAGGTGGTCGTAGGCGCGCGGGCGCTTCTTGGCCGGGGGCATGGGGCCGAGATTAGCGGGCCCCACCGACATCGCCCGGTCGGGCCGGTGCGACCTGTTCCTCGGTCTCCCTGATCTCCTCGGTCTCCTCGGTCTCCTCGACCGTGAACGTCTCGCCGTTGGCAGGGACGCCGACGCCCCGCCAGGTGAACGGGACACCATGCGCGGAGTCCGGGTCGGGGCCGTCCATCAGGTGGAAGTGGAGGTGCGGTTCGGTGGTGTTGCCGGAGTTGCCCACGCGCCCGAGCCGCTGCCCGGCGCGGACCGTGTCCCCGGCCTTCACCTGGAGCGAGTCGCGCTGGACGTGGGCGTAGACGGCGTACGTGCTGTCGCCGAGGTCGAGGATCACGTGGTTGCCGATGATCCGGCTCGCACCGAGCACGTCCCGTACGCCGCCCTCGATCAGCATCAAATAGAGCAGCGCCGGCAGCGAGTTGCGGCTCAGGTGGTCGCGCTGGCCGTCGCGCGCCCGGACGACCGTGGCGTCGGCCACCGCGAGCAGCGGGGCACCGAACGCCGGGAAGTCACGGTTGCGGCGGACGACCGGCCAGAAGAGGCGGAACGGCGGCCGGGCCGGTGACTCGCCCTCCCCTACCTCGGGCTCCGCCACGATGTCGATCGCGTACGTCTGCCCGTACACGTGGGTCCCATGGCTCGGCACCTTGTCCGCCGGGCTGTTCAGGGCGGACCAGCGGCCGGTCACCGGCGGGGCGACCTCGACGGCGGGGCGGCTCTTCGACGTCGCCCTCGGACCGGTACGGCTCATGACGAGGCCGATGAGCACAGCCGCACCCGCGGGCACGAAGGTCAGGCCGAAGGGCGACAGCGGTTCGGAGAAGACCCCGATGAGCACGAGCGCGAGAAAGACGAGCCAACTCACTCGGTAGAGCACCATCATGACTTTGCGGACAGGCATGATCACTTCCCCCTGGTCTCATGGTTCCGGTTTCAGGGCCGCGCCGCCGTCAGTACCACCAGCAGCGGTACGACCCGGGTGGGCGGCACCTCGTACCTGCCTCGCCCGGCCGCGTGCAGCCAGCCCGCGCCGGTCAGTTGACGCAGGTGGTGGTAGATCTGGCCGGTGGTGCCCAACGCGTCGAGCGCGGCCAGTTCGGCGGTCGTCCTCAGGCCGCCGAGGATCTCGCGGAGCAGGCGCAGCCGGACCGGGTGGCCCAGCGCGGCGAACGAATCGGCGGCGTCCGCCCAGTCCCCGTCGAACAGGGCCTCGGTGAGAGCGCCGTACTGCCACTCGTAGCTCTCGCCGGTGGGCAGCCGTACCGAGCCCGTGTAGAGCACGCCCCCGTCGGCCGCGGCCTCCCCGACCTCGGCGAGCTGCTGTTTCAGCCCGTCGAGCGCCCAGAAGTCGCCGTCGCCCAGGCGGGGGGACTCGGAGTCCCGCCGCTCCAGTGCCGTGAGCCGCCTCTCCAACTCGGCGACCCGCTGCTCCAGCTCCATGACACCAACCTTACGTAATTACGTAATCTCTTACAAGAGTGTGCGGGAAACGGCTGAAGCCCCCGCCCGGAGGACCCGGGCGGGGGCTTCGGCGGCGCCGGTCGGCGCGCGGCTCAGGCGAGCAGCGCGGGGATCGTCGCCTCGTGTGCCGTACGGAGCTCGCTCAGCGGGATGCTGAACTCGCCCTGGATCTCGATCTCCTCGCCGTCCACGACACCGATGCGGGTGACGGGCAGACCGCGCGCACCGCACATGTCGTT
Organism: Streptomyces sp. CNB091; assembly: GCF_000377965.1. Taxonomy (NCBI): domain Bacteria; kingdom Bacillati; phylum Actinomycetota; class Actinomycetes; order Kitasatosporales; family Streptomycetaceae; genus Streptomyces; species Streptomyces sp. CNB091. The sequence continues at coordinate 64,144 of NZ_KB898994.1, forward strand.
GAAGCGGAGCTCCTCGCTGCGCGGGATCGCGACGACCGCGCGCCCCGCCGACTCGGAGAACAGGAACGTGAACGCGTCCAGGCCGTCCGGCACGACCAGCCGGGCGCCCTTCCCGCCACGCAGGCAGGACTCGGTGACGGCCTGGATCAGGCCGCCGTCGCTCAGGTCGTGCGCGGCGTCGATCATGCCGTCGCGGGAGGCCGAGATGAGGATCTCGGCGAGCAGCTTCTCGCGGCCGAGGTCCACCTTGGGCGGCAGGCCGCCCAGGTGCTGGTGGACGACCTCGGACCAGGCCGAGCCGCCGAACTCCTCGGTCGTGTCGCCCAGCAGGTAGAGGAGCTGGCCCTCTTCCGCGAAGGCGATCGGCGTGCGCCGGTTGACGTCGTCGATCACGCCGAGCACGGCCACGACCGGCGTCGGGTGGATCGCCGTCTCACCGGTCTGGTTGTACAGCGAGACGTTGCCGCCGGTGACCGGGGTGCCCAGCTCCAGGCAGCCGTCCGCGAGACCGCGGGTGGCCTCGGCGAACTGCCACATGACGTCCGGGTCCTCGGGGGAGCCGAAGTTCAGGCAGTCCGAGATGGCCAGCGGCTTGGCGCCGGAGGCGGCGACGTTGCGGTACGACTCCGCCAGCGCGAGCTGCGCGCCGGTGTACGGGTCGAGCTTGGCGTACCGGCCGTTGCCGTCGGTCGCCATGGCCACGCCCAGGTTCGACTCGGCGTCGATGCGGACCATGCCCGCGTCCTCGGGCATCGCCAGGACGGTGTTGCCCTGCACGAAACGGTCGTACTGGTCGGTGATCCACGCCTTGGAGGCCTGGTTCGGGGAGGCGACCAGCTTCAGGACCTGCTCGCGCAGCTCGGCCGCGTTCGCCGGGCGGGCGAGCTTGCCGGCGTCGTCCGCCTGGAGCGCGTCCTGCCAGGACGGGCGGGCGAACGGGCGGTGGTAGACGGGGCCGTCGTGGGCGACCGAGCGCGGGGGTACGTCCACGATCTGCTCGCCGTGCCAGAAGATCTCCAGCTGCGAGCCCTCCGTCACCTCACCGATGACGGTGGCGATGACGTCCCACTTCTCGCAGATCTCCAGGAAGCGGTCCACGTGCTGCGGCTCGACGATCGCGCACATGCGCTCCTGCGACTCGCTCATGAGGATCTCCTCGGGCGAGAGGGAGGAGTCGCGCAGCGGGACGGTGTCCAGTTCGACGCGCATGCCGCCGGAACCGGCGGAGGCCAGCTCGCTGGTGGCGCAGGAGAGCCCGGCGCCGCCGAGGTCCTGGATGCCCGCGACGAGCTTCTCCTTGAAGATCTCCAGGGTGCACTCGATGAGGAGCTTCTCCTGGAACGGGTCGCCGACCTGGACGGCGGGGCGCTTGGCGGGGCCGGTGGACTCGAAGGTCTCGCTGGCCAGCACGGAGACGCCGCCGATGCCGTCGCCGCCGGTGCGGGCGCCGTACAGGATGACCTTGTTGCCGGGGCCCGACGCCTGCGCGAGGTGGATGTCCTCGTGCCTCATCACGCCGATGCAGCCGGCGTTGACCAGCGGGTTGCCCTGGTAGCAGGCGTCGAAGACGACCTCGCCGCCGATGTTGGGCAGGCCCAGGCAGTTGCCGTAGCCGCCGATGCCCGCGACGACGCCCGGCAGGACGCGCTTGGTGTCGGGGTGGTCGGCCGCGCCGAAGCGCAGCGGGTCCACGACCGCGATCGGGCGGGCGCCCATGGCGAGGATGTCGCGGACGATGCCGCCGATGCCGGTGGCCGCGCCCTGGTAGGGCTCGATGTACGAGGGGTGGTTGTGCGACTCGACCTTGAAGGTGACCGCGTACCCCTGGCCGACGTCGACGACGCCGGCGTTCTCGCCGATGCCGACGAGCATGGCGTCGTTGGCGGGGACCTTCTCGCCGAACTGCTTGAGGTGGACCTTGCTGCTCTTGTACGAGCAGTGCTCCGACCACATCACCGAGTACATGGCGAGCTCGGCGCCGGTGGGACGGCGGCCCAGGATCTCGCGGATCCGGGCGTACTCGTCCTTCTTGAGGCCGAGTTCCTTCCAGGGCTGTTCGGTGTCCGGGGTCTCGGCCGCGTGCTTGACCGTATCCAGGCTCATGCGTTGACCAGCTTCTTGATGATCGAGGTGAAGAAACCGAGGCCGTCGGTGCGGCCGGTGCCGATGAGCGGCTCCACGGCGTGCTCCGGGTGCGGCATCAGGCCGACGATGTTGCCCGCGGCGTTGGTGATGCCCGCGATGTCGCGGAGCGAGCCGTTGGGGTTGCCGTCCAGGTAGCGGAAGGCGACGCGGCCCTCGGCCTCCAGCTCGTCGAGCGTGCGCTCGTCGGCGGTGTACCGGCCGTCCACGTTCTTGAGCGGGACGCTGATCTCCTGGCCGGCGGTGTAGTCCGAGGTCCAGGCGGTCTCCGCGCTCTCCACCCGCAGCCTCTGGTCGCGACAGATGAAGTGGAGGTGGTTGTTGCGCAGCATCGCGCCGGGCAGCAGGTGCGCCTCGGTCAGGATCTGGAAGCCGTTGCAGATACCGAGGACCGGCATACCGGCCTTCGCCTGCTCGATGAGGGTCTCCATGACCGGCGAGAAGCGGGAGATCGCACCGGCGCGGAGGTAGTCCCCGTAGGAGAAACCGCCCGCCAGGACGACCGCGTCGACCTGGTGCAGGTCCTTGTCGCGGTGCCACAGGGATACGGGCTCGGCGCCCGCGATCCGGACGGCGCGCAGGGCGTCCTGATCGTCGAGGGTGCCGGGAAAAGTGACGACGCCGATACGGGTGGTCACTTCTCCTCCTCCACCTTCACGACGAAGTCCTCGATGACGGTGTTGGCGAGGAACGTCTCGGCCAGCTCGTTAATACGGGCGAGGGCGGCGTCGTCGACCGGTCCCTCGACCTCCAGCTCGAAACGCTTTCCCTGACGAACGTCCGCGATTCCCTCGAAGCCGAGACGGGGCAGTGCGCGCTGCACCGCCTGTCCCTGCGGGTCGAGGATCTCGGGCTTGAGCATGACGTCGACTACGACGCGTGCCACTGGCACTCCCGGTGTGGTGGTGTGGTGCGGCTGTCTCTCCGGGGGGTTCCCCAGACCCCCGCGGGTCCACTCAGCGTACCTGGCCAAAATTTCTACGCGGGTAGATATCGGGCGGGACGGACATCGCGGGGCCCTGCGCGGATCACACCGAGATATCGGGCGCGACACCGCACGGGAAAAGGTCTGGAAAAATCACGTCCGGATTGCACACGGATTGCACACGGACACGCGGATGCAATTGGCTGGGCTTCACAATGCGGTACCCACCGCTGTACAAATGATTACCGGGGAAAGCAACATTGACCCCGGGACAACGGAACAGTCGACATCTCGTCAATCCACATCCGCCCGCCTGGCAGCCGGAAGGCAGGCGCCCGCGCACGATGGACGCGCGGGCGCCGTAGGAAAGGACCGATATCCGTGGCTCAGCGCGTAGTGGTGACGCTCTCCGACGACATCGACGGGGGAGCAGCGGCGGAAACGGTGACCTTCGCCCTGGACGGGAAGACGTACGAGATCGATCTCAATCCCGCCAATGCGAAGAAACTACGGAAGACCCTGGCTCCTTACGTGGCCGCCGGTCGAAAGCAGACAAATGCCAGCAAGCACGGCAGGACGCCCACGACCTACCACCACACCTCCCTCGCGCCGGACCCCGCGGCCGTCCGCGCCTGGGCCCGCTCGCATCGGATGGAGGTGCCGGCCCGGGGCCGCATCCCGAAGAAGGTCTACGAGGCGTTCGACGCGGCGAGTTGAGCCGCGGTGGCGGTGGCGGTCGGCCGGACCGGACTCCGGATGCGCGGGCTGGACGGGCCGCGGTGGTTCCGGGCCCGACGGCCCGTCGGGCGCGATGGGTCCGGGGGCCGGACGCTCCGTCAGGCGTCCCCGGGCGCCCCGCCGGCCGGGGCCCCGGGGCCGTTCCGCAGGGTCCTGGGGGAGCCGACTTGCGCGACACCCCCGCAGGTCGGCTAGAGTCTGGAGCACGCCGAGGGGCGAGGCCGCAAAGCCGAATCCCACGCAGCGTGCGGGTGTAGTTCAGTAGTAGAACATCCCCCTTCCAGGGGGAAGGCGCAGTGTGCAATTCCTGTCACCCGCTCTGCACAACTCTTCGGACCACTTCGTTGGATCAGGTAGAGTGGTGCTCGCTCCACCGGTGAAAGCCGAGTGGCTGCACTGCGGACGTAGCTCAGTTGGTAGAGCGCAACCTTGCCAAGGTTGAGGTCGCCAGTTCGAACCTGGTCGTCCGCTCAGCATCAAAGGCCCTGACCTTCTCGGTCAGGGCCTTTGTCGTGCTCTCGCCTTTCTCCTCCCCCGCCGCCCTCATGACGTTTGTCATGAGCAGTGGTGACAGCGCGCACTGCTCGGGGGCCGGTTCCGGCGGAAACCTTGAAGCATGACCAGCGACGACATTCTCAGCGACCGCGCGGACGGTCCCGTGATCGAGGCGAACGAGGTCCGGCGGCGTTACGCCGGCGGCTTCGAGGCCGTGTCCGGGATCTCCTTCTCCGTGGCCCGCGGCGAACTGTTCGCCCTGCTCGGGACGAACGGCGCGGGCAAGACCTCCACCGTGGAGCTCCTCGAAGGCCTGGCGCCACCGACCGACGGAACGGTACGGGTCCTCGGCCACGACCCGTACCGCGAACGCGCCGCCGTCCGCCCCCGTACCGGGGTGATGCTCCAGGAAGGCGGCTTCCCCTCCGACCTCACGGTCATGGAGACCGTACGCATGTGGTCGGCCTGCACCACCGGCGCACGCCCGGCCGGCGAGGCCCTGGAGATGGTCGGCCTGACCGGCCGGGGAAGCGTGCGGGTCAAGCAGCTGTCCGGCGGTGAGAAGCGCCGCCTCGACCTGGCCCTGGCCCTGACGTCCCGGCCCGAGGTGCTCTTCCTCGACGAGCCGACGACCGGGCTGGACGCCGAGGGCCGGCAGGAGACCTGGGAGCTCGTCCGGGCGCTGCGGGACAACGGCACGACCGTGCTGCTGACCACGCACTACCTGGAGGAGGCCGAGGCGCTCGCGGACCGGCTGGCGATCATGCATCAGGGGAGGATCGTGACGACCGGGACCATCGCCGAGGTGACCGCGCAGCAGCCCGCCAGGATCCGGTTCGTGCTGCCCGAGGCCGTGCCGGCGGCGCGCCTCCCGCTCTCCCTGCGGGCGGCGGCGGAAGGGTCCCGGGTCGAGATCCGCACCCCCGCCCTCCAGGAGTCGCTGCACGAACTCCTGGAGTGGGCCCGCGAGTCCGGCGTACGGCTGCACGGCCTCGACGCCCGGTCCGCCTCCCTGGAGGAGGCGTTCCTCGACATCGCGAAGGCCCAGCACGCACCCCGGGACCAGGACCCGCGCCAGGTCCACGGCCGCTCCGCCCGCTCCGACCGAGCCGGCGGCACGAAGAACACGAAGAGGGTGACGGCATGACGACCACCACGACCCCCGCCCGTGACCGGGCGTCCGCCGGCTCCCCCACGGGCGCGGCGGCGGTGGCCCGGCGGCTGACCGCCCTCGGCCGCGCCGAGCTGATCCTCCTGCTGCGCAACCGGACCGCGATCGTCGTGGCCCTGCTGCTGCCCATCACGATGATCTTCGCGATGCGGTCCTCGCTCGAACAGATCGACCTCGGCGGCACCGGGCTCACCGTCGCGGGCGCCACCCTGACCGGCGGCATCGGCATGGTGCTCGTCCAGGTCGTCTACATGAACCTCGTCTCCGCGTACGTCGCCCGGCGCGAGGAGCTCGTCCTGAAGCGGCTGCGCACCGGCGAGATCTCCGACCGCGAGATCCTCATCGGCACCGCGCTGCCGTCCGTCGCGCTGGCGCTCGCCCAGTGCGTGCTGCTGGTGGTGGCGGGCGCCATCGCCTTCGACCTGAGCGCCCCGCACCGCCCCGACCTCCTGCTGGCCGGACTGCTGCTGGCCTTCGTCCTGATGTCCGCCCTGGCGGCGGCGACCACCGCTCTCACCCGGACGGTGCAGACCTCGCAGCTCACCACCCTGCCGCTGTTCTTCGTCTCGATGTTCGGCTCCGGGCTGTTCATCCCGCTGGCGATCTTCCCGGACAGGCTGGCCTCCGTCCTGGAACTGCTGCCGATGACGGGCGTGATGACCCTGATCCGGCACGGCTGGCTCGGCGGCGTGGAGGGCGGCGACCTGTTCACGGCCGGGGTGACCGCGCTGGCCTGGACCGCTTTCGGCGTGTTTGCTGTGCGACGGTGGTTCCGCTGGGACCCGCGCGGCTGACATGAAGGGGCTGAGGGGTGTGATCGGTCGGGTACGGGGCTGGCGGCGCGGCTGGCACGAGCGCAGCAAGCTTGAGCGCATCGACCTCTACACACGGGTGACGCTCTGCTCGATCACCTGGGGCTTCGCGGTGTCCTGGGGGCTGCTGCCGCTCGGCGAGACCCTGGACGAGGGGCCGGTGGCGATGGCCCTGGGAGGGGCCTTCCTCGCCGCCAACATCGCCCAGTCCGTGCTGAGCAACCGCAATCTTTCCCCCGCCTTCGACGCCTACCGGGGAACGGAGCCGTTCCCGCCGGGGCGGTTGCGCCTGCCCGCCGCGCTCCAGGTGCTGATGACCGGCCTTCTGGTGGCGCTCGCGGCGGTGGGCGGCGTGAACGACGAGGGACTCGTGCTGCTGGTGCTGGACCTGCCCGTGGCGTTCACCATCCCGTACGTCCTGCTCGTTCCCGTCCGGAGGTTCCTGCTCCACTCCGCCGCCTTCACGGTGGCCGTCGTGGCGCTCCTGGCGGCCGTGGGGGTGCCGGGCGGACTGCTGTTCGGGGCGGTCGTCTCGCTGGTCGTCGTCACCCTGCTGGTGCTCACCTCGGCCCGGCCGAGCGTCTGGAGCCTCTCCGTGATGTGGCAGGCGGAGGAGGCGCGGGACATGCAGGCCCGGCTGGCGGTGGCGGAGGAACGGCTGCGGTTCGGCCGGGACATGCACGACGTGCTCGGCCGGAACCTGTCGGTGATCGCCCTCAAGAGCGAGCTGGCCGTGGAGCTGGCCCAGCGCGGGAACCCTGCGGCGATGGACCAGATGGTCGAGGTGCAGCGGATCGCCCGTGCATCGCAGCAGGAGGTCCGCGATGTCGTACGCGGCTACCGGGAGGCCGACCTGCCCACCGAACTCATGGGCGCGCAAGGCGTGCTGCAGGCCGCGGGAATCACCTGCACCGTCGAGGGCGCGGACGGCCCGGCCGGCATCGGGGCTCCCGCCGCCGTCCAGGCCGCGCTCGGCTGGGTGGTCCGCGAGACCGCGACGAACGTCCTGCGCCACGGTGACCCGCGCCACTGCTGGATCCGGCTCGCGCGGACGCGGGACGCGGTGGTCCTGGAGGTCGAGAACGACGGGGCCGGCGCCACCCGCCCGCTCGGCGGCGCGGACGGCGACGGCGACGCGGACCGCGACGGCGGCGGCGGTTCGGGCCTGGCCGGGCTGCGGGTACGGCTCGGCGCGCTCGGCGGATCGCTCACCGCCGGATCCGCCGGGAACGACCTCTTCCGGGTGACGGCGACGGTGCCGCTCACGGCTCCCCGCCCGGATGCGAACGGCCCCCTCGCTCCGTCCTCCGAGCCCGGACCTTCCCCCGCCCCTTCCGCCCTCCCGGAGGAACGATGACCACCGCGCGGCCCCTGCGGGTCCTGCTGGCCGACGACGAGCACCTGATCCGGGGCGCGCTGGCCGCACTGCTCGCCCTGGAGGAGGACTTCGTCGTGGTCGCGGAGGCGGCGAGCGGCCCCGAGGCCCTGGCGATGGCCCTGGCGCACCGGCCCGACGTCGCCGTCCTGGACCTCCAGATGCCGGGCGCGGACGGTGTGAAGGTCGCCACATCGCTGCGGACCGAGCTGCCTCACTGCCGCACCATGATCGTGACCAGCCACGGCCGCCCCGGGCACCTCAAGCGGGCCCTGGCCGCCGGCGTACGGGGTTTCGTGCCGAAGACGGTCAGCGCCCGGCGGCTGGCGGAGATCATCCGTACCGTCCACGCCGGAAACCGTTACGTGGATCCCGAGTTGGCGGCCGACGCCATCTCCGCCGGGGACTCCCCGCTGACCGCCAGGGAGGCCGAGGTGCTCGAACTGGCGGCGGACGGAGCTCCGGTCGCGGAGATCGCGGAGCGGGCCTCGCTCTCGCAGGGGACGGTCCGCAACTACCTCTCCTCGGCCGCGACCAAGATCGGCGCGGAGAACCGGCACACGGCAGTGCGTCTCGCCCGCGAGCGGGGTTGGGTATAGTAGGCATCGCGCTTCGGCGCACTGCGGACGTAGCTCAGTTGGTAGAGCGCAACCTTGCCAAGGTTGAGGTCGCCAGTTCGAACCTGGTCGTCCGCTCCGGATGAAGAAGCCCCGGTCCTCTCGGACCGGGGCTTCTCGCGTACTCGCCGCCGTTACGACCTCGCGTATTCAGCTGGCGTTACGACTTCGCGTATCCGGCCGCCGTCACGACCTCGCGTACCCGGCTGCCGTCACGACCTCGCGTACCCGGCCGCCGTTACGACCAGTTGGTGCCGGTCAGTACTTCGTACGCCTCGATGTACTTGGCTCGGGTCGCCGCCACGATCTCCTGCGGCAGCGCCGGGGGCGGCTGCTCGCTCGCGCGGTCCCAGCCGGAGGCCGGCGAGGTGAGCCAGTCGCGCACGAACTGCTTGTCGTAGCTGGGCTGCGCCCGGCCGGGCTCCCAGGTGGCGGCGGGCCAGAAGCGGGAGGAGTCGGGGGTCAGCACCTCGTCGGCGATGATCAGCCGCTCGGTCCCGTCCTCGGTGGTCTCGAAGCCGAACTCGAACTTGGTGTCGGCCAGGATGATCCCGCGCCCGTGCGCGATGTCCCGGGCCCGGCGGTAGACGTCGAGCGTCGTGCGCCGCAGCTCGGCGGCGGTCTCCGCACCGACCTCGCGGGCTACGTTCTCGTAGCTGACGTTCTCGTCGTGGTCGCCGACGGCCGCCTTGGTGGCCGGGGTGAAGATCGGGCCGGGCAGCTCGGACCCGTTGACCAGGCCCTCGGGGAGACCGATGCCGCAGACCGTACGGGTGGCGTCGTACTCGACGAGTCCGGAACCGGTCAGATAGCCGCGGGCCACGCACTCGACCTCGACCATCCGCAGCGACTTGCAGATGAGGGTGCGGCCCGCCCAGTCGGCCGGGGCGCCCGGGGGCAGCTCGGTGGAGATGACGTGGTTGGGCACCAGGTCGGCGAGCTGGTCGAACCACCAGAGCGAGAGCCGGGTGAGGACACGGCCCTTGTCGGGGATCTCGGTGGGCAGGACCCAGTCGTACGCGGAGATACGGTCGCTGGCGACCATGACGAGGTCGCCCGCCTCGTTCCGGTACAGGTCACGCACCTTGCCGGTGTGCAGGTGGGTGAGGCCCGGTACCTGTACGGGCTCGGGCTTTTCTACAAAACCGGACACGGTGCCTCCGCGTAGATTGATCCAGGAGCGGTTCCGATTGTCCCGTACGCAGGGCATGCGGCGCGCGCCGGGCCCGGCGGGGCGTCGGCCGCGTTCTCCGGACCCGGTCAGCCCCGCTTGCAGATCCGGTCGAGGAGGTTGGCCGTGGCCCGCTGGATCCGGGGGTCCGTGTGCCCGGGCCGGTCCAGGGCCGGGGACCAGGCGAAGGTGCCGGAGGCGAAGACGTACGCGCCGGAGGGGGACTGGTAGAGCGAGGTCTCCTGGTGCCGGGTGGCGCCCTCGGAGTCCTCGTACGGGGAGTGGGCGAGCAGGATCCGGTTGTCGTGCTCGGGCAGGCTGGTGCGCGGGAAGTAGCGGTCGGCCTCACCGGCGACCAGGCCCGGGATCTCGTCGCCGTCGACCGCGCCCGTGGAGTCCCAGAGCCAGTGCTCGGCGTTGCGCACGACGAGCGGGCGGGGATCGGGCACCCGGCCCGCGTACTGGATGCCCAGAAGCTGCTGCTCGGGCCGGTCCACCTCGCGCCACAGGGCGGACTTGCCGGGCCCCCGGCGCTTGCGGCAGGTCAGCAACCGGTCCGCCTCGCCGGAGGCCGACGGGGCGAGGCCCACCTGCCAGTACATGGTGTTGGCGGAGAGGAAGACGAGCGAGGTGCCGGAGTCCCGGGCGCGCTCGGCGGCCCGGCGCATCGGCAGCGTCCAGTACTCGTCGTGGCCGGGGAAGACCAGGCCCCGGTAGCGGCTGGGGTCGACGCGGCCCGCGTGCAGGTCGCGGGCGTCGGCGTAGGCGAGGTCGTAGCCGTACCGCTCGGCCCAGCGGATGAAGTCGTACGCGTGCCCCACGTGCAGCGGCAGCCCGGCGCCGGCGTACGGGCGGTCGAAGGAGATCGTGACGGCGGCGTCCTCCTCGCCGAGCAGCCGCCCCCGCTCGTCCCACGCGTGGTAGAGGCTGGCGCCGGTGCGGCCGTCCTCCGGATAGAGGTTGTACGCCTGCCAGGTGATGTCGGGCAGCAGGAGCAGCAGGTCGGCGGGGTGGTCGTGGCGCACGGTGAAGGGGACGTGCGAGCGGTAGCCGTCGACGGTGGTCAGGACTGCCACGTACGCGCCGACGGACCAGTAGCTCGGGATCTGGAGCCGCCAGGACATCCACCAGTGGTGGCAGGAGACGGTCCGGTCGGCGGCGAGCGGCGGGGGCTGGACGATGCCGGAGAGCCGCGGACTCGTGGTGATCTTGGCCGCGCCGTCGCCGCCGTAATGACCGATCCGGTAGACGTCGACGGAGAACTGCTGGGGCGGGTCCACGGTGATGTGGAAGTCGATGGCCTCGCCGGGGGCCGCCGCGCCGGGCGAGACGAAGCCCTTGATCTGGCGGTGCACGTCGTCCGCCGTACGGGTGCCGCCGCCGGTGGAGCGGGCGAGGTCGGCGTACCAGGGAACCACCTGGCCGGTGTCGTCGAAGTAGTTCTCACTGCCGCGCAGCCAGGGCAGCGGGCCCTGCCCGAAGGGATCGCTCACCGCGTGCGCGAGGGCACCCGACTCCCACCGGCGAATCTGCTCCGCCCCCATGCCGCGCCCCTCCCTCGGATCCCCCGGACAGCTCTGGGGGATCCCCCGGACAACTCTGGTGCGCCGAATGTCAGCGCCGATCCCCAGCACATCACATAACGCACGCGGTTCGTCACCCTTCGTCGCTAATTGACGGGACCGGGAAGCCTCCGGGTCCTGTCGGTGGGCCTGTCGGTGGGCCTGTTGGTGGGCCTGTTGCACCTGGCCGTCCTGGTCGTCGGACCAGGCCGGAGCTCGTCGTCGGACCAGGCCCGAGCTCGTCGTCGGACCGGTCGGCCCTGTGGTCGGACCAGCCGGACGGGCTAGCGGCGGGATCAGCCGCCCGGCTTGTACTCGGACCTGTCGGACCTGTCGGACCGGCTCGTACGCGGACCACTCGGATCGGCTTCTACGCAGACCAGCCTTGGCCGGCTTGTAGCGGACCAGCCTCGGCCGACTTGTGTCAGACCAGTCGGACCGGCTTGTCGGAACGCACTCCCACCTCGGCGAGCCAGGACAGCAGCGGGTCCGGATCGCCGTCCTCGACGAGGCTGAGTACCGGGGCCGCGAGGTCCGCCCGGCGCTCGCCGCCGACGAGCAGGGCGGGGCCGTCCAGCCAGTCGAGGCCGGGGGCCGCGCCCGCCGTGTCCACGGCCGCGCAGCAGACCATGGCGGCGACGTGGTCGGCGAGCAACTCGGTGCCCGTACGCGGCGGCTGGAGCGGGAAGAGGGGCAGCGGCCCCGGCCCCCAGAGGTCGAGGGGGTCGTCGGCCGCGCCGGACCCCGTACCGCCGTGACCGGGGCCGCCGTGCTCCGGGCCACCATGCCCCGGGCCACCGTGCCCCGGGGTCTCGGCAGCCTCACGGGCGACCGCCGCGCCGATGCCCGCCGCGAGCTCCTCGCCCGGGCGGCCGGGTCCGCCGGAACCGGACAGATGCTCCATGACCCGGGCCAGCGTGGGGACGCCCGGGTCGGCGGCGGAGGCCCGGGGAACACCCAAGGTGTCCAGGACCCGGTGCAGCCGGCCCGCTTCCGTACGCCATGTGCGGTCGACGACCTCGTCGGGATACTGCTGCCAGTCCACCGGCGCCCAGTCCGGACCGCTCTCGGCGGGGCCGCCGTGGAAGAGCCGGGCGGCGAGCAGGGACGCCGCCTCGTCGGCCACCCCGGGCTCCTCCAGCAGGTCGCAGGCGGGCCGCTCGCCGAGGCGCAGGGCGAAGCCGTCGGCCAGCCGGTCCCGGCGGGACAGCTCGGTGAGCGCGGAGACGACCCCGGCGTCCAGCCGGGAGGGCCAGCGGCCCATCCGCCAAGCGGGCAGCGCCACCCGGGTCAGCAGCCGGTCCCAGCCGGCATAGGCGAGGCCGACCTGTTCCTGGGCGGCGATCCGCAGCCCGTGGTCGACCGTCTTGGCCCGCATGGACGCGGCGGCCGCCACACCGCGCTCCATCTCGGCGGCATGGTCACGGCAGGCCCGCAGCAGCAGCCGGGAGACCCAGCCGGCGAAGGCCAGCGGCGCCCCGCGCACCGCGCCCCGGCCGGAGGCGGCGGCATCGGCGATCGAGGCGTCCAGGCCGCGTACGAAGCGGCGGGCGGCGGCTATGTCGGGGTGCGCGGACGGGCCGGTGCCCGCCACCACGGGGGCGAGGACCGCCCGGAGCTCGGCAACCCGCATCCACCACAGGAACGGCGAGCCGATGACCAGGACGGGTGCGGCGTCCCCGGCCTCCGCCGCGGCCCCCGTGCCCCTCCGGAGCGCCCGGTGCGTCCGGTCCTCCAGCCAGCTGTCGCAGTCCGGGGTCAGCGCTATGGCCGAGGGCGCGGGCACGTCGAGCCGGTCGGCCAGGTCCCGGACCAGGCGGTAGAGGTCGGGGGCCCCTTCCTCCGGCACGGAGACGGTCGGACTCATGGCGGGCCGCGCGCGGGCCACCGAGAAGGCGACCAGGACGGTCACCAGCAGCACGACGACCGCGACGCCGAGCACCGCCCAGCGCACGGCGTCCCAGGGCGGACCGGCCAGATGCCCCTGCGCGCCCGCAGCGAACAGCACGACGGCGACGGCCGCTGGCAGGATCGCCACGGCCAGTGCCCTGCTGCGGATCCGCAGCAGGGAGAGCGCTCGGGCCTGTGCGGCCCGCGCCCCCAGCTCCTCACCCACATCGATACCGGACACGCCGGACGTCACCCCCTCTGCCACGCGACGGTGTTGCTCACTCCCCCACTGTGGCACCCGGCACCGACATCGCAATGCCGGTGGGCCAAGTGCCCGAACGCTTGCGCCGCACCCTAGTTGGGGCCCCGGCAGCCGTCATCCGGATGGCTCAACCGTCACCCGATGGAATGGCTTTGGGTAAAGCTGCTGACGTGTCCGCGTCCATGGGCAAGCGGCCCGGCCGACCGCTCGCCGCCGCGCCCGGACACGCGGCAGCCCCTCGCGCCTTCCGCGTACGCCGGTGGCGTACGGGGGCGGGCGGAGGGGCTGTGGTGCGCGGGGGAGCCGGTGACCGGGGCGGGTCAGCCCCGGGAGGCCTTCAGGGCGATGTCCGTACGGTGCTGGGAGCCGTCCAGCCGGATCCGGCCGAGCGCGGTGTAGGCACGCTCCCGGGCCGCCGTGAGGTCCTTGCCGGTCGCGGTCACCGAGAGGACCCGCCCGCCCGCGCTGAGCACCGCGCCGCCCTCGGCGCGGGTCCCGGCGTGCAGGACGTACGCGTCGGGGGCGTCCTGCGCCGCGACGTCCGCGAGCCCGTCGATCGGGTCGCCGGTGCGCGGGGTGTCCGGGTAGTTGTGCGAGGCGATGACCACGGTGACCGCGGCGTCGTCGCGCCAGTTCAGCGGGGGCAGGACGTCGAGCGTGCCGTTGGCGGAGGCGAGCAGGACACCGGCCAGCGGGGTCTTCAGCCGGGCCAGCACGACCTGGGTCTCCGGGTCGCCGAAGCGGGCGTTGAACTCGATGACCCGCACGCCGCGCGAGGTGATCGCGAGGCCCGCGTAGAGCAGCCCGGAGAAGGGCGTGCCGCGTCGGCGCAGCTCGTCGACGGTCGGCTGGAGCACGGACCGGAGGACCTCGTCGACCAGCTTGGGGTCCGCCCACGGGAGCGGGGAGTAGGCGCCCATGCCGCCGGTGTTCGGGCCCTCGTCGCCGTCGAGGGCGCGCTTGAAGTCCTGGGCGGGCTGGAGCGGCAGCACGGTGGTGCCGTCGGTGATCGCGAAGAGGCTGACCTCGGGGCCGTCGAGGAACTCCTCGATGACCACGCGGTCGCAGGACAGCGCGTGGGCGCGGGCGGCGGCCGGGTCGTCGGTGACGACGACGCCCTTGCCGGCCGCGAGGCCGTCGTCCTTGACGACGTACGGGGCGCCGAAGGCGTCGAGGGCCTCGTCGATCTCCTCGGGGGTGGTGCAGACGTAGCTGCGGGCGGTGGGAACGCCGGCGCCGGCCATGACGTCCTTGGCGAACGCCTTGGAGCCTTCCAGCCGCGCGGCTTCGCCGGAGGGGCCGAAACAGGGGATGCCGGCCGCGCGCACGGCGTCGGCGACCCCGGCGACGAGCGGCGCCTCCGGGCCGACGACCACCAGCCCGGCGCCCAGCTCGGTCGCGAGGCGCGCGACGGCGTCACCGTCGAGCGCGTCCACCGGGTGCAGTTCGGCCACCTCTGCGATGCCGGCGTTGCCGGGGGCGCAGTACAGAGCGGTGACATCGGGGTCGAGGGACAGAGAGCGGCACAGGGCGTGTTCGCGGGCGCCGCCGCCGATGACGAGGACCTTCACGGGTGCAGCCTAGCCGCCGGGCGCGGGGAGCTCGGACGGCCACCAGTCCGTGGACGGGCGGCCTCCCGTTCTCGCCGTTACCGCGCCGACGGGTCCTGCGCCCTTTCCTGACCGAGCGGGCAATGCGGCCTGCGCGGCAACGCGGCCAGTGCGGCCAGTGCGGCCTGCACGTCACTGTGCGCGGCAGTGCGGCCTGCGCGGCACTTGCGCGGCAGTGCGCCCTCCGTCGTCACCGCTCGCCACCACTCGCCACCACTCGCCACCACTCGTCACTGCTCGTCACTGCTCGTTGGTGAACTCCTCGACGACCGTGGCGCCCAGTTCGCGGACGATCAGCTCGTGGCCGGAGAGGGCGGAGTCGACGAGATCCGGATCGTCGGCCTCCGGGGTGTCGTCCTCGGGGGCGACGTTACGCGGCGGCTCCGCCCCGTAAGAGCTGTGGGAGGACTCGGGAGCGGGCACGGCCTCCCGGCCCTGCGGCGGCGCGGGGGGCGGTGGCTGCTGCTGGGGCGGCGGCGCGTGCTGCCCCTGCGGCGAGGGCGGGGGCTGCTGCGGAGCGGAGTGCTGGGGCCGGGGCTCGTACGCGACCGGGGCGGCGGGGGCTGCCGGGGCGGGCTGGTACTGCGGGGCGGGGCGTCCGGCGCCCGGGCCGGGGCCCGGGGGCGCCCCGCCGCCACCGGAGGTGTCGATGACCGCTTCGATACGCCACTGGGCGTTGAACCGCTCCACGAGGGCCTGCTTGAGGATCTCCTCGCTGCCGCTGCTCGCGAAGTTGTCCCGGGCTCCCGCGTTGAGGAAGCCGATCCGGAGCGTCGTCCCGTCGAACCCGGCGACCTGGGCGTTCTGGCTGAGCAGGATCCAGGTGAAGCGTCGGCGGCTCTTGACCGCCTCCAGGATGTCCGGCCACATGTTCCGCACCTGGGCAGCGCCCTGGGCCATGTCCTGGCCCCCCTCGGGCGCGACCGGAACGGCGGGGGCGGCCGGGGCGACGGCGGGCGGCGGGGAGGCGGCGGGGGCCGGACCGCTGCCGGGGGCGGACGCGGTGGGCCAGCCGCCGGGGCGACGGGCCTGGTCCCCGCCGGCCGCTGCGGGCCAGGAACCGGGCCGCTGGGCGGGCTCGGCGGCCTGCGGGGCGGCCGGGTGGGCCTCGGCGGGAGCCTGCGGGGCGGGCTGGGCGGCGGGCGGCGCGTAGGCGGGAGCGGCGGGCGGCGCCTCGCCCCGTACGGCTGCACGGGCCGCGTCCGGGCCCACGGCCTGGGGAGCGTGTGCCTGCGGGGCGTGGGCGTGGGGGGCGTGGGCGTCCGGGCCCGGTGTGTACCCCATCGGCGCCGCGGCGGCGGGCGGCGCGGCGAACCCGGCGGCAGCGGCGGCCGAGGCCCCGCGCTCCAGCCGGTCGAGGCGGGCCTGTAGCGACCGCTCGTCGTCGTAGGCGGCGGGCAGCAGGACCCGGGCGCAGATCAGCTCCACCTGGAGCCGCGGCGAGGTGGCCCCGCGCATCTCCGTGAGCCCGTCGTTGACCAGATCGGCGGCGCGGCTCAGCTCGGCGGCGCCGAAGACGGAGGCCTGGGCCTGCATGCGCTCGACGACATCGGCGGGCGCGTCGATGAGCCCCTTCTCGCCGGCGTCGGGCACGGCGGCGAGGATCACCAGGTCGCGCAGCCGCTCCAGGAGGTCCGCCACGAACCGACGAGGATCGTTGCCGCCCTCGATGACCCGGTCGACGACCTCGAAAGCGGCGGCCCCGTCGCCGGCGGCGAAGGCGTCGACGACCGAGTCGAGCAGGGAGCCGTCGGTGTACCCGAGGAGCGAGGTTGCCATGGCATACGTCACGCCGTCGTCGCCCGCACCGGCCAGCAGCTGGTCCATGACGGACATCGAGTCACGCACGGACCCGGCCCCGGCGCGCACGACGAGCGGGAGGACGCCGTCCTCGACGGGGCTGTTCTCCCGCCCGCAGACATCGGCGAGATAGCTGCGGAGGGTCCCCGGGGGCACCAGCCGGAACGGATAGTGGTGCGTACGCGACCGGATCGTCCCGATGACCTTCTCGGGCTCGGTCGTCGCGAAGATGAACTTGAGGTGCTCCGGCGGCTCCTCGACCACCTTCAGCAGGGCGTTGAAGCCCGCCGGGGTGACCATGTGCGCCTCGTCGATGATGTAGATCTTGTAACGACTGGAGGCGGGTCCGAAGAACGCCTTCTCGCGCAGATCACGGGCGTCGTCCACACCACCGTGCGAGGCGGCGTCGATCTCGATCACATCGATGGAACCCGGCCCGTTGCGCGCGAGGTCCTGACAGGACTGGCACTCCCCGCACGGGGTCGGCGTAGGCCCCTGCTCGCAGTTCAGACAGCGGGCGAGGATGCGCGCGCTGGTCGTCTTTCCACAGCCGCGCGGCCCGCTGAACAGGTACGCGTGATTGACCCGGTTGTTCCGCAGGGCCTGCTGGAGCGGGTCAGTGACATGCTCCTGACCGATGACCTCGGCGAACGACTCGGGGCGGTAGCGGCGGTACAGCGCAAGGGACGACACACCTACGAGGTTATCGGGGCCGACTGACAACCGGCCCCACGCCGCCCGATCGCCCACCCCACCAGGGCCTCTGGGAACGCAAGGGCCCCCCACGCACCCGCCAGAGCCGACCTACCCTTGCTGCCTTCCGGCCCTGGGGGAGTTCAGTCAGATAGCGCCACGTGAGGGGCTGACGCCCACCTTAGCGGATCCCCACCCCCTCCGGTCCACCCGCCCGCCCCACCGGACGACAGCCGAACCGCCCCCGACACCCTCTCCGGACGATCTTCGGCGAACGTGTTCGCGAGCACCCTCCAACGTCTTGTATTGTTTGCGGCGGAGGATTCGCCTAGTGGCCTAGGGCGCACGCTTGGAAAGCGTGTTGGGGGCAACCCCTCACGAGTTCGAATCTCGTATCCTCCGCCATTGCTCTCACCGGGCAATACGTCGAAGGCCCCCGCTGCTTGCAGCGGGGGCCTTCGACGTTCGTCATGAAGCCGTCAGCTGGGTGGCTGGGGCCGGGGAGGGACCCTGGTCTCCGCCCGGAGTGGTCGAGAGGTCAGCGAGGAGCGCCTTGGCGCGGCTTTCCAACGACTCGATCCTGGGCACGACCGAAGTGACCGTGCGCACCGCGACAGCGACATCTCGGCCAGGAGCACGCAGCAGACGTGAGTAGCCCACGACTGTCTTCATCACCGTTCCGAAATCGGCGACGTGAGTGGCCCCTTCCCTGGTGGACTCCGCCATCTCGATGATCTGCTGGAGGAAACGGGCACGGTCCTCGTCGCGCTCCTCCCGGGCTGAGGACTCGACGACGTCAAACAGCGCGTGCATGCCCGACTCGATGACCAACATGCGCTTGGAGAAGGCTTCGCTGTTCGACCGGAAGTCGGCGGCCGGCTCCGCGACGGCCTTCGAGAACCTTCCAACAAGCGCGAGGCGGGCGCTCGCCGGGGCACGTGCCCCAACGACCTCGTTCATCTCAGGCGTGTACTCCTCTGCCACAGAGGCAATCCTCATGAGCGCCTGTCCCATGCCTTCGATGTCCTGAACGACGGATTCCATCTGTTCCTCAGCTTCCGCCAACCGGTCAACGACGCCAAGGTCGTCGTCGCCGACCTCCGAGCCGTCTTCGCTGTCTTCCACCGCGGCCTCCGGCCGGGAGAGCCGCACCCCGCTGTGCGCGACGCCACGGAATCCCCGAGCGAGGCCCTCGCCGAGGACACGGCTCAGCCGGTCGCGTGCCTCGTGCAGGCTGGACTCGGTTCGTCGGAACCGAATGGTCCTCAACCGGGCGATATCGAAGGGCAGTCTGCCGCTCTCACCAATGAGGATCACCGGCTTGCCCGTCCCGTTGCGGTATCCCAGTTCGTACATCACGTTGGGGTTGCCTGCGCTGACATCGGCGATGACGATGTCGTCCGTCTGCAGGCGGTAGTGGATCTGATCCGTGATCTCGCCCGTGTCCGCGATGGCGTCGGCGCGCAGTGGGAGCATCCCGTGCTCCTGGCAGGCCGCACCGACGACCTCGTCGTAGACACGCAGTGACTCCTCGTACAGCCTCCGCTCCGCGGAACCACGCTCCGCGTGTTTGTCGCCGATGGGACCGATCACGAAACAGCTAGGCACGCCGACGGGCTGCGCATCGTCCGAGACTGCGTCGGTCGACGGGCTCACTGGCCGTCCTCCTGCTCGTCAATGTCGTACTGAGCAAGGGCGGCAGCCTCAGCGCCGGCCTCGATGTCTGCCGCGTACACAGGGAGGCTCTCCACTCCCAGGGCGCGCATAAGTGAGGCTGTGGGAATGCGGTACTGGCGCCCGAGACGCATCACCTGGCAAGGGAAGCGGCCCAGGCGGATCAGCCGGTACGCGGTGGCGGGACATACGGCGAAGGCCCGGGCAGCGGTCCTCAGGTCGACGCTCAACGGAAGTTCGAACGCCTCCGCGAAGGTGAGAGTTCGGGCGAGGTTACTGCTCATTTCGGACTCCTTCCGGGAGAAGGGTCAGGGTGCCAATACGGTGCCCTGAGCTTGACCGGCGGGTGCGGCAGACCACGTGCCCCAGCCCCATGCCTGCGGCCATCGCACCGAGGCGTTCTCCCTCAACCCGCTCCTTGGAGACGGAGAAGCGAATCGAGGCAGCAAGACCATCGGTACGGTCGGGTGGCGTGATATTCACAGCACAGGGGGCCTTGAACGCCTCCCAGGACGGCAGTGCACTGGGTAGAGGCCGTGTGGATGAGTCGTTGGCGGCGCGCAGTGGCAGCGCCTTGTGGGCGTATCGCCACGCGCGACTCGCGGCCGCTCGCATCAGAGCCTCGCCGACACCGGCGACCAGCGGGTCCACCGTGCGAACGTTTTCCAGTAGGCCCAATACCGATTCGGCTTCCAGGTCGAATCGGTCCACGGGCAGTCTGGCGGAGGCGCAGCGTACGACACCGCGGAGCCTAGGTGCAGCGAACCATACGAGCAGGAGGGCCGAGCGGCCACCGAAGTTCGGGGCTGTAGCCGCTTTGCTCACGACATCACCCCAGACCTGCTGGGCCTCGGTCTGGTGGCGCAACGGCCCATGGACCAGTGCCCTGGCTCCCCGCAGTGTGCGGGTCCCGGTAGGGCCACCCGTGCGGGTGCCGTGAGGGTCCACGTGCGTTTCTACGTGGAGGTCGATGTTGTCGAACAGGCTGTTGTACATCAGCACGGTCACGTACTCCACCTCGATCGTTTGGGATCCGGTAGACCGGATGAGCAGCAGAGGGGTGGCACGGGCGCGTCCTCGTCGGGCCGAAGGAGGAGCGCGAGACGGTCGGCTGTCGTCTGCGAACGTTCGCAGAGAACGGTGAGCCCGCCGATAAGTTCTTCCAGCCGTCCAAGCAGCTTGTACAGCCGAAGGGCCTGGGATGTTCGTGGGGCAGTGAACGCGCACGAAGGCGGTTCGGGCGGAACGAAAGACGTGTTGATCGTGATCTGCTGGGCCGTCGCCCCGTAAAGCGCGGTACCCCAGCCCACGTACTGCCCGATCGGAGCGGGTGGGCAGTCGCCTTCCTCAGGAAGGCCGGGAGGGTCCGACGCAGCGCTCACGGGCCGCGGTCCGGGCCCCGTCGGGGCGTCGCGTGATGGTGGAGGTCGCCGATGGTGCAGTCCATGACGGCTACACCCGACTCCACATACTGAGAGCGAATTCCATCCTGCTGGGGAAGCGGCGGAAGACATTCGGCAACTTCGCTCTCCAGTTCCGATACCCGAGCAGGCAGCGCGCAGGAACCGGACAGCAGCTCACCGGACGGTGACGGTACGTAGATCCAGGCGGTCCGGGCAAAGTCCTTCCCTGTGACCTCGGCACGAACCTTGGTGAACCGGGCTGGTGGAAGCGCACAGTATCCGCCGACGACTACCGTGCGGTAGACAGTCTCCGAGACAATCAAGACGAGTGGCGTGGCGTGTTCGTCGGCACGGGCCAACCAGTCTCGTGCGGGCACAGAGTCCAGGAGCCGGTGGGTTTCGCTGCGAGGAGCAGCATTGCCGTCACCTGGCAGTCCCGGAGTTCGGGGCACCGGGCCGATGTGGACACTCATACGCAGCCGGAGGCGTGGGCCCGAGCCGGCGTTATGTTCCTGCAGCGACGTGTTCAGCACGTCCGCGAAAGGGCTGAGGACGAACGGAACATGAGACGGGTCAAACCCAAAGGCGAGACCGTCTCCCGAATGATCCTCGAACTCACGGACCATCTCTTGCAGCCCGGCTCGCTCAAGGCCATGGTGAACGATGTCCGTGAGAGCCCTGCTGAGCCGCGCGTGCTGGAGCGACGGCAGGCGGGTCGAATCCTTCGCGTCCACGGCCATGAGACCGAAATGCGGCGGCAACGGGTGACTTTCGGGCAAGGCGGAGTTCCCCCTCCAAGACGGGTCTGTTGTGGTGCGGGCAGTCCCAGGATCGGTAATCGACGCCACTGCTGTGCGGAAGAATTTCCGCTACGGTCGGGGTCTTCGGTACAGGTAGTACGCCGCCGGAAGCACGCCTCTTCTCACTCCTCGCTGTGGGCGAGTTCCTTCAGCACGGACTCGTCAGTGATGTCGAGAACGGGCCAGCGGACCGACAGCGCGCGGCGTCGTTGCAGATCAGCGAAGGCGCTGTACAACGTCCGGGGGGTGACCCCCAAAGCATTCGCCAGCACCTTCTGCGGAATGCCTACCACCAGGGGCGCGCCGGCGGTGCGGGCCAGATCGAGCAGAAGTCGGCTTAGCCCGCTCACCACGCCGAAGCTCCGCAGGCCCGCCCGTAGATTGGCGGCCCGGTGCTGCTTCTGTGCGTCCAGGATCATGCCGACCCGGATTTCCTTGTGCTCCCTGACTTCTCCGAGGAACCGATCCCTGGCGACGAGCCGGACGACAGTGCGGCAGACTGCCGTCACATTTGCGTTGCACGGCTCGCCGGAGAGAACCGAGGTTTCGCCCAGAAGCTGCCCCCTGCCTCGGAGTTCGAGGAATGTTTCCGAGCCGTATTCGTGAGGGTCGGTTACCAGCACCCAGCCTTCGAGGACACGCATGACATACCCGTTACGGGCGCCCTTCAGGAGCATAGGCTGCCCGGCGTCGTAGGAACGGGTCGGTCCCGGAGCAAAGACTCTCTCCCAGTGGCGGCCCATATCCATCGGTGTCCCTCCGAACGTTCGCGTCCTCCGACGGAGCCAACCCGGTCGGCCCGTCGCCCTGGCGAATAATGAGGTGCTCTCAGCACACCGCAACAGGGCGCGCGGGAGCGAATATCACCTCTCGCGCACACCATGTCGGTTCCAATGCCTCCGCAAGCCCTCAGCTGGGGCGACGCAGAAGAAGCGTAGGGCGGTACCAGATACTTCAGCCGTGGATCCGAGATTCCTCCAGGCCAAAGACGATCACGTTCAGAAGCAAGCAGGCAAATGTAGTCACTACATGCCTGCAACTCATCAATCAAACGATCATTTAAGAGATCTTCCCTCACCCGTTCAGCCGAACCAGAAACCTGCCTCTAGCCTCTGAGAGGGGCACCACCGCAGCCGCGTGCCCTCAACCACTAGGAGCGGCGCAGCATGCGCGGGGAAAGGTGCGGTTCGTGACTGTCGAGATCCGGGAATATCCGCAGGTCTACACCGAGACCATCGAGGTAACACCCGACAAATGTGCCACCTGGATGGAGAACCGAACATGCAACCGAGTGCCGCTTAAGCGCTCAAATATCGACAAATTCAAAACTATTCTACGTGAGGGAAAATTCCGAACCACCCACCAGGGATTCGCACTCGACCGGCATGGCTGTCTCATCGACGGACAGCACAGGGCTGCTGCTCTCATCGAGACCAAGATGACCGTCACTGCGCAGGTCACCTACAACCTCGACCCCGAAGCCTTCGCCGCGATCGACGGCGGCCGGGTGCGCACGGCTGGAGACTTCGTCGCGCAGCTGACCGATATGAAGCAGAGCACGTCCACCGTCTACGGTGCCGCGTTGAAGATTCTCCACAACCGTGCGGCAGGCGCTCACTGGACGCGCTGGACAAACGGCCGTCTGACCGCTGAGCAGCTTCAGAGACTGGTCGAAAAGTGGCCGGTGGAAGAGGAGCTCGTCCTCCGCCTGGTGAGCAAGGGAAAGCAGTGCCACTCCAGCGCAACGGGATTGCTGGTCTCCTACAAGGTCATCACCGAGAGGTGGTCGACCGAAGTCGCTGACCTCTTCTTCCACGGTATCGGTGACGCCAGCCGGGAGTTCGTCGGAAAGGACCCCCGGGCCATGTACACAAACACGATGCTCAACGTGAACCGTGGAGTCGTCAGCCGAGACAGCGTCCAGCAGTCAGCACAGGCCATCAAGGCCTTCAACGCCCTCTTGACAGGCGAGTCCATCGGCACGCTCAAGAAGATGAAGATGGCAGGCGTGAAAACCATCGCGGACCGTCGGACCGGCGAGGAAGTTCAGCAGGAGTATCTGGCCGACCGCTATCCGGATGTTGCTCCGCCCACGATCCAGGTCAGCACCGCCTGGCTCAGGGAAGACGCCAGGTCGCTCTTCGGATAGTCATGGATCTCTACCGGGCCCTGGGGGCGTTAGTCCTTCTCACACCTGTTCATACTCTCCTGCCGCAGCACCCCCTCTCTGAACGGCAAGTCACGCCCTCCGGGCAGTGATCAGCAGAGTGGTCAGTGGCCGAGAGTCTCGCGGATCGGCGAATTCCTGGGCTCGGGAGAGCCGGAAACCGTGGCGGGCCAGGACTGTCGACCACTGCGCCACATCGAACTCCCACCGCACCAGCGGGTGACGGGTTCCGTCCGGAAGGGCGAGGTTACCCGCTCGGGGCCGGAGGTCAGAGCCGCTACGAGTGGCGCTTGCCTGGCGATGAGGGTGCGGAACGGAGAAGACAAGAGGTCGGTGCGGGTTGAGCCGGCGGGCAATGGCGGGAAGAAGCACTGCGGGGTCGATGAGGCCGACAGCGCCGAAAATCGAATAGACGGCGTCGAACCGTCTGCCGCTGTGGCGGAGGAACCACAGGGCTTCACAGGTGAAGTAGGTGGCATCCGGAAGGTGTCCGTAGTGCTCACGTGCCCGCCGAATCTGCAGGTCGACCATGTCGATAGCAGTGACATGGGCCCGCTCACGGCCTGCAAGGAAGGCAGCGCTGTGGCCGGGGCCGCAGCCGAGCTCCAAAACATGGCGTCCACGCACGCTGATGCCGAACGCGTCGGCACCCGGGCCGGTGGCCGGGTGAGTGGTCCACAGCAGACGTCGTGGCACGGTGAGGCGCCCGGATGGCTGGTCGGCGACTTGCGCCGCGTAAGCATGCCAGGGGGACGACTGGGTGATCAATTCACGTCTCCGTCGAGGTAAAAGTGGTGCTTACTCGCGCGAGTCCCCGCGAGGTGTCTGCACCGATCGGACGCCACCGCTGAGAAACCGCCGGCTCAGGACGAACGGCGGGGGCGGACGCACGCGGACGAGAGGTCCTTGCGCGCCGCCCCCGCAACTACAGGAGCGAGCTCAACACCCTGGCTGCGCCAGGCCGAGTCGTGTCATGCGCCTGTGCGATCGCGTCCGAGAACGCGACGCTCCTCGTATGCCGCAGTTGTCGAGCGGTAGGAGTAGACCCGGGCGAGCCAATCGGCCTTGAACGCACTCAGGTCCTCACGAAAGGCCGACATGCTCGCGCCGTAGGGGGCTACTACTCCTCCGGACTGGTCAGGCACCGATTGGCACCCGTGGACCAGGCGGCCGCCGAGCGCGACGTGCGCCTTGATGGACTCGATGCGCCGGTGCTCGTTGAACCAGCCACCGTGGTAGACCTCGTCGAGGAGTTCGCCCATACGTTCATCGAGGCCGAAAACGACAGAGGTCGCGGCGGGGAAGAACCAACACGGACCGACATTGGAAATGTGCCCGTCGACCTCCACCTTGTTGAGGGCCATCAGCGTGGCGGCTTCACGCAGCATCCGCAGGTGATCGCTGGTGATCTCCGCAATGCCCAGGCCATCCAGGTGTTCGTCCCGGAAGAGGTACGCGTAGACCTGGTACGCGGTGGAGATGACCCGAGCCGCATCCGAGGTCGGAGCGGCGTGGCACTTGATGTAGTCGAGCGCCAGCTGCTCGACGGCGCTCGTGGTCGTCTCCTCGGTCGGCAGCAGTTCCCTCTCCACTCGCTCCCAGTCGGCGACGAGCCAGGTGTGGGACTCGAAGCGGAAGAAGTACTTCTGCGGGTCGAGGGTGAGGCGCCGGCCCTCGACCCGAATACCCGGAAGACGGTTCCAGCCGATGTCGAAGCTCACCGGAAGGTCAACGGTGATGATTCCGTCGACATTCTCCTTCAGTGCCGTGCCCTTGCAGCCCATGGCCATTTTTTTCCTCTCGTACAGCTGGTTTCGGGCATGACTGTGCCCGGTTGACGGTTCTCGAATTGGTGGGTCGAAGGAAAACGAGCCCGTAAAACGTTGCGCCGTCCATGCTGTCGCCGCTCAGCCCCGAAAAAGGAGCAGCCAGGACAGCGGAGGCAACGAGCCGGCCGACCCGGCGGGGCTCGGCCGGCCCTTGTGTGGGCCTCTCAGCGACCGAACGCCAGGCAGGTCTGCGAAATCAGCTAAGAGCTTCTCTGGTTCACTTCCTTCGAACTTCTATCCACTTCCTCGGTGGTTCGTTCCCACCTCTGCTGCGGCGGGAAGCGGATTGGGGTGAACCTTAGGCAGGTAGCGCGCCCTTGCGAGCCAAAAAGCCCTGGTTGTGCCAATTTATTTTTCGCCGCCGCTGTCATCGACCATGAGAAAGATCGCCCTCACTCCGATGGGCCAGAGACGGCAGCCCTGCTCGCTCACGCGATCAAGAGAACGACACGTCCGAGGAGAGACCGCACATGCTCAGCACGCCGGTGCAGAGGAAAGACCACGGCCTGCTAGGCCACAAACCGCCCACGACGAGGGGATGCGAAGGTTCCGCCCCGTGAGCGTGGGTGGAGCCGGTATTCCGCGGCTCAACGAGTTGACCTATGTGGAGACAGCTGCGCTCGCCGTGGAAGCGGGCAAGAAGTTCGAGGAGATTCGACTGGCGATCGTCGACCGGGCAGCGCGGCATGCGCAGGAGAACGACAGCATCGGCGCTTTCGAAGGGGGGAAGTGGGAGAAGCTGCGCACGAACAGACAGAAATACGTCAACAACACGGTTGATGTGCTCAAGGAGTTGATGCGCCTCGGCTGGGTGGACCGTCATGTCCTGCCATCGACTCCACGATCCGCCTGGGCACATTCCGACACGACTTTCACGCTGACTCCCGCGGGTCAGGAATGGACCGCGCTCATGAACCGGCACCCTCTCGACGGATTCAACGCGCTGGCTGGGGCGTTGATCGACGCGCATCCTCAGTTCGAGGGGTTTCTGCGTGTGGTGGGAGCACGTCCGGACAGCTCTTCGAGCCACTTCACGATCCCCGTGATGCGGCCCGAGGCGTCAGCCCGACGTGACGATGCCGGATACCTCTCGGACTTCGTCGCGCATACGGTGAAACGGGTACACGAAGACGACCTGGGCTGGTCTGCCCCGCCCGATACCATCGAGCACACCCTCCGGTCCTATGTCGACCGCGCCGTCCGGCGCGCGGAGGCACGACCCGCCAAGCAACAAGGGAAACCACCCGGCTCACCTGCGGGAATGATCCGCAAACGTCTGACCACTCTCTGCGAAGAAGCGGCTGTGCGCCTGGCCTTCACTGCGGCGGGCTGTCCGATGGACTACATCAGCCACGAACTGCTGCGCCGGTGGACCCGGTTCCTGGGGCTCGCGAATTTCAGCTACTACGCGCCAGGCCTGCCCGCTTTGCGGCTGTGGGCCACTGCGGAGGTCACGGGCCGAGGCTCCTCTACTGAGTTTGTACGCAAGGTGGGCACCGGGGAACGCACAGCCGCCATGGAAGCGTTGCCCCGGATCTGGCACGCGGAGGACAGTGGCGCCGCCCAGGAGGTCTACCGCCCTATCTGGCGAATCAGGGCTGCCGCCTGCTGGGAGCGCCGAATCAGCGACAGTGAGTTCGACGCGGCCCTTACCGCGGCCGTCCGCGGCGAGATGCCCCGGCTCAGCTTCCGGATTCATCTGGACGAGGCGTCACACGTCAGAGCGCCGGCCTCCACAAGGCCGCTCATCCTCCCGGTCCGGCCCGGGCGCCCCCGGATCTACCACGTGATGCGGGTCTATGACGTGAACACCCACGAGGAGGCCATCACACCATGAGCGACGCACATCTGCGGCCGGGCACAATCTGGATCAAGACGGCCTGGCATCTGCGGGCCAACCCCTTTCCTTCGACGGGCATCGTACGTATCGGGGGCCGGGAGGCCAAGGACAACGGCCTGCTCTACGCACCCGAGGTTCACACGGAGGAACTGCGCCAGGTTGTCGAGAAGTTCGTCCTGCGTATGTCCTATTCGGGCCTCAAGTTCGGCTACCTGTGGTCGGAAGGGGTTACCGCCGGTGAGTCCGATGCCAGAGGCTTCGGCAAGTCTGTACTTATGCAGCACGTGGCAAGGAAGATCAACAAGGACTTCGGGAAAGAGGTGTACGAGTCCGCGGGCCTGGATACGGAGGACGCGACGGAAGTCCCGATCTGCTGTGTTGTGACAGGTTTCGACACCGCGCAGGTCAGGACACTGGGGGCAGCCCTGTTCGCAGCGGTCGAATATGCGATCAACACGGTCACCGACGGCGCGTCCCTCGCCACCCGGCTACAGGCATCGTTGGCAGAGAAGGCGGGAACCCAGGACGTGAAGGAACTCGCGTCGTTGGTCGCCAAGGGCCATTCGGGCCTGCGAGGACGAACCTTGGGCCGACCCGACGACAAGCTGATCGCCGCGCTGTGCGACAGTAACCCGTCCGTCGCCGTCGACTATCTCTCGCAGATCACTCCCACGACTCGCTCCCGTGCCGGAGCAGTGCACATGGCAACATTTCTTCTGTTCGCTGCCGCGGCCGGCATCGATCACGTGCTGGTCTTCTGCGACCAGCTCGAAGACCTGGCGAGCACGACAACCGCGAAGGCGAAGCGCGACCTTGAGGTGGAGCGCTTCCGCGACGTCATCGTGGAGACGCTTCCCATGGCGGACATGGTGACCATGATCCTGGCCATGCATCCCCGTACCGCGGTCACCATCGGACAGGCCTGGGACCTCGCCGACCTGCCAAGCTTCGCGCTCACGGAATCCAACGACGGGTGCACGGTGCGGCTGCGCCCGCTTCGTGACGCTGGGCAGGCCGCCCAGTTGCTCAAGCCCTACCTGAAGGAAGCGACGAACAACAGGGCCACCCAGCCAGGGGACGAGTTCTTCCCTTTCACTCACGACGCCATCACATGCCTCTTCGGACGCTCGAACCGACGTCCGCGCGACCTGCTCCGCAAGGCCCACGCCATTGTGGAGGCCTCAGCCACAAGGAACCTGCCTCGCATCACAGCAGACGACGTCATGCGGTTCCTCGACGCGACGGCCCCCGCGCCACGCGACAGTTTCGGCCGGACTCCCAGCGTCATCGACTGGAGCCAAGCGTGACGGGTACCCACCACACGAACCCTGCGGGGGCCGCTACGTCTCCGTTGCCCGGCATTGCCGACTGGAACCGCCCTCTTGCTGACACCTGGGCTGGATCGTGCCGCGCATGTAATGCACCACTGAGCCGTTGGGAAGAGAACGGATGCGCATGCCAAGGCCCTTCCGGGCGGCGGCAAGCGGACATCCTGTACGCCGTGGCCTGCACCAGCGCGTACCCGCTGACCGTCGTCAGCGCAGCCCGCCTTGCCGGGCTCGCGTACGGCAAGGACATCCCGGAGAAGTCGGCGACGACGATCATGGCAGGGGACAGCCGGTTCTGCTGGGCTGGAGCGGGCCGGTACTCCCTCTACCGCCACGGCCCGCTGCCCGGCCCCCGTACTCTGGCCGCAGCAAGCCGCCTGACCCTCCACTCATCCAACAGACCTCTGCGCCTGCCGGAGATCGATCACTGGCTCACCGGGCTCGGTTACACATACAGGACACGGTGGCTGGCACACGCCATCGGGAAGTCGCAGTGGATGGTGCTCGGCGGGGACGGATACGTACGCCTTGAATCCGCCGTGCTCGGTGAAGGCCAGCTGAGGCAGGAGATCGCTCCCATGGCGGACGGCGAACACTGGGCTGGGCTGCGGACCTCGGTGACCGTACGGATCGATGCCTGCCTGGCCGAACGGGAAACGTCCCGGAGATCGGCGTCGGTGCCGTCATGGGCATCCGCGGAGCCGGACTGGGGCACTCGGACGATCTGAACGGAACTCCCAGGGAGTACAGGTTGTCCGAGTGCCCCAGCCTAAGTCCGGCCTGAAAGCCCTCAGCTCACGAGCTTCTTCCACAGGGAGAGCTGAGGTGCCTTCTGGATGTACTTGTGCCGCCCCTTCTCCACGTCTTCATACCGACGGATCAGCCTGTCAGCGGCCTCCAGCGTCGCATAGCCCACGCGTGTCTCTACCGCGTCACCCCAACGGAACTCCGAAGCCGGATCATGGAGTTCACAAGGAGGGAGAAAGCGGCAGGCTTCCCAGCAAATGATGGCCGGTGCGTACGTGACCAGCTTGCCGTGTCCGGCGTTACGGCGGCTCAACGGCAGGCTCTCCAGCGCCTCGTTGGCTGCCCTCCACACCTTCACGGCGCGCATGATGCCGATCGGCTCCATGTACGAATGGAACAACGTTCGGTAGGAGTCCGACGCCCAATCACTCCACAGCGCTTGCAACCCCCCCTCGGTGGACGCCTCATGGGCGATCTCCGGCCCCGGACCGGAGAGAGAGGCGAGCGCCCGCGTGACCTCCGCCATGGTGTAGGTCTCCCTCGACAGGCCGGCCACCATGCCGCGGCGGGGGTCGAACTGCTCCTTCTCCCAGTCGGCCTTCATCAGCCGGGCAATGTTCGGGCAGTCCACCAACCTGTCCTGTTCGGTCCGGATCTCGGTGAACCGGTCGGCACCCGCGTACAGACGACGGGCTGCCTCCCGCTCGTCACCCAGCAGGATCTCCAGCCGAACCACCGCGCGGCTGAGCTCTGTGGGGTCCATCGTGGCGCACGCCTCTGCGATCGCCCGAAGCCGCTGCAGGCCGTCGATGCACTCCAGTCCGTCCACCTGGACAACGGTGGCGAACACCCCGTCCGCCCTCACCGGGGTCACGTGATCCGCGCCCAGCACAATCGCGCCGACCCGGCCGAAGTCTGTAGGTCTGGTCTCCAGAAGTCTCAAAAGTGCCGCCGCTCGACTGCTGTCGCGCAAGTAGCCCCGGCTCGCTCGCAGGTGCTGAGGCGCATCAGTGCTGGCGGCGACTGAGGCCAGCTCGATGACCGGGACATCGATCGCCCAGCCACGGGCCATTCTGGCACTGTACAGCGGCTTAAGGCGGATCGACGGGCCGCCGGGAACCATGGATTCGGAATGCAGGACGACTGTCACACCAGCTCAACGCCTGGCGGCTCGCCGCGTGACGGTTCAGTTTCCGCCCGACTCCGCCATGGGGACCCGGGCGGTACTTTTCGGACAACTGTGGGCCGTCCGGGTGAGTGCAGACAACCTGTGGGGGCCACTCCGCTTCTCACAGGACGGACACAGCGTCGCCACAGGGGAGTTGAAGTCGGGGCCGTGCTGCTCGTCCACGTTCCGTCACGCACCCGGAAGCCGGAAGTACGAGGAATGATGAACAGACCCCCGCAGGGCCGCACGAACCGTCTGACCCGCCCCTCGATCGCCGTCGCCGCGGCCGTCGCCGTGACCGCGGGCGTCGTCGCCGCCGCGCCCGGCGCCGAGACGGCGGAGCCGACGCCGAAGCTCAGCCTGATCGCCGCCTCCACCTCGGTGACGCTCGACTCCTGGAAGGAGGACCCGGGCGTCTACCTGGATCTCGGGACGTACCTCACCTCCGAGAACGGCGCCTTCGAGCTCAAGGTGACCCGGAAGTCCTACAAGGACCCGGTCGTCGCCTCGCAGGTCTTCCGGAACGGGAAGAAGACCACGACCAAGGCGCTCCCCGCCGGGCTCGTGAAGGACTTCTCCGGGCTGCCGGACTTCGCGCAGATCAAGCTCACCGACGCGGCGGGCAAGACGGTGCTCAGCCAGACCGAGGCGTTCTGCCCCAACAACGCCTCCGGGCGGGTCCGGCCCGACGCGCCCGCCAACTCCAAGTATCCGCAGAGCTGTCCGGTGAACCCCTTCACCCTCGGCTCGGTGTGGGGCGTCGAGAACGGCTGGGCGTCCAACACCTACGCCGGCTACTACTCCAAGCCGGTCCAGCTGGCCGCCGGTACGTACACCGCCAAGATCAACGTGACCAAGAAGTACCGCGACCTCTTCGGCATCGCCAACCAGACGCGCACCGTCAAGGTCACCGTGCGTGAGCGCAGCTGGGAGGAGCCGCCGCCGGTCCCCGCCGGCAGCCGCAGCGCCGCGTCCGCGCACCAGGGACACGGGGAGAACGCAGGACACGCAGGACACGCAGGGCACGAAGGGCACGGGAAGGCCGCCGCGCCCGCCGCGCCCTCCGCACACGCGCACGGCGCCCCGGCCCGCACCGAGGCCCCCGCCGCCCGGACGACCGGCGCCGGCTCCACGTTCAACGTCGGCCACGGGCCCTACCCGCCGGCCCCGGCCGCCCTGCCCTGGGCGCTGAAGAAGGAGTCGCTCCAGCGGGAGGCCTTCTCCGCGGCCAAGGCCGGCGACCGTGCCGGCCAGACCGACGGGTCGCGCCAGGCGCCGGGAGTCAAGCCCAACGCGAAGCGGCCCACCGGCAAGGCGGTCGTCCCCGACGTGCCCAAGCCCGACCTGCGCTCGCTGCCCGCGTACGGCATCACCGTCAGCGACGGCTACCAGGAGGTGCCCGGCAAGGACTACCTCGCCTTCAGCGCCAACGTGTGGAACGCGGGCCCGGCCAAGCTCGTCGTGGACGGCTTCCGCTCCCCGGGCAAGGAGCTGATGGACGCGTACCAGTACTTCTACGACGCCGCCGGAAAGCAGGTCGGCTACACCCCGACCGGCACCATGGAGTGGGACCCGCGCCCCGGCCACGAGCACTGGCACTTCACGGACTTCGCCAGCTACCGGCTGCTGAAGGCCGACCAGAAGGAGTCGGTGCGCAGCGGCAAGGAGGCGTTCTGCCTGGCCAACACCGACGCCGTCGACTACACGGTGAAGAACGCCAACTGGCACCCGGGCAACACCGACCTGTCCACCGCGTGCGGCCAGGAGAACTCGATCTCCGTCCGCGAGGTGCTCGACGTCGGCTCCGGTGACACCTACACCCAGGACCTGCCCGGCCAGTCCTTCGACATCACGGGCCTGCCGAACGGCACGTACTACATCCAGGTCCTCGCCAACCCGGAGAACCGGCTCAAGGAGACCAACCACAACAACAACAGCGCGCTGCGCAAGGTCGTCCTCGGAGGGAAGAAGGGCGCCCGCACCGTGAAGGTCCCCGCCCATCACCTGGTGAACGCCAACTAGCGCGTTCATGCGGCGCGTTGCGGCGCTCCGTACCGTACGTTCCGCCGGCCCCGGGAGGTGTTCCCGGGGCCGTCGGCATGCCGGGACGAAACCCGAGTTCTCGCCAACTCGCCCGTGCACCCGTAACCCCGGCCTCGCCCCACCGCGGCTCCGCGGCCGCACCCCCGCCGCACCACGACTCGGCCGGTCAGGGACACGACCAGGCGCACCGCCGGCGCCCGGAGCCCACCGACGGCTCCCTCGCGCAACGCGGAGGCGGAGAAGGCGCTTTCACCGGACACCGCAGCCGACCAGGCAACGCATCGGTTACTCATGCGTAGTGCATGTGTGGCGCGATTCGCTCCCCTCAAGGGGTGGTTCTGGAAACATCTACGCCAACGAGATCGGGCCATACATACCGCCGCGGGGGGAGTGGCCATGGGGCTGCTCGGCGATGAGCTGGCGTTCGGGCGGGCTCTGACCGCCCCGGAGTACGAGAGCGTCATGGCCCTGGGACACCGCAAGGAGTACGCGGCCGACACCCCGCTCCTGACCGAGGGCGACCGGACCGGCCATGTGGTCATCGTGCTGCGCGGCTGGGTGACCGTCTCCCAGGTCACCGACCGCGGCACCACCCGGCTCATCCTCGGGTTACGGGGGCCCGGGGAACTCCTGGGGGAGATGGCCGCGTTGGACCAGCACCCCCGCAGCGCCACCGTACGGGCCCTCGGGACCGTCGAGGCGGCCGTCATCGGCGGCGACGCGTTCCGCCGGTTCCTCGCCACCCACCCCCGGGTCAGCGGACTGGTGATCCGGCAGCTGACCTTCCGGCTGCGCAGCGCCGACCAGGAGCGCTCCGCCCTTGCCTCCCTGACCGTCCTCCAGCGCCTGGCGAGCCGGCTCACCGAGCTCTCCCGGACCGCCCCCACCGGCCCCTACACGCCGTCCGCGCCCGGCCCCGGGGCCACCGGCGCCGTCGTCCACCTCGCCCAGGACGAACTCGCCGCCACCGTCGGGGCGACCCGTGAAGCGGTCGCCAAGGCGCTGCGGCTGCTGCGCACCCAGAAGATCGTCCGCACCGGTACGCGCATGGTGGAGATCCTCGACCCCGCGCTGCTCGCTCTGCTCGCGGAGGGACATCGGGAGTAGGACCGCCCGCCGTGTGTAAACGGCTACAGACGGCCTTCGTCCCGGGCCGGAAGCTGTAGGGGACGGCAAGCGCAGAGAGAGCGGGGACTCGCGGTGGAGCACGACGCGTTGGATGCCGGAGAGGCACGTTACGAGCTGGTCATCAGCGTGGACGCCAGACGTTCCGGGCAGTACGGCGACGCGGACAAGCCGCGGATGCGGGAGCGGATCTACCGGGTCCTGGAGACCGCGTTCGACCAGGCCGGGGTGGGCCGGGACGCCGTCCACATGGAGGACCGCGGGGACGGCGTGCTGGTGTCGGTCCCCGGCCGGATCGCCGTGACGCGGCTGCTCGGCCTGTGGATGGTGGAGGTCCACGAGAACCTGCGTGAGGAGAACCGCTCCCTGCTCGTGCCGCTCGGGCTGCGGGTGGCCATGCACGTCGGTCCCGTACGCCATGACAGCCGGGGCATCAGCGGGCGTGCGGTCGATCTGACCTGCCGGCTCGCCGACTCGTCCGTCGCCCGGCAACTGCTCGACCGCGAACAGGCCGATCTGGTTCTCGCCGTCTCCGACTCCCTCTACGTCGACGTGGTCTCCGCCGGGGGCAAGTTCATCGAGCCCGCGCGTTTCTCCCGGGCGCGGCTCGCCCTGAAGGAGGGGGAGGTCTCCGCCTGGTTCCACCTGCCGGGACGGCCCGCGCCGGGCATCGGGCCGAGCGGCCCGGAGGAGCCGGGGCCGACGGCATCCGGCCCGACGGCATCCGGCACGGCCGGCGCTCCGTCTGCCGCTGCTCCGGCCGCGGGGACGGACGCCGCTCCGGCCGCCGCCGCTCCGGCCGCCGCCGCTCCGGAACGCGTACGGGACGACCGGGTCGACGAGGAGGACGAGGACGGGATCGAGGACGGGGACGCGTCCGCCCGGTACAGCGCGCAGGGCGACCTGTCCGTGCATCAGCACAACGTCTACCAGCAGCCCGTGCACATCGGCCGGGTCACCGGCGCCGGCCCCCGGAAGGACTGAGCATGGCCGACGAAGCAGTGGCCGAGCGCCCCGCCGAGCCCGCCGCCCCGAAGGCGAAGGACGCCCGCTCCCCCGAGGCCCCGCCGCGCGGTGGGGCGCGGGGGGACGACCGGGCCGGGGACGACCGGGCCGGGGGCGCCCCGGGCGGCGCGGACGCGCCCGGTTCCCCCGACGCCTCCGGCTCGTCCGAATCCGCCGACGACGAGGCCGCCGAGCGGGAGAAGGAGCGCGAACGCGCCGCGGACCGCTTCAAGGACCGGACCCGCGACCCGCTCGCCGAGGAGCAGGGGGAGGAGGAGCCGACCGACGCCGCCGCCGCCACGCGCGCCCGGCGGTCCGGACAGAAGCTCCTCGCCAGCGGCCGGGACCTCATCGGCTTCGACCGCTCCGACGTCGGCCGGCTCCACATCGGCGACATCAACATCGGGCTCGACGCCCGGCGTTCGGGCCTCATGACGCGCGACGGGCCGGTCCCCGAAGAGGAGTTGCTGCGCATTCGCCGGACCCACATCGAGCCGGAGGGGTACGTACGGCTGCGCCGGGCGCTGGAAGCCCGTCGGGTGCTGGTGCTCGGCGGGGCCCCCGGCACCGGCCGGGCCAGCACCGCGCTGGCGCTCCTGGAGGAGGTCACCCGCGACGGCGGGGGCGGGCAGAACAGCGAGCGGGTGCGCCGCGCCGACCCGGAGCGCGGAGTTCGCGGGCTGGCCGCGCAGGTGGCGGGCGGGGAGGGCGGCCACCTGCGCGGCACCGGGTATCTGCTGGAGGCGTCCCTGGACCGGCCGGGCACCCTGCCGCCCGACGGGATGGACCTGGACCAGCTGGCCTCGGCGCTGGCCGAGCAGGGCTCGTACGCGGTGGTCGTGGTGAGCGTCGGCTCGGCGGCCAACCCGCTGCTGGCCGGGCGGTACGGGGCGATCTGCCCGCCCGCCCCCACCCGTGAACTGGTCGCCGTCCGGCTGCGCCAGCGGCTGGAGGAGGAACACGGCGACCCGGCGCGGGACGGGGGCGGCGCCCGGGACGGGGGCGGCGCCCGGGACGGGGGCGGCGCCCGGAACGGGGGCCTGGGCGAGGACGGGCAGGCCGACCCGGACCGGGACGGCACCCGGGACCGCAGCCCCGACCGGGACGGGGACCCGAACGGGCACGCCGACCCGGACCGGGACGGGGACAGCGGCACAAACGGGCACGCCGACCCGGACCGGGACGGGGACAGCGGCACAAACGGGCACGCCGACCCGGACCGGGACGGCACCCGGGACCGCAGCCCGAGTCCGGACCGGGACCGCAGCCCCGACCGGGACCGGGACCGGGACCGGGATGGCAGCCTGGTTCCGGACCGGGATCGCAGCCCCGGCCCGGACCCGGGCCGCCGCCCCGACGGGGACGGTTCGCTCTCCCTGCTGTTGGAGCGTGCCGCGGAGCTCCGCGAGGACCCCGAGGTCACCGAGGCGGTGGGCCTCGATGACCTGCGGCCCGCCGAGGCCGAGCTGTTCGCCTCGCTGCTGGCCGGGCACCTCCTGGGTTCCGTCGGCCGTGCGGAGCTGCTGTCCGGCTGTCGCGGTCTCGCGGCCGTCCAGGCGTACGAGTGGTTCGCCGGGGTGGACCGGGCCCTGGCCGCCCCGCCGCCCGGCGACGGCCGGACGCCCGTGCGCTCCGGAACCGCCGCCCTGTTCCACCCGGTGGCGTTCCGGATCGCGCTCGCGGTCCTCGGTGGCGCGTCGCACAGCGCGGTGTCCGCCGCCGCCCACCTGCTGACCTGGGAACTGTCCGTACAGAGCGATCCGGACAGCACCCCCGCCCGCCCCCTGTTCTGCGACGATCCGGAATCCGACCTGGCGCTCTCGCGCGCCCGGCCGGCCGACGGGGCCGTCGACGTGGCGGGCGCCGAGGTGACGGGACGGCTGATCTTCTACCGGGGGACCGCGCTGCCCGCCGCCGTGCTGGCCGAGGTCTGGGACCGGCACTTCCCCGTCCGCGCCCCGGTCGTCCGCTGGCTGCGGCTGCTCGCCGACGACCCCCGGCCCCAGGTGTCGATGCGCGCCGCGGTGGCCGCAGGGGAGCTGTCCGTACGGGACTTCGAGCACGGGTACGCGGAGCTGATCCGGCCGCTCGCCGAAGCGCCCACCCCCCGCCGCAGGGTATTCGCCGCCACCGCGCTGGACCAGGCCGCCGGCCACGCCTCGCACCGCCGGGCGGTGCGCAAGGTGGTCGACAACTGGTCGCGGCACGGCACACCGGCCCTGCGCTGGACGGCGGCCATGGCGCTGGGCTACGGCCGGTCCGCCGACTCGATGGACGACACCCTGGACGCACTGGCCGGGATCGGGGTCCGCGACGACGGGGAGCAGCTGGCCGTGGCCTCGCTGAACGTGGTCCGGCTCCTGACGCTCCCGGAGTGCGTCACCGTGCTGCGGCGGCTGGCCGACTGGACCGGGCACCGCGGCGAGGAGTACCAGGACCTCGCGCTGGTGAGCATCGTCCGGCTGGCGCTGACCGATGTGGACGAGGTCCTCGACGACGAGCCCGGCACCCCGCTGGGCGACCGGGGCGACTGGCCGCTGCTGCTCGCGCTGGCCGCGACCCGGCCCGAACTGACCGGGAAGCTGGCCGACCTGTTCTGGACGGCGCTCAACACCGCGCGGTCCCGGGACGTCGCGCTCGACGCCCTGGAGACCCTGCTGCGCTCCGCCTGGCGCAAGAACGGCCGCGAGTGGGCGCGGGAGGGGCTGGCCGCGCTGCTGCCCGCCCTGACCGCCGAGGAGCAGGACCGGCGGCGGCTGGACTGGCTGCTGCGCCGAATGATGAGGGATCAGGACCGTCCGCTCGCCGAGGAACGGGCGCGCGCCCTGTGGCGGCTCGCCGTGCCCGCGCGGCAGCGGCGGTCCGAAGAGGAGGAGAGTCA
Source organism: Streptomyces sp. CNB091 (assembly GCF_000377965.1). Lineage (NCBI taxonomy): Bacteria > Bacillati > Actinomycetota > Actinomycetes > Kitasatosporales > Streptomycetaceae > Streptomyces > Streptomyces sp. CNB091. The sequence continues at coordinate 101,417 of NZ_KB898994.1, forward strand.
TGGCTGAGGAGAACGGCGTGGCGGGGAACGGGGCGGTGGACCCCTCGCGGCCCACGGGCCCGTTCCTGCGGGAGTACACGCCGACGGGTGCGTTCCGGCAGCGCGGCGCCCGCATCACGTCGGTGCTGTTCTACCGGCGGGGCTACAGCGTGGCCGGTGTCTCCGGCATCGAGCACTACGACAAGCCGCCGCTGGCCAGGCCGCACACCGTCTGCGAGATCGCCACCGGCACCTTCGTCACCACCCTGCGGATGGAGCTGCCCGCGTCCGGCGGCGCGACGTTCTTCAAGGCGGAGGTGGACATCCACTGGACCGTCGAGGACCCCCACCTGGTGGCGGTGCAGGTGGTCACCGACATCGCCCAGCGGCTCACCGCGCCGACCCTGGAGCGGCTGCGGGAGATCTCCGCACAGTTCCCGGTGCACCAGGCGGAGCAGGCCAACAACGCCATCACCCACGCCTGCGTCTCCGGCCGGTGGAACGACCTCGGCACCGACCTCGGGCTGCGGGTGCGTCTGTACGTACGGCTGCGGGTGGACGACCGGACGATCGGCCACGAGGAGAAGGTCCGCAGCCAGCGGAGCGCCGACGAGCTGGCGGGGATGCGGCAGCAGAACTACCTCAGGATGCTGCGCGGCGGTGAGCTGGAGCAGCTCAGCCACATGCTGGCCGCGGACCCCAAGGAGGCCAACAACTTCCTGGAGAAGATCCGCCAGGAGGGCCGGCAGGACGAGAGGGACCGGGTCGACCGGCTCTTCGCCATGATCGCCGACGGCCAGATCCACTCCGACGAGATCGAGACCCGCGTACTCGACGACCTCAGCAGGCAGCATCTCGGCATCCAGGGGCCCCTCGGCACCCGGCCCGCCCGCCGCGCCCCTCGGGAGCTGACGCCCGCCCGCGAGGAGCCGTTCATCCCCGACTGGGTGGCGGACGAGCCTCCCGTGCGGCAGCCCCGCCCGCCCGTCCGGGACGCCGAACCGGAAGCGCCCGCGCCGCGCGACCGCAACCGCGACGACGGCTGGGGCTGGGTGGAGGGCGACGGATGAGCGCCGACGGAACCACACGGACTTCCCCCGCCCCGACCGCGCCGGTGCCGGACGGGGGTCAGCACGGGCCGGACAGGGCGGGGGAACGCATCGCGGAGAGGCTTCTGGTCACCGTCCGGGAGGACCTCGGCAGGGCCGACTCGAAGGCGGCCGTGCTGCTCTCGGGGGCGCTCGCCCTGCCCGCCTTCCTCATCGGGCGGCACGGCTCGCCCGACTGGCGAGGCCCCGGCGACCTCGCGCTGGTGGTCGCGGGCGCGCTGTGGGTGGTCGCGGTGGCCGCCCTGGTCCGCGCGCTCCTGCCGCGTACGGGCACGGTCCGCGACCAGGAGGGGGTGACCTACTTCGGGGACCTGCTGGCCCCGTTCGACTACGACGTGCTGACCGCCCGCGTCAACGAGGCCGGCCGCGACCCGGTCGGCTGGCTGCTCGTCCAGGCCGTGGACGTCAGCGCCATCCTGTCCGCCAAGTACCGGGCGATCCGCTGGGCGGTCGCCACGCTCGCCCCGGCGGCCGCGCTGGCTCTCGCCTGGAGCCTGGCCGGACGCTGACCGCCCCGCCGACACGCCGCACAGACACAGCACGCAGACACGCAGACACCACGCAGACACGGCAACGACAGTAAAAGGGGACGGTCGTGCGAAATGACCGAAGAAGAGGCCCGGCCGGCACCGGCCGGGCCGGGCGGGCGGCGCTGGCCGTCCTGGCCGGTGCGGCCCTGCTCACCTCCCTGACGGCACCGGCCGCCGCCGATCCGGAGCCCGCCGCGGCCGCCGCGCCCGCCTTCGCCTCCGTCAACTACGCGGTGGCCGTCGACCAGTCCGCGAGCCTCGCGCCCGCGGACATCAAGGCGGAGAAGGCGGCTGCCGCCCGGATCGCGCTCGGCGACGTCTCGGCGACCTCCCACATCAGCGTGTTCGGCTTCGCCGCCGCCGAGTCCGCCGACCAGCGGGCGGTGGACCCCGTGTGCCCCCGTACCCGACTGGACGCGGCGGGACGGGAGTCGGTCGGGGGCTGCGTGGAGAAGCTGCGCGGCCGCAAGAAGAGCGAGGGCACCGGGACGGACTTCCCGAGCGCGATCCGCCAGGGCGTGCACGAACTGAGCTCGGGCACCGACCCGTCGGCCCCCCGGGTGCTGTTCCTGCTCACCGACGGGGAGATGGACGTCACCGGCAGCCCGCAGTACGGCGACCCGGCGCACCGCGAGGCCGAGGGGAAGCGGCAGCTGGAGCTGGAGCTGAAGAACGCCGCCGCCAAGAACGTACAGATCTGGCCGCTCGGCTTCGGTTCCGACCCGGACAAGGAGCAGCTCGACAAGATCGCCGCCGGCGGCTTCCAGAAGGGCTGCGTCGACCTGCCGTCCGCCCGCCCCACCGCCCGCAAGGTCTCCGGGGCCAAGGACGTCGGGCGGGCGCTGGAGAAGATCTTCGCCGCCGCGCACTGCCTGCGCTACGCGTCGGGTCCGAGCAAACGCCCGCCCGCCACCCTGCCCATCACCATCTCGCCGCTGGCGACCGTGGGCAGCATCGTCGTGGACAAGGGTTCCCCCGAGGTGACCGTCACCTACACCGACCCGCTCGGCAACAAGGTGCCCACCGCCGGGAAGTTCAAGGACTCCACCTTCGAACTCGCGGGCGGCGGCGGCACCGTGGAGGCGCTGAAGATCGTCGACCCGGTGCCCGGCCGGTGGAAGGTCGACGTGAAGGCCCCCGAGGGCCACCGCTCGCTGCCCGTCGGCGTCAGCGTCCTGTGGCAGGGGGAGCTGCGCGGCTCCATCACGATGGACCCGCCCTCCCCGCAGGCCGGGGAGAAGGCGACCGTCACCATGCGGCTCCAGACCCGCGAGGGCTACGAGATCAAGGACCCGGCCGACTACGCCGGCCTGAAGGTCAGCAGTCAGCTCACCGGCGACGGCTTCGCCCCGCTCCCGCTGCGGCTCGCCGACGACGGCAAGGGGCCCGATCCCACCGGGAGCGACGGCTCCTTCAGCGGTACGGTCACCGTCCCGAAGAGCGCCGACGGCGCCCTGAAGGTCAGCGGCACCCTCACCGCATCCGGGCTCAGCGCCGACACCCGCAGCGAGGGCGGCCAGGTCGCCCCCGGGGCCCTGCCCGTCACCACGGCGCTCGCCCCGGTCCGCGGCGACGGCCACCCCGGGGACACGGTCACCGCGAACCTCTCCGTCACCAACACCACGGACGCCCCGCACACCCTGAAGCTGTCCCTCGCGGACGTCCGGGCCGGGCTCCTCACCGTGAGCCCCGCCGAGATCGTGGTGAAGCCCGGCGCGTCCTCCACCCACGAGATCAGGCTCGGGATCGGGCCGGAGAAGTCCTTCGACGGGCGGCTCGACGACGGCCCCCTCGGCATCGGCGGCACCGTCACCGTCCAGGACGCCACCGACGGCGACCGCACCCTGGTGCGCACCCCGCTGTCCGTCCAGGTCACCCCCGAACCCAGCCTGCTGGACCGGTACTGGTGGGTGCTGGTCGGCGCCGTCGCGCTGGTCGTCGTCGGCGTCCTGGCGGCGCTGGCCTGGCTCCGGCAGCGCCGGGGCCGCCGCGACCCGCACGGGCTGACGCTCCACCTGCTCTCCGAGGACGGCGACGTGCTCGGCGTCCACACCGCCGGACACGGCCAGAAGCAGTGGTACGCGTTCGACATCGCCGAGGCGCACAGCAACCCGCGCATCGAACGGCGCACCAACGGCCGGTACGCCGTGCAGCGCAGCCCCGAGGGCGGCGCGGTGCTGCGCAAGAACGGCCGCGGCCGGGAGCGGCTCACGGCGACCGGGCGGGTCGATCTCACCGACCGGCTGAGCCTCGCCCTCGGCGAGGACTCCGTACGCACCACCGTCCCCGGGCGGCCCGACCCGGTGCCCACGACCGGTGGGAGCGACGACTACCTGTGAGGCGCGCGCCGCCCGCCACCCGGCGGGCGGCGCCGCAGGACCCGGCGTCACCGCACGGCCGCGAGACTCGCGGCCGTGCGGTGACGCCCATGGACGAACCGGCCCCACCGCGGCCGGAAGCGGGAGGAACCCATGAAGATCTTCCAGCCGATGCTCTTCGTCGGCCTGGGCGGCACCGGCGGCCTCGTCGGCGCCGAGCTGGAGCGCAAGCTGCGCGTGGACCTGTGCGGACCCGACGGCACCGCCCTCCAGCACATCGGCGGCCTCGCCCCCTACCAACTGCCCGACTGCCTGCAGTTCGTGTACGCGGACTTCAGCGAGTCCGACCTCCAGCGGCTGCCCCAGTTCAATGTGGACTCCTCGCTGCGCGCGGCGTACGCCCGCACCTCGCGGGCCACCCACAACCTCCTGCCGAACTTCGACAGTTCGCCGGAGGTGACGCAGATGCTGCGGGCCAGCCTGCGCGAGGAGGTCGCGGGCTGGCTGCCCCCGCGTGACGGCGAACCGCGCGTCACCCCGCTGCACAACGGCGCGGGCCAGCTCCCCACGGTGGGCCGCGCCGCGCTCTTCGCCACGCTGCGGCACTCCCTCCAGCCGGTCCTGGAACCCCTCCTCCAGGCCATCGACGCCATCGCCAGGGCCGCGGGCGAGCTGAGCGAACTGGGCGGCGGCCGGGTCGCCGGCTGCGACGTGTTCGTCGCGTTCTCCGTCGCCGGCGGCACCGGGGCCGGGATCTTCCTGGACTATCTTCACCTGATCAACCAGGCGTTCAAGATCCGCAACTTCAACGGCGTGAAGATCTACCCGCTGGTCGTCATGCCGTCCTCGTTCTCCGCCTCCACCGGCGGCGGGCGCGAGGCCGACCTCAACGCCGCCCGCGCGCTGGTCGACCTGTTCCGGCTGGTCGACGGGCAGAACGCGCCGACCGCCGGGGCGGAGATCGGCGAACTCGACCAGGAGACCGGCCTCGGCATCCGCTACCCGGGCATCACCCCGGTCCGGCTGCGCACCGGGATCCTGCCGACCGCGTTCCTCTTCAGCCCGACCGCGGGCATCCGCCAGGACGACCTGCGCCGCTCCATCGTCTCGCTGGTGATGTCGCTGATCGGCACCGAACTGGGCGACAGCCGGGCCCAGGGCCGGTCGATGGCCGGCGACGACGACTTCCAGACCTTCGCCGCGAGCTTCATCAACCGGGGCGTGCACCGCAGCGCCCTGTCCCCCACCGGCATCGGCCGCCAGGGGGTGTCCACCAGCCTGGTCGCCTCGATGACCGCCCCCATGGAGCAGCTGGCCGACCTGGTGGCCGGGCGGCTGCTGCGGGTCGCGGTCACCGAACTGGTGGAGCGGCCGCGCAACCCGGTGAAGGACGACACCGTGCCGCTGGTCCGGCAGCTGTTCGCGGACTCGCAGCTCGAAGAGCTGTGGGAGCGCAAGCAGTTGGCCGTCGAGGACCCGCAGCCGCTGCCGCGCGGCGGCAAGGCGATCGAGGAGGCGCTCAACAACCGGATCGGGGACATGCAGCGCCAGCTGTCCGAGCTCCAGTCCGTCGCCGACCGGCAGGCCGCCGCGATGGCCGCCCGGTTCAGCCCGCGCCCGGCGATCGAGAAACTCCTCCAGAGCGTCGACCCGTTCCTCGCCGAACGTCTCGTCCGGGGGGTCCCGGACAGCGAGGACGAGATCACCCGGCTCGGGTTCCTCGGCATGCTCACCGCCCGCTCCCGCTCCCCGAAGCGGCCCCCGGGCGTCACCGACCAGCCGCCGAAGACCCCCCGGATCAAGGGCAGCATGGCCGGGCTGTCCCCGGCCCGGTGGGGCGACGACGAGGTACGGGTCGTCCTCCAGGCCCAGGACAGCTGGTACCGCTGGCGCAGCCGGGCCGTGTGGCACGAGGCCTGGCGGGAGCAGCAGCAGCGCTGGCAGTCGCAGGCGGACACGGCGGGCACCGACCTGGCGCGGCTGGTGAACGCCTTCCGCAAACACGCCGACCAGGAGCCCAAGTCCTCGCAGCAGAAGGGCCTGGAGCTGTACGCGGAGCGCACTGGCATCTCCTACCTCCTGCCGCCGCAGCGCAGCCTCAACCACTTCTACGAGGACGTCGTGGCCCGGCTCGTCCGCGGCGAGGGCCTCCGCGAGAGCGACGACGAGGCGTCGCTGCTGCTGCGGCTCATTGACGGGGACACCTGGCGGGAGGTGCACGCCCGGAGCCACCGCGACCCAGACGGGGCGGTCGGGGCCGTCAAGGCGCGGCTGGAGGGGCGGATCACCCGGCTCTTCGCCGAGAGCGGCGCGCAGTTGGAGGAGCGGCCCCTGCTGCCCTCGATGAGCACCCTGCTGGCGGCCGCCGCCGGTGACGCGGACGCCACCGACCAGGTCAGCAAGGAAGCGCTCGACCTGTTCAGCCGCAAGCTCACCGGTCTGCTGCCGGTCGGTTTCACCCCGGAGGGCACCGGGCCGCTGCGGGTCCTGGTCACCCACCCGCGGGTCCAGGCGGCGGAGGAGGTGCAGGAGTACCTCTCCAAGGCGCTGCGGCTGCCGTCCGACGCGAAGAACTCCGTCGAGTACCGGGGCGTGGAGAGCGACTCGATCACCGTGGTCCTCTTCCGCAGCGAGATGAGCCTCACCCAGGTGCCCGAGGCCCGCAAGGTGCTGCGCCAGTGGGCCAGGGCCAAGGACGACGAGCAGGCCCACGACGTGCTGCGCTGGCGGCAGCGCCTCGGGTTCGAGGACGACTGGATGGTCAGCAGCGAGGAGGACCGGCGCACGATCCTGCACCGCCTGCTGTGCTGCATGTGGAACGGCCAGGTCGACGTCCTGGACGGCGACACCGCCTCGCCCTCCCGGGTGCGGCTGCGGCTGTTCCCGGAGAAGGGGGCGAGCGTCCCGGGCGTACGGCTGCGGCTCGGGGACTTCCCCGGCTCCATCTCCAGCTGGTCGGAGCTGCTGCGCTCCTACGAACGCTGGACGGTGCTGGACGACGAGCGGACCGTGGAGGACTACTGCAGCAAGCTGATGAGCGCCCAGCCCCTCGGGGTCGGGCGGGCGGGCACCGAACCGCACCCGATGTTCGTCGAGCTCGTCGAGCGCATCGCCCCGCGCCAGCTGGAGCTCCTGGAGGAGCGCCGGGAACTCGGCGGCCGGCGCGTGGACGGCTGGATCCGGCCGTTGTGGGAGTTCTGGGCGGAGACCCTGCCCGCGGCCCTGGACATGGAGTTCGGCGACAAGAAGGCGATCCAGCCCACGTTGCGCACGCTGCTGGAGTACGCGCGCGGCGGCGTCCCGAAGACGCCCCCCGCCCGGCCCGCGCCGGAGCGCCGGCGCGTCGTGGTGGACGACGAGGACTGGGGCACCTCGGCCCCGAGCACCGACGAACGGCCGGGCGACGACGCCCTGCCCGGTCCGCGCTCGGCTCCCCTCTCGGCCCCGTACGACGCGGAGGAGCGGTACGCCGGCGCGGACCGGCACACGGACGCCCGGCCCACGGACACCCGGCACCCAGGCGCCCGGTACGGGGAGGAGCGGTACGGGCCGGAGCGGTACGGGCCGGACGCCTCGCGCGAGGACCGGCCGAGCCGGGGCGAAGGACGCCGGGAGGAGCGGTTCGCGGACGAGCGGCCCCGCGACGAGCGGTTCACCGACTCGTCCCCGGAGTCGCGGGCGGGCGACGCCCGGTTCACCGACTCCCCCGGCGACGCCCGGTTCGACGACGACGACCGGTACACCGGCTCCCGGCCGGGCGACGACCGGTACCCCGATTCCCGGCCCGCCGACGACCGGTACACCGGCTCCCGGTCCGACGACGACCGGTTCGGCGGGGGCGAGCCCGCCGGCCCGCGGGACCTCGGTGCCAGGGACATCGGTGGCAGGGACGTCGGTGTCGGGCGTGACGGTGCCAGGCGTGACGGTGCCAGGGGCGGCATCGACGGCAGAGATGACGGCGCCGCCGACGGGTTCGGCGAACAGGACAGCCCGCCGGCCCGCCGGCCGGCCGCGGGCGGCTGGGACGCCGACGGCTGGGGCACGGACGACGAGGGCGACGCCGGGCGCCGGAACGGGGGCCCGCAGTGACCACTCCCGAGGACACCACCGCCGTGGTCCGTCTCGACTTGCGCGCCGGGGCAGCGGCCCTGGCGACCTCGCAGGCCGTACGCGACCGGGTGGCCGAGCAGCTGGGCCGGGCCGGACTGCCAGAACCGGACTACCCGTTGTTCCTGGTCACGGACACCCCGGCCGGACTGACCGACCACCAGCTCCAGTACGAACTGCTCTCCGGCTACCGGGCGGTGGGCGAGACCCGGATCCTGGTGCTGCTGGTGGGCAGCTCCCCCGGTTCGTACGCCGGCGGGGAGGAGGCGTACCTCCCCGACCGCCGGCTGGTGCGGCCCACGACCCTGCGGGCCGCCACGACCGGCCTGGTGTGGGCCGGTGATCTGCGTTCCGCCCGTACCGCCCTGGACCGGGTGGAGCCGGACGACCCCGCGGCGCTGGCCGTCCTGGTGGACCTCCTGTCGGTCCCGGACGTCTTCGTCCGGGTCCTGGAGGGGCTGCGGAAGCTGCCCGACTCCGTCGCCGCCCCCGGGGTACGGCTGCTGGAGCAGGACCTCCCGACGGAGGTCAGGGACCGGGCCTGGCGGGACGCGCTGACCCGGTTCGCGGGTGAGGACAGCGGGGCGGGCGACCCGGTCGACATCGTCCCGGACTCCCAGCTGCCCGAACCGCTGCGCGCGCTCGTGACGGGGCGGGACGGCCGGGGCCACGGGCACCGGCGGCCGGACGGCCGGGCGAACCTCGCGCACCGCACGTGCGCGGAGTCCCTGGACCGCGCGGACGAGGACCTCGTCGCACTGCGGTCCTTCCCCGGCCTGCTGCACCCGGCCCGGCGCAATGCCCTGGAGGCGGATCTGCACCAGGCCCGCGAGGACCTGGACGGGTTCCGCGCCCTGGTGGAACGGGCCCTCCAGGGCGGCGGCGGAGCGGCGGCGCCCACCGCGGAGGCCGCCGCCCGGCTCGGCGCGCTCGGACTGCGGGTGCCGCCGGCCGACAGTGCGGGGGAACGCGTCGGCGAGGGGCTCCGCGAGCTGGCGGGCAGGCTGCTGGGCGACGGGCTCGCGCTGCGTTCGGTGGCCCAGCACTTCACCGCGCTGGCCGGGCGGGTCGAGCCGGTGCCGGGCACCGCCCTGCTGCACCGGCTAGCCGACCACTCCGAGGAGTCGGTGACCCGCGGCTCCGCCACCGAGTACGCCGCGCCGCCCCGCACCCCGGGCGCGGTGCTGCTCATGGCGGGCGCGGCGGGGCTGCTGGGCGGCCTGTGGCAGTGGCCCGCCGTCCTGGCGGCGCTGCTGGTGCCGGTGCTGTTCGTCGTCGTCGCGCTGCTGGGCGCGAACCGGCTGCGCACGGGCCGGCGCGCCGCCCGGTGGCCGATGGGCCCCCGGATCGCCGCCGTCGCCGGCGCGGTGGCCGGGGCGGCGGTCGCGTACGCCGCCGACCCGCCGCTCTGGCTCGGCGGGACCGGGCTGCTGGTCGGTCTCGGTCTCACCGCCGAGGCGGTCCGCAGGCTCTGGCGGGACGCCGCCGACTCCTGGGCGGCCGGGCGCGGCACGACGGCGCTGCGCACCGCGCTGGACGGGCTCGACACCCTGCTGGCGGAGCTGGTGCGCGAGCACTGGGCGGCGGAGGAGCGCCTGTACTGCGCGGACGCCGCGCGTTCGGTCGCCGGGATGCTGCGGGCGACCGCCGCCGCCGCCGACGCCCAGGCCGCACCGGAGCCCCTCGCCCCGGCCGGGGCGGACGGTACCGGTCCGTACGGGGCCGAGGGCTGGCTCGACGAGCCCTCCGCGCTGGAGAGCCCGGAGCCCGACGCCGCCGACGGGGGCGCGGACGACGGCGACTGGGCCGCCGCCTACGCCTGGGACAACACCCCGGACCGGCACGGCGATCCGGAGGCCGACCGGGCCGGCGACCCGTACGGCACCCCTTACGGCGACCGGGACGGCGGGGACCCCGGACCGTACGGCACACCTTCCCCGGCCGCGTACCCGGCGGGTCCTGACGACGCCCCATGGGGGAGCGGCGAGGGCGACCGCGCACCGCGCTGGCTGGACCGGGAGATCGGTGAGGGCGGACCGGAGCTGGTCGCCACCCTCACCGGGGACCTCCGCAACACCGCGATGGCCGCCATGGCCCCCTACTGGGGCGCCGTCGAACGCGGCCAGGCCGGGGCGCTCGCGCTCGCGCGGACCGAGGAGCGGGTCCGTGAACTGCTGTCCGCCGCCCGCCACCACCTGTGGCGCTACGGGGTGCTGGCCCCGCCGCCGTACCCGGCCGACCACCGCGCCCGCACCACGGCCGCCGGGCTGCTGGGCACCGATTCGCTGCGGGTCGCCGAGCTGATGGGCCGGGAGACGGACCGGGGAGCCGTCGTCCAGCTGTCCTCGCCCGAACAGGGGGCCCTCCTCAGCCGCGACCCGGAGGCCGCCCTGTGGATCCGGTTCGCCCCGGCCACCCTCCAGGGCGAGATCGAGGCCGCCTGGCGGAAGAGCGGTTCGCCGCCGGCCGAGGAGGCTTTGTGGACCTCCTCCGGGCGGTACGCGGGGCTGATCCGGCTCACCCCGCTGCGGATGGGCGTCGTCGACACGGTCCTGCCCCGGCAGAGCACCGGCGGCAGCGCCCGGACCGACGCCGACCACGCCGAGCCCACCGACCACGACGAGCCATCCGACCACGACGAGTTCAGGGAGGACGACCGGTGGTGACCACCACCCCGCCGGGCCGGCCGGGGGCGCCGGGGGCCCCGCGCCCCCACCTGGTCCTCACCGACCCCACCGGGCGGCGACGCACCGCCCCGGCCCGCTTCGGCCCGGCCTCCCGGCGGGACCCGGCGCTACCCCAGCGCATCCGCAACGGGCTGCTCGACGACCGGGGACAGCGGTGCGTCCAGGTGTTCCTGTCGACGGCCGACGCCGCCAACCCGGCGGCCCGCACCCTGCTGGACACCGAGGCGGGCACCGCCCTGCGCCTCGACCGGACCCTGGAGAACACCCCGTACGCCCACCTGTTCCCCACCGTCATCGGCTACGAACTGGACACCGCCGAGCCGTTCCTGCTGTACGCCGCCCCGCGCGGCGCGCCCGTCGGACGCACCCATGTGATGTCCGCGTCCGACCAGCGGGTGTTCGCCCGGGACCTGACGCTGGCCCTGTGTCTGCTGGACGGCCAGGGTCTCGTGGCGCGCGGGATCTCCCCCGCGACGGTGTTCTGGGACGGTACGTCGGTGCAGCTCTGGGGCCTTGAGGGCGTCACCCGCGCCGGGCGGCCCCGGACGCCGTGGGGCCGGGCCCCGTTCGCCTCGCCCGAACAGCACCGGGGCGAGGGCCACGCCGACCCCCGGGACGCGGTGTGGAGCGCCGCCCAGGTGCTCTACCAGCTCGTGACCGGCCGGCCCGGCCCGGCCGACCGCGCCCCCGCCGACCTCGACCGGCATCGGGTGCTCGCCGGGACGCTGCCCCGCGCCTTCGCCCCCACGGCGGCCGGACGCCCCACGCCCGGGGCCCTGTTGGAGCTGCTGGCCCCCGAGGAGGCGCGGCGGCTGGGGTCCTCGACCCCGACGGACGGCTCCCGCCCGCACCAGGAGGCGTTCGACCGGGCGCTGGACGCCAAGCGGCGGACACCCGCTCCCCCGGAGGACCCGGCGGACGGCCCACCCGAGGACCGGCCCCCCGGGGAGGTGCTCTGCCCCTACTGCCTGGAAGGCATCCAGCTCGACCTCGGCAACCTGTTCGTGACGGACGACCAGATGCAGTACCGGCCCCTGGACCTCTCCCGTATCGGCAACCCGGTGCGGCGCGAGGACGTGATGCGGGGCGCGGTCCAGCAGTGCACGGCCGACCCGGACTTCCCGGAGCACCACATCCCGGTGCCCTACCTCACCCACGGCCGCCCGCTGACGGTCGCCATGATCGGCCAGTCCAGCACCGGGAAGAGCCATCTGCTGACCCAGATGATCGCCGAGATCACCGACGGCGGCCTGGAGCGGTACGGGGTGGGCTGGCAGTCCGTCAACCCGGAACAGCACGCCCGCTTCGTCCGTGAGCGGGTGCAGCCGCTGCGCAGCGGCAAGGTGCTCGACCACACGAGCGGGGTCGGCCTGGACGGCTTCGCCCGGTTCGTCGAGTCGCTGCTGCTCACCGACGCGCGCGGACGGGTGCGCCCGGTCGCCTTCTTCGACCTCGGCGGCGAGGACCTCGTCCGCACCGACGGGGCGCTGCGCTTCCTGCTCGGCATCGACGCCCTGGTCTTCGTCGTCGACCCGGCGCTCGCGCTGCCGCTGCCGCAGCTCGACGGCGTACGCGAGCGCTGGGGCACCGAGGTGGACCGGGACGGCGACGCGGCGTTCGGCACGGTCCTGGACCGGCTGCCGCGCCGGGGTCCCTATCTGGAGACCCCGGCGGCGATGGTGCTCGGCAAGTCCGACCTGCTCCGGTTCCAGCCGCCGGTGGACCGCTGGCTGGGCGAGCCGCCGCCCGCCGCGATCGGCCCGGACCAGTTCCGGGAGGAGAGCGGGGACGTCTACGCGCTGCTGCGGCAGCACGCCGGGCAGGCCTGGCTGCGTCCCTTCGACGCGTTCCGCCGCTGCACCCTGCACATCGCGTCCGCGACCGGGGGCCAGGAGAGCCAGGGCCGCTACCCGGCGGGCGCGGGACCGCGCCGGGTGCTGGAACCCCTGGTGTCGCTGCTGGCGATGCACGGGATCATCGAGGCGCCCGGGGGCGCCGCATCATTCGGCGTGGGAAGGGAAACCCAGTGAACGACGCTCTCGATCGGCGCGAGGAGAGCGGCCCGGGCGGCCGGCTCGACCAGGTGGTCTTCCGCTGGGACGGGAACCAGGGCCGCTCCAGTGCGGGGATGGCGGCGGTGGCCCACTCCTGCTCCGCCGAACGCGCGGAGTCCCTCCGCCGCGAGCTGGGCCCGCTGCTCTGGGTGCCCGGCCCCGCCCCGGCGTCCCGCCAGAGCAGCGTCCGGGTCTCCTCCCGGGCCGTCGGGACCGTGCTCCTCCAGCGGTGGCCCACCCTGGACCGGGGCGGCCGGCCCAGCACGGCCTGCCACGCGGTGTTCGGCGACGCGGACGCCCTGACGCCGCTGCGCTGCCTCGCTCTGGGCGGCACCGCCTGGAGCGACAGCGCCGTCGCGGAGACCGCCGCCGGGGGCCTGCCGACGCTGGACGGTGCCCGGCTGCGGGCCACGGCGGCCGAGCGGCTGCCCGACATGCTCGAAAAACTCCCCACGGTGAAGAAGCCGTTGATGGTGGTGACCGCCGAGTGGCTGCGCGACCCCTCCCGTCGGCTCTCCCTCCTCGCCAGGGAACACGAACTGCCCGGTTGGCCGCGCCAGAACAAGGCCTCCCTGCTGTACCTGGGGCTGCTGTCGGTGTTCGGCGACTGGTTCGGCACGGAGTGGAGCTACGCCACGTACGACACCGTGGACACCCACTCGTTGCGCCTGACCTGCGTGCCCGAGTGGTCGTCCCAGGCGACGGGGGCCCGGTCGCTGGCCCGCATCCGGCTGCGGCTGCCCGCCGAGAGGGACGTCGAGATGGCAGCGGCGAAGGAGATGGTCGAGTACGTGCTCGACCGCCCCGACGCACCCCCGGGGGTGCCCCATCTGACCGGTGAACTCCTCTCCGGGGCCCACCTGCCCCGGAGGGAACGGCGCGACGCCCTGCGCCGCATGCTGGACGCCCGGCACGCCCCGTCCCCCGCACCGGCACCGGCACCGGCACCGGAGGAGGAGGGCCGCCACCGCCGCGTACGGGAGGAGGGCCGGTTCGGGCGCGGGAGCCGGCAGGAGGACCGGTACGCGATCGAACCCCGGCGCGAAGACCTGTACGCGATCGAACCCCGGGAGAAGGACCGGCACGCACGCCAGGAACCGCAGGAAGACCGGCACGCACGCCAGGAACCGCAGGAAGACCGGCACGCACGCCAGGAACCGCAGGAGGACCGGCACGCACGCCAGGAACCGCAGGAAGACCGGTACGCACGCCAGGACCGGGCGGCGCGTCACGAGCTGGAACTTCAGCGCCTGCACCAGGAATTGCTGGTCCTCCAGCGCGTCGACACCGCCCGGTCCGCGCGGCTGGCCGCCCGGCTCCAGGGCCACCTGGACACCGCGCTGCTGACCCTCCTGTCCGCCGACGGGCTGCCGTGGGCCTCCCGCGATCTCGTCCTGGCCGAACTGGCCGACGAGGGGCGACAGCGGTCCCGCGACGAAGCGACCGCACACGCGCTCTGCACCGAAGTGCTGCGGCACAACCTGTACTTCCGGCCCGCCCGGTCCGGGGCGGACGGTCCGTCCGTCCCGGAGATGCGGGAGCGGGCGGCCGAGATCTTCACCTGGGCCGTCGCCCCACTCGTACGGGACCCCCTCCGGGCCTCCGATCTCCAACCGCTGTTCAACATCATCCTCAAGGACGGCCGTGACACGGGTATGGAGTGGCTGCGCCTCATCCTGGTCACGCCCCCGGGCGGCCGGGCCCCCGACCTGCCCCCGCAGCTGTGGCAGCGGGTCGTCTGGGACCTCCTCGACCGCCCCGCGTCCGTGCCGGCACCGGCACGGACGGAGGAACCCGTGCGGCCCGCCGCTATGCCGGCCCCCACCAGGCCGACGGTGCCCCTCCCGCCCTCGTTCGCATCGGCGTCGTCCACCACACCGTCGCCAAAGGTGGCGCCGATGCCGACGGCGCGGCCGGCCACGCCCGCGCCGAAGGCGGCTCAGCCGCCCCCCTCGGAGAAGGACGGAACATCCCAACGGTCGGATCGCGTGGAGAAGTTGTTCGTGGCCGCCCTCGTCGGGGTCGGGGTGGTCGTCATCGGCTTCCTCCTGCTGATCGTTCTCACCTGACCGCCCGTCCGGTGGTGCGGGCCCCGTCAGCCGCCGAGCGCGTCGACCGCGGCCCGCACGGGCCCCTGCCGCCCGAGGAAGTCCGTGCTGTCCGCCCACTGGTCCACGCTCCCGGTCAGCGGCAGGGCCCGCAGTTCCGGGTCGGTGATGGTCCGGGCCAGGGCGTGGGCGAAGCGCTCGGCGTGCAGCACCTGGAACGGGCGGCCGTGGTACGGGCGCCGCCCGGGGTCCACCGCCTCCGCGAGGCCCGAACCGTTCTGGAGCGCGGCCACGGCCTCGTACGCGTCGCCGAGGTGCCGTTCGCGTGCCGGGTGGTCCGTGGCCGTGACGGCCCCCCGCAGGGCGGGCAGCAGCTCGTCGGCCCCGGGCAGCCGGGCGAAGGCGCTGCCGAGCCACTTGCCGTACGGCGCGTACTCCCGGGCGAGGAGCAGGCACAGGCGCATCAGGTCCCGCACGAGCCGCCCCGCGACCACGGCGGACCCCAGCTCGTCCCCCACCTCGGCGCAGCGTCCGACGAACGCCTCCTCCTGGGAGATCCGCTGCCACTGGCAGGCCAGCAGATAGCGCCACACCTCGTCCGGGTACCAGGCCAGCTCCTGCCGCGCCCGGGTCAGCGTGCCGACCCCGTCGTGGAACACCGCGCCGCCCGTGGTCTCCGCCAGCCTCTGCTGCGGCATGGCCAGCCAGTCGGGGACCGCCGGCGCGGGCGGCTCCCCGCCGGGGCCGGGGCGGAGGCCGAGCCGATCGTGCAGCCACCCGCCGACGTCGGCGACGACGACGCGGTGGTGGACCGGGCCGTCCGTCAGCTCCATGTGCCCGACCGGGTCGTCCGGGTCGGCGTGCCGGAAGTGCGTCGGCCAGCCGCGCACCTGCTTGGGCAGCCGCTCGGCGAGCAGGCGGCGCAGCCGCTCCCCGTGCGCGGCGGCATCGGCCGGTTCCAGGAACAGGTCCAGGCGCGGGCCCCAATCATGGTCCGCCGACCGGGCGGTGTCGAAGCCGAGCACCTCGGAGCCGGAGCCGATCCGGGCGGCGGCGTACCGCAGGCCGGGGTACTCCGCGTCGAGGATCGGCCGCACGGCCTCCTCGTAGAGGATCCTGGACAGGGCGAGTCCGGGCAGGAACGCGCGGGCGGGGGTCGTCATCCGCCCACTCTGCCCGGCCGGGGCGTCTCTTTCCAGGCGATTTCCGGGTCGCGGAGCAACGGCTCACGTCGGCTCGGGGAGCCGGTCGGGAGCGAGAGGAGCGAGCACTGCACCAGGTGGTCGGCCTTCCCTGCCTCGGTGTCCCGGAGGAGGGTGCTCAGCGCCTCCCGGGTGCCCGTCAGGTAGGCCCTCGCCTGCCCGGCGACCGCTGTGCAGGCGTTGCCGTCGGCGTCGGTACCCAGGCGGAAGCAGGTGGAGCTCTCCGCGCAGAAGGGCTCCTCCTTCCGGCGGCCCGTCGCGCGCTTCGCCCGCTGTCCCCAGTCCGGGGCCTCCCGGCGGGCACCCGCGCTTCCACTGTCCGGCCCGCCGGGAACTGAGAGGATGCGCACTGTGAGCAACGATGATCTGGCCGAAGTTCTGGGCACCCGCGAGAGCACGACGCTGGAGTTCAAGCGCACGGCGAAGCGGGAAGGCAAGCGCGGTGACGCCATCGCCACGGCCGTGTGCGCCATGGCCAACGACCTCTGTGGCCATGGGGGCGGTGACATCCTTGTGGGCGTGAACGACGCCGGAGATCCGGTGGACGATGTCGACACGAGCGATCGCGCGCTGCTGGCCCTGACCGACCTCCGGGACGACGGCCGCATTCTCGACCGGCCGTCGCTCACCGTCCGCATAGCCCGCTACAAGGGCAAGCCGGTCGTGCACCTGCGCGTGGAAGCCTCGGCCGCGCCGCCCGTACGGTGCGACGGCGTGGTCTGGGTCCGGCCGGGACCCACCACCCGACGGGCCGGGCGGGAGGACGAACGCGTGCTGTCCGAGCGCCGCCGGTCGGGGGACGGGCCGTTCGACGTCCGGCCCGTGGCCCGCGCGACGCGCGACGATCTGGACCTCGATCTGTTCCAGCGTTCCTATCTGCCTTCCATGGTCGATCCCGAGGTGATCGAGGAGAACGGCCGCCCGCTCGATGTCCAGCTGGCCTCTTGCCATCTCGCCACGCCGGACGGCACACCCACCGCACTCGGCCTGCTGGCCCTCGGGCTCGACCCGTCCAGCAGCATCCCGGGGGCGTACGTCCAGTTCGTGCGGTACGAAGGGGTCGACCTCGACGCGCCCGTCGCCGACGAGCAGGAGTTGCGGCAGAATCTGATCGGCACGGCTGCCCGACTCGAACCTCTCCTGCGCAGCAATCTGAGGACCCGGATCGTCGGAGACGGCTTTCGGGAGACCCCGCAACCGGACTACCCGTTGGAAGCACTGCGGGAGATCTGCATGAACGCCCTGATGCACCGGAACTACGAGACCTCCTACGCCCCGACCCGCATCGTCTGGTTCGACGACCGCATCGAGGTCACCAATCCGGGCGGGCCGTTCGGCCAGGTACGGGACGACAACTTCGATCTGGTGACGGACTA
Source organism: Streptomyces sp. CNB091 (assembly GCF_000377965.1). Lineage (NCBI taxonomy): Bacteria > Bacillati > Actinomycetota > Actinomycetes > Kitasatosporales > Streptomycetaceae > Streptomyces > Streptomyces sp. CNB091. The sequence goes on from NZ_KB898994.1 coordinate 118,827, forward strand.
CCGCAACCCGTCGCTCGCAGCCGCCTTGAAGGGGCTCGGTTACGTCAACCGCTTCGGCCGTGGCATCGGCAGGGTGCGGGCGGCGCTGGAGCGCAACGGAAATCCGCCCGCCGAGTTCCAGGTGGACGACTCGTCCTGGGCCGTGACCCTCAGGAGGGTCGTATGACCGCGACGTCGATCGCGCTTTTCAACAACAAGGGGGGCGTCGGCAAGACCACCCTCGCCTATCACCTGGCGCACATGATGGGCCGCCTCGGCCGGAACGTCCTGGCCGTGGACCTCGATCCGCAGGCCAACCTGACGTCCGTGTGTCTGGACGAGAGCGAGATCGAAGACCTGTGGTCGAACCCTTCGGAACTGATCGCCCAGGGCCTCGTACCGGCGAAACCGAACGGCACGGGACGTATCCGTGAGGGCCGGACCGTCGCCGACGCGGTACGACCCATCCTGGAGGGCACGGGCGACGTCGCCTTGGTGGAGCCGGTCCTGCTGAAGCCCGGGCTGTGGCTGCTTCCCGGAAGCCTGGACCTGAGCCGGTTCGAGGACAAGCTCTCGAACGAGTGGTTCAAGTCGTTCGCCGGGGACATCGCCGCGATCCGGACCACCACCGCGTTCCACCGCATGATCGAGCACGCCGCCGCGTCCGTGGAGGCCGATATCGTGCTCATCGACGTCGGCCCCAACCTCGGTGCCATCAACCGCGCGGCGTTGATCGCCGCAGACAGCGTGCTGATGCCGCTCGCCGCCGATCTGTTCTCCCTCAAGGGACTCAGCAACCTGGGGCCGACGCTCCGGGAGTGGCGGCACAACTGGCGTCAGGTCGTCCTGCCCCAGGTGCCGGCGGGGATCTCGGCGCCCCCGGCGGAGATGACACCGCTGGGATACGTGATCATGCAGCCGGAAATGCGTCTGGACCGCCCCGTGAAAGCCTACGAGCGCTGGCTCGGACGCATTCCGCACGTCTACTCCTCCGCCGTGCTGAACACGAAGGACCCTTCGTCCCAAGACGCTCTCCATCACATCGCGACACTGCGCAACTACCGCAGCCTGATGCCTCTCGCACACGACGCGAGGAAGCCGATGTTCGAACTCAAAGCCGCGGACGGCGCGCTCGGCAGCACCCAGAAGTACGTACAGACCTGCTACCGGGAGTTCAAGGGGCTGGCCGAGAACGTCCTGGACCGCGTGGCCGACCGGTAGCGAGGCCAGGGCCACGGCCCGGTGCGGGAGAAGGTCAGCGGCAGGGCCCGCAGTTCCGGGTCGGTGCCGCTCCCGCCGGGTGGCGGCGGACGTCTTGAAATGTGGAGACGGGTCGAGCAGGAAACGGGGAAATGGGCCGCCCCCGTCGGCACCCGCGTCAGCCGCCCTTCTTCGCCTCCCCCACCGGACGCCGGTCCACGACCCGGGCCGTCGCGTCCGCGTCCAGGTGGGCGGTGCCCTCCTTCCCGGTCACCGTGACCCGGACCCGGGGGCCTTCTCCCAGACCGGCGCCGGGCGTCACGTCGATGCGCCAGCTCTTCGGTTCGCGGACGCCCAGGGTCGTGCGGGCCTCGTGGACCAGCGCGGGGAACAGCTCGTACGGGAGCATCTGGACGTGCATCGTCTCGCCGGCCGGGCGGGCGACGTCGCCACGGATCCTCATGCGGCGTTCCTCGATGGTGATCGCGGTGACCTCCGAAGTGCCCACGCGGGCCTCCAGCTCCGCGGCCGTCTCCCGCATCCGCCCGAGGACCAGCATCGAGGAGGAGGGCCCGGAGACGGTGGTGGTCGAGGTGAACGTCCGGGAGGAGGAGGCGGACGACGTGACGGAGGGCTGCTTCGACGAGGGCCCCGTGCCGTCCTCGGACGTGAACAGCTCGCCCCGGAAGAGGAACACCACCAGCGCCGCACCCGCCAGGAACATGATGAGCATCAGCCCGCACCAGGAGCTCTCGCTGGGCCCCGGCTTCTCCACCAGCGTGGACTCGGGCGCGGAGTCGATCTCCGCCTCATCGGCCCGGCGGCTCCACTCCGGGGTCGGGCGGGTGACGATCCGCACCTCCCAGGGCTCGTCCGGGCGGTACTCCACGACGGCGATGCCACGCGGCCGGTAGACGGGGAGATCAGCCAGGTTGATGCGCTCGTCGATGTTCACGCGGTACGCCGGCCTGCCGTCCTCCGGCTCCGGCGCCACGGTCAGCCGGAAGTCCACCGGTACGTCGGCGGATTCGCCGCTCGTGGCCCGCAGGTCCTCGATCCGGGCGAGGGCGGTCCGGGTCACCGGCGGCGTGCCGGGGCCCGGCGCCCACCGCCCGACGACGGCGGCGATCAGGACGACGAGGACCAGGCCCCCGACCCCGGTGAGGACGACGGGCAGCTCCTCCAGGATCGCGCCGACCACGACGGCCGCGATCGCCGCGCCGATCACTCCCGACACGACCGTCAGGCGCAGGGCTTCGAGAATCCTGCGCATCACCGAACTCCCGCGTACCGCATGCTCGTTGACATCAAGCGCGTCCTGTCCGGCCGGCCCCTGCCCCATGGTCCCCATGACCGTGATTGTGCCGGTCGGGGGCGATCCGGGGCAGGGGGCGGCGGAAGAAATACGCCAGGGTCAGTCCTCGCCCTCCAGGTTCCCTTCCGTCTCCAGGTACACCTGGCGCAGCGCGTCCAGCACCGCCGGGTCGGGCTTGGCCCACATACCGCGCGACTCGGCCTCCAGAAGGCGTTCCGCGATGCCGTGCAGGGCCCAGGGGTTGGCCTCCTGGAGGAACTGCCGGTTCTCCGGGTCCAGGACGTACGTCTCGGTGAGCTTGTCGTACATCCAGTCGGCGACGACGCCGGTCGTGGCGTCGTACCCGAAGAGATAGTCGACGGTGGCCGCCAGCTCGAACGCGCCCTTGTAGCCGTGGCGGCGCATCGCCTCGATCCACTTCGGGTTGACGACCCGGGCGCGGAAGACACGGGACGTCTCCTCGACGAGCGTCCGCGTGCGGACGGTCTCGGGACGGGTGGAGTCCCCGATGTAGGCCTCCGGGGCCTTGCCCTTGAGCGCGCGCACGGCGGCCACCATGCCGCCGTGGTACTGGAAGTAGTCGTCGGAGTCCGCGATGTCGTGCTCGCGGGTGTCGGTGTTCTTCGCGGCGACCTCGATGCGCCGGTAGGCGCTCTCCATCTCCTCGCGGGCCGGGCGGCCGTCCAGCTCACGGCCGTAGGCGTAACCGCCCCAGACCGTGTAGACCTCGGCGAGGTCGGCGTCGGTGCGCCAGTCGCGGGAGTCGATGAGCTGGAGGAGGCCCGCGCCGTAGGTGCCGGGGCGGGAGCCGAAGATCCGGGTGGTGGCCCGGCGTTCGTCGCCGTGGTCGGCCAGGTCGGCCTGGGTGTGCGCCCGTACGTGGTTCTGCTCGGCGGGCTCGTCCAGCGAGGCGGCCAGCCGTACGGCGTCGTCCAGCAGCCCGACCGTGTGGGGGAACGCGTCGCGGAAGAAGCCCGAGATGCGCAGCGTCACGTCGATCCGGGGGCGGCCCAGCTCCGCGTACGGGATGGGTTCCAGGCCCGTCACGCGGCGGGAGGCGTCGTCCCAGACGGGGCGGATGCCGAGCAGGGCGAACGCCTCGGCGATGTCGTCGCCCGCCGTGCGCATCGCGCTGGTGCCCCAGAGGGAGAGGCCGACCGAGGTGGGCCAGTCGCCGTTGTCGGTGCGGTAGCGGGTCAGGAGCGAGTCCGCCAGCGCCTGGCCGGTCTCCCAGGCCAGCTTGGAGGGGACGGCCTTCGGGTCCACGGAGTAGAAGTTACGGCCGGTGGGGAGGACGTTGACCAGGCCGCGCAGCGGGGAGCCGGACGGGCCGGCGGGGACGAAGCCGCCGTTCAACGCGTGGACGGCGTGCGTAAGTTCGTCGGTCGTGGCTGCCATGCGCGGGACGACCTCGGTGGCCGCGAAGGTGAGGATGTCGGCCACCGCGTCCGGCAGCCCGGCGGCGACGGACGCCACCGCGGCCGGGTCCCAGTCGGCGTCGTCCATCGCCTGGACGAGCGCGCGGGCCTGCTCCTCGATGGTGTCGGCGGCGGTGCGGGTGGCGGCCGACTCGTCGAGGCCGAGCGCCTCGCGCAGCCCCGGCAGCGAGGCCGTGCCGCCCCAGATCTGGCGGGCGCGGAGAACGGCGAGCACCAGGTTGACCCGGTCGTTCCCGGCGGGCGGGTTGCCCAGCACATGGAGCCCGTCGCGGATCTGGACGTCCTTGATCTCGCAGAGCCAGCCGTCGAGATGCATGATGAAGTCGTCGAAGCCCTCGTCCTCCGGCCGGTCCTCCAGGCCGAGGTCGTGGTCGAGCTTCGCGGCCTGGATCAGCGTCCAGATCTGCGCGCGGATCGCGGGCAGCTTCGCCGGGTCCATCGCGGCGATCTGGGCGTGCTCGTCGAGGAGTTGCTCAAGGCGGGCGATGTCGCCGTAGCTGTCGGCGCGGGCCATCGGCGGCACCAGGTGGTCGATCAGCGTGGCGTGGACGCGCCGCTTGGCCTGCGTGCCCTCGCCCGGGTCGTTGACGAGGAACGGGTAGATCAGCGGCAGGTCGCCGAGGGCCGCGTCCGGACCGCAGGCGGCGGAGAGCCCCGCGTTCTTGCCGGGCAGCCACTCCAGGTTCCCGTGCTTGCCGAGGTGGATCATGGCGTCCGCCCCGAAGCCGTTGTCGTCGGCGGAGGCGGCGATCCAGCGGTAGGCGGCCAGGTAGTGGTGCGAGGGCGGCAGATCGGGGTCGTGGTAGATCGCGATCGGGTTCTCGCCGAAGCCGCGCGGCGGCTGGATGAGGATGAGGAGGTTGCCGCGCCGCAGGGCCGCGAGGACGATGTCGCCCTCCGGGTTGGCCGACCGGTCGACGAACATCTCGCCGGGAGCCGGGCCCCAGTGCCGCTCCACGGCGAGGCGCAGCTCCTCGGGGAGGGTGGCGAACCAGCGGCGGTAGTCGGCGGCCGGGATACGGACCGGGTTCTTGGCCAACTGCTCGTCGGTCAGCCACTCCTGGTCGTGACCGCCCGCCTCGATCAGCGCGTAGATCAGCTCGTCGCCGTCGCCGGAGACCAGCCCCGGGATGTCGGCCTCCGGGCCGAAGTCGTACCCCTCGGCGCGCAGCCGCCGCAGCAGGGCGACGGCGCTGGCGGGGGTGTCGAGCCCGACCGCGTTACCGATCCGGGAGTGCTTGGTCGGGTAGGCGGAGAGCACGAGCGCGATGCGCTTCTCCGCGTTCGGGATGTGCCGCAGCTTCGCGTGCCGTACGGCGATCCCGGCGACCCGGGCCGCGCGCTCGGCGTCGGCGACGTACGCCGGGAGCCCGTCCTCGTCGATCTCCTTGAAGGAGAAGGGGACGGTGATCAGCCGGCCGTCGAACTCCGGCACCGCGATCTGGGTGGCCGCGTCCAGCGGGGAGACGCCCTCGTCGTTCTCCTCCCAGGCGCTGCGCGGGCTGGTGAGGCAGAGCGCCTGGAGGATCGGCACGTCGAGCCCGGTGAGCGCGCCCGCGTCCCACGACTCGTCGTCGCCGCCGGCCGACGCCTCGGCGGGCTTGGTGCCGCCCGCCGCGAGGACGGTGGTCACGATGGCGTCGGCGGCGCGGAGCGCGTCGATCAGTTCGGTCTCCGGCGTACGGAGGGAGGCGACGTACAGCGGGAGCGGCCGGGCGCCGGCGTCCTCCACCGCCGTGCACAGCGCGTCGATGAACGCGGTGTTCCCGCTCATGTGGTGGGCGCGGTAGTAGAGGACGGCGACCGTCGGCGCGCCCTCGGCCACCTCAAGGGCCTCCCGCTCCAGCGGCCCCCACGCGGGGGCCGGGGCGGGCGGCTCGAAGCCGTGGCCGGTCAGCAGCACGGTGTCGGAGAGGAACCGGGCCAGCTGCTCCAGGTTGGCGGGCCCGCCGTGCGCGAGGTAGGCGTGCGCCTCGGCGGCGATGCCGATCGGCACGGTGGAGGCGGCCATCAACTGGGCGTCGGGGGCCTGCTCACCGGTCAGCACGACGACGGGGCGGCCGGTGGCCAGCACCGCGTCGAGCCCTTCCTGCCAGGCCCGGACGCCGCCGAGGAGGCGTACGACGACGAGGTCGACGCCGTCCAGGAGGTCCGGCAGTCCGTCGAGGGAGACGCGGGAGGGGTTGGCGTACCGGTAGCTGACGGGCCCCTCGGAAGCGCGGGCGCTCAGGAGGTCGGTGTCGGACGTCGACAGGAGCAGAATCATGCTGCGTCAGGCCTTCCTCGGGGTGTCCACGCCCCGGGCGGTGTCGGAGGGTCTCCCCACGTCCGGCTCGGAAGCCGGGCGCTGCGTCCGGCTCGGGAACCGGGCGCTCGGGGAAGGGAGTTCCTGACTCGCCCGGCCGGTGGTGGCGGCCGTGCTCACAGTGGCGGGACCGCGCCGGAATCTCACCGGGCTTCCTCCCCTGTCGCCGTCTGGCGATGGCGGCCTGAACGGACCACCGCCTGCATCCTAAGCGGCGGAGCGGGACAGGGGCAGGGGGCGGGGGTGCGGCGGTGATCACCGCACACGGGCACGGCGGCTGCCCGTACCCCGCTGACCAGCGGGTCGAGCCTGCCCGTGTCTGTCCCGCGGGTCTGTCCCGCGGGACAGACCCGCAGGGCGGCCCCCAGGTCTGTCCCCCATGGTCTGCCCCCCATGGTCTGCCCCGCAGGCCGGTCCCGCAGGCCGGTCCCCCTGGTCTGCCCGCATATCTGCCCCCGCAGGTCTGTCCCACTGGCCGGTCCCACCCCGTTGCCACGGTTCGGCCTCACCCGCTGTCCCGGAGGTCACAGGAGCGGACCCGTCGACGGGACCGGCCCGGTCGGTATGCTCGCCGCCATGCCCGATCCCGCCCCCTCGCCCCTTTCCGTGGGCGGCGCATCCCCCCGCGACGGCGGCGACGCCTGCCCGGGGACGCTGCGGCTGCACCGGGCCGACGACGGTGCGCTGGCCCGGGTACGCGTCCCCGGCGGGGTGCTGAGCGCGGACCGGGCGGACGCGCTGCTCGCGGTGGCCGGCCGGTTCGGGGACGGTGAGCTGCATCTCACCTCGCGGGGCAACGTACAGCTGCGCGGCCTCGACGCGGAGTGCGGCGGCGGGCCGGCCGAACTGCTCGGCGCCGCCGGGCTGCTGCCGTCGGCCGCGCACGAGCGGGCCCGCAACATCGTGGCCTCGCCGCTCGCCGGACTCGACGGATCGCCCTCGCTCGGCGGCTGGTTGTCCGAGCTGGACGGCCTGGTGTGCGGGTCGGCCGCCGCCGCCGCGCTCTCCGGCCGCTTCCTCTTCGCCCTCGACGCGGGCCGCGGTGACGTGGACGCGCTGGGCGCGGACGTGACGCTGATCGCGGAGGGCGGCGACTGCCTCCTGCGGGTCGGGGCCGCCGACGAGGTGTTCCGGCTGCCGGCGGCGGACGGCCCGCGCGCCGCGCTCCTGGCCGCCGAGGCATTCCTCCGCGCCGCCCGGGACTCCGGCGCGTGGCGCGTGAAGGACCTGCCCGAGGACGTACGCGCCGCGCTGGTCCGCACCATCGGGGCGACGGCGGGCCCGGCTGTTCACCGCCCCCGCCCGGGGGCGCCGAAGGTTCCGGCCCCGGGCCCGGTCACCGCACCGGACACCAGCACGCCCACGACAACGACAGCGCCCCCGTCAGCGGCAGCGACCCCGGAAGCGACCGTGACCGCGATCAGCGTCGGCGTACCGCTGGGCCGCCTGGCCCCCGCCCAGTGGAGGCTGCTCACCGAAACGGCCCGGCGGTACGGGAACGAGCGGTCCGGTTACGAGCTGCGGCTCACCCCGTGGCGCGGGATCGTCATCCCCGGCCCCTTCGGGCAGTCCGGACCCTCCGGGCGGTCCGGACCCTCCAGACCCTCCGGGCGGTCCGGGCGGTCCGGGCCCGCGGCCGAGACGCTGGACACGCTGGCGGCGGCAGGGCTGATCACCGGCCCGGACTCCCCGTGGACCGGCGTCGGCGCCTGCATCGGCCACCCCGGCTGCGCGAAGTCGCTGTCCGACGTGCGGGCCGAAGCGGGGGCCGCTGTCGGGCCGGTCGGACGGCTCCCTGTGTACTGGTCCGGGTGCGAACGCCGCTGCGGCCACCCCCACGGGGAGTGGATCGACGTGGTCGTCACGCCCGACGGACACCGGATCTCGCACGTACGGGGCGAACACCGTGCCCCCCGGGCGGCGGTCCGGAACGACCCGGCGGCACTCGCCGCGGCGGTGGCCGCGGCCCGCACCTGAGCCCACTCCCCTCCCCATACCGGCTACACCGGCAGAAGAAAGCGACAGCACTGTGCACCAGTACGAGAAGGACGGACCGGCGATCTACCGCCAGTCCTTCGCCACCATCCGCGCGGAGGCGGATCTGGCCGGGCTGCCCGCCGACGTGAGCCAGGTCGCCGTCCGGATGATCCACGCCTGCGGCATGGTCGACCTCGTAACGGACCTCGCCTTCTCGCCGAACGCCGTGGCCGACGCCCGCGCGGCCCTGCGGTCCGGCGCGCCGATCCTCTGCGACGTGGCGATGGTGGCCAGCGGGGTCACCCGCAAGCGGCTGCCCGCGGACAACGACGTGGTGTGCACGCTGTCGGACCCGTCCGTGCCGGAGCTGGCCGCGAAGATGGGGACCACGCGCAGCGCGGCGGCCCTGGAGCTGTGGCGGGACCGGATGGAGGGGGCGGTGGTCGCGGTCGGCAACGCCCCTACCGCCCTGTTCCGGCTGCTGGAGATGATCGAGGAGGGCGCCCCGCGCCCGGCCGCCGTCATCGGCGTCCCGGTCGGCTTCGTCGGCGCGATGGAGTCCAAGGAGGCCCTGGCCGAGCACCCGTCGGGCCTGGAGCACCTGATCGTGCGCGGCCGGCGCGGCGGCAGCGCGATAGCGGCGGCGGCGATCAACGCCATCGCGAGCGAGGAGGAGTAGTGACTTCTCCGGTGAAAGACACCAGTACCGGCAGGCTCTACGGTGTCGGGCTCGGCCCCGGCGACCCGAACCTGATGACGCTGCGGGCCGTCCAGGCCATCGGTGAGGCCGACGTCGTCGCGTACCACAGCGCCCGGCACGGCCGCTCGATCGCCCGGTCCATCGCGGCGGCGCACCTGCGGCCCGACCACATCGAGGAGGCCCTGGTCTACCCCGTCACGACGGAGACCACGGACCACCCGGGCGGCTACCGGGGCGCGCTGGAGGAGTTCTACGAGAAGGCCGCGGCCCGCCTCGCGGCGCACCTGGACGCGGGTCTGACCGTCGCGGTGCTCGCCGAGGGCGACCCGATGTTCTACGGCTCGTACATGCACATGCACAAGCGCCTGGCCGACCGCTACACCACCGAGGTCATCCCGGGCGTCACGTCCGTCAGCGCGGCGGCGGCCCGCCTCGGCACCCCCCTGGTCGAGGGCGAGGAGATCCTCACGATCCTTCCCGGCACCCTCCCGGAGGAGGAGCTGACGGCCCGTCTCGCCGCCACGGACACGGCCGTGGTGATGAAGCTGGGGCGTACGTTCCCGGCGGTGCGCGGGGCGTTCGAGGCGTCGGGGAGGCTGGCGGAGGCCCGGTACGTGGAGCGGGCGACGATGGCCGGGGAGCGCACGGGGGACCTGGCGGACATCGACCCGGCGTCCGTCCCATACTTCTCGGTGGCGGTGCTGCCGAGCCGCGTCGACGTGCCGCGCCCGTCCGGAGAGGCCGACGGCGGGGTCGTGGTCGTGGGCACGGGACCGGCGGGCCCGCTGTGGCTGACGCCGGAGACGCGGGGGGCGCTCGCCGCCGCCGACGCCGTGGTCGGCTACACGACCTATCTGGACCGGGTGCCGGTCCGTCCCGGTCAGGCGCGGCACGGCTCGGACAACAAGGTGGAGTCGGAGCGCGCCGAGTTCGCCCTGGACCTGGCCCGGCGGGGCCACCGGGTCGCGGTGGTCTCCGGCGGCGACCCCGGGGTCTTCGCGATGGCGACGGCGGTGCTGGAGGTGGCCTCGCAGGACACGTACGCGGACATCCCCGTACGGGTCCTCCCCGGGGTCACCGCGGCCAACGCGGCGGCGGCCCGCGCGGGTGCGCCCCTGGGCCACGACTACGCCACGATCTCCCTCTCGGACCGGCTCAAGCCGTGGGAGGTCATCGCGGAGCGCCTGCGCGCGGCGGCCTCGGCGGACCTGGTGCTGGCGCTGTACAACCCGGGCTCCAAGTCCCGTACGTGGCAGGTCGGCAAGGCCCGCGACCTGCTCCTGGAGCACCGCTCGCCGGACACCCCGGTGGTGCTGGCGCGCGATGTGGGCGGCCCGGCGGAGAGCGTACGGACGGTGCGGCTGGCCGACGTCGACCCGGCGGAGGTGGACATGCGGACGCTGCTGATCGTGGGCTCGTCGCAGACCCGGTGGGTGCGGAGGGGCGGTGCCGGCGCGGACCGGTCCATCGTGTGGACGCCGCGCCGCTACCCGGAGGCGTAGAGCTTCCGCACCCACTGGAGGGCCTCGTCGGGCGTCGCGGCCACCGGCACCCCTTCCGGTACCGGTGGCCGCCGGACGACGACGACGGGAATCCCGGCTTCACGGGCGGCGGTGAGCTTGGGGGCGGTGGCGTCCCCGCCGCTGTCCTTGGTGACGAGCACATCGATCCGATGGCGGCGGATGAGATCGAGCTCCCCCCGGAGTTCGAACGGTCCCCGGTCGAGCAGGACCTCCATCCGGGCCGGACAGGGCGGTTCCGGCGCGTCGACGGACCGCGCGAGGAACCACAGATCGTCCAGGTCGGCGAAGGCGGCGAGCCCCATCCGCCCGGTGGTGAGGAAGACCCGCTCGCCGAGTGCGGGCAGCAGCCCGGCGGCCTCGGCGAGCGTTCCGGCGGTGTGCCAGCAGTCACTGTCCTGGGCGACCCAGCCGGGCCGGCGGAGGGCGAGGAGAGGAACATGGGCCTGTGCGGCGGCCTCGGCCGCGTTCCGGCTCATGGTCGCGGCGAAGGGGTGGGTGGCATCGACGACGGCGTCCACACCGTGCTCACGCACCCAGGCGGCGAGCCCCTCGGGCCCTCCGAACCCGCCGACGCGCACGTCACCCGGCGGCAGCCGGGGAGCGGAGACCCGCCCGGCGAGCGAGGTGGTGACCCGGACCCCCGGGTCATGGGCGACCAGGTGCTCGGCCAGCCTGCGCGCCTCGGTCGTACCCCCCAGAACAAGCACATGCACAGGCGGAACAGGCAGAGCAGGCAGAACAGGCAGCATCGGAACGGACTCTCTCATGAACGCTGAGGCGCGGGGCGGTCGCAGTGCCCAACTCAAACACACGGGCCTGCGCCCCGGCTGGACGACCGGGGCCTGTGCGACGGCGGCGACGACGGCCGCGTACACGGCGCTGCTGACCGGCGACTTCCCGGACCCGGTGACCATCACCCTGCCGAAGGGCCAGACACCGGCGTTCGCGCTGGCGGTGGAGGAGCTGACGGCCGGGCCGGGTGAGGCGGTGGCGACGGCGGGAGTGGTGAAGGACGCGGGCGACGACCCGGACGTGACGCACGGGGCGCTGGTCCGGTCGACCGTACGGAGACTGCCGCCGGGTTCCGGCGTGGTGTTCCGGGCGGGCCCGGGCGTGGGCACGGTCACCCTCCCCGGCCTGCCCCTCGACGTCGGTGAGCCCGCGGTGAACCCGGTCCCACGCCGGCTGATGCGCGAGCACGTGGAGCGGGTGGCGGCGGAGCACGGCGGGACGGGGGACGTGGAGATCACGGTCTCGGTCGACCACGGCGAGGAGATCGCCCGCTCGACGTGGAACGGCCGGCTCGGCATCCTGGGCGGCCTGTCGATCCTGGGCACCACGGGAGTCGTCGTCCCCTACTCGTGCTCGGCGTGGATCGACTCGATCCGCCGGGGCGTGGACGTGGCGCGGGCGGCGGGCCTGGCCCATGTGGCGGGCTGCACGGGCTCGACGTCGGAGAAGACGGTGGTGTCGGAGTACGGCCTGCCGGACATCGCGCTGCTGGACATGGGCGACTTCGCGGGCGCGGTCCTGAAATACGTACGCCGGCACCCCGTCGCCCGCCTCACGATCTGCGGCGGCTTCGCCAAGCTCTCCAAACTGGCGGCGGGCCACCTGGACCTCCACTCGGCCCGCTCCCAGGTCGACAAGCCCTTCCTGGCCGACCTGGCCCGGACGGGCGGGGCGGACGAGGAGCTGGCTTCCCGGATCACCACCGCCAACACGGGCCTGGAGGCCCTGCGCCTCTGCGAAGCGGCGGGCGTCCCCCTCGGCGACCTGGTCGCCGCCCGAGCCCGCGACGAGGCGCTGTCCGTCCTGCGGGGTGCGCCGGTGGAGGTGGACGTGATCTGCATCGACCGGGCGGGGGTGGTGGTGGGGCGGGGGTAGGGGCCCGGTACAAAGCGCTGGGCCTTCGGTCCCCCCGACTCCCCCGCCCCGGCGGCGGCAGCTACCCCTTCTCGATGGCGTCGAAAATGTCGGCGTCGGTTTCCTGCTGCCAGGCCGGGAGGTCGGGCCAGTCCGCGACGTAGCCCGGCTTGGGATCATCGAAGTGCTTGAACATCTGGGCCGTCCAGCAGGTAGCGACGAAGCGCCCGCGCTGTTCACGCGAGAGCCGGGAAACATGCCCGCCGCTGATCTCGACGAACTGGCGCACCTGCTCGTACACAGCCCCGGCCGCCTCTCGCTCCCACTGCGGGGTGTCCTCCCACGGGGTGACGTAACCGGCCTTCGGCTCACCGGGGAAATGGCGGCGCACTCCCGCGATCCAGGCTTCCCGGAACAGTCGTGCACCCTCGGTCTGCGACATGCCATTCCCTCTCGTCACGGTGTACCCAGCGCGGCGATGTCCGCCCCCAGCCGCGCTACGCGGTGGTCACGGTGCAGGGGACCGAACTCGCCGTACAGCTTTCGGAGTCTACGGACGACGTATCCGGATCCGGAGGATCGCGCCAGGGCGACGGCCTCCCTGCCGTACGCCACGACCTGCTCGGGGTCTCGACGCCTCGCCCCGATCGCCCGCCAAGTCCGGCAGCACTGCGCCCCTGCGCCCCTGCGCCCCTGCGCCCCTGCGCCCCTGCGCCGATAATGCTCGTGGCCGCCTTCGACGCGGCAGCGGAAGACCAGGGCGACGATGCCCCGGACGGTGTACTTGTAGACGCCGGTCAGCCGGTCCACCTCGACCTCGATGCCGGTCTCCTGGGACCAGCGGGAGATCGACGACCAGTAGGTCGACGCATGGTGCAGCCCCTGCCGCGCGAGAGGCAGCGGCTGTATGACGTCCAGCCCACGGGGGCAGGCCGGACGAGAGTGCTACAGCGCGGGGGCGCCGCTACCGGGGCACATCTCGGTTCCCGTGCCGCCGGCCTGGTGGCTGGTCGTCGGGGTGCCGGGTTCGCTGCCGACGCCCGCGCCGCACACCGGGCAGTTACCCTCGGTAAGGCCCGGGTCGAACCGGTGGCCCGGAGTTGCGTGACTGCACATATCAGTTCCTCCTCGTCTGGGGGTGGTGCTGACAGGTGGTGCACTTGCGCCCCGAACCGGTCGCCCGGACGGGGAGTCGTCAGACCTTCCGCACGAAGGCCTTCGCTCCGTTGTGGAAAGCCACGGTCATGCCGAGGCTGTCCGGCCGCTCGCCTTCACGGGTCGACCAGCGGGTGACGCCGGCGATCTCCCGGGACTCGGACCGCCCGATCACCGCAGCCATCCACGCCTCTGGGTTGCCACCGGGCTGGGGCTCGGGGCCGGCCGGAAGCGGGTCGTACTCAACGGGGGTGTCGGCGTGCTCGTGCTTCTCGCCGTCGGCGAGCTGCCCGATGATCTGCCAGCGGGACTCGCCTGCGGCGGTGACGATGACGAGACCGAAGGGGAAGCCGGCCTCTCCGGCCTCTGCGACCGTCTGGACGCGGGTCACGCCGGGGCTGTTCTTGGCTAGGTCGAGAACGAAGTCCTGGAATCGCGCGGGTCGCATTTGTGATCATTCCTTCCGTGGCGGCCGAGCCAGTCTAGGCGGGCTGGAGCTCAGCGACGCTTCGCCGGATACGTCGTCGGATGGGAGCGGGCGACCCGGCAGCCGCCACGGTGCGGCACCACCGTCGCCCCGGCCCCGGGTCCGCTGGCGAGGGGGACGTGCTCGCCCTCCCCCTCGGCGATCGACTTGTCGCAACGGCCACAGATCATCGGCGGGCCTCCTGGTGGCAGGTGCAGGCGCAGCGCAGCCGCTCGGCCACGGCGGTGCCCACGAGGGTCTGCTGATTGCCCGAGCACAGCCGGTGCCCCTCGGGCCAGTCGACGGCGGCGCGGCACTCCGGCGACGTGTACCCGGCGCGCGGCCGGACTGGAGCTTGCTCGCCCACCGGCGTCATCCGGCAGACCGCCAGGTGCACACGCCCCGGTCCAGGCACTCGCGGGGAAACCACAGGTACGCGGCGCCGCCGGTAGGGGTGACGCGCTGCTCCCCGAGGTCGACACCCAGCCCGGTGCCGAGCGGTGTCCGGCACCAGACGCACGCCCAACCTCGCTGCTGCTGCTCGCTGATGGTGTGGACTGCCGGTAGCCGGCGCGTGGCCACGGTGCCCCCTCGGTCGTCGGAGTAGTCCTCAGACCGTAGGAGCGGGAGCAGCGAGCGAGGGGCAGGATTCCTGCCCCTCGCCCATCCGTTCGATCTATGCGGCCAGCAGGCCCAGCTGCTCAGCCAGCACCGCAGCGCGCTGCCGTCGTGCCGGAACCCGAGACTCGGTTTCCTCCAGCACGATCCGGCGGGCGTAGCCGTTGTAGCGGATCGTCTCCGGGGCCGCCTTGTGCGCGCGTTCCAGCGCCGCGAGCGCCGTTTCGGGCTGCCCGTCCAGCTGGTACGCGCGGGCCTCCTCGATCCGATGCCGGGCCAGGCGCGGCCGGGACGGGATCGTCGTGGTGTCCGAGGCAACCGCCTGCCGCACGGACTCCCCGCCGGCCCGGAGCTCCACCGCGATGGTGACCGCGTGCGCGCCCATGATGGCCTGGGAGAACGAGGTCACCGGGTGGTAGTAGGCCGGGGGTAGACGGTCGGCCGTGGCGCGCGCCTTGTCCCACCACCCCCACGCAGTGCCCCTCTCTCCCCGCCGGGCGGCCGTGTATCCGGCCTCGTGTTGCAGGGCGCCAGTGATTGCCGCCGTACGGTTGTCCGCGTCGGGCAGGGTCGGTTCCAGGTAGGCCAGTGCCTCGCGGGTCAGGGCGTCCGCAGCGTCGAAGTGCGCCGGGCCCGAGTCACGGTGCGCCTGTGCGGCCAGCCAGGCGGCGACCCCGATCGTGTGCGGGTCCTCGGACTCCTGCGCCGCGACCATGCCCCGCTCGGCCACCCGCCACAGCAAGGAACTGTCAGGCTGATACGCGATGAAGAACTGCGACAGCGAGTAGACCTCGGACAGCACGGCCTGCGCCGCCCGGCGGTCGGCCCCCGTGTCCGCCTGCCGCACCGCGAGTTGGGCGTCACGGATCAGGCCGGGCAGCAGCTCGCCGATGACCTCCCGGTGGTTGGGTGCCTCATGCCGCGCCGTCCACGCCTTCGTCAGCCGGGCCGCGAGGTGCACCGCCGACGGTGCCTGCTGGTCCCCGTCCAGTGTCAGGGCGTTCACCGCGTCCCGCACCGCGGGCAGCCGGGAGTGACCCGGCCCGATGAACAGATCGATCGGCGCCGACTGGTCCCCGGTCAGGTCCGACAGGTCCCGCACCCGCAGCAGCTCAGCGATCCGCAGCACCACCGGGAGTTTCGGCATGCCGATCTCTCCTCGCTCCAGCTGTTTCACCCACGAGGGGGACATGCCGAGCAGCCCCGCCGTGACCGGCCGGCTCATCCCGCGTCGGGTCCGGAGCATCTGCATCCGCTGACCGAATCCCATCGGGTCGGTGTACGGGCCCGGGGTAGCATCTTTACGCATGGCCTCGCCCCTCTCTGCACAGCTCGTCACTGTCAGGGTATGAGGCAAGGCCCTTCTTGTGGGCCAGGTCACCTGACGTTGGCGTGACGAAAGGCCCCCACCGCGCGAGGCCTTGAGTTCCTGCCGGTTGCGGCAGCACCCGCTACAGAGCCCCGGGCCCCCCGGGCACTCCCGCGGCAGCCGCCGCGGCGGCGAGCCGTCCCCGCCACCCGTCCGGGTCACGCCCGGCCTCCACGGCGGCCGCCGCGTCGTCGGCGAGGTCGACGCCGAGGTCCGCGGCCCGGCGCTCGGCCCAGCGGGCCCAGGCGGCGGCCTGCTGGCAGTCGGGGCACTCGGTCTCCTCGGCCATGGCCCGGAAGACGTGCTCGGTCCCGGGCCCCGCGCAGGTGACGAGGGGCGCGACGTACGGGGGAACGGCAGGCGGGGACGGGGGCGGCGGGTCCGAGGGCGGAGGCACCGGTTCGGCGTCGGGTACGGAGACGACGGCCTCGGGCATCTTCTGCTCCAGCCGGTGCCGCAGGAACCCCACGGCGCACCGGACCCCGTCCGGCGGCAGATTGCTGCTCAGCACAAGGCGCAACTCACCCCCGGAGACCCCGCGCCGCAGCCACTCCACCGTCTGCGCGAGGAGCGAACGAGCCTCGGCGACACCGAGGCGGAGCCCGTGGCTCGCGTGCCGCAACGACAGCAACATCCGTTCGGCTTCGACTTCTTCGTCGGTCAGCGGTTCCGACACCTCCGACACCTGTGCCGCGTTCGCGTCCGGGGCTTCGGTGGGTGGGTGGGAAGAGTTCTTCTCCCGTTCTTCGTCCACCGGTAGTTGATGACCGACGGTCCGACCCCTCGGCTGACCGACGGTCGGAAACCGCGCACCCGGAGACGAGGCGTCACCGGCATGGATACCCGCGTCACACCACAGCCCCAGGACCTCGGCCTCGGCCAACGGCACGTTGGCGAACAACTGCTGCGTCGCCCAACGCCCCCGCTCTCCGCAGACCCGCCGCTCATGCACGAACCCGCACATGACCAACTGCTCCTTGACCCGCTGGAACGCCCGCCCCTTGATGCCCAGCTTCCGGGCGTGCTCGGACAACGCCAGATCCGTACAGCCGTCCGGCAACCCCTGAACGTAGAGAATCAGAACCTTCGCGTCACTGCACAGACGCGGATGACGCACGACATCGTGCGAAGCCTTCGTGTAGCGCCGAGACGGCGCGATAGCATGCCAAAGCATCCCGGTGGACCTGCACTTCCACTAGTTGGGTGAAGGCCCTCGGCTCGGTGCTACGAACACCACCGGGGGCCGCCCCATGTGCGGGTACACACAGAGCGTGATGACGCGATCACGGTACCGCAGCCGCAGAGGCGCGAGGACCAAAAGGCGGAACACCCCACCCGACCAGGTGACTTACTGGTTCCGTGGACGCATGCGCGACGACGACCACACGCACGCGACGCACCCCCCACGCCCGCTGCTCCTCCTGGACGTGGACGGCGTACTGAACCCCTTCGCCGCCCCGGCCTGCCCACCCGGCTACCGCGAGCACGGCTTCTTCCCCGACGACGACCCCCCGGTCCGCCTGAACGACGCGCACGCCCCCTGGCTGGCGCTCCTCGCCGACCGCTTCGACCTGGCGTGGGCCACCGGCTGGGAGGACGAGGCGAACACGTACCTGTCCCCGTTCCTCGGCCTCCCGCCGCTACCGGTGATCCGCTTCCCCCCGACCCCCTTCGCCCCGGCGGAGAAGGTGCCGCCGATCGCGGCCTTCGCGGGGGACCGCCCGACGGCCTGGGTGGACGACGCGCACACGGCGGAAGGCCGGGCGTGGGCGGAATCCCGCGCGGTACGAACGCTGTTGGTGGCCACGGACCCGGCGCGGGGACTGACGGAGGAGACGATGAGAACGCTGCTGAGCTGGTGAGGGAGGGGCATCGGGGACGCCGCCCGCCGCCCCAACTCCGTCTCTTTGCACGCCCGTTACTGTGAACTTCATGTCACACGACACGACGCGTCTCCACGGCGAGGAACCGCCCGCACTCCCGGCTCTGGTGGCGTACACCGTAACGGTGCGCGATCTCCCCCTGGCCCGGGACCTGCTCCACCGCAACGGCATCCCGCTGCGGGAAACACCGACCGGCGACTTCTTCGTACCGGCGAAGGCGGCACTCGGCACGGCGGTCGTCTTCCGCGCGGGGTGAGGCGGCCCGCTCGACCACCGCTGAGGGGCGAGCCCAGGCGGAGTCGTGGACGGCCCGCCGCTCCGGCTGGTGTCGGTATGCGCGACGGCCGGAGCTGCGAAGCCCGGACTGTCTTCCTCCAGGCCCCGCAGCGGCCAATCCTCGCCCACCCCTCCTACTCCGCCCCCGACTCCACCTGCGTCAGCGCCTCCGTGATCATGCAGGTCGCGAAGTTCTGGTCGCCCGTCATACGGTTGATGTGTTCGGCTAGCAGGAACGCCGTCGCCTCCAGCGGGGTCAGTTCTGCTTCCGTCCAGTCGCCGTACTGCTTGCGCCAGAGGGTGGGGCTCAGGCCGGTGGCAGCCGCGATGGCCAGGCCCGCCATCGTGGGTACGGCCTCGGGCGGGACACTCTTCGGCAGCATCTTCAGGGAGGTGACGAGAGTCGGCACCACGTATTCGACGACATCCTTCTCGTGCGCCTCGTGGGCCTCCCGGAGCCACTTCATGTACAGGTAGATGAGCGTGCATGTTCCGTCCCGCACGTCGTCGATGCCCTCCGGGCCGAGTGACGAGAGCAGTTGCTGGATCAGCTGCTCCTGTTCGGGGTCGGTCCCGCTCTTGCCCGCGTGGACGGTCCTGAGCCGGGAATCGATCAGCATAAGCGCCGCGCCCACATCGCCGGCGGGAGCGTGTCGAGGTTCGAAGAGCGACATGACAGAAGTCCTTTTCGGGGTGGCTGCGAGTGGGCAGCGCGCGGTTTCCGGACGCTGCGGGTGGGCAGCGCGCGGTGTCCGAATGCACTCCGTACCTCTGCGCACTCGGATGACTACGCAAACGACTCTCCACGATCCCCGGCGGCTCCGCCCCGCACTTCGTGGATTCGGCCGACCCTCGCCGTCACTTCCGCCAGAACAGGTGATGTGTCATGCCACTCGGGCTCGGGACGACGTCCAGGTGGTAGCGGTCGCGCAGGTCGTCCGGTGAGTCCCACAGCCGCAGGCCGGTGCCCAGCTTCACCGGGGCGACCGCCACGTGCAGGGTGTCGATCAGGTCGGCGTCGAGGAACTCGCGGATCGTGGTGACGCCGCCACCGAGCCGGACGTCCTTGCCGCCCGCCGCTTCCCGCGCCCGGCCGAGGACCGATGCCGGGTCTCCGTCCACGAAGTGGAACGTGGTGTCGGAGAGCGTGAACGAAGGGCGCGTGTGGTGGGTCATCACGAACACCGGGGTGTGGAACGGGGGTTCCTCGCCCCACCAGCCCTGCCACTCGTGGTTCTCCCAAGGTCCGCGCTGGGGGCCGAACTTGTTGCGGCCCATGATCTCCGCCCCGATGTTGTGGGCGAAGTCCCGGGTGAGGTAGTCGTCCAGGCCCCGGCTGCCGCCCGGTTCCGTGCGGTTCGGCCAGCTCGCCGTGGCCCCGGCCCAGGAGAAGAGCCGCTCGGGGTCGACGTGACCGAACGGCCGCTCCAGTGTCTGGTCCTCACCGGCCGCGATGCCGTCGCTGGAGACGGTGAAGTTCTGGACTTTCAGCAGCTGAGTCACGCGTTTCTCCTGCTTCAGTGCGGTCAACGACGGGGGTGAGACCCCACGGAGAGGGGAAACTCATCGGTCGGGGAGGGCAGAGATCACCTCACGTCGCCTCGCGTCACCTCACCTCACCACACCACACCGCACGCGCATCAGCGATCCAGGGGAGTCCTCGTGAGCGATCAGTCCGGCCGGCCGGCCCGCAAGCCGTTCCTGTACGTCGTCGTCTGCGCGGCCGGGGTCGCCCGTGACGCCGACCGGCTGTTCGCCGCCGCGCAGGACGCCGGGTGGGAGGTGGGCGTCGTCGCCACCCCGCAGGGGCTCGGGTTCCTCGACGTGGCGGCGGTCGAGGCGCGGACCGGGTATCCGATCCGCTCCGGCTGGCGCGCCCCGGGCGACCCCCGCCCGCTGCCGGACCCGGATGCCATCGCGGTCGCGCCCGCCACGTTCAACACCATCAACAAGTGGGCGGCCGGGATCTCGGACACCCTGGCCCTCGGCATCCTCTGCGAGGCGTACGGGCTCGGCGTCCCCACCGCCGTCCTCCCGGCCGTGAACTCCTCCCTCGCCGCGCACCCCGCGTACGCCGAGAGCCTGCGGAGGCTGCGCGGCATGGGCGTCCTCGTCAGCCCCCGCACCCCGCACACGCCCAAGTCCGGCGAGGCGGCCCCTTTCCCCTGGGAGGACGCCCTGGAGCTGCTCGCGCCCGTGCTCTCCGCTCGGACCTGAGCGGCTGCTGCGGCCAGGCGGCCCCCGCAGGAGCGCCGCGTCACCGAAGAAAGTACTTTCCTTGGTGGAAAGTGAATGTCATCATGAACATCCGCAGGTCACCCGCACCCCCGGGAAGGTCCCCGTATGTCCATGTCCACGCCCTCCTCACCGTCGCCGTCGCCGTCGCCGTCGCCGTCGCCGTCGCCGTCGCCGTCGCCGTCGCGGGAGAACGAAGGCGCGGCCCTCGACGCCTCGGCCGAGTACGCGGCCGGTGCGCTGAGCGACGTACGGCTGGCGCAAGAGCGGGCCGGGCTCCGGGCGGGGCTGACGCCTGCCTGGTACGGGCCGGCCGCCGCGGTCGCCCTGGTGGGGCCGAGCGTGGTGCGGGCCTGGAGCGACGGGCGGGGCGGGGTCGCGACGGTGATCGCGCTGCTCGTGTCGGTGCTCGGGCTCGGCGTCGTCGTCGCACTCGCGCGGGCCGCCCGACGAGGAGCCGGGGTTCTGGTGGCGCGGTCCTGGCCCCAGCGCCTGCGGCGGAGCCGGGTCGTGCTGCCCGCCGTCTTCGCGGCCGGAGCGATCGCGGGGCTCGTCTGCTGGGTGGCCGGCGTGAGTCAATCCGCCACCCAGATCGGTGTGTTCACCGTATGGGGCATCGGCGTCTGGGGGGCTTGCCTCGCCCGTAACGCCGCCGTCCGGCGGGCCCTGCGGACGCTCGCGTGAGCGACAGAGCCGACCGGGGCGACCAGGGCGACCAGGGCGACCAGGGCGACCAGGGCGACCAGTGCGATTGTCCCGTACGCGGAGACGGGCCGGCCCCCGGCGACAGACCCGCCCCGGGCGAGAGCCCTCCGCGAGACGCCAGGGCCGCACAGGAAGAGGCCCCCGCGCAGGACGAGGCCCCCGCACTGGACGGCGTCATCCACCATCCGACCCGGCTGACCCTCGTCGCCTTCCTCTCCGCCTGCGACGAGGCCGAGTTCGCCGCCGTACGCGACGGGTGCCGGGTCTCCGACTCGGTCCTCAGCAAGAACGCCTCCGCGCTGGAGGCCGCGGGCTACCTCCACGTACGCAAGGGGCACGTCGGCAAGCGCCCCCGGACCTGGCTGTCCCTCACCCCCGCCGGGCGCCAGGCGCTGGCCCGGCACCTCGCGGCGCTCCAGGGTCTGGTGGACACCGCCCGCCGGGCGGCGGGCTCGGGATCGGGCTCGGGATCGGGCGGCACGTAGCCCCCATCCCCTCCGCGTACGCGAACCGAACGACCAGGGCGCTTTTCGGCCACGCGGCGAGTCGGCCACGGCGGTGGATCGTGGGATCACCCGGCCGTACCTGCCCGCACGGCTTCCGGCCTCGGCCCCCCGGCGGATTTTCGCCGCCCGATAAGGTCATGGCCGGATAAAGAGATCGCCAAGTGCGCGCGCACCGCCGCACGTCTCGGGAGGAAGTCATGGGAACCCGCCGCACGTCACTGCCCGGAGTGGGCGCTCAGTACGACTTCACGACCGAGACGGGCCAGCACATTTCGGTCGTCGTCCACCACGACGGTCGCCGGTTCATCGGGTTCTACGAACAGGACGACCCTGATTCGTGCCAACTCTCCGTCCCCCTGACGACGTCCGAGGCCACCGCGCTCGCGCACCTCATCGATCCGGCGCCCATCGACGCCGTACGGACCGATGGCATCGACCTCGTCACCGAGCACATCCCGCTCGGGTCCCGCTCCCCGTACGGCGGGCGGCTGCTGGGGGAGACGCGGGCACGGACACGGACCGGGGCGTCCATCGTGGCGGTACTGCGCACCCACAGCGCGCACCCGTCGCCGGAACCGGATTTTCGACTGGCCATCGGGGACACACTCGTCGCCGTCGGTACGCGTGAGGGCGTCGACGCGCTCACCGACATCATTGCGGAGGGCTGACCGTGCATGACACGACTGCGTTGCTGGTGGAGCTGGGAGCCGTCATCCTCGGGCTGGGGCTCGTGGGACGGTTCGCCGGGCGGATAGGCCTCTCCCCGATCCCGCTCTACCTCCTCGCCGGGCTGGCGTTCGGACACGGCGGGCTGATTCCGCTCAAGGCCAGCGAAGAGTTCACCATGGTGGGCGCCGAGATCGGCGTCATCCTGCTGCTTCTCCTGCTGGGGCTCGAATACAGCGCGTCCGAGCTGGTCACCAGTCTCAAGACGCAGTACCCATCCGGCGCCGTGGACTTC
Organism: Streptomyces sp. CNB091; assembly: GCF_000377965.1. Taxonomy (NCBI): domain Bacteria; kingdom Bacillati; phylum Actinomycetota; class Actinomycetes; order Kitasatosporales; family Streptomycetaceae; genus Streptomyces; species Streptomyces sp. CNB091. Next base: position 141,305 of record NZ_KB898994.1, read on the forward strand.
GTGCTCAACGCGACCCCCGGCGCCGTCGCGGCCCTGATCCTCGGCTGGGGCCCCGTGGGCGCGGTCGCGCTCGCCGGTGTCACCTGGATCTCGTCGTCCGGGGTGATCGCCAAGGTCATGACCGATCTCGGCCGGCTCGGCAACCGCGAGACACCCGTCGTCCTCGGCGTCCTCGTCATGGAGGACCTGGCGATGGCGGTGTACCTGCCGCTGCTCACCGCCATGCTCGCCGGGGTCAGCCTGGCCGGCGGCAGCCTCGCGCTCGTGATCGCGCTCGGGGCCGTCGGATTCGTCCTCTACCTGGCGCTCCGCCACGGCCGCCTGATCAGCCGCGCGGTCTCCTCCGACAACCCGGAGATGCTGCTCCTGGTCGTCCTCGGCCTCACCGTCCTGGTCGCCGGAGTCGCCCAGCAGCTCCAGGTGTCCGCGGCCGTCGGCGCGTTCCTCGTCGGCATCGCGCTCTCCGGCGAGGTCGCCGAGGGCGCCCGCAAGCTGCTCACCCCGCTGCGCGACCTGTTCGCCGCCGTGTTCTTCGTCTTCTTCGGGCTCTCCACGAACCCGGCCGACATCCCGCCGGTCCTGCTGCCCGCGGCCCTGCTGGCCATCGTCACCACCTTCACCAAGATCGCCACCGGCTACTACGCGGCCCGGCGCGCCGGGATCGGCTCGCGCGGCCGCTGGCGGGCGGGCGGCACCCTCGTGGCGCGCGGTGAGTTCTCCATCGTCATCGCCGGACTGGCCGTGGCCACCGAGCCGCGCATCGGCCCCATCGCCACCGCGTACGTCCTGATCCTCGTCATCCTCGGCCCGCTCACCGCCCGGTGGACGCAGCCCCTCGCGGCGAAGATCGAGGCCCGGCGCGGCGGCGGAGACGGGAAGAGCAAGGGCGCGAGCGGCGCGGAGAAGGAGCCCGTCGCGAAGTCCGCTCCCGAGCGCCGGCTGCCGTCGCACGACGACCTCACCCCCGAACCGGCGGGCGAGACGCGCGAGTAGCCGCCTCGCGGCCCACGACGAAGCCCCCGGACACCCTCACCGTGCCCGGGGGCTTCGCCGTGCCCGGGGGCTTCGTGATGAAGGCACCCCCGCGCCCCATCGTCGACATCTACACGCCTGTAGAGTTACATCGGCTCCGGCTCCGGCTCCGGTTCCGGCTCCGGGTTCGCACCGCAACGTAGGGAGACGTCATGGCTCTGTGGGATCGCATCAAAGAATCCGCGTCGTCGATGCAGACGCAGCTGGAGGCGAAGAAGAACGACCTGAAGTCGGGGTCGTTCAGGGACGCGAGCATGGCCATGTGCGCCCTCGTCGCCGCCGCCGACGGTTCCATCGACCCGTCGGAGCGTCAGCGCGTCGCGACACTCATCTCGACCAACGACGTCCTGCGGAACTTCCCCGCGGACGACCTCCAGCGCCGCTTCAACGGCTACGTCGACCAGCTCACCGCCGACTTCGCGTTCGGCAAGGTCAGCGTTCTCCAGGAGATCGCCAAGGCGAAGAAGAAGCCGACCGAGGCCCGTGCCGTGGTCCAGATCGGCATCGTCATCGGCGGCGCCGACGGTGACTTCGACCCGTCCGAGCAGGCCGTCGTGCGGGAGGCGTGCTTCGCGCTCGACCTGCCGCCGCACGAGTTCGACCTGTAGGGCCCACCAGGACCGCCGGTGCGGTCGCGCGGGCCGGCAGACCACGGTCCACGGTCCACGTCCCCTCCCCACCGGCAGGCCGGGGGTGCGTCGCCCCTGAGCACCCCCGGCCACATCTTCCGTCCCCCGACCCCGCGCCCCTCCGCGGGCGGCCGTCACAGCTCCTTGGCCGGCCAGTCCAGCAGCCGGGCTCCGATGACCGCCGTCTGCAGGCTGTAACGGTGCACCGGGTCCGAAGGATCGGACCCGGTCAACTGGTGGATACGCTCCAGGCGGTACGTCAGCGCCCGTACGCTCAGCGCCAGTCGGCGGGCGGTCTCGGCCGCGACACAACCCGCGTCGAAGTAGACCGCCAGCGTGTTCAGCAGCGGTTCCGCGCCGCCCCGCGCCTTCTGGAGCGGGCCCAGCGCGCTGCGCACCAGGTCGGCCATCGCCTGCCGGTCCCGGGTCAGCACCGGGTAGACCATGAGGTCCGCGGCGTACAGCACGGGGTCGTCCATCCCCATCCGGTCCGCCAGGTCGAGGGCTTGTAGCGCCTCGTCGTACGAGTGGACCACCCCGCCGGGGCCCTTGTGCGGGCGGCCCACCGCGACCTGACCGCCGTCCGTCGCCGCGTGCGCCTGCTTGGCGAAGTAGCGCAGGACGTCGGGCTGACTGCCCGGTGCGATGCAGACGATCCGGCCGTCCTTCGTCGTCAGCAGGATCTTGCGGCCGCCGAACCGCGCCAGCAGCGCCGCCTCCACACTGCGCGGCACCGCGTCCGTCTCCGTGTACGCCTCCGGGCCGGACGCCACCGCCACCGCGTGCGCCCGGGAAAGCCGCAGGCCGAAGCGGGTCGCCCGCTCCGCGAGGCGCACCAGATCGCTGCGCCCGTAGAGCAGGTCGTCGATGAACTCCCGGCGCGCCGCCTCCTCCCGTCGCACGGTGAGCCGCTGGGCACGCTCGAAGCCCTCGGCGAACGCGTCGACCGCCTGCTCCACGGCGGCCAGGACGGCGTCGGTCGCGGCAGGTGAGTTTCCGGCAGCTGCACGCGGCCAGGCCGCTCGGGTCTGCGCCAGATGCATCGTCACCAGAGCGCGGAGCTGATGCCCCGCGTCCGCCGCAGCACGGCCGAGCGCACGACGGGCTTCCAGTTCGTCACGGGTCAAACGGCGGCCGGTGAGGGCGACTTCGCCCAGAATGTGGGCATAATCGCCCAGCATTTCCTCGGGAATCCTCAGCTCGGCCACGCGCTCTCCTTCAGCCTTGCAACAGTCTTGTCATTTCCCCAACGCACACGGGGCGGTGCCGGTGCCCGGCATGAGTGAAGCGTAAAGATTGCCGGGTTCCGGCAGTGCGCTGTGCCGGTCCCGGATGACACGATCAGGTCAGCAACAACACGGGGGAAGCACGGGGGAGCAGGGGAAACGGGGGCGGAAGCCCCTCCCGGATCCCGGATCCGGGGGTTCCGGACCGTCCACGGGGGATTGGGGACGGTCCGGACCCCCCGGATCCGGGATCCGGGGGGAGAAGTCCCGAGAGGGGCGTCCCGGCCGCCGCGGCAGGCTCGGACAACGCCGCGGCGCCGGGCCCCGTCACCCGCCCGCCGAACGGCCGCTCGCCACCCCCGTACCGAATGACACGGACGCGCACCGCCTCAGGGCCCGTGCGCAGAACCGCAGGGGGTGGGACCGATCGACGAGTTCCTGAGCGCGACAGTCGGATTCCCCGCCGTCGTCTTCGGCGCCGCTCTGGTGGTCGTCGTCTGCTTCTGGCTGCTGGTGCTCGCCGGGGCCGCCGGCCACGATTCCTTCGACGCGGACCTCGACACCGGCCCGGCCGGTCTCGGCGGCGTCCCTGTCTCCGTCTCCGTCTCCCTGCTGGTCGTCTTCGCCTGGTTCGGCAGCGTGACCGGCACGGTCCTGCTGCACCGGAGCGACACCGGCAGCACCACCCGCGCCGTGCTCGCCGTCGCCGTACTCGCCGGGTCGCTGTTCCTCGCCTGGGCTGCCGTCCGCCTCCTCGTCCACCGCTTCCGCCGGTACTTCCCGGCGGAACCTCCGCCATCGCGGCTGGACTTCGTCGGGAGCGTCTGCACGGTCCGCACCGGCTCCGTCACCGCGACGTTCGGCCAGGCCGAGGTCGTGTCGCACGACGGATCGACGGCCATCGTGCAGGTCCGCACGGCCGGGCCGTTCCCGTCCGCCTCCCGGCTCTCCGGGCCGGCCGCCGTGGAAGCACCGCTCGTCATGGGCGGCTCCGGACTCCTCTACGCGTACGACGAGGACGGCGAGTTCTTCTGGGTCTCGCCCTACGACGCGGCGCTCGATCCGGGACCGAACACCAGGCCGCACGAGCTGCCGGGCGGGACGGCCGGCTGACCCGGAAACGGGCCACCGGACCTCCCGGCCACCGACCACCTGGCCACCTGGCCACCTGGCCACCGGGACTTCACGCCTCCCTCCGGTCACCACCGTCGTCGTCGCCCACCGGCCGCCCTCCCCCGTGGCGGGCGGGCCGCCTCTGCCTCGCTTACCTCACTTGTGCCTCTTCCGTACCGACAAGCCGCCAAGGACTCTTCTATGGATGCCATCTCCTGGGGCATCGGCGTGCTCATCGCCGTTGTCCTGCTCATCGTCATCGCCATCGCCTTCGTCATCACCCGGCTGTTCCGCAAGGTCGAGCAGGGCAAGGCGCTGATCATCTCCAAGACCAAGAAGGTCGACGTCACCTTCACCGGAGCCGTCGTCCTGCCCGTGCTCCACAAGGCCGAGACGATGGACATCTCGGTGAAGACGATCGAGATCCGCCGCGCCGGGCGCGAGGGTCTGATCTGCCAGGACAACATCCGCGCCGACATCCAGATCACCTTCTTCGTCCGGGTCAACAAGACCGTCGAGGACGTCATCAAGGTCGCGCAGTCCATCGGCACGGCACGGGCCAGCGACAAGGTCGCCATCCAGGAGTTCTTCGCCGCGAAGTTCTCCGAGGCGCTCAAGACCGTCGGCAAGCAGCTCGACTTCGTCGACCTGTACACCAAGCGCGAGGAGTTCCGGGACCGGATCATCCAGGTCATCGGCACCGACCTGAACGGCTACCACCTCGACGACGCCGCGATCGACTTCCTTGAGCAGACCCCGATGGCCCAGCTCGACGGGGCCAACATCCTGGACGCCCAGGGCATCCGGAAGATCACCGAGCTGACCGCGATCGAGCACGTGCGGACCAACGAGTTCCAGCGAACCGAGCAGAAGGAGATCACCCGGCAGGACGTCGACGCCCGCGAGACGATCCTGGAGCTGGAGCGCCGGCAGGCCGAGGCGGAGATCAAGCAGCGCCGCGAGGTCGAGGTCCTGCGGGCCCGCGAGGAGGCGGCCACCGCCCGGGTGCAGGAGGAGGAGCGGCTCGGTTCGCAGACCGCGTTCATCAAGACCGAGGAGCAGCTCGGCATCCAGCGCGAGAACCAGGCGCGGGAGATCGCCGTCGCGCAGAAGAACCGCGAGCGCGTCATCGCCGTCGAGAGCGAGCGCATCGAGAAGGACCGGATGCTGGAGGTCATCGGGCGCGAGCGCGAGACCGAGCTGAACCGGATCGCCGCCACGAAGGAGGTCGAGGCCGAGCGCCGCGAGGTCGCCGACGTCATCCGGGAGCGGATCGCCGTGGACCGCACGGTCGCCGAGCAGGAGGAGTCGATCCTCACCCTGCGCGCCGTCGAGGACGCCGAGCGGTCCCGCAGGTCGGTCATCATCGCGGCCGAGGCGGAGGCCCAGGAGAAGCTGGTCAAGGACATCAAGGCGGCCGAGGCGGCGGAGGCGGCCTCCACCCACCTGGCGGCCGAGCAGCTCACGCTCGCCGAGGCCCGGCTCAAGACCGCGGACCTCGACGCGCAGGCCAAGCTGCGGCTCGCCGAGGGCATCCAGGCCGAGACGGCCGCTCCCGGGCTCGCCGCCGTACAGGTGGCGGACGCGGAGGCGGACGTCACCGAGAAGGCCGGTCTCGCGGAGGCCGGGGCGACGGCGGCCCGGCTCAAGGCCGAGGCGGAGGGCTCGCGGCTCAAGGCGCTCGCCACGGCGGAGGGCACCGCGGCCCAGGCGACCGCCGACGCGGCGGTCATCGGCGAGAAGCTGAAGGCGGAGGCCGCGGGGCTCACGGAGAAGGCGGCCGCGATGGCGGCGCTGGACGAGGCGTCGCGCGGGCACGAGGAGTACCGGCTGCGGCTCGACGCGGAGAAGGAGATCCGGCTGGCCGGTCTCGACGTGCAGCGGCAGGTCGCCGAGGCACAGGCGACGATCCTGGCGACGGGCCTGGAGAACGCCGACATCGACATCGTCGGCGGCGACTCGGTCTTCTTCGACCGGCTCGTCTCGTCGATCTCGCTCGGCAAGGCGGTGGACGGGTTCGTCGACAACTCGCAGACCGCGCAGGCCTTGGCGGGGCCGTGGCTGAACGGCTCGTCGTCCTTCACCGACGACATCAGCCGGGTGCTGGGCTCGTTCTCCACGGGCGATGTGCAGAACCTGACGGTGTCGGCGCTGCTGATGCGGCTGATGGGGCCGGGGGCGTCGGGGGCGGCGTCCGGGCAGGTGCAGCAGTTGCTGGCGGCGGCGAAGGAGCTGGGGCTGGCGGATCTGCCGGTGTCGGCGCTGACGAACGGTACGCCGGTGGCTCCGCCGACTCCGACCGCCGCCTCCCGGAACGGGGCGGGGGCGGGGGCCGGGGCACACGGCTAGCACCCTCCACCCGGCCCGCCACTTGAGGACGAGCCCCCGGCCACACTCACCCGGCCCGCCGCCTGAGGACGAACCCCCGGCCACACTCACCCGGCCCGCCACTTGAGGACGAACCCCCGGCCACTCTCAGCCCGTCCGGCGCTTGAGGACGGAACCCTCGGGCCGGGGGGCCAGGACCGGACGTGGGCGGCCACTCTCAGCCCGTCCGGCGCTTGAGGACGGAACCTTCGGACCGGGGGCCGGCGGTCTACGTGTGGGTCCCGCTGGGCGGGCGGCGGGCACCAGGGGCCGGCCTGCCCGTGAGGACCGGTCCACCAAGCCCAGGGTTCCGTCCTCAAGCGCCGGACAGGCTGGATTTCGGGCCGCCCCCCGCACGCCAGGAGGCGGGCCTACCAGGCCCGGGGTTCCGTCCTCAAACGCCGGACGGGCTGGGTGAAGCCGGACCGACCGGGTGGAGACGAACGGACCAGCTGGCTGGAGCCGGGCCGACCAGGTGGAGCCGGACGGGCCAGGTGGAGCCGGACGGGCCAGGTGGAGCCGGACAGGCTGACTGGGGCCGGACGGGCCGGGCGAAGACGATGCACTACGTAGGGAGCCGTACGCATGGACAGCGACACCACCGCCACCGCCACCGCGCCACAGAACGCCCCGAGCGCCGCAGGCGACGTGGACGCCGGCGCCTACGAGGTGCTGCGGCGGCGGCTCTCGGCGCAGGCCGGCGAGCTGGTGCGGCGGGCCGAGGCGCTCAACGTACGGCGGACCGAGGAGTTCGGCTCGACCGGGCTGCGGCTGCTCGCCACCGAGCAGGTGCGCACCGAACGTGCCTCTGTGCCGCGTGACCTCGTCGCGGTGGGCGGCCGGCTGCTCTTCGGTTTCCAGCGCGGGCCGGGCGCACGCGGCGAGGCCGGGGTCGAGGACGTCCTCCTCGTACGGGACTCGCCACCGGCGGACGACGCCCCGGCAGGGGAGTCCGGTGGCGAGTCCGGTGCCGAGTCCGGTGCCGAATCCGCCGCGGAGCCCACCCCCCTCGACGACGACGGTTTCCGGCGCGAGTTCTCCTCCCTCCACCGCTACTTCCGCGACGCCCGCCTGCTGCGGCTGCGCCGCGTCGACGGCAGGCTCCTCGCCGTCTTCCGGACCGGCGAGAACGCCGAGGACATCCGGGTGCTGCGCTGGGCGCTGGGCCCGGACGGGTCGCCGGGGGCGTTCCTCGACGCCCAGGGCGAGCGCGACCACGTCTTCCCGCCCTCCCACGACTTCGCGTGGACCGTGGCGGGGCGCGAGGCCCACGTCCCGGGACGCCATCCGCACATCGCCGTCGGCAAGGGCGGCGGGCTCTTCGTCGACACGCTCGGCGGCACCCTCACCGTCAAGGTCACCGACGACACGGAATCCCCGGACGGGATCTACGAGGAACCCGTCGACGAGCCGTTGCAGTCGCTGGCCGACGCCGACGTCGAGTACGCGGAGGTCGGGCCGCTGGTGCTGCTGCGCGTCCGCCCGTACAAGGAGGACGCCTGGCGGCACCTCGTCTTCAACTCGCTGCTCGCGACCGTCCAGCGGCTCGACGGCATCGGCCCGTCCTGCCACCGGCTCCCCGAGGACCAGGGGATCATCTTCCCCGGCGGCTACTACCTCACCACCGGCACCGCGAAGACCTTCGACACCGCCGAGGAGCTGACCGAGCCGGTCTTCGAGGGCGCGGTCCGCTCGCCCAACGGGGAGGACGTGCTCTACGTCTTCCGCTCCCGCGACGGGCTCCGCAGCCTCCTGCTCCCCTACAACCTGATCCGTCAGGAGGTCGCCACCCCGCTCACCGGACGGGGGCACGCCCTGCTGGACGACGGGACGCTGATCCTGCTCCGGGACAGCCCGGACGGCCCCGCGCGCGTGCACCCCTTGCAGCGCTGGGAGACCCCGTACGTCTCCGACACCTACGCCGCAGGCCGCCCCGCCGGGACCGGCCCGCTCGCCCGGACCGGCAACGCCGACCTGGTACGCGGGATCTCCGACTGTCTCGCCCTCGCCCACGGCGTACGGGACATGACGCCGACGACCGCCGTCTACGGGCAGCTCGCCGCCGACTGCGCCCGCGCCCAGGACCGCTACCACTGGCTGTCTGACCCCGAACTGGGCGCGCTCGACGAGCCGTTGCGCGAGCTGGGGGCCACCGCGCGGCAGGTGCTGGCCGAGTTCACCGCCGTACAGGAACTGACCCGGCGGGCCGCGGACGCGCTGGAGGAGACCGCAGCCCGCATCACCGCACTGGTGCGCCGGGTGCGCGGAGAAGCTCCCGGGTCGGCGTCCGCCTGGGTCGAGCGGCTGACCGAACTCCGCCAGGCGCACGGCCACTTGTCGACGGTCGGCGACATGCGGTACGCCGACGTCGAGCGCGTCGCGGAGCTGTCGGCCAGGACCGAGGGCGACATCGCCTCGGCCGCCCAGAGGGCCGTGTCGTTCCTGGCGCGCGAGGACGCGTTCGACAGGTATCACGCGGACATCGCGGGGCTCGTGGCCGACGCGGGCGCGCTGGAGACCGTCCGGGACGCGTCCGCCGTGACCGACCGGCTGTCCGCGATGACGGAGGGGCTGGCCACCGTCACGGACGTCGTCGCCGGTCTCGACATCGGCGACGCCACCGTGCGTACGTCGATCCTGGAGCGGATCGCGGAGGTGCTGGGCGGCGCGAACCGGGCCCGCGCCACGCTCGACGCACGCCGCCGGGAGCTGCTGTCGAAGGAGGGGCGGGCCGAGTTCGCCGCCGAGTTCGCGCTGCTCGGGCAGGCCGTCACGGGCGCGCTGGCCGCCGCCGGCACCCCGGAGACGTGCGACGACCAACTGGCCCGGCTGCTGCTCCAGTTGGAGAACCTGGAGTCACGGTTCGCGGAGTTCGACGACTTCCTCGCCGAACTGGCCGAGCGCCGCACCGAGGTGTACGAGGCGTTCTCGGCACGCAAGCAGACGCTCCAGGACGAGCGGGCGCGCCGCGCGGAGCGGCTGGCCGGGTCCGCGGGCCGGGTGCTGGAGACCATCGCCCGGCGGGTCGCCTCGCTGGAGGATCTCGACGCCGTCCACACCTACTTCGCCTCCGATCCGATGGTCGCCAAGATCCGCCGGACCGCCGACGAGCTGCGCGAACTGGGCGATCCCGTACGGGCGGAGGAGCTGGACGGGCGGCTGAAGGCGGCCCGCCAGGAGGCAGGCCGCGCCCTGCGCGACCGTACCGAGCTGTACGCGGACGGCGGGTCCGTGATCAGGCTGGGCCGCCACCGGTTCGCCGTGAACACCCAGCCGTTCGACCTGACGCTCGTGCCGGCAGGGGGCCGGAACGGTCAGGGGGAGGGGCAGGGGCAGGGAGAGGGGCAGGGCCTCGCTTTCGCGCTGACCGGGACGGACTACCGGGCCCCGGTCACCGACCCGGCGTTCGCGGCGGCCCGGCCGTACTGGGAGCAGCTGCTCCCCTCCGAGAACGCCTCCGTCTACCGCGCCGAACACCTCGCCGCCCGCCTCCTCGACGAGCACGGGGCCCGGCATCTCGCCGCCCTCACCGATGCCGAACTGGCGCGGTTGGTGCGGGAGTCGGCCGCCGAGGCGTACGACGAGGGGTACACGCGGGGCGTCCACGACGAGGACGCCACCGCGATCCTGGCCGCACTGCTGCGTCTGCACGCGGACGCGGGGCTGCTGCGCCACGAGCCCGCCGTCCGCGCGGCGGCCCAGCTCTTCTGGGCGTACGGCTCCGATGAAGCGCTACGCACGTCCTGGACCAGGCGTGCGGTCTCCCTGGCGCGTGCCCGCGACACCTTCGGCCTGGCCCCGGCCATCGCGGTGCTCCAGGAGGAGTGGGCGGCGGCGGTCGGCTCCGCGTCCTCGCCCTCGTCCCCGTCCTCATCCCCGCCCCCGTCCGCGTCCTCGTCCTCGTCCCCACCCTCATCCCCGCCCCCGCCCTCGTCCCCGTCCCCGTCCCCGTCCGCGCCGGGTCATGCCGTCGCCGCGTACCTCTTCGAGGAGCTGACCACCGGGCCCGCCGGTTTCGTCGTGGGCTCCTCGGTACGTGCCTTCCTGGAGGCCTTCCACCGGGCGGTCGGCCCCGACGCGTACACCGAGGACCTGGCAGCCCTGGGCGACGACCTGGCCGCCCGCCGGCAGCTCGTGGAGGGCTGGCTCGCCCCGTACGCCGAGACGGCGGGGGCCTGCGGCGGAGCCGGCCTCGACGGCGGCGACCTGGCGGAGGCGGTGGCGGTGGAGCTCTGCCCGGAGCTGGAGCGGTACGCGTGCGACGCCCCGCTCACCGAGCGGCTGGAGGGCCTCCTCGGCGACCACCCGCGCATCGCGGGCGGCGGGTCCCTCACCGTACGGATCGACGAACTCCTCGCCCGTACGGCCGACTTCCGTGCGCACACCGTGCCCGGCTTCCGCGCCTACCAGCGGCTGCGCACCTCCCTGGTGACCGCCGAGCGCGGGCGGCTGCGGCTGGACGACCACCGGCCGCGCGTGATGTCGGCGTTCGTCCGCAACCGGCTGCTCGACGAGGTGTATCTGCCGCTGATCGGCGACAGCCTGGCCAAGCAGCTCGGCACCGCCGACGCCGACCGGCGCACCGACTCGCAGGGGCTGCTGCTGCTCGTCTCGCCGCCCGGCTACGGCAAGACGACGCTGATGGAGTACGTCGCGGACCGGCTCGGCATGGTGCTCGTCAAGATCAGCGGGCCGAACCTGGGCCACGACGTGACCTCCCTTGACCCGGACCGGGCCCCGAGCGCCACCGCCCGGCAGGAGATCGAGAAGATCAACTTCGCGCTGGAGGCGGGCAACAACACCCTGCTCTACCTCGACGACATCCAGCACACCTCGCCCGAACTGCTACAGAAGTTCATCCCGTTGTGTGACGCCACGCGCCGTATCGAGGGCGTGCGGGACGGCGAGCCGCGCAGCTACGACCTGCGCGGCAAGCGGTTCGCGGTGTGCATGGCGGGCAACCCGTACACCGAGTCCGGCGAGCGGTTCCGGATCCCCGACATGCTCGCCAACCGGGCCGACGTCTGGAACCTCGGCGAGGTCCTCAGCGGCCGGGACGACGTCTTCGCGCTGAGCTTCGTGGAGAACGCCCTGACCGCCAACCCGGTCCTCGCCCCGCTGGCCGCCCGGTCCCGGGACGACCTGGCGCTGCTGGTACGGCTGGCGGGCGGCAGCGACCCGGCCGCCCGCGCCGAGCACCTGGAACACCCGTACAGCGCTGCCGAGTTGGGCGCCGTCCTAGCCGTGCTGCGCCATCTGCTCACCGCCCGGGACACCGTGCTCGCGGTGAACGCGGCGTACATCGCCTCGGCCGCGCGGACGGACGCCACGCGCACCGAGCCGCCGTTCCGGCTCCAGGGCTCCTACCGGAACATGAACAAGATCGCCGAGCGGATCGTGCCCGTCATGAACGACGACGAGCTGTCCGCCGTCGTCGACGACCACTACGCCGGCGAGGCCCAGACGCTCACGACGGGGGCCGAGGCGAACCTCCTCAAGCTGGCCGCCCTGCGCTGGACGCTCACCGCCGAACAGGCCGAGCGGTGGGCGGCGATCACCGCGTCCTACGTCCGCACGCAGGCGCTCGGCGGCCCGGACGGCGACCCCATGACGAGGGCGGTGGCCGCGCTCGGGCTGCTCGCGGACCGGATCGCGGCGGTCGAGACGGCGATCCAGCGCGCGGCGGACCCCCGCCACCTGCTGGCGGGCGGACCGCAGGGGGCGGTGGGTGGACCGCAGGAACTGGTGGGCGGACCCCAGGGCCCAGCAGGCGAACACCAGGGCCCGGCGGGCGGCCCCCGGGGTCCGGTGGGCGCGCTCAACGACCGGGCCGTTCCGGACCACCATGCGAAGATCGCCAACACTCCACACTGAACGGGAAGACCGAGCCGGAAGGAGCACGGCATGCTGGGTTTCGTGCCTCCACTTCCTCAGCAGCCGGGACGCCCGCCGTCGGCCGGCCACATGATCGTCTGCGGTGACGACGCCCTGGCGCGCCGGCTCGCCGTGGAGCTGCGCTACGTCTACGGGGAGAGGGTCACCCTGCTCCTGCCCCCGGGCCGGGACGCGAACAGCCCGGAGACGCCGCTGACCCAACGGGGGCGCGCGGCGGCCCTGTTCGGGCGAATGTCGGCGGCGATGAACCGCGCGGGCAACGGCAACGGGGCTGCCGGGAGCAGCAGCGGAGCGGCCGGGGGCGGCAACGCGGCGGCCGGCGGCGGCAGCGGGGCGGCCGGCGGCGGCAGCCTCGACACCAACGCCGGGGTCGAGGCCGTCCGCATCATGGAGGCCCCCGAACCGTCCGACGACGTACTGGAGGAGGCGGGCGTCGACCGGGCCGCCGCCCTTGCGCTCGTCTACGACGACGACGAGCGCAACATCCGCGCCGCCCTGACCGCCCGCCGCCTCAACCCCCGTCTGCGGCTGGTGATCCGGCTCTACAACCGCAAGCTCGGGCTCCACCTGGAGGAGCTGCTCGACCAGGCGGCGGCCGTCGCCATGCCCGGCATCGACCCGGCGCTGCTGGACGCCTCCACCACCGTCCTGTCCGACGCCGACACCGCCGCCCCGGCCCTCGCCGCCACCGCCCTCACCGGCAGCAGCAAGATCATCCAGGCCGAGGGGCTGCTCCTGCGCGCCGCCGAACGCCCGCCGCCGCGCCCCGGCGAGACGGCCGACCCCGGCCTGTGCACCCTCGCACTGCTCTCCTCCACCACCAACGACCCGGCGGGCGCGGAGGGTTCGGACAGCAGCGGCGACGAGGCCCCGCAGCTGCTGCCCGACGAGAGCGCCGTCGCCGCCGCGACCGGCCGGGGCACGGTGGTCCTCGAAGCGGTCAGCCGGGCCGACCCGGCCCGTCGGGCCACCCGGATGGGCGGCAGGGGCGCCCCGCTCTCGCAGGTCTTCTCCCGCAGGCTGCGCTGGTCGGCCCTCGGCGTCGCGGCCTCCGTGGTCGCCCTGGTGATCGCCTCGGTCGTGACCACCGAGGACAGCGTGGTGCACTCCACCCACCTGACCCTGCTCGACCTGCTGGCGATGGGCGACCCGGCCGAGGGCGAGAAGGACGCCCGGCAGATCATCCAGCTCCTCTCCGGCGTCGCCGGCCTCCTCCTGCTCCCCCTGCTGGTCGCCGCCGTACTGGAGGCGTTCGGCACCCTGCGCACCGCCTCCTCGCTGCGCCGCCCACCGCGCGGTCTGTCGGGGCACGTGGTGCTGCTGGGGCTCGGCAAGATCGGCACGCGTGTCCTCGTACAGCTCCGCGAACTCGACGTCCCCGTGGTCGTCGTCGAGGAGGACCCCGACGCGCGAGGCATCCCGCTGGCGCGCTCCTTGCACGTGCCGACCGTCATCGGCGACGTCACCCAGGAAGGCGTCCTGGAGGCGGCCAAGATCCGCCGTGCCCGCGCCCTGCTCGCCCTCACCAGCATCGACACCACGAACCTGGAAGCGGCGCTGTACGCCCGCTCGGTGAAGCCCGACCTCAGGGTCGCGCTGCGGCTGTACGACGACGAGTTCGCCACCGCCGTCTACCGCACCCTGCGCACCGCGCACCCCGGGGCCCTGACCCGCTCCCGCTCCGTCTCCCACCTGGCCGCCCCGGCCTTCGCCGGCGCCATGATGGGCCGCCAGATCCTCGGCGCGATCCCGGTCGAGCGCAAGGTCATGCTGTTCGCGGCCCTGGAGGTGGCGGCGCACCCGCAACTGGCGGGCCACACGGTCGAGCAGGCCTTCCGCGCGGGCGCCTGGCGGGTCCTGGCCATCGACGCCACCCCGCCGGCCGACCGGACCCCGGACCTCGCCGCCATACCGCCGTACGACCCGGACGGCGACGCGGAGCCGCCGCCGTCCGGACTGGTCTGGGACCTGCACCCCGGCTACGTCCTGCGCGCCACCGACCGGGTGGTGATCGCCGCCACCCGCCGGGGACTCGCGGAGCTGCTGCGGCGGCAGCGGACGGTGGCGCCGAGACGGTAGGGGGGCGGGGCGGCAAGGGCCCGGGGCGGCAGGGGGGCACCGGACCGGCAGGGGCCCGAGCCAGCAGGGGCCCGAGCCAGCAGAGCCCGACGGCACCCGGCTAAGGGAACCTGGCACCGGTCACCGGCACCCCGGCACCGGCACCCGCACCCGCACCCGCTACCGGAACCCGCTACCGGAACGCGCCCATCGCCTCCCGTACCTCGTCCAGCGTGGCCTCCGCCAGTGCGTTCGCCCGCTCGTTGCCCGCGCGGAGCACCGACCGTACGTACGTCAGGTCCTTCGCGTACTCCGCCCGCCGGGCCCGGAAGGGGGCCAGGTGGCTGTTGACCGCGTCGGTCACCGTCCGCTTGAGAGCGGCGGCTCCGCCGTCGCCGATTCCCGCCGCGACCTCGTGCGGGTCCCGCTCCAGGCAGAGGGCGGCCAGCAGCACCAGGGACGAGACGTTGGGGCGGGCGTCGGGGTCGTAGGTGATGTGCCGGTCGGCGTCCGTGGTCGCGCCCTTGATGAGGCGGGCCGTCTCGTCGGCGGTGGCGCCGAGCGGCACGGAGTTGGCCCGGCTCTTGCTCATCTTCGTGCCGTCCGTGCCGAGCAGCAGGGGCGCGGCGGAGAACATGATGTCTGGCTCCTGGAAGACGGCGCCGTACCGCTCGTTGAAGCGGCGGGCGATCGTCCGGGTGACTTCCAGGTGGGGCGCCTGGTCCCGGCCGACCGGAACCAGGTTTCCCTTGCAGGACAGGATGTCGGCGGCCTGGTGGACCGGGTAGGTGAGCATCAGCCCGCTGACCGCGGACTGCCGTGAGTGCGCGATCTCGTCCTTGACCGTGGGGTTGCGGTTCAGCTCCGCGACGGAGACGAGGCTGAGGAAGGGCAGCATGAGCTGGTTGAGCGCGGGGACGGCGCTGTGGCAGAAGACGGTGGCCCGGGCGGGGTCGATACCGAGGGCCAGGTAGTCCAGGAGCAGCCCGTCGGTGTACTCCCCCAGCCGCTCGGCCGTGTCCCGGTCGGTGATCACCTGGTAGTCGGGGATGAGGACCATGACGTCCACGCCGAGGTTCTGGAGGCGGACCCGGTTGAGCAGGGAGCCGAAGTAGTGGCCGAGGTGGAGAGGGCCGGTGGGGCGGTCCCCGGTGAGGACCCGGAAGCTGCCGGGGTCCTGGGCGATGCGGCGCTCCAGCTCGGCGCTGTGGAACTCGGTGCTGTGGACGTCGGCGCTGTGGGGCTCGGTGCTGTGGGGCTCGGCGGTGGTCGTGGTCATGGTGGGTGTCTCTCCTCGCGCGAGTGATACGTGAGGGACGGCCCCGCCGACGAGCGCCGCTGCGCTCCGTCTCCGTGTCCGCGCCGTGCGAGGGCAGCGAAAAGGGCCGTCCATGTCGAACGGCCCTGGTTCCGTGCAGATGCGGTGGCCGCTCCTAGGAGGAGCGCCACCAGTTTCGGCACAGGACGGAGGTCACGGGCCGAGTGTAGCGGCCACAGGGCGCCGGGCCGCAGGGAAACAGGCAGGAATAGGCAGGAGGGGGGTCCCGTTGTAGGGTGTAGTTCAACATTCAACCAAATCGGCCAGGACTTCGAACAGCGCTTCGGAACGGAGCTTCGGAACCACGGCCGGCACTCAGGAAGGCGGACGCCATGCAGTTCGGGATCTTCACCGTCGGGGACGTCACGACCGACCCGACCACCGGCCGGACCCCCACCGAGAACGAGCGGATCAAGGCGACCCTGGCCATCGCGCAGAAGGCCGAGGAGGTCGGCCTGGACGTCTTCGCGACCGGCGAGCACCACAACCCGCCGTTCGTCCCGTCCTCGCCCACGACCACCCTCGGCTACATCGCCGCCCGCACCGAGAACCTGATCCTGTCCACGTCCACCACGCTGATCACCACCAACGACCCGGTGAAGATCGCCGAGGACTACGCCACCCTCCAGCACCTCGCGGACGGCCGCGTCGACCTGATGATGGGCCGGGGCAACACCGGGCCGGTCTACCCCTGGTTCGGCAAGGACATCCGCCAGGGCATCCCGATGGCGATCGAGAACTACGCCCTGCTGCACAAGCTGTGGCGCGAGGACGTCGTGGACTGGGAGGGCAAGTTCCGTACCCCGCTCCAGTCCTTCACCGCCACCCCGCGCCCGCTGGACGGCGTCCCGCCGTTCGTCTGGCACGGCTCCATCCGCTCCCCCGAGATCGCCGAGCAGGCCGCGTACTACGGCGACGGCTTCTTCCACAACAACATCTTCTGGCCCATGGAGCACACGAGGAAGATGGTCGACCTCTACCGGCGCCGCTACGCCCACTACGGGCACGGCACCGCCGACCAGGCGATCGTCGGACTCGGCGGCCAGGTGTTCATGCGCAAGAACTCGCAGGACGCGGTACGGGAGTTCCGACCGTACTTCGACAACGCGCCGGTCTACGGCCACGGCCCGTCCCTGGAGGACTTCACTCGCGAGACCCCGCTGACCGTGGGCTCCCCGCAGGAGGTCATCGAGCGGACGCTGGGGTTCCGGGACGCGGTCGGCGACTACCAGCGCCAGCTGTTCCTGATGGACCACGCGGGGCTCCCGCTGAAGACGGTCCTGGAGCAGCTCGACATCCTCGGCGAGGAGGTCGTACCGGTGCTGCGCAAGGAGTTCGCCAACCTGCGGCCGGCCGGAGTGCCGAAGTCCGCGCCCCTCCACCCGGCGGTCGCCGCCGCCCGAGCCTCTGGAAAGGAGGCCTGACCCCGATGTTCGCCACCACCCCCCTGCGCATCGTCGCCGTCTCGGCCGGGCTCAGCCAGCCGTCCTCCACCCGGCTGCTGGCCGACCGGCTGGCCGCCGCCGCCCGCGAGCGCCTCGCGGCCGAGCAGGACCGGAACGTCGAGGTCCAGGTCATCGAGGTCCGCGACCTCGCCGTGGACATCGCCCACCACCTGCTCAGCGGCTTCCCCTCGGCCACGCTGCGGGAAGCGATCGACGCGGTGACGGAGGCCGACGGGCTGATCGCCGTGACGCCGGTGTTCACCGCCTCGTACAGCGGTCTGTTCAAGTCGTTCTTCGACCTGATCGACAACACCGCGCTGACCGGCAAGCCCGTGGTGATCGCCGCGACGGGCGGGACGGCCCGGCACTCGCTGGTCCTGGAGCACGCGCTGCGCCCGCTCTTCGCCTACCTGCGGGCCGTCACCGTGCCCACCTCCGTCTACGCGGCCTCGGAGGACTGGGGCTCCTCGGGCGACGAGTACACCGAGGGCCTGCCGTCCCGGATCCGGCGCGCCGGCGGCGAGCTGGCCTCCGCGGTCCTGGGCCGTACGGTCTCCGGCGCCTCCCGGCCCCCGGGCCTGGACGACGGGGAGGACGCGGTCGTCCCGTTCGAGCAGCAGCTCGCGGACCTGCGGCTGGACTGATGCCGTGCGGCTGGACCGATGCCGTGGGGGCGGACCGATGCCGTGCGGCTGGACCGATGCCGTGGGGGCGGACCGATGCCGTGGGGCTGGACCGATGCCGTGGGGGCGGTTCACCCCGAACCGCCCACACTTGTCCGATGTGACTACAGTGAGATCGAACGCTGTACAAGCGGGACAGAACAGACCGCGCTGTACGGATCTACCGGGCTGTACCGCGAGCTGTACCGAGCTGGAGGCAGATATGGGCAGGATCGTTGTGGGCGTCGACGGCTCCGACTCCTCGATCAAGGCGCTGCACTGGGCGGTGCGTCAGGCCGAGCTGACCGGCGCCTCGGTGGAGGCCGTGAACAGCTGGGAGTACCCCGCCACCAGCTGGGCGTCGATGATGCCGGGCATGCCGGAGGACTTCGACCCGCAGGCCCTGGCCACCGTCTCCCTCACCGAGGCGCTGGAGGAGGCCCTCGGCGCCGAGGGGGCCGCCGCAGTCACCAAGGTCGTGGTCATCGGCAATCCGGCCCAGGCCCTGCTCGACCGCGCCCAGGGCGCCGAGCTGCTCGTCGTGGGAGCCCGCGGCCACACCGGCCTGAAGGCCACCCTGCTCGGCTCGGTCAGCCTCCACGTCACCCAGCACGCCCCGTGCCCGGTGACGGTCGTACGCGACTGAGCCGTCTCCCCGGCCGTACGCGACCGCGCCGCACCTCCGGCCGTACGCGACCGCGCCGTCTCCCCGGTCCCACGCGACCCCTCCGTTTCCCCGGTCAGGAAACGGAGGGGCCGTTGTCAGTGGCTACTCCTATCGTGTGGTCATGACCCCTGCTCTCTTCGGGCGCGACCACCCCGCAGGCGTTCTCCGCTCGGAGATCGCCCGGGCCACGGACAGCCACGGCGGTCTCGTGCTGGTCACCGGCGAGGCCGGAATCGGCAAGAGCACGCTCGTCACCGACGCCGCCCACGAGGCACGGCGGCGCGGGGCGCTGGTGGTCGGAGGCTCCTGCTGGGACTCGGACAATACCCCCGGCTACTGGCCCTGGGTCCAGATCCTGCGCGGCCTGCACCGGTCCGCCACCGCGGCCGAGTGGGCAGCGGCCCAGGAGGCGTCGGGCGGCCGGCTCGCCGTGCTCCTGGGCGCCCCGGTCAGGGGAGCCATGGGCGGTACGGACGGCCCGGGGCCCGCCACGTTGCCGGCCCCCGGCACCGCCGGTGGTCCGGGCCCCGACGGGGCGCACGGCGGCGGGCCCGGCACGGAAACGGGCACGAGCCCACCGGGCGACGGTTCACCGGAGGGGGCCGAGGCCTTCGGGCTCTTCGACGCGGTGACCACGGCCCTCGTCACGGTCTCCCAGAGCCGGCCGCTGGTGGTCGTCCTCGACGATCTGCACAGCGCCGACCCGGCCTCCCTGCGCCTGCTCGAATTCGCCGCCCAGCACGCCTGGTTCGAGCGGCTGCTGCTGATCGGCACCTACCGGGACGTCGAGGTGGAGGCCCCCGGGCACCCGCTCCAGCAGCTGATCCTGCCGTTGGTCTCGCGCGCCGCCGCGACCCTCACCCTGACCGGCCTCGGCCGGGACGAAGTGGGGGCGCTGATGACGGTGACGACGGGCCGCGAGCCCACACCGCGGCTGGTCGACGAGGTCCACCGGCGCACCGGCGGCAACCCCTTCTTCGTCGAGCAGACCGCCCGGCTCTGGCACAGCGGGAGCCCGGTCTCCACCATTCCGCCCGGCGTGCGGGAAGCGGTCCGCCGACGGCTCGCCCTGCTGCCCGAGCCCGTCGTCTCCCTGCTGACCAGCGCCGCCCTGCTCGGCCGGGAGTTCGGCCGTCAGGTCCTGGCCGTCGTGCACGGCGCGCCGGTCCCCCACGTGGACCGGCTGCTGGAGCCCGCCGTCGTCGCCCGTGTCGTCGTCCCCCGCTCCTCCGGGCAGTACGCCTTCACCCACGACCTGCTGCGCGAGACGCTGTACGCCTCGCTGGACGACGCCGAGGCCCGTGAGCGCCATGCCGCCGCCGTACGGTCCCTGGACGCGCACGGCGGCCTCGGCGAAGCGGTACGGCCCGGCGACCTCGCCCGGCACGCCCACCTGGCCGGCGAGGCCCTGGACCGCGACCGCCGGATCGACCTGCTGCTGGCGGCCGCCCGGGACGCCTCGGGACGCCTGGCCGACGAGGAGGCCGTCGGCCACTACCGTCGCGCCCTCGCGGTGGCCGGGGCGGGCCCGGCGGGTGCGGAGGGCCCGGCGGGTGCGGAGGGCCGGGCTCCGGACCTCCGGCGTGCCGCGCTGATCGGTCTCGACCTCGCCGGACAGCTCCGGCACGCCGGGGAGACGGCCGAGGCGGAGCGGCTGCTGGACCGGTCGGTCGCCCAGGCCCGCGAGCTGGACGAACCGGAGCTGCTGGCCCGGGTCGCGATCACCATCCACCGGGACGGGTCCTTCGGCGGTCGCGGCGGGGCCACGATGGGCCTCCTCGCCGAGGCGCACCGCAGGATCACCGGCAAGGAGGGCCAAGAAGGGCTCTCCGACGACCGGCTCGCCCAGGAACTGGCCATCCACATCATGGCGCTGGCCCGGAGCGGCTCGGACGACGAGGCGCTCGCCTTCTCGCTCTGGGCGCGTCACGACTCCGTGTGGGGTCTCGGCTCGGCGGTGGAGCGGCTCGCGCTGACCGACGAGATGACCGTCGTCGGCCGGCGTACCCAGCACCAGGACATGGAACTGAACGCGACGTCCATGCGCTGGGTGACCCTGCTGGAGCTGGGCGACCCGGCCTTCCTCGACCAGTTCCGGGCGTTCGTCCGGCTCGCCGAGCTGACCGGGCTGCCCCGGTTCGCCCTGGGGGTCGCCGTCGACGCCAGCCTGATCGCCTCCCTCCAGGGCCGGTTCGCCGAGGCGTCCACCGCACTGGAGGACGACGCACTCAGCCAGGAGAACGGCGACCACGACTCCTTCGGCTTCATGGGGTACCACCTGCGCTGGGCGATGCACCTGCTCCAGGGCCACTTCGCCGAGGCCGAGGAGACCCTCGGCGAGCTTCCGGGCTCCGGGTATCCCTATCCCGGGCTGCTGGAAGCGGTCACCGCGGCGGAGCAGGGCGACGCCGCTCCCGCGCTGCGCCTGATCGCCGAGCACGCGGACCGCGCCGCACCCTATCCGCGGACGTTCACGCCGCTGTGGCTCCGGCTGCTGGCCCAGACAGCCGCGATCACGCGCGACCCGCGGCTCATCACCCGCGCGGAGGACGAGCTGACGCCCTACACGGGCCAGTGGGTCGTCTCGCTGTACGGGTGCGACATCGCCGGCCCCGTCGACCTCTGGCTCGGAATGCTCGCCGCCGCGCGCGACGACCACGACGCGGCGGTGGCGGCGCTCACCGAGGCCGCCGCCTCCTCGGACCGCCTCGGCGCCCGCCCCTGGGCCGTACGCGCCCGGCTGTGCCTGGCCCGCTCCCTGCTCGCCCGCGCCGACGCGGACGGGGCCGGGGCCGGGGCAGCCGGTGACAGGGCAACCGGTGACGGAACAGCCGGTGACGGGACAGCCGGTGACGCCGGGCAGGCTCGTCGGCTCCTCGGTGAAGTGGAGCGGGAGGCGGGCGAGTTGGCCCTGTCCCACATCGAGACCGAGGCCGCGGCCCTCCGCACGGCCCCGCCCACCACGGCACCCCTTGCTGCCACCGCTACCGCGATCGACGAAGCCTCCACCGGCCCCCGCCCAGCCACCATCACCACCACCACCGCTTCCGGTCCCGCTGTCCCGCAGGACCAGGCCCAGGCCCAGAACCAGGACCAGGACCAGGACCAGGACCAGGACCAAGGCCAAGGCCAAGGCCAGGATCAAGGCCCGGACGCGGCCCCGGGCCGGGGCACGGCCGGCTCGTCGGCGGGGGCCCGGGCCGTGCCGTCCGCCGAGTTCCGGCGGAACGGGCCGGTGTGGCAGCTGCGTTGGGCCGGGATGACCGTGCACGTCCCGGACGCCAAGGGCCTGCGGGACCTGCACAGCCTGCTGGGGCTGCCCGGCGCCGACGTCCCTGCCGTCCGGCTCCTCGCACCCGAGGGCGGGGACCTCGTGATCGCCGCCGGGCAGCTCGGCGGCGATCCGGTGCTCGACGAGGAGGCCAAGCGCCGCTACAAGGAACACCTGGCCCGGCTGGACGCCGAGATAGACCGAGCCGCCGCCCGGGACGACGCCCGGGGGGTCGAGAAATACGACCGGGAGCGGCAGGCCCTCCTCGACGAGCTCCGCACCGCGGCCGGGCTCGGCGGCCGGTCCCGCCGGCTGGGCGACCAGACCGAGCGGGCCCGCAAGACGGTCACCGCCCGGATCCGCGACACCCTGCGGAAGCTGGACACCCTGCACCCCGCGCTGGCAGCCCATCTGAAGGCCTCCGTGACGACCGGGACCACCTGCGCCTACCGTCCCGAACACACCCCCGACTGGCGACTCTGACCCGAGCCGCTACGCCTCTTCGCGGCTACTCCTCCGCTCCTCGACGACGTCGGCGACGACGCACGCCACGTTGTCGGGTCCGCCCGCCTCGCGGGCCAGGCCGACCAACCGGCGTACGGCCTCCTCCGGGTCCTCCGCCGCGATGACCGCGGCCCTCAGCTCCGCCACGTCCACCACTGCTGACAGCCCGTCCGAACAGAGCAGATAGCGGTCCCCGGCCATCACCTCCCGCAAGCTGACGTCGGGGCGGCTCGCCACGGCCACGGGGGCGGACCGCGCCTCCCCGACCAGCGCCTTCAACAGCAGGGCGGGCCCCGGGTGGGAAGCGGCCTCCTCCCTGCTCAGCGAACCGTCGTCGATCATCGACTGGACAAGGCTGTGGTCATGCGTGATCCGGAACAGCTCCCCGCCCCGCAGCAGATAGGCCCGCGAGTCCCCGATGTGCACGAGGCCGAGCCGCGATCCGGTCCACAGCATCGCGGTGAGGGTGGTCCCCGAACCGTCCGGGGCCGCACAGGACGCGACCGCGTCCCGGACCGCCCGCGAAGCGGAATCCGCCGTGTCCTCCAGCGCGTTCAGCAGATCCGCCGCGGACAGCGCACCCTCCCGGACGCCCCACGCGGAGGGCTTGAGCGCCTCGATCGCCGCCGTACTCGCCTCGGCCCCGCCCTCCCCGAAACCGTCGGCGACCGCCAGCAGCCGTGGCCCCGCGAACGCCGCGTCCTGGTTCGCCGTACGCACCGCCCCGATATCGGTCAGCGCCGCACACCGGATCACGAGCGGTGCCGCCCCCACACCGCTACCTGTGTCTCCCGTGTTGCCCGTACTCCCCCTACTCCCTGTACTCCACGTACTCCACGTGTTGCCCGTGTTGCCCGTGTTGCCCGTGTTATCCGGTATCCGCGACATGACCCTGCCCTCCGCTGACAGATGGTCGACGAGGTACATCGCCAGATCGCGCCGGGCCGCCGTCTCGGCCTCCACCCGCGCCCAGTAGGCCCGGATCTCCACGGCCGCGGCGCCCGCGTCGAGCGCCACGACCCGGCCGATCCGGCTCAGGGGCATGCCGATCCTGCGCAGCCACGCCACGAGCCGGGCCCCCTCCGCCTGCACCGGGTCGTAGTACCGGTAACCGTTCACCGGGTCGACCAGGGCGGGCCGGAGCAGCCCCAGCTCGTCGTAGCGCCGGAGCGCCTTGGCGGAGAGCCGGGACAACCGGGCGAACTCCCCGATCGTCACCAGCTCTCCGCTCGCGGCACCCACCGCGCGGCCTTCGCGTTCCACCCCGTACCTCCTCGTACCGGGCGCCTTCCGCCCGGCCCGACCGATCCTGGGGCTTCCCCTGCGGGGAAGGTCAAGGACGCACGCGGCGGACCCGTCCGCGACGCACGGGCGGGCGGGCGAACCTGCCCGTGCGCCGCGGGTCACTTCCGGTTGTAGAGCCGCATCGTCACCGCGCCGAAGACCACCAGGAGCACCCCGGACCAGCCCAGCGTCCAGGCGATGTCGGAGGCCGGCCAATTGCCCTGCATCAGCTCACGCACCGCCGTGCCGAGGTGGGTGACCGGGCTGTTGTTCACGAAGACCTGGAGCCAGCCCGGCATCGTCTTCGGGTCGACGAAGACATTGCTGAGGAACGTCAGCGGGAAGATCACCATCATGCTGACGCCCATCACCGACTTCTCGGAGCGCAGCAGCAGCCCGAACATGGTCCAGATCCAGGAGAACGAGAACGAGAACACGACCAGCAGAACGACACCGGCCAGCACACCGAGCACACCGCCGTCCGGACGGAACCCGATGATCATGCCGACGGCGAGCATCACCACCGACGCCAGCAGATAGCGCAGGACGTCGCCGAGCAGATAACCGACCATCGGAGCGGGCCGCCAGATCGGCAGCGTGCGGAACCGGTCGAAGACGCCCTTGGCGATGTCCGTGTTCACCGCGATACCCGTGTACATCGTGATCATCACGACGCTCATCACCATGATGCCGGGCAGCAGGAACTGGATGTACTCCTCCGTGGAGCCGGCCAGCGCCCCTCCGAAGAGGTACGTGTACATCAGGACCAGCATGATCGGGAAAGCCGTCACATCGAAGAGCTGTTCCGGCACGTGCTTGATCTTCAGCATGGCGCGCCAGCCGAAGGTCATCGATGCCGACAGGGCGCTGGGCCTCGGTGGGCGCTCCTGGCCCACCAGGAGCGCCGAGAGGCGTTCCTTGTCCGGTGCGGCGAGCTCGACGCCCTCCAGCTCCGTCTTGGCGGTCGCGGTGCTCATGCCGCCACTCCCTTCTTGTCCGTGAGTGCGAGGAAGACCTCGTCGAGGCTGGGCTGTCCCAGCGAGAAGTTGTCGACCGTGATGCCGCGACGGGCCAGCTCGGCCAGGGCACGCCCCGCCTGCTCCGCGGCCCCCTGCTCAGTGCTCTGCCCGTCGACCCGGGCGGTCAGCGCCACCGGGTCCGGGTCCAGCTGGACCTCCGCGTCCAGCGCGAGCGCCAGCACCTGCTGCGCCTCAGCCCGCTGGTCGGCGTCCCGCAGCCGCAGATGGACGGTGCCGGCGCCGACGGACGCCTTGAGCTCGCCCTTCGTTCCCTCGGCGATGACCTTGCCGTGGTCGATCACCGCGATACGGGAGGCCAGCTGGTCGGCCTCGTCCAGATACTGGGTGGTCAGCAGGACCGTGGTGCCGTGGGCGACGACCGCCCGCACGATGTCCCACACCTGGTTGCGGCTGCGGGGGTCGAGTCCGGTGGTCGGCTCGTCCAGGAACAGCACGTCCGGGGTGTTCAGGATGGACGCGGCGATGTCGATGCGCCGCCGCATGCCTCCCGAGTAGTTCTTCACCTGCTTGCCCGCCGCCTCGCTCAGCCCGAATCCATCGAGCAGCTGGGCCGCCCGGTCGCGGGCCGCCGGCTTGGAGTGGCCGAGCAGCCGGGCGAGCAGGACGAGGTTCTCCGCCCCGGTCAGGTCCTCGTCCACCGAGGCGTACTGCCCGGTCAGGCTGACCCGGCTGCGGACCGCGTCGGCTTCCTTCACGACGTCCTTGCCGAACACCCGGGCCGTGCCGCCGTCGGGGCGCAGCAGGGTCGCGAGCATGCGGACGGCGGTGGTCTTCCCGGCGCCGTTGGGTCCGAGGACCCCGTAGACGGTGCCGGTGGGGACGGCGAGGTCGATGCCGTCCACCGCACGGTTGTCGCCGAAGACCTTCACCAGCCCCGTGGTCTCGATGGCCAGTTCAGTGCTCATGATCCATTCCTTGTGGGTCGTCGGAGGAGGTCGGTGATCCGCGTCTGGTTCCGGGAGCTCATGAGACGTACGGGCGGACGGCGCGCGCCTCGCGCAGGGCCCAGCCCCACCAGCCGAGCTGGTCGAGCATCAGCCCCACGGACCGGTCCCGGCCGGTGTCACCAGGGTGCCCCTCCAGCGGCTGCCGGAGGAAGTCGAGCGCGACCCCGTTCCTCAGGGTCACCGTGTGCAGCTCGGTGAAGACCGTCCTCAGCTGCTCCACGGCGTACAGCCCGGCGGAACCGTGTCCGTAGCTCACGAAGGCGACCGGCTTGGTCTGCCACTCCTCGTACGCGAAGTCGATGGCCTGCTTCAGGGAGGCGGGGAACGAGCGGTTGTACTCGGGGGTGACCACGACGAAGGCCTCGGCCCTGGCGATCTCCTCGGTGAAATCCGTCATCTGCTCGGTCGCCCGCCCGGGATAGTGCACGGGGAAGTCGTAATCGGCGAGATCCAGCACGGCGAGGTCCAGCTCGCTCCGGTCCTGGGCCCGCTCCATGAACCAGCGGCCGACCGCATCGCCGATGCGGCCCTCGCGGGTGCTGCCGATGATCACCGCCACGCGCAGGGGGAGGCCGCTCCCCGCGCCCCGGCGCCCGCCGACGCTCTCGTCCGCGCTCGCACCGGTGCTCCCGTCCGTCGTCATCACTCGCTCCTCCTCCCGCGACCTCCGCCGCCGCCTCCCGGGCCTCCGGGGCCTCCGGCCCGGCCCGTTCCGCTCCCTCACCTCTTGGGCGCCAGACGCCGGGGCGCGGCCGCCAGATTGAATCTGGCGGCCGCGCACACGGTCGGAAAGGACCGGAACCCGGCCCCGGACGGCGGACGGGATTCAGGTCTCCCGCGTGTAGAAGACGTAGAACGAGACGCAGAGGACGCCCGCCCCGACCACCAGACCCAGAATGGTCGACCTCAGCACGCTGGTGTCGGTGAGGCTCACCAGGAAGCCGATGGCGCACGCGGTCAGCGCGCCGTACGCGGCTGCCCGCAGTTCGCGCGGCAGCGAGCGCTGGATCCGGCCCAGCGCGAAGCAGAGCACCGCCAGAGCCACACCGGAGACGAGCCCCAGCAGGACCTGCCCGCCGGTGCTGGGACCGCCGTCGCGACGGATGAACGCCGCGTAGAAGCCGTAGGCCACGCCGAGCGCCAGGGGCAGCGCCCAGGCGAGGGGGGTGTGGTGGCGGAGCCGCGCATGGGCGCGGGAACCACTTCGGCCGGGCATGGCTGCGTGTGTGGCCATCTCGGACAGCTCCTTCCGTCGCCCCCGTCGCACGCCCCCCCGTTCCTCCAGAGCACACCCGACCGCGCCGCCCGGCAACTCGAATGGCGCACGGCTGGGAGCGGCCCGGCCCCGTACGGGATTCCCTGGAGGGGTGCGGACCTCTCCCTCGGCGATCCCGGCGTCCACCGCGGCCTTCTCGGCGCTCCTGCTCGTTCTGCTCGCCGTCCTCGTGCCGCTGAGCGCGCTCTCCGCCTGGGTCGACCTGGAGATCGACGACACCGACCGGTACGTCGCCGCCGTGTCGCCGCTCTCCTCCGACCCAGCGGTGCGGAGCACCGTCGCGGACCTGGTCACCGACGAGGCGATGCGGCAGATCGACCTCGGTCCGCTCCAGGACACGGTCCGGGAGTTCCTGCACGAGACCGTGCGGTCGTTCACCACCACCGAGGCCTTCGGGAACGCCTGGGACACCGCGAACCGGACCGCCCACAAGGCCGTGGCAGCCGCCCTGGACGGCGACAGCGGGGAGGCCGTGACGATCGATCTGGCTCCGGTGATCGATCAGGTCAAACAGGATCTGGTCCGTGACGGCGTGCCGTTCGCCGACCAGATCCCGGTCGAGCGGACGGAGATCACCGTGCTCGGCCCCGGTCAGGCCGACGACCTCAGGAGCTCGTTCCGCTGGCTCCGCTACTGCAGCATCTGGCCGGCCGTCGCCACGTTGGTGTTCCTCGTCCTGGTGGTGGGCATCGCCACCGTACGGCGTGGGCCGCGGGCCGGGCTGTGGGCCACCGCGACCGTGGGAGCCGGGTTCGTGCTCGGTGCGATCGTGCTCCGGGTGCTGGTCGCGGTCGGCCGGAGCCGGGTGCTGGACGAGGTGCCGGACAGCGACCGGGACGCGGCCGCCGCCGTGGTCGACGCTCTGGCCGCCTCCCTGCGGACCACGGTGTGGGCGGTGCTGGCGGTCGGTGCGGCCCTGCTGGTGGGTGCGGTGCTGGCCCGGGTGCTCCTGCGGAGCAGGCGGGCCGCGGCCGACGTGCGATGAGACGGCGTCGGCTACCAGAGCTGACCAGGGCCGGCCCCGGGGCACTCCTGGGCAGAGGGCCGGGGCACTCCTGGGCAGAGGGTCCGGGATGCGCGTGGGCAGAGGTCCCCCGGCATGCGCGTGGGGCGGCCGGCCCGGTGTTTCACGTGAAACACCGGGTGGCGGCCTCAGCGCTCCGGCGGCTGTCCCTGGAGGCGTTCCATCTCCCGGCGGTCGCGCTTGGTCGGACGGCCCGTGCCCCGGTCCCGTACGGGGACCTGGATCGCGATCTCGCGGGGCGGCGGGGGCGGACTGTTGTCGACGAAGCACTCCACGGCCACCGGCGGGCCGACCCGCTTCTTCACGATCTTCGAGACGACGACCACCCTGTCCCGCCCCGCGTGCCGGAGCCGCACCTCGTCACCGACGCGTACGGCCTGGGCGGGCTTGGCCCGCTCGCCGCCGACCTTCACATGTCCCGCCCGGCAGGCGGCGGCCGCCTGGGCACGGGTCTTCGTCAGCCGGACCGACCAGATCCACACGTCGACCCGGACGCTTCCCTCCGCCTGCGGCGCGTCACCGGAAACCATGGGTCCGACTGTAATGCGGACCGGCGGTGGGCGGGCGGCAATAAGGCCGCCCGCCCACCGGACCTCACACGCCGATGTCGCGCCCGTCCCTGCGCCAGACGGCGACGACCGAGGGGCGGACGATCTTGCCCGGGCCGTCGGGCCAGACGCTCGCCGGCTTCTCGACCGAAGCCCCGTCGATCTCGCCCGGGTGCTGGACGGCGACCAGGACCCGGCGGTCCTGGATGACCGGACCGCAGGTCTCGGCCCCGGCCGGGACGGTCAGGAACTGCTTCAGCTCGCCACGCCGGTCACCCTGGGTCGCCACGCCGAACAGGCCGTCGTGCGAGTCCAGCTTGTTGCCGTCCGTGGAGATCCACAGGTTGCCGTGGTCGTCGAACGCCACGTTGTCCGGGCAGGAGATGGGGCTGACGTTCTCCTTGGGGAAGCCGGCGAAGTACGTCGACGGGTCGTCCGGGTCGCCCGCCACGAGGAACAGCCGCCAGGCGAACCCGTCACCCGCCGGGTCGTCCCAGTTCTCCGCGAGCTCCAGGATCTGCCCGTGCTTGTTGTTGTTGCGCGGGTTGGCCTCGTCCGCACCGGCCTTGCCCGCCTTGCCGCGGTCCGTGTTGTTGGTGAGCGCCACGTACACCCGGCCGGTGCGCGGCGAGGGCTCGACGTCCTCGGGGCGGTCCATCTTGGTCGCGCCGACCTTGTCACCGGCGAGGCGCGTGTAGACGTACACCTCGTCGGCGGTCATGCCGGGCACGTGCGACGTGGTGCCGGTGGCCAGCGGGATCCAGACGCCGCTGCCGTCGAACTCCCCGTCGCTGGGGAGCTTTCCGGTGCCGTCGATCTCGGTGACCGGCGAGTCGCCGCTCAGCTTGGCGACGTACAGGGTGCCCTCGTCCAGCAGCGTCAGGTTGTGCTCGCGGGCCGCCCGCGAGTTGCCCTTCTTCATCCGCTTGCTGGAGACGAACTTGTAGAGGTAGTCGAACTTCTCGTCGTCGCCCATGTAGACGACCGGACGGCCGTCGGAGGTGAGCCGGGGCTCTGCCGCCTCGTGCTTGAACCGGCCCAGCGCGGTCCGCTTGCGCGGGGTGGAGTCCGGGTCGTACGGGTCGAGTTCGACGACCCAGCCGAAGCGGTTGGCCTCGTTGGGCTCCTTCGCCAGGTCGAACCGGCGGTCGAACTGCTCCCACTTGCGCTCGGTGGCGCTCGTGCCGATCCCGTACCGCTTGTGCATGTCGGTGTTGCCGTTGGCGAAGTACTGGTTGAAGTTCTCCTCGCCGTGCAGCGTGGTGCCCCACGGAGTGGTGCCGCCCGCACAGTTGTTGAGGGTCCCGAGCACCTTGCGGCCGGACCGGTCCGCCGAGGTGCGCAGCAGGGTGCTGCCTGCGGCCGGGCCCGTCATACGGAACTCGCTGGTCGCGGTCAGACGGCGGTTCAACGGGTGCCGGTTGACCGGCCCCAGCCTGCCGGTGCGGTGCTCCTCCTGGACGACGACCACGGAGAGTCCGTGCGCCGCCCAGGCGATCTCCACCTGCTCCCGGGTCGGGTTGGCCGGATCGTAACCGCGGAACATGAGGATCTCGTCCGTGTACTCATGGTTCGCGACCATGACCTGCCGGCCGCGCTCGCCGCGCAGCGGGAGCAGGGAGAGGAAGTCGTTGTTGTAGCCGAACTGGCCGGCCTGGGCCTTCGCCGTCTGCTTGTCCGGGTTGAAGGCGGGCGCGCCGCGCAGGATCGGCTCGCCCCAGCGGATCACCACGTTCTGGGCGTATCCGTCGGGGATGGTGACCTTGTCGTCCTTGTTGGGCGCGACCGGCGAGAACCGCAGGCCACGCGCACCGGACGGGGCCGGTTTGTGGGGGTGGCCCGGTTTCTGCCCGTGTCCGACGAGCGCGGCGGCCTCGGCCTGCGGGGCGCTCGGGCCGTTCAGGACCGCGGTGCCGGCGGCGGTGGCGACGGTGACCACGGCGGCGGCGCGCATCATCGAGCGGCGCGACACGGCACCGGCGATGATGTCGCCGGCGTACTCGTTGTCGCTGTTGTTGGGCGTCTCCTTGAAGCAGGCGTCCCCGCAGCGGAAGCGGCAGGTCAGCGCGGAACGCCCACCGGGATGCGAGCTGATGAACGGCAGCAGGTTGCGCACGTGGATTCCCTCCGTCTGGTGTCGTGCGTGACGGTATGTGTGCCCCCACGCGGTCCGAGGGACTCCCGGTGAACGGCGGGTGAAGTCCGGGCCACCGCTGTTCCCTTGGGGGCCGGTGGTGGGCACCGTCGTGGACTCGGTCCGGGAACGGTTTCGGCTCGGTTGACGCAGGGGTGGGCCGCACCGACGAACGGCCGGATCCGGCCGCTAACCTTACGTATCCGTCCTGGCCAGGGATGAATTCACCCAGGTCGGACATTCACCGCACCCAACTCATGCGAAAGGCCTCGCCCATGGGCATTCGGAGCTTGCTGCGTAAGGTGTTCGGCCGCACGGAGCAGGACGAGCCGACCACGGCCACCGTCCCGCCCCAGGCCGAGCGCGTTCAGCCCAAGGAGTCGGAGCCGGAGACCACTTCGGCGGCCGAGCCCGCGGCGGAGCCGAAGGCGTCGATCCCGGCCCCGGCCTCGCCCTCGTCCCCCACCTCGTCCTCCACACCCTCCGCGGCCTCCGCGTCCGCCACGGAGACGCCGTCCACCACGTCCACGGCTGCCCCCACCGCCGATGCCACGGAGCGTGACGGCTCGCTGGCCGCCGACCTGGTGGCGGAGGCCTTCGACAAGGCGGCCGCCGCGCCGACGTCGCCGACCGTCCCCGCGCAGAAGTCGGCCCCGGAAGATGGTCCGAAGGCGGAGAAGCCCGAGGCACCGGTGGCCGCCGAGGAAGCCGTGAAGGCCGAGGAGCCGGTGGCCGCCGAGGAGCCCGTCAAGGCCGAGAAGCCGGTGGCCGCCGAGGAGCCCGTCAAGGCCGAGGAGCCCGAGTCGACGCCGGAGCCGATCACGATCGACCTCGACCTCGACGAAACCCCGGAGCCCGCACCGGAGCCGCAGGCCAAGCCGACACGGGCAGCGGAGGCGGAGACGGCAGCAGAAGCGGAAGCGGAAGCCACCCCCGAAGCAGCGGAGGCCAAGGCCCCTGAGACCGCCCCCGAGGCGCCCCAGGCCGCCCCTGAGGCCCCCCAGGCCCCCGAAACCTCAGTGGCACCGGCAGCCACGGAGGCCTCCGAGACCGCAGAGACGCCGGCCGTCGCAGAGACCCCGGCGGCCCCCGAGGCACCGGAGCCGGTCGCCACCACCCCCGAGCCCGTCCTCGCCGCCCCGGAGCCGGTCGTCGCCACCGCGCCGGAAGCCGCCCCCGGCAAGCCCGCCACCACGCTCGCGCGGGTCAAGTCGCGTGCTCCGCAGCTCGTCGCCCCGTACAAGGCGGCGCAGACGGCGCTCAAGGCGCACGGGCTGACCGGGCTCCGCGCCCGTGTCTATCTGGTGCTCGACCGCTCCGGCTCGATGCGGCCGTTCTACAAGGACGGCAGCGCCCAGCACCTGGGCGACCGGACGCTCGCGCTCGCCGCGCACCTGGACGAGGACCCCACCGTGCCGGTCGTCTTCTTCTCGACGGACATCGACGGCACCGGGTCCATCGAGCTCTCCGGCCACGAGGGCCGCGTCGACGAGCTGCACGCGCGCCTCGGCCGCCTGGGCCGGACGCACTACCACCGTGCGGTCGAGGAGATCGTCGCGCACTACGAGAAGACCGAGGCCACCGGCCCGGCTCTCGTGATCTTCCAGACGGACGGCCCGCCGGACGCCAAGCAGGCCGCCCGGCAGGCCCTCACGGAGGCGGCGCGGCTGCCGCTGTTCTTCCAGTTCGTCGCCTTCGGCGAGCAGGACGCGAAGGGCTTCGACTTCCTGCGGAAGCTCGACGCCCCGAACACCGGCTTCTTCCACGCGGGCCCCGCGCCCCGCAAGGTCGCGGACGCCGAGCTCTACCGCGAGATCCTCGCCGGGCTGCCGGCCTGGACCGCCGCGCGCGCGGGCGGCTCCGACGCCTGATCGACCGGCAGCCGTACGGTCACGGCGAGACCGCCGCCCTCCGGGCCCGGTACCGCCGTGACCGTACCGCCGTGGGCCACCGCGATCGACCGGACGATCGAAAGACCGAGGCCCGACCCCGGGCCCATCCGGTCCCGGCCCTCGCCCCGTCGGAACGGTTCGAAGAACCCCGCGATATCGGCCTCCGCGACCACCGGCCCGGTATTGCGCACCAGCAGGGCCCCCTTCCCGGTCAGCGAGACCTCCACCGAGCCGCCCGGCACGTTGTACGTGACCGCGTTGGCGAGCAGATTCGCCACCATCTGGGCGAGCAGCAGCCGGTTGCCGCGCACGGAGCAGGCGGCCACCACGACGTTCACGGCCGGCCCGCCGCCCGGCACCGGGCCCTCCGGCCCTCCGCCCGCCGCTCCCCGCCCCTCCGGTCCTCCGCCCGCCGCTCCCCGACCCTCCGGGCCGCCGTTCGCGCCCCGTACCGCCGGACGGCGGGCCGCCTCCTCCTTGACCACGTGGTCGAGACGGACCGCCTCGCGCTCGTCCGCGGCCAGTCCCCGTTCGCTGCGGGCCAGCACGAGCAGCCCTTCGATGAGCCGCTCGCTGCGCCGGTTGGTGTCCAGCAGGGTCTGCCGGGTGCGTGCGAGGTCCTCGGGGGACGGATCGTCCAGGCCGATCTGGATCGCGGCGCGCTGGGTGGCCAGCGGGGTCCTCAGCTCGTGCGAGGCGTTCGCGATGAATCTCTGCTGGCTGTCGAACGCCTTCTCCAGCCGGGCCAGCAGGGCGTCCAGCGTCTCGCCCAGCTCCTTGAGCTCGTCGTCGGGCCCGGTGGGCGCCATGCGCTCGTGCAGGGTGTGCGCGGAGAGCCGGCGAGCCTTCTCGGTCATGTCGTGGACGGGTCGCAGCACCCGCCCGGCGGTCCACCAGCCCACCGCGACCGCGCAGCCCGTCATCACGAGCAGGGCGGCGACCGACCAGTACAGGAGCTGTTGCCCCGCCGCGTTGCTGACGTTGTCGGTGAGGTCGTAGACGGTGGGCGGCCCCAGGTGCCGACGGGAGATCAGCGGACCGTTCACCGCGTAGCCGGGCTGGGCGACGGCGGCGGACGAGGCGATGGAGCGCGCCTCGGTCTCCGTGCCGGCGCGGGAGGCCAGGTTGACGGTGGCCAGCAGGGCGGTGCCGAGCACCAGGAAGACGCCGCCGTACACGAGGGCGATCCGGGTCCGGATCGTCGAGTGCGGCAGCTTCGAGGCGTCCACCAGCCGCCGCAGGGACGGCCGCTTCACAGGGCGTACCCGACGCCCTGCACGGTACGGATCAGGGCGGGCTCGCCGAGCTTGGCGCGGAGCTTGCTCATACAGACGCGCACGGCGCCCGTGAACGGGTCGGCATTGGCGTCCCAGGCCCGCTCCAGCAGCTCTTCCGCGCTGACCGTGCCGCCGTCGGCCTCCAGGAGCAGTTGCAGCACGGTGAACTCCTTCGGTGAGAGGTCCAGATCCCGGCCGTCGCGGAGCGCGGAGCGCCGTACGGTGTCGAGCCTGATGCCGTGGCGCTCCAGCTGGGGCGGTACGGGTCTGGCGCTGCGGCGGCGCAGGGCGCGCACCCGGGAGACCAGCTCGGGGAACTCGAACGGCTTGGCCACGTAGTCGTCGGCCCCCAGATCGAGCCCGGCGACCCGGTCCTCCATGGTGCCGGAGGCGGTGAGCATCAGGATCCGGGTGCGGGAGCCGGAGGCGACCAGCCGGCGGGCCACGTCGTCGCCGTGCACCCGGGGGAGGTCGCGGTCGAGCACGACGACGTCGTAGTCGTGCAGGCCGAGGTAGGCGAGGGCCGCGTCCCCGCTGTACACCGTGTCGACCGCGAAGCCGGCCCGGCGCAGTCCGGTGGCGACCAGCTCCGCGAGGATCTCCTCGTCCTCGGCGACCAGTACCCGCATGGTGATGTCCCCTGCCTCGTGCACGCTTGTCCGCTCCCTCCCAGGATGCGACTTTCCTACGGGAACCATTACGGGAACGGATGTTTCGCAAAGCTCTCCACCGAATGCGCCGGGCTCTCCACCGGAGGCAGCCGCTCCGCCCGCACGGCCCCCGGTTTATCGATGTGAGTGGATCTTGATCTGGCCGTTAGGATTTCGACCATGGCGGCCACTGGATCCGAGAAGCAGGGGGCGACGGCGTACTACGTCTCGACCCCCATCTACTACGTCAACGACGCTCCTCACCTGGGCCACGCCTACACGACCGTCGCAGGCGACGTGCTCACGCGCTGGCATCGCCAGCGCGGCGAGAAGGTGTGGTACCTCACCGGCACGGACGAGCACGGTCAGAAGATCATGCGCACGGCCGAGGCGAACAACGTCACGCCGCAGGCCTGGTGCGACAAGCTCGTCGAGGAGGCGTGGAAGCCCCTCTGGGAGCATCTGAACATCGCACACGACGACTTCATCCGGACGACGGAGAAGCGGCACACCGACCGTGTGCAGGAGTTCGTGCAGGACCTGTACGACAAGGGCGAGATCTACAAGGGCGGGTACGAGGGCCCGTACTGCGTGGGCTGCGAGGAGTACAAGCTCCCCGGCGATCTGATCGACGGCGAGGGCGAGTTCGCCGGTCAGAAGCTCTGCCCGATCCACAAGAAGCCGGTGGAGCTCCTCAAGGAGGAGAACTACTTCTTCAAGCTGAGCGAGTACGGCCCGAAGCTGCTGGAGTTCTACGCGGCGAACCCCGGCTTCATCCAGCCCGAGTCGGCGCGCAACGAGGTCGTGAACTTCGTCGAGCAGGGTCTCCAGGATCTGTCGATCTCTCGCTCGACGTTCGACTGGGGCGTCCCGGTGCCGTGGGACGACAAGCACGTCATCTACGTGTGGGTCGACGCGCTGCTCAACTACGCGACCGCCGTGGGCTACGGCGCGAACCAGGAGAAGTTCGACGGTACGTTCCCGGCGAACGTGCACCTGATCGGCAAGGACATCCTCCGCTTCCACTCGGTGATCTGGCCCGCGATGCTGATGGCGCAGGGCCTGCCGCTGCCCGGCAAGGTCGTCGCCAACGGCTGGCTGATGGTCGGCGGCGAGAAGATGTCCAAGTCCAACCTGACCGGCATCAAGCCGCAGGACCTGACCTCGCACTTCGGCGTGGACGCGTACCGCTGGTACTTCCTGCGGGCCATCGCGTACGGCAGCGACGGGTCGTTCTCCTGGGAGGACTTCACCGCCCGCTACACCTCCGAGCTGGCCAACGACTACGGCAACCTCGCCTCGCGGGTCGCGGCGATGGTCGGCAAGTACTTCGGCGGTGCGCTGCCGGAGGCGACGGCCGCCGGT
Organism: Streptomyces sp. CNB091; assembly: GCF_000377965.1. NCBI lineage: Bacteria > Bacillati > Actinomycetota > Actinomycetes > Kitasatosporales > Streptomycetaceae > Streptomyces > Streptomyces sp. CNB091. The sequence continues at coordinate 176,929 of NZ_KB898994.1, forward strand.
GACGCCGAGCGGGCCGTGCGGGAGGGCCTGGCGAAGGCCGTGGCGACCGCTGACCGGAACATCGGTGAGGAGCTGGACTTCCAGTCCGGCATCCTGGCGGTGTTCGACTTCGTGAAGCAGGTCAACGGCTACATCACCGAGCAGGAGCCGTGGAAGGTGGCCAAGGACACCAGCCCGGAGGGCCAGGCTCGTCTGGCGACCGTTCTGTACACGGCCGCCGAGTCCCTGCGCGGGGTCGCGGTCCTGCTCAACCCGGTGATGCCGGAGACCTCGCAGAGGCTCTGGGAGTCCCTGGGCGCCGAGGAGTCCCTGGGCGCGCTGGCCGACCAGAGGGTCCAGGACGCGGGTGCCTGGGGCGTACTGCCCGTAGGCGCGACGGTGACGAAGGGCGCGGTGCTGTTCCCGCGCCTGGAGGAGAAGCCGGCGTAGCGCGTTCGTACGCGCGAGGAGCCCGGGACCGTGAACAGCGGTCCCGGGCTCCTCGCGTTCCGGCTTCGGGTCAGCGCGTCCAGTTCTTGAGCGGCTCGGTGTCCAGCTCGATCCCGACCGGGTCGGGAAGGGTGACGGTCTTGCCGTACGGAACCGTCACGACCTGCTCGTAACGCACGCCGTCGGGCTCCGAGTGGACCTTCACCTCGCAGCTGTCCCGGTCGATCAGCAGATAGACGGGGATGCCGGTCTCGGCGTACGCACGCGGCTTCTCGACGCGGTCGCGACGGTCGGTGTCCTCGTCGTACGAGGTGACCTCGACGACCATGAGGACGTCGTCGGGGCTGGCCCATTCGCCCTGGCCGACAAACGTGTCGATGGGGGCGAGCACAGCGTCGGGGCGGGCGTTGCCCTCGCCGTCGGTCTCGGTCCGTAGCCCCTGGTACGCGTGGAGCCATCGGTCCGGATACCCCTGCAGGCACAAGCGCGTCAACCAAGCGATGATCTGCCCGCGGTTCCCTTCGGGCCGGGCCTTGACCTTCAGTTTCCCGTGCACGAACTCCAGCCACGGCGCCTCCTCGACCCGCCTGGCGTGACGGGCCAGGTCCTCGAAGACGTCCTGTGTCAGGACGCGGCTCTCGATCACGTTCGCTACGACCTCTTCCTGTGCGGGATCACCGAGTCGCCAGGCCACCTGGAAACACCGCCAGCGTACGGATGCACTCCCCGCCCGTACGCCCAATCACCGCGCCAAAGTCGCCGCGTCCCCCATCACGATCACCGGGTTCATCGCCGGGTCCAGCGTGCGCAGCAGCTCCGCCATACGCTCCTCCGGGATGGAGACACAGCCCTGGGTGGGACCGCCGTGGTCGACGTGGATCCAGATGCCGCCGCCGCGTTCGAGGCCGAGCGGGCGGGTGCGGTCCAGGGGGCTGACGCCCGCCGTGCGGTTGTAGTTGATCGCGACGACGTAGTCGAAGGAGCCTTCCAGCGGTTCTCCGAAGAACCCCTCGCCGTCCACCGCGAACCGGGGGTGCTCGTCGTACGGCAGCAGCGCTCCCGGGTCGGGGAGCCGCCCGCCCGCGTCGGTGAGCGCGTAGACGCCCGTGGGGGACCTCCGGTCGCCCGCCACATGGTGGTCCGTCCAGCCCTCCATGCCGTTGTGCGCCGGCCAGGGCCCCAGGACCGGCTGCCAGCTCTTCGCCGGGCCCTCTCGGCTGTACAGGACCGCGTCTGCCTGGTGGGAGTCGGCCTCCTCGCCGGTCACGACGAACACCTGCCGTGCCTCGGCGGGGACCTGGGCCAGGGTCTCCGGTCCCAGACCGGGGATCTCGGCGGGGCTCGGCGTGGGCTCCGGGCCGGGCGATGCCCGGCGTACGGAGGCGGCATCGGACTCCGGGCCTGCGGCGCCCTGCCCCGGAGCCCCTACGGGAGCCTTCGCGGGAGCGGAGCCGGAGGCGCAGCCGGCGAGCAGCAGGGCCAGGACGAGGAGCGGTGCGGCGAGCAGGGCGGGCGGGCGACGTGGGACGGACACGGTGGCGGGCTCCTCGGGTGGCGGCGGACGGCGCGACGCGGCAAGGGGGTGTGAGAGGGGTGTCTCGGTGCCAGTCTTTGCCCGGCCCGGCCCGGCCGAACCCGAACCGGGGCCATCCGGCTGTACCGCGTCGCCCTGACCGCGTAGCCCTGCCGTGACCGGCACTCCGCCGCTTGCGACGAAACAGCCCCCGATCAGGTGATCGGGGGCTGTTTCACGTGAAACATCCGTGGAGCGGGGCCGTGCGGGCTACTTCTCCGTGGGCTTCTCCGACGCGCCCGCGCCCTTCGCGGCGACCGGCTTGCGCAGCTGGATGTTCAGCTCGCGCAGGCGGGTCTCGTCCAGCTCGGTCGGGGCGCCCATCATCAGGTCCTGGGCGTTGCCGTTGAGCGGGAAGGCGATCGTCTCGCGGATGTTGGGCTCGTCGGCGAGGAGCATCACGATGCGGTCGACGCCCGGGGCGATGCCGCCGTGCGGCGGGGCGCCGAGACGGAACGCGCGGAGCATGCCCGCGAACTCGTGCTCGACGGTCTCGCGGTCGTAACCGGCGATCTCGAAGGCCTTGAGCATCAGCTCGGGCTCGTGGTTACGGATGGCTCCCGAGGACAGCTCGATGCCGTTGCAGACGATGTCGTACTGCCAGGCGAGAATGTCGAGCGGGTCCTTCTCCTCCAGGTCGGCGAGGCCGCCCTGGGGCATCGAGAAGGGGTTGTGCGAGAAGTCGATCTTCCCGGTCTCCTCGTCCTTCTCGTACATCGGGAAGTCGACGATCCAGCAGAACCGGAAGACGCCCTCCTCGAAGTGGCCGGCGCGCTTGGCGGCCTCGACCCGGACCGCCGACATGATCTTGGAGACCTCGTCGAACTCGCCCGCGCCGAAGAAGATCGCGTGGCCCGGGACCAGAGAGAGGCGCTCGGTGAGCGTCTTGACGTCGGTCTCGGTGAGGAACTTGGCGATCGGTCCGGCCAGCGTCCCGTCCTCGCCCACACGCACCCAGGCCAGGCCCTTGGCGCCGTGCTCGACGGCGTACTCGCCGAGGCCGTCGAAGAACTTCCGGGACTGGCCAGCGGTGTCCGGGACCGGCAGCGCGCGGACGTGCTTGCCGGCGAACGCCTTGAACCCGGAGTCGGCGAAGACGTCCGAGATGTCGACGAGCTCCAGCTTGGCGCGCAGGTCCGGCTTGTCGTTGCCGTACTTCAGCATCGACTCACGGAACGGGATGCGCGGGAACGGCGAGGTGACCTCGCGGCCGTTGCCGAACTCGGTGAAGAGCTCGGTCATCAGCTTCTCGATCGGCTGGAAGACATCCTCCTGCTCGACGAAGGACATCTCGACGTCGAGCTGGTAGAACTCGCCCGGGGAGCGGTCCGCGCGGGCGTCCTCGTCGCGGAAGCAGGGCGCGATCTGGAAGTAGCGGTCGAAGCCCGAGATCATCAGCAGCTGCTTGAACTGCTGCGGGGCCTGCGGCAGCGCGTAGAACTTGCCGGGGTTCAGCCGGGACGGGACGACGAAGTCACGGGCGCCCTCGGGGGAGGTCGCGGTGAGGATCGGGGTCGCCATCTCGTTGAAGCCGAGGGCCACCATCTTGGAGCGGATGGAGGCGATCACGGCCGAGCGCAGCATGATGTTGCGGTGCATGCGCTCGCGGCGCAGGTCGAGGAAGCGGTACTCCAGGCGCCGCTCCTCGTTGACGCCGTCCTCGGTGTTGATCGTGAAGGGCAGCGGGCCGGCCTCGCCGAGCACCTCGACCTCGGTGACCTCGATCTCGATCTCGCCGGTCGGCAGCTCCGGGTTGACGTTGTCGGCTCCGCGCGCGGAGACCTTGCCGTCGATCCGGACGACGGTCTCCTTGGTGAGCTTCGCCAGGGCCTCGTTGCCGGGGGTGCCGGGGCGGGCGACGAGCTGCACCAGACCGTAGTGGTCGCGCAGATCGATGAAGAGGATGCCACCCAGGTCTCGGCGATTGTGCAGCCAGCCGCTCAGCCGGACGTCGGTGCCGACGTCAGAGGCGCGGAGCTCGCCGCAGGTGTGGGACCTGTACCGATGCATCGTCGTTCATCCAGTCTTCGCGGTTGGGGGTGGATTGAGCTTCCCCAGGCTACCGCCCGGGGGCCGGACGCTTCATTTCCCTTTACGCCGCCGTATCCGTCGGCCCCCGGGGCAGGTGGCGGCCCCTCGGTGGCGTCCGCCGAGCACATCTTCCTAAAGTGGGGCAATGCGCACCGAGGAAGTCCTGGCCGCGATCGCGACGGGCCTGTGGCGCTGGGACAACGCAGCCGGCACGGTCACCCTCGACGCGGAGGCGGCCCGGCTGCTCGGGCTGCCCGCCGAGCCGGGCAGCTACCGGGAGTCCACGGTGCGCTCCCGCTTCCACCCGGTCGACTGGAACGAGATCTACGCGGTGGTGAACCTCGCGGTCGCCGAGGGCACTCTCGCCGAGGCGCGGCTGCGGATCGTGGACGAGCGCGGCCGGGTGCTCCGTATCGTGCGCAGCCGGTCCAAACCGGTCGTGCCGCCGGACCGGGACGCCGACAGCTACGTCCTCTTCGGCACGCTCCAGGAGGTCGCCGAGGCGCGGCCCGGCTCCACCGACGCCGCCCACACGCCGATCACCGGGGACTGGCGCCGGTCCCGGGAGGCGTTCCTGCTGGACGCCGGGCGGGCGCTGGCCGAGGCCCGGTCCACCGCGGAGGTGCTGCGGGTCGCCGGTTCGCTCTCCATGCCCGGCTTCACCCCGGACGGCCTCGCGGTCTTCGGCTCCGCCGGGGAGCGGCTGACGATCATCGGGCACCACGGGCACAGCTCGGAGGACGAGGAGCCCTTCACCGACATGCCCCTGGAGACGGACTACCCGGCCGCCGAGGTCGTCCGCACGGGCCGGGCGATCTATCTCCCCTCCCCCGACGAGTACCGCCGCCGCTACCCGGCCACCTGGCCGCTCGCCCGGCGCTTCGGACGGCAGTCCTGGGCCTTTCTGCCCCTGGTCTCCTCCGGCCGCACGATGGGCGCCTGGATGGCGGGGTTCCGGCATCCGGTGGCGTTCTCCCCGGATGAGCGCGCGGTGCTCTCGACGGTCGCCCGCATGCTCGCCCAGGCCCTGGCCCGCGCCGGGGTGGCCGAGACGGAACGCGAGCTGTCACTGGGGCTCCAGCGCTCGATGATGCCGACCCTGGGCCCGCGGATCCCCGGCATGACGGTGGCCGCGCGGTACGTGCCGACCGGCGGCGGGCTCCAGGTGGGCGGCGACTGGTACGACATGATCCCGCTGCCCAACGGCCGCATCGCCCTGGTCATCGGCGACGTCCAGGGTCATGACGTGCGGGCCGCCGGGCTGATGGGCCAGCTCCGCATCGCGCTGCGCGCCTACGCCTCCGAGGGGCACCGCCCGGACGCGGTGCTCGCCCGGGCCTCGCGCTTCCTGTCCGGGCTCACCGACGCGTACGAGAGCGTCGAGGAGCCGACGACGCCGCGCTTCGCGACCTGCCTGTACGCGGAGGTGGACCCGGAGGCCGGGACCCTGGACATCGCCCGCGCGGGCCACCCCGACCCGGTGGTGATCAGCGCCGACGGGACCGCGGTGATCCGGCAGACGGCCGGCGGGCTGCCGCTCGGGATCGAGACGGACTCCGACTACCCCACCACCCGGGTGGTCCTGGAGCCCGGCGAGACGATCATGTTCTGCACGGACGGTCTCATCGAGACCGGCGGGCACGACATGGCCACCGGCTGGGACCGGCTGCGCCCGGTCCTGGAGGAGCCCGTCGAGGACCTGGAAGAGCTGGCCGACGCCCTGGTCCAGGCCGTGCACGGGCCGACCTCGCACTACACGACGGGGCCGCTCGCGGACCGGCGGGAGGACGACATCGCGGTCCTGGTGCTGCGGCGCGAGAGCATCTCCGCCCGGGAGACGCCGCCGCGCCGCAGCGTCATGACCATCGCGCAGGCCGAGCCCGAGCGGGTCTCGGTCGGCCGGCAGCTCGTGCGCGAACTGCTCCACGACTGGCGCGATCCCGAGCAGGTCGACTCGGCGGTGCTGATGGTCTCCGAGATGGCCACCAACGTGCTCGTCCACACCGACGGGGACGCGCTGATGGTGGCGGAGATCTCCGGTGAGCACGGGAAGCGGCGGCTGCGCGTCGAGGTCGCCGACGCCAGCGACGAACTGCCGCACAAGAGGCGACCGGGCGAGATGGCGTCCAGCGGGCGGGGGCTGGTGCTGATGGAGATGCTGGCGGACGCGTGGGGGGTGGATCCGCGCGGGGAGGGGAAGTCGATCTGGTTCGAGCTGTACGAGGCGCCGGCGGAGAACGCGCGACGGCCCGACGCATAGGGCGCCCCGCACAGCCCGGCGGCGCGCGTCGGCCCGCCCTCCGGGGAATCCGGTCCGTCGAACGGTGTACCCCTGTTTCGTCCTGCGGGGCGAGGACGGGCGCACGCTCCGTTCCTACGCTGGTCAAGACCCGTCAACGGCGCCCCGGCGCACGTTCGAAGGAGAGTGGCCGCGCATGAAGAAGGCGTCGAGGAATCTGCTGGAAGGTGTCATCACCTTCGCTGTGGGTCTGGCCCTACGGCTGTTCACGGAGGGCGTGGAGACCCCCGTCGTCACCCTGACGAAGGTCGGCGTCGTCCTGATGGTCGTCGGCGGGGTGTTCATCGGGCTGAGCCTGTTCCAGTCGGTGCGCGGGGCGAACGCCGTCAAGCGCTACTAGCTAGGCCCTGTCGGCCTAGCGCCTCCGGCCGACGAGGACCGCCCGCCGTGGCCGGACCCGGATCGGGACGGGCCCCGTGCCCCCGGCCTCCGGAGCACTCGGGCTCACCCCCGTAACGGTTCCGTCCTCAAACGCCGGACGGGCTGGGGTGGCTGCCCGAAGGGCCGGGATCGCCGCCGGACGGGCCGGCACCGCCCGGACCCGGACCGGCCCCGTACCCTCTGCGCAGCTCCCCCAGGACGCCGAAGGCCGCCGCGCACAGCGGCACGGCCAGCAGCATGCCGAGCAGGCCCGCCACGCTCGCGCCCGCCGTCAGCGCGATCATGACCATGGCGGGGTGCATCTGGACCGTACGGCTCTGGATCATCGGCTGGAGCACATGGCCCTCCAGCACCTGGACCGCGAGGACCACCCCCAGGACCCACAGGGCGATCACGAACCCCCGGTCGGCCAGCGCGACCAGCACCGCCACCGCGCCGGAGAGGAACGCCCCGAGGTACGGGATGTACGCGCCGACGAACACCAGCGCGCCGAGCCCCACCGCCCCGGGGACGTCCAGGATCAGCAGGCCCACCGTGATGCACACGGCGTCGATCAGGGCGATGAACGTGGTGCCGCGCATGAAGCCCTCGACGGCCTCGAACGCCCGGCGCCCCATGGCCTCGACCAGGTCCCCGGTGCCGCGCGGGGCCACCGAGTGGGCCAGATCGACCGCCCGGTCCGAATCGCGCAGGAAGAAGAAGGTCAGCAGCAGGGCCAGCACACTGGTCGCCACCAGCGAACCGACCAGGCTGATGCCGCTGAGCAGACCGCCCGCCGCGCTCGCCCCGAACTTCTCGACCAGGTTCTTCGCGTTGTCGGCCAGGTCGTCGATGTCCGTGGCCCCCGCGATGTCCAGATGGTCCACGACCCACTGGCCGGCGTCCTTCAGCGAGTCGACGATCTGGGCGCCGGAGTCGACGAGAGCGGTGGCGACGATGTACCCGGCGCCCCCGACCACCGCGATCAGGGCCGCACAGGTCAGCCCCGCGGCCAGCGACCGGTTGAGCCTGCGGTCGATGAGCCACCGGTGGACGGGGCCGAGCAGCGCGGTGCCGAGCAGGGCGAGCAGCACCGGGGTGACCGCGGTCTTGAGGACGACGACCAGCCAGATCGCGACGGCGGCGACGCCCACGACGAGCAGGACGACACCGCACCAGGCGGCCGCGCGGCGGGCGCTCTCGGGGAGGAGGGGCTTGGGTGCGGGCACCCTCCCACCCGATCACGGGGCACGGCGGTCGGCCCGTCCGCCGCCCCCGTACGGGTGACGGGGAGTCACCTGACGGGAGCGGCGGGAGGTGTCACATGCCGTGGACCGCGGGGACCGTGCCCAGGCGGCCGGCCTGGAAGTCCTCGAAGGCCTGCTTCAGCTCGGCCTGACTGTTCATCACGAACGGCCCGTAGTGCGCCATCGGCTCCCGGATCGGGCGGCCGCCGAGGAGGACGACCTCCAGGTCCGGGGTGTTGCCGTCCTGCCGCTCGTCCGCGCGGACGGTCAGCGAGCCGCCGGCGCCGAACACCGCGGTCTGGCCCATCGCGACGGGGCGGCGCTCCGCGCCGGCCGTGCCGCGCCCGGCCAGGACGTAGGCGAGGCCGTTGAAGTCCTCGCGCCACGGCAGGGTCACCTCGGCGCCGGGCCGGACGGTGGCGTGGATCATCGTGATCGGGGTGTGGGTGATGCCGGGGCCCTCGTGGCCGTCGAGCTCACCGGCGATGACCCGGAGCAGCGCACCGCCGTCGGGGGAGGCGAGGAGCTGGACCTCGCCGCCGCGGATGTCCTGGTAGCGCGGGGCCATCATCTTGTCGGCCTTGGGCAGGTTCACCCAGAGCTGGAGGCCGTGGAAGAGCCCGCCGGACATGACGAGCGACTCCGGCGGGGCCTCGATGTGCAGCAGGCCGGACCCGGCGGTCATCCACTGGGTGTCGCCGTTCTCGATGGTGCCGCCGCCACCGTTGGAGTCCTGGTGGATGAAGGTCCCGTCGATCAGGTACGTGACCGTCTCGAAGCCGCGGTGCGGGTGCCAGGGGGTGCCCTTCGGCTCGCCCGCGCCGTACTCCACCTCACCCATCTGGTCCATCATGATGAACGGGTCGAGGTGCCGGTAGTTGATCCCCGCGAACGCGCGGCGGACAGGGAATCCCTCGCCCTCGAAGCCGCTCGGCGCGGTCGTGACGGTGAGCACGGGACGGGCCGCGGCGTCACCCGAAGCGGTCACCTTGGGCAGGGTCAGCGGATTGTCGACGGTCACTGCGGGCATGGAAGCCACCTCCGGGCGAGTGTTCTGCGATCAATTTAGTTGAATGGTGAACATCCCGCAAGGCGTCGCCCATTCCCGGGCGGCCACACCGATGGGCCCGCCCGTGACCCCGACAGCGAAAAGGGCCCGCGCCGCTTTCGGCACGGACCCACGTCCGAACAACGAAACAGCAGGTCAGCGACCCACTTGAAGGTCACCCCGCCACGGAGGTCACCCCGCCACGTAGGCGCCTACCCGTACATACGGCGCATCGCGAAGTCGACCATCTGCTCGACGGCCTTGGCGTCGAAGACCATCCGGTGATCACCCTCCATGTCCAGGACGAAGCCGTACCCCGTCGGCAGCAGGTCGATCACCTCGGCCCCGGTGATCACGAAGTACTTGGACTCCTTGCCCGCGTACAGTCGCAGCTCCTTCAGCGTGGTGAACATCGGGATCACCGGCTGCTGCGTGTTGTGGAGCGCGAGGAAGCCCGGGTTGTCGCCGCGCGGGCAGTAGACCTTCGACGTGGCGAAGATCTGCTGGAAGTCCTCGGCGGAGAGGGAGCCGGTGGTGAAGGCCCGTACCGCGTCGGCCAGGGAGGGCGGCGACGGTTCGGGATACAGCGGCTGCTCCCCGTAGCCGCCGCCCATCTGACCCATCTGGCCCATCTGGCCCATCTGACCCATCTGCTGCTGAGCACCAGGGTTCTGGTCGTAGCCGTACATGCTGCAAAGAGTAATCGGACACATCTACGGCTTGAGGGGTTGCGCCTTATTACTGACGGGTAGCATCATCGGAGAGGTCAGCTGATGGACCTACGCCTGCCTGTCGCCCGACCCGCATCACTCCCCGGGGCGCTGTGCGCCACTGCTATTGATTACGGAGCCTTCCCATGGGGCACTACAAGTCGAATCTCCGCGACATCGAGTTCAACCTCTTCGAGGTCCTCGGGCGCGACAAGGTGTACGGCACCGGTCCGTTCGGTGAGATGGACGTCGACACCGCGAAGAGCATCCTGGACGAGGTCGCGCGCCTCGCGGAGAACGAGCTCGCCGAGTCCTACGCGGACGCCGACCGCAACCCGCCGGTCTTCGACCCGGAGACGAAGACCGCCCCGGTCCCGGCGAGCTTCAAGAAGTCGTACCAGGCCTTCATGGACTCCGAGTACTGGCGCCTGGGCCTCCCCGAGGAGATCGGCGGCACCACCTCGCCCCGCTCCCTGATCTGGGGCTACGCGGAGCTGCTGCTCGGCTCGAACCCGGCCGTGTGGATGTACTCCTCCGGCCCGGCGTTCGCCGGCATCCTCTTCGACGAGGGCAACGACGAGCAGAAGAAGATCGCGGAGATCGCCGTCGAGAAGCAGTGGGGCTCGACGATGGTGCTGACCGAGCCGGACGCCGGCTCCGACGTCGGCGCCGGCCGGACGAAGGCCGTGCGGCAGGAGGACGGCTCCTGGCACATCGAGGGTGTGAAGCGCTTCATCACCTCGGGCGAGCACGACATGTCCGAGAACATCATCCACTACGTGCTGGCCCGCCCCGAGGGCGCCGGACCCGGCACCAAGGGCCTCTCGCTCTTCATGGTCCCGAAGTTCCACTTCGACTGGACCACCGGCGAGCTGGGCGAGCGCAACGGCGTCTACGCGACGAACGTCGAGCACAAGATGGGCCTCAAGGCCTCCAACACCTGCGAGATGACCTTCGGCGACCAGCACCCCGCCAAGGGCTGGCTGATCGGCGACAAGCACGACGGCATCCGCCAGATGTTCCGCATCATCGAGTTCGCCCGCATGATGGTCGGCACGAAGGCCATCGCCGCCCTCTCCGCGGGCTACCTGAACGCGCTGGAGTACGCCAAGGAGCGCGTCCAGGGTCCCGACCTGGCGAACTTCATGGACAAGACGGCGCCCAAGGTCACCATCACGCACCACCCCGACGTGCGCCGCTCGCTCATGACGCAGAAGGCGTACGCCGAGGGCATGCGTTCCCTCGTGCTGTACACCGCCTCCGTCCAGGACGCGATCCAGGAGCAGGAGGCCGCGGGCGAGGACGCCAAGGCGCTCAACGGCCTCAACGACCTGCTGCTGCCGATCGTGAAGGGCTACGGCTCCGAGAAGTCCTACGAGCAGCTCGCGCAGTCGCTCCAGACCTTCGGCGGCTCCGGCTACCTCCAGGAGTACCCGGTCGAGCAGTACATCCGGGACGCCAAGATCGACACCCTCTACGAGGGCACCACGGCGATCCAGGGCCAGGACTTCTTCTTCCGGAAGATCGTCCGCGACCAGGGCGCCTCGCTCAACACGCTCTCCGAGGAGATCAAGAAGTTCCTGGCGGGCGCCCACGGCAACGAGGAGCTGGCCCCGGCGCTGGACTCGCTCGCCAAGGCCGCCGTGGACCTGGAGGCGATCGTCGGCACGATGATCACCGACCTCACCGCGACCGGCGAGGACGTCAAGAACATCTACAAGGTCGGGCTCAACACGACCCGCCTGCTGATGGCCTCCGGCGATGTCGTCGTCGGCTACCTGCTGCTCAAGGGCGCGGCCGTGGCGGCCGAGAAGCTGCCGACCGCCTCCGCCAAGGACGTCCCCTTCTACCAGGGCAAGATCGCCGCCGCGAAGTTCTTCGCCGCGAACGTCCTGCCGGGCGTCTCGACCGAGCGCGCGCTCGCCGAGTCGATCGACAACTCGCTGATGGAGCTGGACGAGGCCGCGTTCTAAGGAATCGCTCGCCTGTTTCGTCAACACGCGCCGCCACCCGGAATTCGTTCGGGTGGCGGCGCTGTCGTATCAGCTGGGTACGCTGAGTGCACGGGCCAGGATGCCTTTCATGGGAGAAACCGTGGTCGCCGGCGAGGCACTGTCCGACTCGCCGCACCGCCAGCCGGACGGCTCCAAGTGGCCGGTCCCGCCTGCGGACGGCTACACCGTGGACGAATTCTTCACGCTCGACCTCCCACCGCACACACAGCTGATCGACGGGAGTCTGGTTTTCAGGAGTCCGCAGCGCGCCTTTCACACGTTGGCGATGTATCTGCTGGAGCAGGGGCTCCGCGTCCATGTCCCCGGCCATCTGCGCGTGCGCCGGGAGATGGCGGTCGTCCTGGGCAGGCGAAACGCCCCTGAACCGGACCTCGTGGTGGTGTCGGCGGAGGCGGACGGCGACCAGCTCCAGACGCGCTACCGGGCCGCAGACGTCCTGCTCGCCGTCGAGGTCGTCTCCCCCGATTCCGAGGACCGCGACCGGGACACCAAGCCGCACAAGTACGCGGCGGCCGGCATCCAGCACTTCTGGCTCGTCGAGATGGCCGGCGAGAACGACCGCCCCATGGTCATCACCTACGAGCTCGACCCGGTCAACAAGACGTACGTCTCCACCGGCGTCCACCACGACCGGCTCAAGCTCTCCGCCCCGTACGACATCGACATCGACCTGACCGCGATCGACGAGCTGTAGGGCTACGGATCTCCCCGGTCACCGGATACCGGACCCCGAGTCCTCGTTACAGTGAAGAACATGAGTTCCCCTCTCCGGTTCGACCGCGCGCACACCGATGACCTGATGTCCTTCCTGGCGGCCAGTCCGTCCCCGTACCACGCCGTGGCGAACGCCGCCTCGCGGCTGGAGGAGGCCGGCTTCCGGCAGGTCGAGGAGACCGCCGCCTGGGACGCGTCGGCCGGCGGGAAGTACGTGCTGCGGGGCGGGGCGATCGTCGCCTGGTACGTGCCGGAGGGTGCCGAGGCGCACACCCCGTTCCGGATCGCCGGGGCGCACACCGACTCCCCGAACCTGCGGGTGAAGCCGCTGCCCGACACCGGTGCGCACGGCTGGCGCCAGATCGCCGTCGAGGTCTACGGCGGCACCCTGCTGAACACCTGGCTCGACCGGGACCTCGGCCTGGCCGGGCGGATCTCGCTGCGGGACGGCACCCACCGGCTGGTCAACATCGACCGAGCGCTGCTGCGGGTGCCGCAGCTGGCCGTGCACCTGGACCGGTCGGCCAACACCGAGGGGCTCAAGCTCGACCGGCAGAAGCACATGCAGCCGATCTGGGGGCTCGGCGAGGTCGAGGAGGGCGACCTGATCCGTTTCGTCGCCGAGGAGGCGGGCGTCGACGCGGCGGACGTCACCGGCTGGGACCTGATGCCGCACGCCATCGAGCCGCCCTCGTACCTGGGCCGGGACCGGGAGCTGGTGGCCGGGCCCCGGATGGACAACCTCCTCTCGGTGCACGCGGCGACCGCCGCCCTGGCCGCCGTCGCCGGGCAGGACGACGCCGACATCCCGTACATCCCGGTGCTCGCCGCCTTCGACCACGAGGAGAACGGCTCCCAGTCGGACACCGGGGCCGACGGGCCGCTGCTGGGCTCGGTGCTGGAGCGCTCGGTGTTCGCGCGCGGCGGCACGTACGAGGACCGCGCCCGCGCCTTCGCCGGCACGGTCTGCCTCTCCTCCGACACCGGTCACGCCGTGCACCCCAACTACGCGGAGCGGCACGACCCGACGCACCACCCGGTAGCCAACGGCGGGCCGATCCTCAAGGTCAACGTCAACATGCGCTACGCCACCGACGGCAGCGGCCGTGCGGTGTTCGCCGCGGCCTGCGAGAAGGCGGGCGTGCCGTGGCAGAGCTTCGTGTCCAACAACGCGATGCCCTGCGGCACCACGATCGGACCGATCACCGCGGCCCGGCACGGCATCCAGACCGTGGACATCGGCGTGGCGATCCTCTCGATGCACAGCGCGCGTGAGCTGTGCGGCGCCGACGACCCGTATCTGCTGGCGAACGCGCTCACCTCGTTCCTCGCGGGCTGACCCGCCCACCCAACCGCCCTCGCACACATGGTTGTTGCCGGGCCGGGTACGCGACCCGTACACCGGCCCGGACTGACCGGGCGGTCGAGGAGGCGTGATTCATGGGACTCGGAGGATGCATTCTGCTGATCGGCGCGGGCGCGATCCTGGCGTTCGCCACCGACTGGCAGATGGACACCGTCAACGTCGACCTGGTCGGCTGGATCATGATGCTCGTCGGCCTCGTGGGGGTCTTCGTCTACATGAGCATCGCGCGGCGCCGCCGTATGGTCGTGCCGCCCACCACCACCACCGTCGTATCGGACGACGAACAGCGCTACCGCTGAGGGCCCGCCCGACGGCCGGCCCGTACCACCGCTGACGGCCCGCACGAAGCTCGGCCCGTACCACCGCTGACGGCCCGCACGACGGCCGGCCCGGGAGACGGCCGAAAGCCGTCACCGGCTCGGCCGGCTCTGCGCGGGACCTGCGGAATCCCCGATATTCTGGGTCGGATCCGCGCCCCCACCGTGGGCGCGTCGCGCCGGGAAGGGGAGCCGCCCGTGGAGTTCCGGCTGCTCGGCACGGTCTCCGTCGAAACGCTCACCGGGCCCCTGCCGCTGGGGCCGGCCAAACGGCGCAGTCTGCTCGCCGCTCTGCTGCTGTCCGCCAACACGCCCGTCTCCATCGGGCGGTTGACGGAATGCCTGTGGGACGACGAGCCGCCGTCCCAGGCCCGTGGCGTCATCCAGGGGCACGTCTCCCGGCTGCGCGCCCTGCTGGCGGGCGCGGACGCGGAGGCGTACGGAGTGGAGCTGGCCACCCTCGGCGACGCGTACGTGCTGCGGGCACCGGAGACGCTGCTGGACTCGCAGCGGTTCGAGGAACTGCTGATGCTGGCACGGGAGCAGCGCGGCCCCGCCGACGCCGTGCTGATGCTCAAGGAGGCCCTGTCCCTGTGGCAGGGCCCCGCGCTCAGCGGGGCGTTCGCCGGGCCGCCGCTCCGGGTGGCCGCGCACGCCCTGGAGGAATCGCGGCTGGCGACGGTCGAGCACCTGTCCCGCGCGTACGGGGCGCTCGGGGAGCACCACCGGGCCGCCGCCCTGTTGACGGCGGAGACGGCGGCGCACCCGCTGCGCGAGTCGCTGGCCGCGGAGCTGATGCTGGCGCTGTTCCGGGCGGGGCGTCAGTCGGAGGCGCTGGACCGTTTCCACCGTACGAGGCGGCTCCTCGCCGACGAGCTGGGCATCGACCCGGGGCACGAGCTCGCCGACGCCTACGCGCTGATCCTGCGCGGCGCCCCCGGGCCGCCCCCGGCCACCGCTCCCCCGGAGGCCGTCGGCCCCTCACCCGGCACCGGTCACTCACCTGCCGTCGGTTCCTCCCCCGCCGCCGGTTCCTCCCCTGTCGCCGGGCCACCCGTTGACGGGGGCCGGACCGGCGCCGGGGGGCCGCCCGGCGGCGAACCGCACCCCGTCGATCTGCTGCCGCGCGCGCCCCGCGGCTTCCACGGGCGCGCCGCCGAACTGGCCGCGCTCAGCCGGTCGGCGGCGGGCGAGGCGCCCGTCTGTCTGGTCACCGGTCCTGCCGGGGTCGGCAAGACCGCGCTGGCCCTCCAGTGGGCGCACCGCAACCCCGCGCTCTTCCCGGACGGGCGGCTCTTCGCCGATCTGCGCGGGTTCAGCACGGCCGGGGAGCCCGCGCTCATCGACGTCCTGCGGGAGTTCCTGCTCGCGCTCGGCGTCTCCCCGCGCCGCGTTCCGGAGTCCGTGCCGGCCGCCGCCGCCCTGTTCCGGTCGCTGACCGCCCGGCGCGGGCTGCTGGTGGTCCTGGACAACGCGCGCGACTCCGCCACCGTCAGGACCCTGCTGCCGGGCGGTGCCGACTGCGTCACGCTGGTCACCAGCCGCCACCGGCTGGAGGGGCTCATCGCCTCGGACGCCGCCCGGCCGGTCCCGCTCGACACCCTGGAGACCGACGACGGCACGGCGCTGCTCGCCGGCGTGCTGGGGGAGGAGCGGGTCCTCGCCGAACCGGTGGCGGCCCGTCGGCTCTCCGAGCTGTGCGGCGGACTGCCCCTCGCCCTGCGCGTCACCGCGGCCCGCCTGGCGGGACGGCCCGGCTGGACGCTGGCCACGCTCGCCGGGGAACTGGCCGACGAGCGCGGTCGGCTGGCGTATCTCGACGTGGACGACACCGGGGTCGCCGCCGCGCTGCGGCTCACCGTCCAGCAGCTGCCGCCCGGGGCCGTCCACCAGCTCGCGCGGCTCGGCCACCACCCGGGCGGCCATTACGATCCGTACGCGGCGGCCGCGCTCGCGGGGACGGACCCGGTCACCGCGCGGGCGGCGCTGGAGCGACTGGCCGCCGCCCACCTCGTCACCGAGACCGCCCCCGGGCGCTGGGTCCTGCACGACCTGGTGCGCCTCTACGCCCGGAGCCTGGACCCGGCGTCCGCGCGCGAGGCCCTGATCGGGGTGCTCGACCACTGCATCGCCACCGCCCTGGCCGCCGCCGACACGGCGGAGCCCGGCGGCGAGCCCTGTTTCGTGCTCCCGGAGGACTACCGCCGGCCCAGCGCCGTACAGGACTTCGCCGACCGTGCGGAGGCGATGCGCTGGCTGGCCACCGAGCGCGAGGACCTGGCGCTGACCGCCGTCGCGGCCCGGGAGGCGGGGCTCGACGACCGGGCCTGGCGGATCATTCTGCTCCAGTGGCCGCAGATGGTGTGGCGGGCGCGGGACGGCTGGTCGCCGCTGCTGGAACTGGCCCTGGAGTCGGCACGCGCGGAGAAGGACGCGTATGCGGAGTCGAGGGTGCGCACCCTGCTGGGCTGGGTGCTGACGGAGGAGGGCCGCACCGCCGAGGCCGCCGCGCTGCTGGAGCGCTCGCCCGCGCTCGCCCGGGAGGCCGACGACCCGCTGGGCGAGGCGACGGCGCTGATCAACCTGGCCGTCGTCCAGGCCGAACTGGGCGAACTGCCCACCGCGCTGGAGAACTGCGCGCGCGCCGCCGAACTGGCCCGCCGGGAGGGCGACCGGCACACAGAGACGCTCGCGCTCCAGCACCTCGCCCGGATGCACCTCACCGCGCACCGCCCCGAGGAGGCCCTCTCCTGTGCCCGGGCCGCGCTCGATCTGGGACCCGAGCACGAGGAGGCGGCGCGCCGCTCCCTGCTGCTGGCCGTCTGCGGCGAGGCCCGACTGGCGCTGGGCGACGAGGAGGACGGCGTACGGCTGCTGGACCGGGCCGCACAGGAGGCGGAGCGGGACGGCTACGACGAGGGGGCCGTACGGGCCCTGGAGGCGCTGCTGCGGGTGTCCGGGCGGGCGGAGTTCCGGCGGCGGCACGACGAGGCGCTGCGACGGCTGGCCGAGGAGAACTGAGCGGAGTTCCGGCCCTGGGGGGCCCGAGCTGGAGTCCGGCCCTGGGGGCCCGAGCTGGAGTTCCGGCCCCGGGGCCCGAGCTGGAGTTCCGGCCCCGGGGCCCGACGTCAGCAGGACGTCAGTGGGACAGCAGCGCTACGTGAGCGGCGGCGGGCAGAGTCGTTGCCGTAAGCCGCTCACGGGCGGGCGTCTTGACCGGTCGTCCGCCTCACCGTCACCTCGGGGGAACCTCCATGCGCACCTTCCGCGACCGCACCACCGTCCTGGCCGCCGCGACCACGGCCGCTCTCGCTCTCACGCTCACCGCCTGCGGTGACGACGGCACCGGCACCCGGTCGGAGGGCCCGGCGACCAGCGACTCCGCGACCGTCGCCGCGTCGGCCGCCGAGTCCGGGAAGACCGGCGACGACGCGGCGGAGTCCGGCACCACGGGCTCCACCGGCGGCGGCACCGGTACCGCGCAGGCCGCGGGCACCACCCAGAGCTCCGACGGCTCCGGAACCACCGGCGGCACGTCCGCCAAGGACTCCGCCCCCAAGGCCTCCGCCCCCCTCTGCACGGCGAAGGGTCTGACGATCACCGCCGAGCGCCAGGACGGCCCGCCGTACACCCACCTCACACTGAGCGCGAAGAACACCTCCGGCGCCGGCTGCGAGATGAAGGGGTACCCGCACATCCACTTCCTGGACAACGCGCGGGGCATCGTCCCGCCCGTCGCCAAGAGCAAGCCGGAGGCCCCGGTGATCCTGGAGCCCGGCCAGTCGGCCCATGTCGCGGTGCGCATGTCCGAGGGCGGCCGGAAGGAGAGCACCGAGACGGTGAAGGAGTTCACGGTCACGCTGAAGGCCAACGGCGGCGGCATGGCGGTCGTGCGGTCCCCCGCCGCCGAGGGCCTCTCCGTCAACCCGCAGAAGTGGGCCACGGGCTACTGGACCACCGAGCTGCGCAACGGCGCCGACGACTTCTAGGCAGAGCGGGCGGGCCGCCCGGACCCCAGAGGCGGCCGGAATGGCGGCCGCCTGGGGGACTGCCTCAGCCCTGCTCGTCCATGCCCGCCAGCACCAGCGGCAGCCGGGGCGTTCCCTCGGCGGTCACGCGGACGGGGACGCCCCAGTCCTGTTGGTGCACATGGCAGGCCGGGTACTCGTTGGCCGGGTCGTCGTCGCAGGACGCCGCCATCGCGGAGACGTGCAGCACGCCCTCGGTGACCCCGTCCGCGAGGACCAGGTCGCGCCCGAGGTCCGCCCCCGTGCCGGAGCCCTCCGCCAGCAGCTCGGGCGGGGTCGCGGAGACCAGCAGCCGGGTCGAGGGGCCGTAGCGGGTGTCCAGCTTCTGGCCCGCGGGCGCCTGGAAGACGACGTCGAGGCGGAGGGTGCCCGGGGCGATCTCGGTCGCGGCCCGCTGGGTGCGGTGCGCCTGGTCGGTGACCCGGACCGCCTCCTCCGGCAGCCGGAGCCGGGTCAGCCGGTGGCGGGCCGACTCGACGACGACCAGATCGCCGTCGACCAGCACCGCGTCGCTGGGCTCGCGGACGTCGGTGGCCAGGGTGGTGACCTCGCCGGAGGCCGGGTCGTACCGGCGCAGGGCGTGGTTGTACGTGTCGCTGATCGCGACGGACCCGTCGGGCAGCGCGGTCACGCCGAGCGGATGCTGGAGGAGCGCCTGGTCGGCGGCCCCGTCGCGGTGGCCGAAGTCGAAGAGGCCGGTGCCGACGGCGGTGCGGACGTGCTGGTCGCGGTCGACCCAGCGCAGCGAGGAGGTCTCCGAGTCGGCGACCCAGAGCCGCTCCCCGTCGGCGGAGACGGCGAGTCCGGACGGCTGGGCGAACCAGGCCTCGGCGGCCGGCCCGTCGACCAGGCCCTCGTTGGTGGTCCCGGCGGCGACGCGTACGGTCGCGCTCTCCGGGTCGTACGTCCACAGCTGGTGCACGCCCGCCATGGCGATCCACAGCCGGTCGCCGAACCAGGCGACGTCCCACGGCGAGGAGAGGTCCACCTCGCGCGCCGGACCGCTGGTCGCCGTCCCCTGCCACCACTGGC
The DNA here is from genome assembly GCF_000377965.1 of Streptomyces sp. CNB091. NCBI lineage: Bacteria > Bacillati > Actinomycetota > Actinomycetes > Kitasatosporales > Streptomycetaceae > Streptomyces > Streptomyces sp. CNB091. Next base: position 196,098 of record NZ_KB898994.1, read on the forward strand.
GGCCGGTCCCGGCGAGGGTGCTGGTCACGCCGGTCGCGAGGTCCAGGGCGCGGAGGGCGTGGTTGACCGTGTCCGCGACGGCGACCCGGCCGTCGGGGAGCACGGCGAGCCCCTGCGGTTCGCTGAACCGGGCCTCGTCCGGGCCGCCGTCGCGCAGACCGCGTTCGCCCGTGCCGAAGTGGCGGCGCACGGTCTCGCCGTCGGCGTCCAGCTCGACGAGGCGGTGCCGGGTGGTGTCGGAGACCAGGAAGCCCCCGTCCGGCAGGAGCAGCGCCTTGCCGGGGAAGCGCAGATGCGTGGCGACGGGCTCGGGTGCCACGTAGGGGCCGTCACCGCGGCGGAGCGTGCCCTTGGCCCCGTGCTCGGCCTCCAGCTCCTCGACGAGCTTCTCGATGGCGTGCGCGTGGCCCTCGCCCGCGTGCTGGGCGACGACGTAGCCCTCGGGGTCGATCACGACGAGCGTCGGCCAGGCGCGTACGGCGTACTGCTTCCAGGTGGCCAGCTCGGGGTCGTCGAGGACGGGGTGGTGGACCTCGTAGCGCTCGACGGCGTCGACGACGGCCCGGTGCTCGGCCTCGTGGACGAACTTCGGCGAGTGGACGCCGATGATCACCACGGTGTCGCGGTGCTTCTCCTCCAGCTCGCGCAGCTCGTCCAGGACGTGCAGACAGTTCACACAGCAGAACGTCCAGAAGTCGAGGATGACGATGCGTCCCCGCAGGTCAGCGAGGGTGTACTGCCGGTCGCCTGTATTGAGCCAGCCGCCCTTGCCGATGAGTTCGGGAGCGCGGACGCGTGCACGTGATGCCATGCCACCAGTCAACACCTTGACCGCCTGCACGCATTCCGCAGGACCCCGGGGGAACCTGTGACGCATGAGACTTCTCGTACGTGAGCGGCTGTTCGCCATCGGCGACGACTACTGGATCGAGGACGACGGGGGCCGCAAGGTCTTCCTGGTCGACGGCAAGGCGATGCGGCTGCGCGACACCTTCGAGCTGAAGGACGCCGACGGCCGGGTCCTGGTCGAACTGCGGCAGAAGCTGGTCAGCCTGCGCGACACGATGCTCATCGAGCGGGGCGGCGAGGAGCTGGCCAAGGTCAGGCGCAAGCGGCTGTCACTGCTCCGCAACCACTACCGGGTGACGCTGGTGGACGGCACGGAGCTGGACGTCAGCGGCAGGATCCTGGACCGCGAGTTCGCCATCGAGTACGACGGCGAGCTGCTGGCCCAGATCTCGCGCCGCTGGCTGACCCTCCGGGACACGTACGGCATCGACGTCGTCCGGGACGACGCCGACACCGCGCTGCTCATCGCGGTGTCAATGTGCGTGATCGTGCTGTCGGACAAGGAGAACGAGGACTGAGCGCCCGCCCGCGCACGGGTGTTCGTTGTTTCACGTGAAACGTCGGGCACGGGCCGTAAGGTCCCCGAGAGCCGGGGGCGGGGGTGCTCATCCCGCCTGTCGCGCGGCGGCCCGCCGGTCCGCCTGGACGAAGGCGGCCGCCGTGAGGACGACGGTGGCCGCGAAGAAGACCGCGAGCGTCGGGTTGAGCCAGGAAGGGACCACCCCGCTGTTGAACACCCGGCCGTCGGTCGTGTGGCACAGGATCTGCACCGGGAGGTAACTCACCTCGTGCGTCTCCACGTGAGCGCCTTCCGGCACGTTGGGCGCGTACACGCACTGGTGCATGGGCGTCGAGTTCGTTCCCGACCCGACCTCGCTGACCGTGAAGCCCACGAGGAGGAGGCCGAGGAGGTAAAGGACGACCGTGACCGAGGCGGCGAAGATCGCCGTCCCACGGAGCAACGTCGGTTCGGCGGTGCCCTGTTCAGCCATGGAGCTCATGGCGCTCACTGTAGACAGGGCTTCCCCGCCGCCCGCGTCGGCCGCCCGCGTCGGGCACCCGCACCGGGCAGCCCTCAGAGCGGCGGCGCGAGCCCCAGTCGGCGGTCCTTCAGCGCCGGGAACTGCTCCCGGGTCTCGTGCACCTTCGCCGGGTCCAGCTCGACGGTCAGGACCTCCTCGTCCGCGCCCGCCTGGGCCAGCACCTCGCCCCACGGGTCGACGACGATGCTGTGCCCGGCCTGCTGGATGTCGCCGTGGGTGCCCGCCGTCCCGACGGCGAGCACGTACGCCTGGTTCTCCACGGCCCGGGCCTGCGCCAGGAGCGTCCAGTGGGAGCGCCGGCGCTCGGGCCAGCCCGCCGCGACGACCAGCGTCTCGGCGCCCGCGTCGACGAGCCCCCGGAACTGCTCGGGGAAGCGCAGGTCGTAACAGGTGGCGAGGCCCAGGGTGGTGTCGGGCAGGGCGACGGTCACCAACTCCTCGCCCGCGCCCATCATGACCGCCTCGCCCTTGTCGAAGCCGAAGCGGTGGATCTTGCGGTAGACGGCCGTGCGCTCACCCTGGGGCGAGAAGACCAGGCTGGTGTTGTAAAGCGTGCCGTCGTCCGCCCGTTCGACGAAGGAGCCGGCGTGCAGCCAGGTCCCGGCCTCGGCGGCGGCCTTCGCCATCACCTCGTGCGTGGGGCCCTCCAGGGGCTCGGCCTCCGCCTCGAAGGCGGTGTAGGCGAACGCCCCGACCGGCCATAGTTCAGGGAGAACCACCAGGTCAGCGCCCCGCTGAGCGACGACCAAAGAGGCCGCTCGCGCTCTGCGGGCATCGACGGATTCGTCCGGGTCCACTGCGATCTGGATGAGAGAGGCGCGCACACTACCACCGTCCTGGCATTCGAGCCGTCAACACAGGCCTACGATCGTCACACCAAAGCACTGCCGGGGTGCCTGCTCGCAGCGTAACTTGGACCCACCGCCGGTGGGTCCGGCGGTCGAACCTCCCACGCAGCTCGCCGACAGCGCCGTCAGTGCCAGCCCGCCCGCCAGCACTCCTGCTCTCCAGCCCATGCACCGCAGAACCGCACGAGGGGTCCCGTGACCGTCCATCCCAGCCTCCAGCCCTACACCGACGCCGCGACCCACTCCATCGAGGCGATAGCCGAGCTGGTGAAGCCCCTCCCCGAGGGCGAGTGGAACCGCCGAACGCCCTGCCCGGGATGGTCGGTGCGCGACATCGTGTCGCACGTCATCGGCATGGAGTGCGAGATGCTCGGTGATCCCCGGCCGATCCACACCCTGCCGCGCGACCTCTACCACGTGCAGAGCGACTTCGCCCGCTACATGGAGATGCAGGTCGACGTCCGGCGGCACCACACCTCCCCGGAGATCACCTCCGAGCTGGAGTACGTCCTCATCCGCCGGGCCCGCCAGATCCGCAACGAGTCGCGCAGCCCCGAGACCAAGGTCCGCGCGCCGCTGGGCACCGAGCAGACCCTCGAAACCGCGCTGAACCTGCGGGCCTTCGACGTCTGGGTGCACGAGCAGGACCTGCGCGCCACGCTCGGGCAGCCCGGCAACCTGGACTCCCCCGGCGCCCTGATCACCCGCGACATGCTGCTCGCCGGACTGCCGAAGGTGGTCGCCAAGAAGGCCGGCGCCCCCGCGAACTCGGCGGTCGTCTTCGACGTGCACGGGCCGGTGGAGTTCCTGCGGACGGTACGGGTCGACGCGGAGGGCCGCGGTTCCGTGGACGGCGCGCCCTCGCTCGGCCCCGCCGTGACGCTGTCGGTGGACTGGGAGACGTACGTCCGGCTCGCCTGCGGCCGGGTCCGCCACACGGCCGTCGCCGACCGGATCAAGGTCGAGGGCGACCAGGAGCTGGCCACCGCGATCCTGGAAAACTTCGCCGTGACCCCGTGATCTCGTGACTACCTGACCTCGTAACGCCGTGACTACCTGACCCCGTGACCTCGTAACACCGCCCCGGCGCCCCGGCGGCGCCCGTCCCGGACCATGGGCGACGGGCGCGCCGCCGAGCACGAAGGAGACGGCTAAGCCGGTACGTGCACGGCCTCGACGCGGCTCACCACGTGGTGCTCGCGTTCCCTGAGCGCCGCCCGGCGGCGCAGCCGCAGGATCTGGGTGACGCCGAGCGCCTCCAGGACGAAGACCGAGGCGAACGCGGCGCGGTAGTTGTCGCCCGTGGCGTCCAGCAGGACCCCGACCGCGAACAGGGTGGTCATCGAGGCGATGAACCCGCCCATGTTGACGATTCCGGAGGCGGTGCCCTGCCGCTCGGACGGATTGGCCGGCCGGGCGAAGTCGAAGCCGACCATCGAGGCCGGTCCGCAGGCGCCGAGCACCACGCACAGGACGACCAGCAGCCACATCGGCGTGTGGTCGGCCGGGTAGAAGATCGCGGACGCCCAGAGCAGGGCCGTCGTGGCCACCGTGCCCAGCGCGATGGGGACCCGTGCCTCGTGGTGGCGGGCGATGATCTGCCCGTAGACGAGCCCCACCACCATGTTGGACAGCACCACCAGGGTGAGCAGCGTGCCCGCCGTGGCCCGGCTCAGCCCCTGCGCCTCGACCAGGAACGGCATCCCCCACAGCAGCAGGAACACCATCGCCGGGAACTGGGTGGTGAAGTGCACCCACATCCCGAGCCGGGTCCCCGGCTCCCGCCAGGCAGCGGCGATCTGCCGGCGGACGTACGCGGCCCCGGCGTGCTCGGCGGGCGGCGGCTCGTGGCCCTCGGGGTGGTCCCTGAGGAACAGCAGGAGCGGCACCAGCACCAGGACACCGGCCAGCGAGCTGCCGACGAACGTCGCGGTCCAGCCGTAGCTGTGCAGCGCCCGCGCGATGAACAGCGTCGAGACGAGGTTGCCCGCCATCCCGAACAGCGCCGCGACCTGACCGATCAGCGGTCCGCGCCGGGCCGGGAACCAGCGGCTGCCGAGCCGCAGCACGCTGATGAACGTCATCGCGTCGCCGCAGCCGAGCAGCGCGCGGGCCGCCAGCGCCATGCCGTACGACGGGGAGAGCGCGAAGCTCAGCTGCCCGACGGTGAAGAGAACGGCCCCGATGGTGAGGACCTTCTTGGTGCCGAGCCGGTCGACCATCAGGCCGACGGGTATCTGCATGCCCGCGTAGACGAGGAGCTGGAGGATCGAGAACGTGGAGAGCGCGGAGGCGTTGACCTCGAACCGGTCGGCGGCGTCGAGTCCGGCGACGCCCAGGCTCGTACGGAAGATGATCGCGACGAAGTAGACGGCGACACCGATGCCCCAGATCCAGCCGGCACGCCGGCCGCCGGGCGGGTCACCGGGCAGCGAGAGCGTGGGGGCGGCCGAACTCACCGGTCCTCACCCCGCACCAGCACCCGCACCCGGCCGACATGACGGCGCACGACCAGGGCCGCCCCTTCGGCGTCCCCGGCGCGGATCGCGTCCAGCAGCTCACCGTGCTCGGTGATGTTGGCCTCGATCCTGCCCGGGTGGGCCTCCATCACCGCGACGCCCATCCGCAGCTGGCGGTCGCGCAGCTGGTCGTAGAGGCGGGAGAGGATCTCGTTGCCGGCGTTCTTCACGATCTCGGCGTGGAAACAGCGGTCCTTGACCGCCACGGCGGCCAGGTCCCCGGCCTCCGCCAACTGCCGCTGCTCCTCCAGGAGCTGTTCCAGCCGGGCGATCAACTGCGGCGAAGCGGGCACCACCTTGCGCGCGGCGAACTCCTCGACCAGCAGCCGGGTCTCCACCACGTCCTTGATCTCCTGCGCGGAGACGGCGAGCACGAGGGCGCCCTTCTTCGGGTAGAGCTTGATCAGCCCCTCGACCTCCAGCCGCAGCAGCGCCTCGCGCACCGGCGTCCGCGAGACGCCGACCGCGTCCGCGAGATCCCCTTCGGTGAGCAGGGTCCCGCCCTCGTAGCGGCGGTCGAGGACGGCTTCCTTGATGTGCGTGTAGACGCGCTCGGCGGCGGGCGGGCGCTTGAGGGAGGCGGTCGGCGGCTGTACGGGGGCGGAGGGTGCGGCAGGCATGCGCACATCATAGATACAACATGCACGCATGAGGAGCGGCGTCCGGATTCTGGACCGGCGTGCGGCTGCCCGCGCCGCGCGTGCTCAACGAGGTCGAGTGGGACGCTGCCCATCTCCGGGCCCCGGTGGACGGCGGCAGCACCGGAAGCAGCCTGATCGAGCACGCCTGCAACAAGCTCGGCTGCGGTGACCTCAACATCCTCATCGAGCGGGACCGGTAGCTCGCCCGTACGTCCGGAACACGGGCCACGATCTGGACGCTCGACGAACTCCTCTCCTCCTACGCCTGACGGAGGGTATCCGGCTGTGCCGTGCAGGAACTCCACCAGCCAGGCCAACAGTTCACACTTCCCTGAATTCAGAGATCGCTGTACTGTCAGCCCATGCTGACCGCCGCTTCCGACATCGAGGTGCTCGCGCGGTTCGGCCGCGCGCTCGCCGATCCGATCCGCTGCCGCCTGCTGCTCGCGCTCCGCGAGGCGCCGGCGTACCCCTCCGACCTCGCCGACGCCCTGGGCATCTCGCGTACCCGGCTCTCCAACCACCTGGCCTGCCTGCGCGACTGCGGCCTCGTCGTCACCGTGCCGGACGGCCGCCGGACGCGCTACGAACTGGCCGACGAACGCCTCGGCAGCGCCCTGGACGACCTGCGTTCCGCAGTGGTGGCCGTCGAGTCGGACCGCACCTGCCCGGACGCGGAGACGAAGGGCTGCTGCTGATGACCACGCTCTCCCTCGGCCCCTCCCCGGCCCGCCGGGACGCGCTCGCCCGCCGGATACGGCTCCTGGTCGCGGTCACCATCGCCTACAACGTCATCGAGGCGGCGGTGGCCCTCACCGCCGGAACGATGGCCTCCTCCAGCGCCCTGATCGGCTTCGGCCTGGACTCCGTCATCGAGGTCTCCTCCGCCGCCGCCGTGGCCTGGCAGTTCTCCGCCCGGGAGCACGCGGTGCGCGAGAGCAGGGAAAGGACCACCCTCCGGATCATCTCCGTATCTTTCTTCGCGCTCGCCGCGTACGTAGCCGTCGACGCGGTCCGGACGCTGGCCGGGACCGGCGAGGCCGAACCGTCCCCCCTTGGCATCGTCATCGCCGCGCTCTCGCTGGCGGTCATGCCGTTCCTGTCGGCCGCCCAGCGGCGGGCGGGACGCGAGATCGGATCCGCCTCCGCCGTCGCGGACTCCAAGCAGACCCTGCTGTGCACGTACCTGTCGGCCGTCCTGCTGGTCGGACTGCTCCTCAACGCCACGCTCGGCTGGACCTGGGCCGACCCGGTCGCCGCCCTCGCCATCGCCGGCCTCGCCGTCAAGGAGGGGAGCGAGGCCTGGCGAGGCAAGGGCTGCTGCGCCCCGACAGCTCATGGTCAAGCCTGCGCAAATTCACCCGATCAGTAACACATCCATTGCCCGCTCTCAGGAGTCTCACCTCCGAGCGGCACCCTTATGTGGCCGCATATCAGGGGCATTTGGAGCGTTCAGTTGAATATCGGCATCAAGCGCATCAATCGCGTCACCGTCACGGCCACCGTGACGCTCACCGCCGGTGCGGTGCTCGCGGGCAGCGCCTTCGCCTCCACGGCGCACGCCGCCACGCCGCCGACTCCGAAGATCGTCGCCAAGGGCGGCTTCGTGATGAACAACGGCACCGGCAAGACCCTCTTCACCAAGTCCGCGGACACCCGGCGTGCCACGGGCTCCACCACCAAGATCATGACGGCGCTGGTGGTCCTGTCGCAGAAGAACGTGAACCTGAAATCCAAGGTCACGGTCCAGAAGGCGTACAGCGACTACATCGTCAAGAAGAACGCCTCGTCCGCCCGGCTCATCGTCGGCGACAAGCCCACCGTGGGCCAGCTCCTCTACGGCCTGATGCTCCCCTCCGGCTGCGACGCCGCGTACGCGCTTGCCGACAAGTTCGGCTCCGGCAAGACCCGTGCGGCCCGCGTGAAGTCGTTCATCGGCAAGATGAACGCCACGGCGAAGAGCCTCAAGCTGAAGAACACCCGCTTCGACTCGTTCGACGGCATAGGGGGCGGCAACAACTACTCGACCCCGCGTGACCTGACGAAGATCGCCAGCAAGGCGATGAAGAACTCCACGTTCCGCTCGATCGTCAAGACCAAGTCGACGAAGCAGAAGGTGACCACGAAGAGCGGTGGCTACCGCTACATGTCGTGGAGCAACACCAACAAGCTGCTCAGCAGCTACAGCGGTGCCGTCGGCGTCAAGACCGGGTCGGGCCCGACCGCCAAGTACTGCCTGGTCTTCGCCGCGACCCGCAAGGGCAAGACGGTCATCGGCACGGTGCTGACGTCGTCCTCCGAGGCGAACCGCACCGCCGACGCGAAGAAGCTGATGGACTACGGCTTCAAGAAGTAGCCCGCACGCACGCGTTGTACGGCGAAGGGGCCCGGCCCGCACGGTGTGTGCGGGCCGGGCCCCTTCGCCCGTTCCTACGGCTTACGGCTGCCGGCGGCACAGGTCGGCCGTGAAGGCGTCCCAGGAGGCGGGGGCGAGGGTGAGGACGGGGCCGCCGAAGCGCTTGGAGTCGCGGACGGCGACGGTACGGGGGATGTTGCGGGCGACCTCGACGCACTCGCCGTTCGGCTCGCTGTAGCTGGACTTCTCGAAGCGGAACTCGCTCACTCGTTCATCCCCTTGGCGATGCTTTCCATGAATCGCGATGAGTCGTACGGCGACAGACTCGTAGTGCACGTTCGCGCGAACAGATCAGTGTAGGCCGCGCTCTCTTCAGCACCCTCGACCCAATTGGTCGAGCGCAGAGCATCCATGTGCACCACGTCGAGTGCGCCCGACTCGGCAAACGAGAGGATGTTGAAGGGCCCGCCACCGCACGAGTGCACTCCCGCCCGAAACGGCAGGACCTGCACGTCGATGTTGGGCCGCGTCGACTACCCGCCCACCGCGCACAGCATCGTCCGCAGCCGGCACCGCGCCGCCCGGCTCCTCCTCCAGTGGGGGCACCCCGCGCTCGCCGGTGACGCGGCGCTCCTGGTCAGTGAGTTGGCCACCAACGCGTTGCTGCACGGGGCGATCCGGGGGCGGCTCTTCCGGGTCCATCTCGCCCTCACCGCGAGCGCACTCCGTATCGCGGTCAGCGATCCGCGCGGGGAGCGGCTGCCCAGCGTCCGGCGGCCCGACGCCGACGACTGCTACGGGCGCGGGCTCCTGGTCGTCGCGCAGCTCGCCGACGACTGGGGCGTCGAGCCGCGCACGGTGGGGAAGACCGTGTACGCCGAACTCGCCGTGCGAGCCGTGCGATGAGGGCCGGACATGCCGGTGGGCCCGTACGGAGAAACGTACGGGCCCACCGAGAACAGGAGTTACGCCCAGGTGATCAGGCGCTTCGGCTGCTCCAGGATCGCCGCCACATCGGCCAGCACCTTGGAGCCCAGCTCGCCGTCGACCAGGCGGTGGTCGAACGACAGGGCCAGCGTGGTGACCTGACGCGGCTTCACCTTGCCCTTGTGGACCCAGGGCTGGAGCTTGATCGCGCCGACCGCCAGGATCGCGGACTCGCCCGGGTTGAGGATCGGCGTACCGGTGTCGACGCCGAAGACGCCGACGTTGGTGATGGTCACCGTGCCGCCCGCCATCGCCGCCGGGGACGTCTTGCCGTCCCGGGCCGTGGTGACCAGCTCGCCCAGGGCCTCGGCGAGCTGCGGCAGCGTCTTGTCGTGCGCGTCCTTGATGTTCGGCACGATCAGACCGCGCGGGGTGGCCGCCGCGATGCCCAGGTTGACGTAGTGCTTCTGCACGATCTCCTGGTTGGCCTCGTCCCAGGCGGCGTTGACCTCGGGGTTCCGCTTGATCGCGACGAGGAGGGCCTTGGCGATGATCAGGAGCGGGTTGACCCGCACCCCCGCCATGTCCTTGTCCTCCTTGAGCTCGGCCACGAGCTTCATCGTGCGCGTCACGTCGACCGTGACGAACTCGGTGACGTGCGGCGCGGTGAACGCGCTGCCCACCATCGCCTGCGCGATGGCCTTGCGGACGCCCTTGACCGGGATACGGGTCTCCCGGGCGGAGGCGGGGACGTCGGCTGCTGCCGGAGCCTCGGCGGTCACCGGCGCGGGCTTCGGCGGAACCGAGGCCGTCTCGGAAGCCACCGCCGGAGCCGCCGCCGCGTGGACGTCCTCGCGGGTGATGACGCCGTCCCTGCCGGTCGGCACCACCGTCGCCAGGTCGATGCCCAGGTCCTTGGCGAGCTTGCGGACCGGCGGCTTGGCGAGCGGACGGCCGCCGGCCGGAGCATCGGCCACCGGCGCGGGAGCGGGAGCGGGAGTGGGAGCAGCGGCCGGCGCCGCGTGGCCGTTCAGCTCGGCCTGCACCGCTGCCGCGACGGCGGCCTCCGGAGCGGCCGTCGCCCCCTTGCGCGGGCGGCGCTTGGTGGAGGACTCGGCGACGCCGTAGCCCACCAGGACCGGCGTACGGCCCTTCGGCTCGGCTTCCGCCTCGGGCTCCTCCACGGGCTCCTGGGCCGGGGCGGCGGCCGGGGCGGGCGCGTCGCCGCTGCCCGGGGCCACGTCGATCGCGATGATCACCTGGCCGACATCGACGGTCGTGCCCTCGGGGAAGCGCAGCTCGTGCACCACCCCGTCGAACGGGATCGGCAGCTCGACGGCCGCCTTCGCGGTCTCGACCTCGCACACGACCTGGCCGTCGGTGACGGTGTCGCCGGTCTGGACGAACCACTTGAGGATCTCGGCCTCGGTCAGTCCCTCGCCCACGTCGGGCATCTTGAACTCACGGAAACGAGCGTACGTTCCGGTCATCGTCGTCACGAACCCTCTCCTCAGAACGCCAGCGAGCGGTCGACGGCGTCGAGCACCCGGTCGAGGCCGGGCAGATACTCGTCCTCCAGCCGGGCCGGCGGGTAGGGGACGTGGTAGCCGCCGACCCGCAGCACGGGCGCTTCGAGGTGGTAGAAGCAGCGCTCGGTGATCCGGGCGGCGATCTCCGCGCCGGAGCCGTAGAAGACGGGCGCCTCGTGGACGACCACGACCCGGCCGGTCTTCTCCGCCGACCTCTGGATGGCGTCGAAGTCGATCGGGGACATCGAGCGCAGGTCCAGGACCTCGATCGACTTGCCCTCCTCCTGGGCGGCGGCGGCCGCTTCCACGCAGACCTTCACCATCGGCCCGTACGCGACGAGCGTGAGGTCGCTGCCCTCGCGGACGGTCACGGCCTTGTGGAGCGGGCCGGGGATGGACTCGGTGTCGACCTCGCCCTTGTCCCAGTAACGCCGCTTGGGCTCGAAGAAGATGATCGGGTCGTCACTCTGGACGGCCTGCTGCATCATCCAGTAGGCGTCGCTCGCGTTGGACGGCGAGACCACCTTCAACCCCGCGACGTGCGCGAAGAGCGCCTCGGGGGACTCGCTGTGGTGCTCGACCGCGCCGATGCCACCACCGTACGGAATGCGCACGACGACCGGCAGCTTGATCTTGCCGAGCGCGCGGGCGTGCATCTTGGCGAGCTGCGTGACGATCTGGTCGTACGCGGGGAAGACGAAGCCGTCGAACTGGATCTCGACGATCGGGCGGTAGCCGCGCAGGGCCAGGCCGATCGCCGTGCCGACGATGCCGGACTCGGCGAGCGGGGTGTCGATCACCCGGTCCTCGCCGAAGTCCTTCTGGAGTCCGTCGGTGATACGGAAGACGCCGCCGAGCTTGCCGACGTCCTCCCCCATGATGAGGACCTTGGGGTCGTTGTCGAGGGCGAGGCGGAGCGACTCGTTGAGCGCTTTCGCGATGGACATCTTCTCCACGGCCATGGCTACTTGCCCTCCTCGGCGGAATCGGCGAACGATGCCTGGTAGGCGGCGAACTGGGCGCGCTCCTCGTCCACGAGGGAGTTGCCGTCGGCGTAGCCGTGCTCGAACAGGGCCATCGGGTCCGGGTCGGGCATCGCGCGCACCGCTTCCCGTACCCGCTTGCCGAGAGTCTCGCTCTCCTCGTCCAGCGCGGTGAAGAAGGCCTCGTCCGCGAGCTTGTCCTTCTCCAGGTACGCGCGCAGCCGCAGGATCGGGTCCTTGGCCTCCCACGCGGCCCGCTCCTCGTCCGCCCGGTACTTCGTCGGGTCGTCGGAGGTGGTGTGGGCGCCCATGCGGTAAGTGAACGCCTCGACGAGGGTCGGGCCCTCGCCCCGGCGCGCGCGCTCCAGCGCGGAGCGGGTGACGGCCAGGCAGGCGAGGACGTCGTTGCCGTCGACCCGGACGCCGGGGAAGCCGTAGCCCTGGGCGCGCTGGTAGAGCGGCACGCGGGTCTGACGCTCGGTGGGCTCGGAGATGGCCCACTGGTTGTTCTGGCAGAAGAAGACGACCGGGGCGTTGTAGACCGCGGAGAAGGTGAACGACTCGGCGACGTCGCCCTGGCTGGAGGCCCCGTCACCGAAGTACGCGATCACGGCGGAGTCCGCGCCGTCCTTGGCGACGCCCATGGCGTAGCCGGTGGCGTGCAGCGTCTGCGAGCCGATGACGATCGTGTACAGGTGGAAGTTGTTGCTGTTCGGGTCCCAGCCGCCGTGGTTCACCCCGCGGAACATGCCGAGCAGATTGGTCGGGTCGACGCCGCGACACCAGGCGACCCCGTGCTCCCGGTAGGTCGGGAAGACGTAGTCGTCGTCGCGCAGGGCCCGGCCGCTGCCGATCTGGGCGGCCTCCTGGCCGAGCAGCGAGGCCCACAGGCCCAGCTCGCCCTGGCGCTGGAGGGCGGTCGCCTCGGCGTCGAAGCGGCGGGTGAGGACCATGTCCCGGTACAGGCCGCGCAGCTCGTCGGCGCTCAGGTCGATGCTGTAGTCCGGGTGCTCGACGCGCTCGCCCTCGGGCGTCAACAGCTGTACGAGCTGGGGCTCGGCACTCTGCGGCTTCTTCGCGGCGCTGGTCCGCTTACTGGCGCGTCGCGGTTTACGCGCGGCGGCAGTGCTCTCCACGGTCACGTGCGTGCTCCTCCGTCGGTCCGGCCCCCGGGGTCTGCCGGGAACCAGTGCGGCTCGCCTGGATCCGGAGCCGTGCACGGGGTGGGTGCCGGTCGGCCGGAGTCAGGCGTGACAGGTGCCCCGGCGAGTGCCCTGTCATAGGCACGTTACCCACAGCGTCGCAGAACTGCGAAACCCTATCTGACCTGCGATTTTGCTTGGATTTCCAAGTAAATCGAAAAAATCGCGAACCTCTGCTGGTCAGGGCGCTGAAAGCAGCCTTGCGGGCCGCCGGAACAACGGCACGTTATCCCGCGGATCAGCGCCAGGGAAGAGCGGAGGAGAGGCGAGTGTGTGAGACTGCGATCGTGCGCGAAGATGGAAAAATCACGGTATTTCTGCTCGATGATCACGAGGTCGTCCGGCGCGGCGTCCATGAGCTGCTCTCCGTCGAGGCGGACATCGAGGTGGTCGGCGAGGCCGGTACGGCCGCGGACGCCCTGGTGCGGATCCCGGCGACGCGTCCCGACGTGGCGGTGCTCGACGTGCGGCTGCCGGACGGCAGCGGGGTGGAGGTGTGCCGGGAAGTCCGTTCCCAGGACGAGAACATCAAATGCCTGATGCTCACCTCGTACGCCGATGACGAGGCGCTTTTCGACGCGATCATGGCGGGCGCATCGGGATATGTACTGAAGGCGATCCGCGGCAATGAACTGCTGAATGCCGTACGGGACGTGGCGGCCGGAAAGTCCCTGCTGGATCCGGTGGCGACCGCCCGGGTGCTGGAGCGGCTGCGCGACGGCGGCAGCGGCAAGGGCGACGACAAGCTCGCCGGCCTCACCGAACAGGAACGCAAGATTCTGGACCTGATCGGCGAGGGCCTGACCAACCGGGTCATCGGGGAGCGTCTGCACCTCGCCGAGAAGACCATCAAGAACTACGTCTCCAGCCTGCTGTCCAAGCTGGGCATGGAGCGCCGCTCGCAGGCCGCCGCCTACGTCGCGCGGCTCCAGGCCGAGCGCCGCTGAGTCTGCCGAGCGCCGCTGGGTCTCCCCGCTCCGCAGGGACTTTGGTCCCGGGCCGCCCGGGGCAGGCGACTCTTACGCGGCCCCTACGGCCGGGGGGACAGTGGAATCCATGTCCTTCGACGAACTCCCCGCGACCGGGACGATCCGGCGGGCCCCGGCCGGCACGCTCTGCTCTCCCGCGACCGGCACGGTCGAGCGGGCCGAGCCGATCCGGAGGGCGGAGCCCATCGAACTGCTCCGCCGCGTCCCGTACGGCCGCCTCGCGACCAGCATGCGGGCCCTGCCGTTCCTGACGGTGGCCCGGCACATCGTCTGCGACGGCCGCATCCTGCTGCGGATGCACAGCGGCTTCGGCCACCACGAGGCGTGCGACGGGAGCGTCGTCGCGTACGGCGCGGACAACTACAACGACACGGCCTCCGGCGACGGCGGCGACCTGTGGTCGGTGCAGTTCACCGGACCCGCCGAGATCGTGCACCCCTGCCCCGAGCAGGAGCGGCTGTTCGGCGTCGCGCCCGTCTCCGTCAACGGTGAGCCCTTCGCTCCGGCCTACCTCCGGGTCGATCCGCACTTCGTCACGGAGCACGCGCTGAAGTTCTGAGGCATCTCGTCACGGAGCACACCCTGAAGTTCTGAGGCATCCCAGGCCTTCGCGACGGCCTTAGCGCACCTTCGGGCGTGACCGCAACTCCGCCGAGCCGGCCACGCAGAGTGATCTAACATCTGGTAAGTGCCGCGCTCATATGTCACTCGTCCACCTGTTCCCCCGGTCGGCGAGGTGCTGCGCCGTTACCCGGACGTGGGCCAGCCGCTCGCCTGCGAACCGATCACCAAGGGCCTGCTGAACCACGGATACCGCGTCTCCACCACGAGCGGGTCCTACTTCCTCAAGCACCATCTCGACAAGAAGCACCTGGGCGACCCCAGCGGCGAACGCGCCGCGATCGTGCGCCAGCACCGCGCCACCCAGCGCCTGAAGTCGCTCGGCGTGCCCGTCGTCCCGCCCCTGACGGACGCCCGGGGCGACACCCTCACCGTGATCGGCGAACGGTGCTACGCCCTGCACCCCTGGGTCGACGGCCTCCACCGGATCGGTTCCGAGCTGACCGTCTCCCAGTCGCGCCGGCTCGGTGCGCTCCTGGGGGCCGTGCACACCGGCCTGGAACAGGTGATGGCACCGCGCGACGGCCCGCATCCGGCGAGCCCGCCCGCCCTGCCGGTCCACCGCAGCCCGGACGCCGCCGACACCTTCGCGCTGATCGACGACCTGCTGGCCGCCGCGCGCGGGCAGGACGGCCGGGACGCCCCCCGCGACGCCTTCGACGAACTCGCCGTGCACCGGCTCGTGGAACGCCGCGCCCTGCTCGAACAGCACTCCCACCGCCGGCCGCCCACTCCGGACGGGCCCGCCACCGGCTGGGTGCACGGGGACTTCCACCCGCTGAACCTGCTCTACCGGGGCGCCGACCCGGTCGCGATCGTGGACTGGGACCGGCTGGCCGTGCAGCCGCGCGCCGAGGAGGCGGTACGGGCGGCGGCGATCTTCTTCGTCCGCCCGGCCGGAGAGCTGGACCTCGCCAAGGTACGGGCGTACGCCCGCGCGTACCGGCGGGCCGCGGGGGCGGGGGCCGCGGAACTGGCGGCCGCCGTGCACCGGGTGTGGTGGGAGCGGCTCAACGACTTCTGGATACTCCGCTGGCGCTACCGCCTCCACGACCGCAGGGCCGACCCGCAGTTCCCCGCGGTGTCGGCCCTGGCGGTGTGGTGGACGCGGGAGTACGAGGCGGTGTGCGCGGCCTTCACGGAGTGACGCGGTTGCCCCACCGCGTGAGCCCGGCGCGCGCCACAAGGGCGCACGCCGGGCTCAGGGGGTGATGCGGCGGTGCGTTATCCCGTCGTGGTGGCGCCGAGCACCGTCTCGCCGGGCGTCGTACCCGTACCGCCGTCGTCGCCGCCGGCCCCGCCGTCGTCGCCGCCGGCCCCGCCCGGGGTGCCGGGGTCGGTGGTCGGCTCGGTCGGCTCACCGGTGGGCTCGCCGCTGTTGCCCTCGTTGGTGTTGCCGTCCGAGGTCCCGGGGTCCGTGCCGGTCGGGTCCGGGGACGGGGTGAACGAGGGCTCGCTCGGGGTCGGGTCCGGGTTGTACGGCGGCGGATTCGGCTGCGTCTGACCGCCGGTGGAGGAGGTGCCCGGGTCGTCCGGCTCGTCGCTCTCCTCCTCCTCCTCGGACGGCGACTCCGAGGGCTTCTCCTTCTCGGACTGGCTGACCGAGGGGGACGGCGTGACCGGGCCCTTCTTCCCCCCGCCGTCGTCCTTCGCGGCGTTGACGGCGAAGGCGACCCCCGCGCCGATCGCGATCAGCGCGAGCAGGACGAAGAGCCACATCTTGCCGCGCCCGCCGGAGCGCCGGCCGCCGCCGTCGTACCCCCCGTCGTCCGGGTTGTACGGCGGCAGGATCGGGCCCTGCGAGGTGTCCCCGTGCATCGGGTGGCCCATCGCGCGGGTGGAGCCGGACATCCCGTGCGGCGGGGTCTGGCCCCCCTCGTGCAGGGCGACCGGGCCGGTGTTCCACGTGCCCGTGTGGCCGCCCTGCACCTGGAGCATCTGGAGGCTGTACTGGACGAGCCCGCGCATCTCCTCGGCGCTCTGGAACCGGTCGTCCGGGTCCTTCGCCAGCGCGCGCATCGCCATCCCGTCCAGCTCCGGCGGCACCACGTCCGAGACCTCGGACGGCGGCACCGGGATGTCCTGGACGTGCTGGTAGACCACCGAGAGCGGGGTCTCGCCGGTGAACGGGGGCCGCAGCGCCAGCAGTTCGTAGAGCAGGCAGCCGGTGGCGTACAGGTCGGACCGGTGGTCGACGGCCTTGCCGAGCGCCTGCTCGGGGGAGAGGTACTGCGGGGTGCCCATGACCATGCCGGTCTGGGTCATCGTCGACTGCGCGCCGTGCAGCGCGCGGGCGATGCCGAAGTCCATCACCTTGACCGCGCCCGATTCCGTGATGATCACGTTGGCGGGCTTGATGTCGCGGTGCACGATGCCGTGCTGGTGGGAGTACGCGAGGGCTTCGAGCACCCCCGAGACGATGATCAGCGCCTGCTCGGGCGGCGGGGCCTCCGCCGTCAGGAGCAGGTCGCGGATGGTGCGGCCCTCGACCAGCTCCATCACGATGTACGGGACGGTCTGGCCGCCCACGACGTCCTCGCCGGAGTCGTAGACGGCGACGATCGCGTGGTGGTTGAGGCCCGCGACGGACTGTGCCTCGCGGGTGAAGCGCGCCTTGGAGACCGGGTCCTCGGCCAGGTCGGAACGGAGCAGCTTCACCGCGACCGTACGTCCGAGCCGGACGTCCTCCGCCGCGTAGACCTCTGCCATGCCGCCCCGGCCGAGCCGGTAGGTCATCCGGTAGCGTCCGTCACCGACCACGCCGCCGATACCCCAGGCGTCGGAACCATCCGAAACTCCGCCGCCGTTTGCTTCGGAATCGGGTGCCATCAGTCCTCGCCGTCGTATCTGTCCGCGCGTCCGCGGGTTCTCACGGTGCCTTGCTGCATTGCAGCGTCACGCTACAGCCTCCACCGGACACCACGGTTCCGCTGCGGCAGGATCATCAGACCGCCCGGCGCGTCCTACACAGGGATTTGATGCGTTTCCTGTAACGCTTCCGAGACGCTTCTTGTGCGGAGGGTCACGGAACGGGCACCCCGCTTGACGTGTCGTACCCCTACGGCAGACTTGGCGCGTAATCGCGTTGTACGGAACCGCGTCGCACGCAACCACGTCAGACAGAAACGACGTCAGACAGACACACCGCGTGCGACCGCGCGCCGCCGAGGGGGAAGCAAGTCATGAGCCAGGACGGCGCACAGGGCCGCTACGCGGGCGGGGCGGTCGCGGGCGGCCGCTACCAGCTGCGCGACCTGCTCGGCGAGGGCGGGATGGCGTCCGTGTACCTGGCCTACGACTCCGCCCTCGACCGCCAGGTCGCGATCAAGACCCTGCACACGGAGCTCGGCCGCGAGCAGTCCTTCCGCGAGCGCTTCCGGCGTGAGGCGCAGGCGGTCGCCAAGCTCCAGCACACCAACATCGTCTCCGTCTTCGACACCGGCGAGGACGAGCTCGGCGGTGCGCTGATGCCGTACATCGTCATGGAGTACGTCGAGGGGCAGCCGCTCGGCTCGGTGCTGGCCGCCGACATCCGCAGTCACGGCGCGATGCCCGCCGACAAGGCGCTCAAGGTGACGGCGGACGTGCTCGCCGCGCTGGAGACCAGCCACGAGATGGGCCTGGTCCACCGGGACATCAAGCCCGGCAACGTGATGATGACCAAGCGCGGCATCGTCAAGGTCATGGACTTCGGCATCGCCCGTGCCATGCAGTCCGGTGTCACCTCGATGACGCAGACCGGCATGGTCGTCGGCACCCCGCAGTACCTCTCCCCCGAGCAGGCCCTCGGCCGCGGCGTCGACGCCCGGTCCGACCTGTATTCGGTGGGCATCATGCTCTTCCAGCTGCTCACCGGCCGGATCCCGTTCGACGCGGACTCACCGCTGGCCATCGCGTACGCGCATGTGCAGGAGGAGCCGGTCGCGCCGTCCAGCATCAACCGGTCGGTCACCCCGGCGATGGACGCCCTCGTCGCCCGCGCGCTCAAGAAGAACCCGAACGAGCGCTTCCCCAGCGCCGCCGCGATGCGCGACGAGATCGCCCGCGTGCTGAACGCCTCCGGCGGCCAGACCGGCGCCCCGGTGATCGTGGCCGGCGGCGGGCCCGCCAACAGCGGCTCCGGTGTCGGCTCGGCGGTGTTCCCGCCGGTCGACCAGAGCACCCCGGCACCCCAGAGCGTCCAGACGCCGTACCAGCCGCACCCGCAGCAGCAGCCCCACCAGCCGGGCCCGTACAGCCAGCCGGCCCCGGCGCCCACGCCGGGCTACGGCTACCCGCAGGCGGCCCAGAGCTATCCGACCCCGGGACCGCTGGCCCACCAGACCCCGCCGCCGTACTCGATCAGCCCGCAGCACTCGACGGCCGTGGGCACCACCGCCGCCGGCGGCTCCAAGCGGAACATGCCGGTCGTCGTCGGTTCGATCGTCGTCGCGCTGCTGGCCATCGGCGGCCTGATCACCGCGATCGCCCTCCAGGACGGCAGCAAGGACGACGAGGCGGGCAAGGACGGCGACCCGGGCACCGCCGAGGTGGAGGGATACCGCCCGCCGGAGCGCAACCGGACGATGAAGAGCACGGAGTGCTCGGACGCCTCCGAGGACTCCAACGACCCGGCGAAGGTCCAGGCGCCGAACTTCGTCTACAAGGACATCCGCTCCGCGAAGGCGTGCGCGGCCGCCGCGGGATGGACGATCAAGGAGATCGAGGAGAAGGGCAACACCTACGCCGACGGCCAGGTCGTCGGCCAGTTCCCGTCCCCCGGCGCGGCCGTCTCCGAGCGCGGCGCCCACTTCGAGCTCCAGGTCTCCACCGGCAAGCCCTCCTGATCCGCCGGTCATCCGTGGACACCGTCCGGGCGGGTGGGCGGGTGGGTGGTGTCGACAGATGACCGTTACGGGCCCACGGATCTCCGTCCTGGACCGCTATCAGGGCACCATCAGGCCACTATCAGGGCCCGTATTTCCGGATACCGCGTCCGGGATGCCGGATGAGGGGGCCCGTGTGACGCTGATCTCATGGCTCCAGGACTTCCGGCCGCGTGGTCGTCGAGGTGCGCGGTCTGTCTGATGGCGGCGGCCGGAGCGGCGCTGGGGCCGCTGGGCGGCTCCGCCCACGGTTCACCGGCGCCCGAGGGCCCGTCCCGCACCGCCACGACCTCCGCCCCGGGGACGTCGACCCCCGCCGCCACCGCTTCCGCCGACCCTGCCCGTCCGGCCGCGCCACGGCCCGTACGGTCGGGCTCGGCGTCCCCCTCGGCGCTCCCCTCCGCCCTGCCCCTGTCGTCCGGCGTCCCGGTCCCCGGAGCGCCGGGAACCGGCCCGGCCCCGTCCTCCCCGGCAGCGACCGGGCAGGGCGCGCAGGCACCCGCCGGGCCCGGAGCCGACTCGCCGGACTCCGCCTCCTCCCCTTCCGCTTCCCCCGACGTATCCGGGTCGACCGCCCCGCTGGCCGGGCGCGAGGCCGGGGCCGGCAAGGCGCGTCCGGGGCGTTCGCTGTCGCCGCTGGAGCTGACGCGGGCCGAGGAGCAGGTGCCTGAGGACGAGCCCGATACGGACCTCGTGGACCCGGTCGACCTGCCCGTTTCCACTCCGCCGCCCAGCGCCTTCACCGATCCGGGGCCCCGGTCAGGACAGGCTCTGGACGCCGCGTCCGTACGCCGGGTGCAGCAGGTCTCGCTCGGGACGGGCATCGCGCTGGTCGGGCTGGGGCTCGGCTTCCTCGCCTTCCGTATGCGCCGGGTGAACTGAGCGTCGCGACCCCCTGGTCGCGCTCTCCCGGACCGCGCCGACGAGACTTGCCAGGACGAACATACTCGGTATACATACTCAGTATGTCCATTCGCCACGGCCTCCTGGCCCTGCTGGAGCGGGGCCCTCGTTACGGGTCCCAGCTCCGCACCGAGTTCGAGTCACGCACCGGCTCCACCTGGCCCCTGAACGTCGGGCAGGTCTACACGACGCTCAGCCGGCTGGAGCGCGACCGCATGATCGTCCAAGAGGGCTCGGACGACGCCGGGCACGACCTCTACGCGATCACCGACGACGGCCGCACGGAGCTGCGCACCTGGTTCGAGACGCCCGTGGACCGCACCAGCCCGCCCCGCGACGAACTGGCCATCAAGCTCGCCATGGCCGTGGGCGCGCCCGGCGTCGACATCCGGGACGTCATCCAGGCCCAGCGCCACCACACGCTCAAGGCCATGCAGGACTACACCCGGCTCAAGGCCCAGGCCCTGGCCGACGTTCCGGCCAACCGGGACGAGGTCGCCTGGCTCCTCGTCGTGGAGCAGCTGATCTTCCAGGCGGAGGCCGAGGCCCGCTGGCTCGACCACTGCGAGTCCCGGCTCGTCCGCCTCGCCGAGGCCGCCGCGACCGAACCCTCCGCCGGGCCCGGCCCCGCAGCCACCCGCGGTCCGGCCCGCTCGCTGGCCGGCCGGACCCGGTCCCGGCGCTGACGCCGACTCCCGCGGGTAGCGGCGGGCGCCCGTCCCGGCACCGCCGCCCACATCCCGGGCCCCGCAGGTATCGGCGGGCGCCCGCCCCGGCACCGCCGCCCACATCCCGCCCCGGCGCCGCCGCCCATATCCCGGGTCCCACCATCACCCACGTCCCGGGCCCCACGGCCGCCCACACCTGACCCCGTCCGTTCCCAGGGGGGAACCACCCGCCATGCCTTCGTCCGCCACACCCCCGCCCCCGCACCCGCCGTCCTCCGGGACGCCCGGCGGCAGCCCCGTACTCGAACTGCGGGCGCTGACCCGTACCCATGGCTCCGGCATCGCCGAGGTGCACGCCCTGCGCGGGATCCAGCTCGCCGTGTACCCGGGCGAGCTGGTCGCCGTGATGGGCCCCTCCGGCTCCGGCAAGTCCACCCTGCTGACCCTGGCCGGCGGGCTCGACACCGCCACCAGCGGCCAGGTGGTCATCGAGGGCCAGGACATCGCCGCCCTCGGCCCCAAGGGGATGGCCGCCCTGCGCCGCCGCAGCGTCGGTTACGTCTTCCAGGACTACAACCTCATCCCCGCCCTCACCGCCGCCGAGAACATCGCGCTGCCCCGCGAACTCGACGGCGTCTCCGTGCGCAAGGCCCGTAAGGAGGCCCTCGCCGCGCTGGCCGAGCTGAAACTGGCGGAGATCGCCGACCGCTTCCCCGACGAGATGTCCGGCGGCCAGCAGCAGCGCGTCGCCATCGCCCGCGCCCTCGTCGGCGACCGGCGCCTCGTACTCGCCGACGAGCCGACCGGAGCGCTCGACTCCGAGACCGGCGAGGCCGTCCTCGCCCTGCTGCGCACCCGCTGCGACCAGGGCGCGGCCGGCGTCATGGTGACCCATGAGCCCCGGTACGCGGCCTGGGCCGACCGGGTCGTGTTCCTCCGGGACGGCTCGATCGTCGACCAGACGCTGACCACCGGGGCCGACTCCCTGCTCTCCGCCGGATCCGCCGAGGCCGCCAAGTGAACCCGCTCCCCGGCTGGCGCGCCGCCTTCCGCATAGCCCGGCGCGACGCCGTACGGGCCAAGGGCCGCAGCGTCCTGGTCGTCGCGATGATCGCCCTGCCGGTCCTCGGCGTGACCGCCGCCGACCTCACCTACCGCAGCGCGCTGCCCACCAGGGCCGAGGAGCTGACCGGTGAGCTGGGGGCGGCCGACGCCCGGTTCTCCGCCACGAGCATGGGGCCGGTGAAGCTCCAGCAGATGCCCGACGGCGTCAACTGGAACCCGCCCGAGGGCGCCCCGGACCCGACTCCCGAGGAGCAGGCGAAGCCCGTCGACGTGCCCGCCACCTTCCCCGAGGGGTCGCGGCACCTCACCGAGCGGAGCGTTCCCGCGTCGGTGACCACCCGGCACGGCATCGCGGACACCCGGATCACCGAACTGTCCATCGCCGACCCGATGCTGCGCGGCCGGATCGAGCTGACCGACGGCGCCTACCCCCGGGCCGAGGACGAGATCGCGGCGACCGACAAGTTCATCGAGGCGTCCGGCCTGTCCATCGGCGACCGCGTCACCGTGCGCGGCCCCGACCGGACCTACACCCTCACCGGAGCGGTCGAACTCCCCGCCGACCTGCGGGCGGACTCCCTGTACGCGGTCCCCGGCTCGGTCATCGCCCCGTGGCAGAAGACGGCCGATCGAGACAAGAACATCCTGCCGCCCCAGGCGAGCGACCCGAAGTGGCTGGTCCAGGGACCAGCCGGAGCCGGCGTGACCTGGCAGGACATCCTCGCCGCCAACGAGAAGGGCGTGGTGGTCAAGTCCCGCCAGGTCGCCCTGAACCCGCCGCCGGACTCCGAGGTCCCGATGGCGGCGACGACCGGCGCCTACGACACGGACACGGAGCTGACCGCGGCGGTGCTCACAGTGGCCGCCATGGCGGTCCTGGAGATCGTGCTGCTGGCCGGCCCCGCGTTCGCCGTGGGCGCCCGTCGTTCACGCCGTCAGCTCGGCCTGGTCGGCTCGTGCGGCGGCAGCCGGGGCCAGGTCCGGGCCGTGGTGCTCGCCGGAGGCGCGGTGCTCGGAGCGGTCGGCGCGGTGGCCGGCGTCGCCGCCGGATTCGGCCTGACCGCCCTGTTCCGCCCGATGATCGAGGACTACACGGGCAGCCGCTTCGGCGAACTGACCGTACGTCCCTGGGAGATCCTCGGCATCGCCCTGCTCGGTCTGGTCACCGGCGTCCTCGCCGCGCTCGCTCCGGCGATCGTCGCGGGCCGCCAGTCCGTCCTGGAGTCGCTCACCGGCCGGCGCGGTACCCGCCGCAGCTCCCGCGTCCTGCCCGTCGTCGGCGTCGTCGCGCTCACGACCGGCGTCGCCGTCGCGGTCTACGGCGGGGTGGCCGGCGACACCGCCCTCGTCGCCGGGGGATCCGTCCTCGCCGAACTGGGCGTCCTCGGCTGCATCCCGGTGATCGTCGGCTTCCTCGGCCGGCTCGGCCGACGGCTCCCGTTGACGCCCCGCATCGCCCTGCGCGACGCGGCCCGCAACCGGGGCCGTACCGCACCCGCCGTCGCCGCCGTGATGGCGGCCGTGGCGGGCAGCGTGGCCATCGCCACGTACACCAGCAGCAACGCCGCCGAGCAGGCGTACGACTACGAGCCCAATCTGACCCCGGGCACCGTCGCGCTGGTGGCCGCCGACACCGGCGACAGCGCCGACCTGCCCCGCTCCCGGGCCGCCGTCGAGCAGAGTTTCCCGGTCAGCGGCGCGCGCGCCGACATCAGCCGGGTCTGGGCCGGCAGCGACTGCATGGTCTATTACGACGAGGAGAACGGCTGCGGCACCCTCGAACTCGTCAAGCCCACCGGCAAGGACCACTCCTGCCCGCTGAAGGGCAGGGGCGCCAAGGAGCTCGCCCTGCGGATCTCGGCCGACGAACACAAGCGGCTGATGAACTCCCCGGCCTGCATGGACGAGCACTACACGATGGTCGCGTTCGGCACCGGCAGCGACAAAATCGTCGTCGGGGGCGCGGACGTGCTCGACTCGTACGTGAAACTGGAGGACCCGGCGGCGGCGAAAGCCCTGGCCAAGGGCACGCCCGTCCTGCTCAACTCGGCGTACGCGAAGAACGGCGAGGTCGCCCTGAAGGCCACCCACGCCTACAACGACCGCGACAAGAAGAACCGGGCCCTGCACCCCGGCAAGACCCGCGTCACCAACGACCGGCTGAAGGTCCACGTCGCACCGGACCGCTACGCGGCGACGCCGGGCATCCGGATGGTCATGCCGGAGAAGACCGCACAACGGCTCGGTCTGCACGTCGAGGAGCACGGCAGTTTCTACCCGCTCGACCGCGATGCCACGGACGCCGAGAGCCAGGCGACCCACGCCGCGCTCGACCAGGCCGGGAACCGCGCCTACCTGATGACGTCGAACGAGACGCTCCGCAGGCACGACGACACCGACACGGTCCTGCTGCTCCTCGCCCTCTTCGCCGGAGTGGTGACCCTGGGCGCGGCGGCCATCACGACCGGGCTGTCCAAGGCCGACGCGGAGGCCGACCTCACCACGCTCAGCGCGGTGGGCGCGCCCCCGGGGGTACGGCGTTCGCTGTCCGGCTTCCAGTGCCTGGTCGTCGCCCTGACCGGGGTGCTCCTGGGGACGGCGGCGGGGCTCGTGCCCGCGGTCGCGCTACGGCTGACCGACCTGCGCGCGGCGCTGGCGGACATGCGGGAGGATCCGATGGAGTCGGCCTACACGCCGATCGTGATGCCGTGGGAGACCGTCGGGCTGCTGGCCCTGGTCGTCCCGGTGCTCGCCGGACTCCTGGCCGCCGGCCTCACCAGCTCCCGGCTGACCCTGGCCCGGCGCGCGGGGTGACGGGCACTTCCGGCACTCCCGGAAGGGTTCCGGTGCCCCCGAAGACGGTGGATCTTCCGTTTTCGGGGGCACCAACGTGGGGTACGGCGCGTGTGCGAGACAATGACGGCATGGAAATGCCGAGGAATGACCGGTCGCAGGAGCACCCGCAGGTCCTTGTCGTGGGCCAGGACGGAATGGCTATCGGCGGCGGTGCCAGTGACGACGAGTCGCGCGAGGTCCCGGTGACGGAAATGGTGGAACAGCCCGCGAAGGTCATGCGCATCGGCAGCATGATCAAGCAGCTCCTGGAGGAGGTCAGGGCGGCCCCTCTCGACGAGGCGAGCCGGGTCAGGCTCAAGGAGATCCACGCCAGCTCCGTGAAGGAGCTGGAGGACGGCCTGGCGCCCGAGCTGGTCGAGGAGCTGGAGCGGCTCTCCCTGCCGTTCACCGAGGAGTCGGTGCCCTCCGAGGCCGAGCTGCGGATCGCCCAGGCACAGCTCGTGGGCTGGCTGGAGGGCCTGTTCCACGGCATCCAGACGGCGCTGTTCGCGCAGCAGATGGCGGCCCGCGCCCAGCTGGAGCAGATGCGCCGCGCCCTGCCGCCCGGCACAGGACACGAGGACGAGGAAGGCGGCGCGGACCCGCACGGCCCGATCCGTTCGGGCCCGTATCTGTAGACCCCGTCTCCGCCTTATCCGCCTCATCCGCATCCGCCTCCTGAAGTCCGAGGACCGACCACGAGGGGCCCGGCGCGCACATCACGGTGTGCGCCGGGCTCCTCGTCGTGTGTGCGGCCCGTTCACGGAGTCAGGTATCCGCGTTGCGGGGCAGGGTCAGGCGTCGGCCGACGGCCGCTTTACGGGGCAGGCGCCGGCCGACGGCTTGTCCGCTCAACTGGTCAACTGGTCAACCGGTCAGGCGTCGGCCGACGGCGCGACCAGAAGCACCTTCCCGATGTGCGCGCTGGACTCCAGCACGCGGTGCGCCTCGGCGGCGTCCGCCATCGGCAGCGTCCGGTCCACCACCGGCCGGACCACCCCGTCCGCGATCAGCGGCCACACGTGCTCGCGTACGGCGGCGACGATGGCGGCCTTCTCGTGGAGCGGGCGGCCCCGCAGGGAGGTCGCGGTGACGGCGGCCCGCTTGGTCAGCAGGGCGCCGAGATTCAGCTCGCCCTTGGCCCCGCCCTGGAGCCCGATGATCGCGAGGCGGCCGTTGACGGCGAGTGCCGCGACGTTCCGGTCCAGGTACTTGGCGCCGATGAGGTCCAGGATGACGTCGGCCCCCGACCCGGCGGTGTTCTCCCGCAGCTCCTCGACGAAGTCCTGCTCGCGGTAGTTGACGAGGATGTCCGCCCCCAGCTCGGCGCACCGGGCGAGCTTCTCCGGGCTGCCCGCCGTGACCGCGACCCGGGCCCCGACCGCCTTCGCCAGCTGGATCGCCATCGTGCCGATGCCGCTGGAGCCGCCGTGCACCAGGAAGGTCTCGCCGGGGCGGAGGTGGGCCACCATGAAGACGTTGGACCACACCGTCGCGGTGACCTCGGGGAGCGCCGCGGCCTCCACCAGGCCGACGCCCTCCGGTACGGGGAGGAGCTGGCCCGCCGGCACGGCGACCTTCTCCGCGTAGCCGCCGCCCGCCAGCAGCGCGCACACCGCGTCGCCGACCGCCCAGCCGGTCACCCCGGGACCGAGCGCCAGGATCCGGCCCGCGCACTCCAGGCCGGGGTAGGGGGACGCGCCGGGCGGCGAATTGTAGAAGCCCTGCCGCTGGAGCACGTCCGCACGGTTCACGGCGGAGGCGACGACCTCGACGAGGACCTCGCCGTCGCCGGGGACGGGATCGGGCACCTCGGCCCACACGAGCGCCTCGGGGCCGCCTGGTTCGGGAATCGTGATCGCATGCATGGCCGCGAGGCTACTCCGGCACGGCGCGCGTTCAGGGGCGCGGCGGCATCGAGTTGTTCTGCGCCGAGACGGAGCTGGGGCTCTTCCGCACGATGGTGATGACCCGGTCCGTCAGCTGCAACGGGCTGGCCGCCGGGTCGTCGTAACCGAGCAGCCGGTGCCCGCGCAGGACGCTGACGACGAGGTCGTCCGTCTCCCGTACGTTCTTGCCCACCTCGGCCTTTATGACCGGCCGTTCCACCAGGTCGAGGCCGCTGCCCTGCTGGATCAGGTCCTCCATCACCGTGCCCGCGCTGGGGCTGAGGACGGAGAGGCCGAGCAGCCGCCCGGCGGCACTGGCGCTGGTGATGACGGCGTCGGCGCCGGACTGCCGCAGCAGGGGAGCGTTCTCCTCCTCGCGCACCGCCGCCACGATCTTCGCCCCGCGGTTCAGTTGACGTGCGGTCAGGGCCACCAGTACGGCGGTGTCGTCGCGCTGGGTGGCGATGATGATCTGCCGGGCCTTCTGGAGCTCCGCGCGCAGCAGGACATCGCTGCGGGTGGCGTCGCCGAGCACGCCGGTGAATCCCTCGGCGTTGGCGGCCTCGATCACCTTGGAAGCCGGGTCGACGACGACGATCTGGTCCTTCCGCAGGCCGGTGGTGCAGAGAGTCAGGATCGCCGAGCGGCCCTTCGTACCGAAGCCGACGACGACGGTGTGGTCACGCAAGTTGGATCTCCAACGCTTCAGCCGGAAGTCCTCGCGGGTCCGTTCCGTGAGGACTTCGAGAGTGGTACCGACCAGGATGATCAGGAAGAGCACGCGCAGCGGTGTCACGAGCACCACGTTGATCAGCCTGGCCCCGTCGCTGAACGGCGTGATGTCGCCGTACCCGGTGGTGGAGAGGGTGACCGTCGCGTAGTAGATCGCGTCGAGCAGATCGACCTTGCCGTCGGCGTTGTCGTTGTAGCCGCCGCGGTCGAGCCAGACGATCAGCACGGTCGCGGTCAGTACGAGCAGCGCCATCAGCAGGCGTTTGCCGACCTGGCGGGCCGGGCCGTCGACGACCCGGCGGGGCAGCATCACCCGGGTCGGCACGACCACTTCTTCGGCTCGCCTGGCCATCGCGTCGTGGCCGGGAAGTTTCACGTGAAACACCCTTCCGTCCACGGCGTCGCCGGGGCCCATGGGAGATCCAGAATCTCCACCTCGGTGCCGGACCGTACCCCGCCCGGCACCACCACGGCCAGCCCGTCCGCCGCGGCGATTCCCCGCAGCATCGCGGGCCCGTTGTAGCGCAGCGGCGCGACATGGTCCCGGCCACCCGCCCGGCCCGCGCGGTGGACCACGGGGACGAGGCGGGTGTCGTGCGGATGCCCGTGCACCTCGGCATGGACGAGAGCCCGGTACGCGTCCTGGGCGGGGCGGCCCGCGATCCCCGCGAGCAGCGGCTCCACGAGCGTCAGGAGGCCTGATACGGCCGCGAGCGGATTGCCGGGCAGCCCGACCAGGTAGGGCCCGTCCGGCGGGCCCTGCGGCTGTCCGTTCGATGCTTCCTGCGGCGGTCGCTTCGGCTGTGCCGAAGCCGGCAGCCGTGCCAGCAGCATGGGGTGGCCGGGGCGGACCGCGACACCGTCCACCAGGAGTTCGGCCCCGAGGGAATCGAGGACCGGATGCACATGGTCGACCGGGCCGGAGGCGGTGCCGCCGGTGGTGACGATCAGGTCGGCGTCGGAGGCGGTGAGGGCGTCGCTCAGCGCTTCCGCGGCGTCGCCGAGGCGGCGGGGCCCGGAGACCTCGGCGCCCAGGGCCCGCAGCCAGGGGCCGAGCATGGGGCCGAGGGCGTCCCGGATGAGCCCGTCGTGCGGCAGGCCGGAGGCGAGCAGTTCGTCGCCGAGGACGAGGATGTCGACGCGCGGACGGGGCACGGCGGGCAGCGCGTCGTACCCGGCGGCCGCGGCGAGACCGAGCACGGCCGGGGTCACGACCGTCCCGGCCGGGACGAGCTGCTCGCCCGAGCGGCACTCCTGGCCCCGGGGTCTGATGTCCTGCCCGGCGACCACCGGCCGCCTGGCGTGCAGCAGCCCCTTGGCCTCGTCGGCGTGCGCGTGCTCGCTGCGGATGACCGCTGTGGTGTCGGGCGGGACGCGGGCGCCGGTGGCGATCCGTACGGCGGTGCCGTCGGGAAGCGCGGTGCCGGGGCCGCGTCCGGCGAGGAGCCCCGCCCCGGCCCCGAACACCCAGGGCCCCGGCCCGGCGACCGCCCAGCCGTCCATGGCCGAGGTGTCGAAGGACGGCAGATCGGTGAGCGCGCCGAGCGGCTCGGCCAGCACATGCCCGAGCGCGCGGTCGAGAGGCAAACGGATCGCCGCGAGCGGAGCCGCCCGCCCCGCCCGCGCCGCGACCGCCCGCGCCCGGTCCCAGGAGAGGGGCGGGCGCGGGGGCGGAGGCGGGGCACCGGTCGGCGTGGGGCCGCCCGCGGCGGCGCTGTTGGCGCTGTTGGCGCTGTTCAGGGTGGAGTGGGGGCTGCCGATGGGGGCATCGTTCGCGTCACCGTGCGGGCCGCCGGCGGAGGCGTCCCGTCGGCGGTCGGGGTCCCGGCCCGGGCCCGATCGCGCCCCGCCGACCAGGGCGAGCGCCTGCTCGACGGCCCGCTCCGCCTCCGCCTCCGCATGTGCGAGTTCGTCCGGGTCAGGGCGGGAGCGACCGGGTCCGACCGGGTCGGGGCCGGTCATGGGGTCCCGGTCCCTTCGCGCCCCGCGTCGGGCTTCGTCTCCGCGTCCGCTTCCGCTTTCGTCTCCGCGTTCGTCTCCGCGTTCGCTTCTGCTTCCCAGCTCAGGGCCAGGGCGGTGGCCTTGCGAGCGGCCTCCGTGACCGCTGCCGCGGCCTCGTCGGGACCCGCGCCCGCGCTCGCCCTGGCCGCCGCGTACCCGACCAGGAAGGTCGTGAGCGGTGCGGCGGGGCGGGCCACTCCGTGCGCGGCGTCACGGGCGAGGTCGAGCAGGACACCGGTGTCGACGTCGAGTTCGATTCCCAGTTCGTTCTTGACCGAGGTGATCCATTCGTCCAGCACGGCCCCATGCTCCCTGATCCGGGCTCTGGCGGCCGCGATGTCGCCCCAAGTGTCGCAATCGAACGCGGCGTCGGGGCCCGCGTCGAGCCGGGCGAGGTCGAGCTCCGCCGTCAGGAGCCGGAGCGGCAGCCCGGCGAGCCCCCCGTACTCGGTGGCGAGCAGGGCCAGCTCCCGGCGGAGCGGCTCGGCGCGGTAGGCGGCCACCAGCGGCTGGTCACGCCCGCCGGGGTCGGTGCACAGGGCCCCTTCCCGGCCGGGCTGTCCGGCCGCGGCGAGCAGCGCGTCGACCGTCCCCGCGCCGAGGAACGGAAGGTCGGCGGAGAGGACGAGGACGCGCTCGGCCGTCGTCAGCCGCAGCCCCGCCCCCAGCGCCGCCAACGGGCCGCCGCCGCGCGGCACTTCCCGGGTCCAGAGCACCGGTCTGGCGGTGGCGCGACGACCGCCCACCACGACGGTGAGCGCCGCGCCGGCGCAGGCCGCGAGCACCCGGTCGAGCAGCGCCCGGCCGCCCACCCGGACTCCTGGCTTGTCGGCACCGCCGAGCCGCTTCGCGGCCCCGCCGGCAAGGACGATCACGTCATAGGCGGTCATACGTCGAGTATGGGCGGCGGCCCGGAGCGACGCCCCCGCCGGGGTGGCCGGAGGGCCCGGCCCCGGAAGGGCGCGTCAGGCGGGGCGCCGGCCGGTCGGCTACAGGGCGCGCAGCAGCACCGCCGGCTGCTCCACGCAGTCCGCCACATACCGGAGGAAGCCGCCCGCGGTTCCGCCGTCGCACACCCGGTGGTCGAAGGTGAGGGACAGCTGGACGACCTGACGTACGGCCAGTTCGCCCTGGTGTACCCACGGCTTGGGCATGATCCGGCCGACGCCGAGCATCGCCGCTTCCGGGTGGTTGATGATCGGCGTCGAACCGTCGACCCCGAACACCCCGTAGTTGTTCAGCGTGAACGTGCCTCCGGTCAGCTGGGCCGGGCTCAGCTTCCCGGTCCGCGCCAGCTCGGTCAGCCGGGCGATCTCGGCCCCGATCGACTCGACGTTGCGGGTGTGCGCGTCCCGGACGACCGGAACGACGAGGCCCCGCTCGGTCTGGGCCGCGAACCCGAGGTGCACGCCGGGCAGCCGGACGATCTCCCGGGCCTCCGTGTCCACGGTGGAGTTGAGCTCGGGGAACCGGGCCAGCGCCGCCGTGCAGATCCTCGCCAGCAGGGCCAGGACCGACACCTTCGGCCCGGCGGACGGGCCCGTGGCCGCGTTCATCGCGGCCCTGACCGCCATCAGCTCGGTGGCGTCCGCGTCGACCCAGCAGGTGGCGTCCGGGATCTCGGTCCGGCTCCGCGACAGCTTGTCGGCGACCGCTCCGCGCACCCCGCGCAGCGGGATCCGTACGACGGCCGGAGCAGCCGGGGGAGCGGGAGCCGCAGACGCCCGGGCCGGTGCCTGCTCCGGTGCCTGCTCCGGTGCCTTGGCCGGTGCCTGGGCCACACGTGCCGTCGCCGCCGCGGTCTCCTCCGCCTGCCGGATCGCGCCGTCGACGTCGGCGCGCAGGATCAGCCCGTCGGGACCCGAACCCGCCAGCCGCCGCAGATCGATGGCGTGCTGCCGGGCCAGCCGGCGTACCAGCGGAGAGACCACCGGCACGGGCTCCTGCCCGTTCATCACAGCGACAGCCGCGGCCGCGGGAGCGGTCTCGGTGGCAGCGGACGCGGGAGCCGTGGCGGACGCCGCCGGGGCGAGCGCGAGCTCGTCGGCCCCCGAAGCGTCGGGCACCGGGGTCTGGGCGACCGTCCGGTCGAGTCGGTCCGGCCGGATGCGCCGACGCCTCGCGGCGGGAGCGCCCGTCCCGTACCCCACGAGCACGTTCCCCGAGCCGCCGGAGGACGCCGTGGCGGAGGTGGAGCCGGTGGAGGATGCGGAGGCGGTGGAGGATGCGGCGGAGGACGGGGAAGCCCCGGAGAGATCCAGCTCCTCCGGCGCTCCGACGGCGACCGTCAGCAGCGGTGCGCCCACGGGGAGTTCCGTGCCCTCCTCGCCGAACCGCGCCGTCACCACGCCCCCGTAGGGGCAGGGCACCTCCACCATGGCCTTGGCAGTCTCGACCTCGACGACGGGCTGGTCGATGGCGACGACATCGCCGACCTCCACCAGCCAACGGACGATCTGCGCCTCGGTCAGTCCCTCACCGAGGTCCGGCAGTTTGAATTCGAGCACCCTGGCCATCAGCTGTCCGCCTCCCACTGCAACCGGGCCACCGCGTCGAGCACCCGGTCCACTCCCGGCAGATGGTGCCGCTCCAGCATGGGCGGCGGGTAGGGGATGTCGAACCCGGCCACCCGCAGCACCGGAGCCTCCAGATGGTGGAAGCACCGCTCGGTGATCCGGGCCGCGATCTCACCGCCGGGCCCGCCGAATCCGGGGGACTCATGGACGACTACCGCTCGCCCGGTGCGCCGCACCGACGCGGCCACCGTCTCGTCGTCGAACGGCACCAGCGAGCGCAGATCCACCACTTCGAGGTCCCAGCCCTCGGCGACCGCCGCCTCGGCGGCCTCCATGCAGACCGGCAGGGAGGGCCCGTACGTGATCAGCGTGGCGCTGCGCCCGGGACGGCGCACCACGGCCTTGCCGATCGGCTCGACCGCGGCGGGAGCCTCGGGCGACCAGTCGGCCTTGGACCAGTAGAGCCGCTTGGGCTCCAGGAAGATCACCGGGTCGTCCGAGGCGATCGACTCGCGCAGCAGCCCGTACGCGTCGTCGACCGTGGCCGGTGTGACGACGTGCAGGCCGGGGGTGGCCATGTAGTACGCCTCGGAGGAGTCGCTGTGGTGCTCGACCCCGCCGATCCCGCCCCCGTACGGCACCCGCACGGTGATGGGCAGCGGCATGGCCCCGCCGGTGCGGTTGCGCATCTTCGCGACATGGCTCATCAACTGCTCGAACGCGGGGTAGGCGAACGCGTCGAACTGCATCTCCACCACGGGCCGCAGCCCGTACATCGCCATGCCGACGGCCGCGCCGAGGATGCCCGCCTCGGCCAGCGGGGTGTCGGTGCAACGGTCGTCGCCGAACTCCTTCGCCAGCCCGTCGGTGATCCGGAAGACCCCGCCGAGCGTGCCCACGTCCTCACCGAGCACGTGAACGGTGGGGTCCTCTGCCATCGAGTCGCGGAGCGCGCGCCCGAGGGCCTGCGCCATCGTGGCCGGCTTCGCCTTCGTCCGACGTCCGTCGGCCGTCACTGCCGCGGTCGTCATCGTCCCGCCTCCGCGTCGTGCTCGTCGTGGTCCTGCTCGGCGTCCAGCTCGGCACGCAGGGCGGCGGCCTGCTCCCGGAGCTGGCTGGTCTGTTCGGCGTAGACATGGGTGAACAGGTCCATCGGGGCCAGCTCCGGATCCGCGTTCATCCGGTCGCGCAGGGCGGCGGCCATGCGTTCCGCGGCCTCCTTCGCCTGCGCGATGCCCGCGTCGTCCAGCAGCCCGCGCCCCGTCAGCTCACGCTCCAGCAGCCGCACCGGGTCGTGCGCCTTCCAGGCCTCGACCTCGCTGTCGACCCGGTAGCGGGTGGCGTCGTCGGCGTTCGTGTGGGCTTCCATGCGGTAGGTGACGGCCTCGACGAGGGTCGGGCCCTCGCCGCGCCGGGCCCGCGCCACGGCCTCGCCGAGGACCTGGTGCACCGCGGCGGCGTCGTTGCCGTCGACGAGGCGGCCCGGCATCCCGTATCCGACGGCCTTGTGGGCGAGGGAGGGGGCGGCGGTCTGCTTGGCCAGCGGAACGGAGATCGCGAAGCCGTTGTTCTGGACGAAGAAGACCACCGGGGCCTTCCAGACGGCCGCGAAATTCAGCGCCTCGTGGAAGTCGCCCTCGCTGGTACCGCCGTCGCCGACCATGGCGAGCGCCACCACGTCGTCGCCCTTGAGCCGGGCGGCATGCGCCAGCCCCACGGCGTGCGGGAGCTGAGTGGCCAGGGGCGTGCACAGCGGGGCGATGCGATGCTCGCGCGGGTCGTAGCCGGTGTGCCGGTCTCCCCGCAGCAGGGTCAGCGCCTCCACGGGGTCCAGGCCGCGCGCGACAGCGGCCAGCGTGTCGCGATAGCTGGGGAAGAGCCAGTCGCGCTCCTCCAGGACCAGGGCCGCGGCGATCTCGCACGCCTCCTGGCCGGTGCTCGACGGGTAGACCGCCAGCCGGCCCTGTTTCGTCAGCGCGGTGGCCTGGGCGTTGTAGCGGCGTCCGCGGACCAGCTCGGCGTGGAGCCGGAGCAACAGCTGGGGGTCGACGTCGGCGACCGCGTCCGTACCGATCACCCGGTAGGGCTCCGGGTCCGGGAGCAGCGGGGCGGGGTCGGTGATCGGCTTCCAGGCCGGGGGCGGCGTGGGCCGGTAGGCGGCCGCGCCGGGCAGCTCTTGGACCGTCATGAGAAGCACCTCCTGGCATCGAGGGAGATCGGGGGTGGTCGATCGGGGGTCGACAGGGAGCGAGACGTCGACGGGTGGGCGGGGCACGGATGTGGTGTGCCTCACCTACCGATTGTTCGGTCGCGGGGGCATTTTGGCTACAGGCACCGCCAGCCTGTGGACAAACGGTTCTCCACAGCCTGGGATAGGAACAGGTCGTCCACAACAGGGAGGCGCGGGCCGATGGCAGCTGAACAAATGGCCGACAGGGGCGAGGAGCCGCGCCAGGCGGCGCCCGCGGCCGCACCGCCGACCGCGCCCTCCGCCACGCCGCCGACCGCGTCCGCGGCCGTACCGGGGGCCTCGTCCGCGGTCGTCCCGTCGACCGCACCTGCCGGCCCGGTGGCGGAGCCCCCGGTTCCGCCCGCGCGGCCGCTGGACGCCATCGACCGCGACATCCTGCGCATCCTCCAGACGGACGGACGCGCGTCGATACGTTCCGTGGCCGAACGGGTCCACGTCTCGCGCGCCAACGCCTACGCCCGGATCAACCGGCTCGTCGAGGACGGCGTGATCCGCGGCTTCGGCGCCCGGGTCGACCACGAGCGGGCGGGCCAGGGGGCGTCCGCGTACATCACGCTCAAGATCGTGCAGAACTCCTGGCGCACCGTGCGCGAGCAGCTTCAGGCCCTGCCGGGGGCCACACACATCGCCCTGGTCAGCGGCGACTTCGACGTACTGCTCCTGGTGCACACGCCGGACAACCGGGCCCTGCGGGAGCTGGTCCTCACCCGGATCCAGTCCATCCCCGAGGTGCTCTCGACGCGCACCCTGCTGGTGTTCGAGGAGACGGACCTCGGACCGCGCCCGGACCGGCCGGCCGAACTCGCCTGACCGCGAAGCCGGCCGAGCTCGCCCGACCGCGCAGGGAGGGCTCAGCGGCCGTTCGCCCGCAGCCCCTCGAAGGCCAGCTGGACGATGGTGTCCGCGAGCTGCTCCTCCCCCGGGAAACCGCCCGGCTGCGGGCGGTACCACTCGACCAGCGAGTTGACCATGCCGAACAGCAGCCGGGTCGCCAGCCGTATGTCCACGTCCGCGCGGAGGTCGCCCTCGGTGACCGCCGCCTGGAGCAGCTCCGACACCCGCTGGTCGAACTCGCGGCGCCGCTCCAGCGCCCAACGCTCCGTCTTCGTGTTGCCCCGCACGCGCAGCAGCAGGGTGACGTAGGGGACCTCGGCCATCAGCAGGTCGACCGTCCGGCGCGTGACGTACTCGACCCGCTCGACCGCGCGCCCGCGCTGCGCCCCCGGCTCGTCGAGGATGGCGAAGAGCCCGTCGAGCGCCCGGCTCACGGCCCGGCGCAGCAGTTCCTCCTTACCCGCCACATGGTGGTAGATGGAGGATTTCGAGATGCCCGCCGCCCGGGAGAGGTGCTCCATGGAGGTGCCGTCGTAGCCGCGCTCGTTGAAGACACGGACGGCGACGGTGAGCAGGGTCTCCGGTGTGTACGTGTCCCGCTTGGCCGTGGTCATGTCCGCGATCCTCCCCCATGAGGGACCGGCCCCGCACAGGCGGGGACCGTCGAAGTTGTCCACAGGTTCTCCGGGACCTCTTGTCCCGACCGATCGTTCGGTTACTCTGGCTCCGTCCGTACGTCCCCGCCCGGCTCGATGAGGAGTTGGTCCGCCATGGCCGCCGTGCTCACCCCCCAGCAGCTGTCCGAGACCCACCGGCCCACGCTCGACCAGGCCCTCGAAACGATCTGTACCCGCGCGTACTGGTCGCCGCACCCCGAGCACCCGAAGGCCTACGGGGAGGGGGGCGCCCCGGGCAGTCTCGGCGCGGCCGAGGGCAAGGCCGCTTTCGACGCCGTCCTGAACACCCGTCTCGACCTGGGTCAGCCCGGCACCGACGGCTGGACCGGCGGCGAGGTCTCGCCGTACGGGCCGGAGCTCGGCGTCGAGTATCCGCACGCCGATCTGGACGTCCTGCTCCCGGCGATGAAGGCCGGCACGGCCGCCTGGCGGGCGGCGGGACCGGAGATCCGGGCCCTGGTCTGTCTGGAGATCCTTTCGCGGATCAGCGCCCGCACTCACGAGCTGGCCCACGCCGTGATGCACACGAGCGGCCAGGCCTTCATGATGGCGTTCCAGGCGGGCGGCCCGCACGCCCAGGACCGTGGCCTGGAGGCCGTGGCATACGCCTACCGGGAGCAGGTCCGCACCCCGGAGACCGCCGACTGGTCCAAGCCGCAGGGCAAGCGCGATCCGCTGAAGCTGCACAAGTCGTTCATCACGTCCGGCCGCGGCATCGCGCTGCTCGTCGGCTGCAACACGTTCCCCACGTGGAACGGCTATCCCGGCCTCTTCGCCTCCCTCGCCACCGGCAACCCGGTGCTGGTCAAGCCGCACCCGCGCGCCGTGCTTCCGCTGGCCCTCACGGTCTCCATCGCCCGCGAGGTGCTGAGCGAGGCGGGCTTCGACCCGAATCTGGTCGCGCTGGCCGCCGAGCGGCCCGGCGAGGGCATCGCCAAGCCCCTCGCGGTCCGCCCCGAGATCCGGATCATCGACTACACCGGCTCCACCGCCTTCGGCGACTGGCTGGAGGAGAACGCCCGCCAGGCCCAGGTCTACACGGAGAAGGCCGGCGTCAACACGATCGTCGTCGACTCCACCGACGACTACCGGGGCATGCTCGCCAACCTGGCGTTCTCCCTCTCGCTGTACAGCGGCCAGATGTGCACCACCCCGCAGAACCTGCTGATCCCCCGGGACGGCATCGCCACCGACGACGGCGCCAAGTCCTACGACGACGTGGTCGCCGACATCGCGGCCGCCGTCACCGGACTGCTCGGAGACGACGCGCGCGCGTCCGCCCTGCTCGGCGCGCTGGTCAACCCGGACGTCAGGGCCCGGGTGGAGGCGGCCGGTGAGCTGGGCGAGGTGGCCCTCCCCTCGCGTACGGTCGCGAACGCCGAATTCCCCGACGCGGTCGTCCGTACGCCGGTCGTCGTGAAGCTCGACGGCACCAAGACCGACGACGGCGCGGCCTACCTCTCGGAGTGCTTCGGACCGGTCTCCTTCGCCGTCGCCGTCGAGTCGACGACCGCCGCCCTGGACCTGCTCCGCCGGACGATCCGCGACAAGGGGGCGATGACGGTCGGCGCCTACACCACGTCCCCCGAGGTGGAGCGTGCCGTCGAGGAGGTCTGCCTCGACGAGTCGGCCCAGCTCTCGCTGAACCTGACCGGCGGGGTCTACGTCAACCAGACCGCGGCCTTCTCCGACTTCCACGGCTCCGGTGGCAACCCCGCAGCGAACGCGGCGCTCTGCGACGGAGCCTTCGTCGCCAACCGCTTCCGCGTGGTGGAGGTGCGCCGCCAGGCGTGACTAGAGGTTCCCTCGCGGGTCCGGGACGTCGGCGTGGCGCTGTACCCACGCGTGCATCGCGATGGCCGCGGCGGCGCCCGCGTTGATGGACCGGGTCGAGCCGAACTGCGCGATCGAGCACACCATGGAGGCGTGCTCACGCGCTTCCTCGGTCAGACCCGGCCCCTCCTGACCGAAGAGCAGGACGCAGCGGCGCGGCAGCTCGGTGCGCTCCAGCGGTACGGCGCCGGGGAGGTTGTCGATCCCGATGATCGGCAGCCCCTCGGCCGCAGCCCACGCGGTCAGGTCCGCCGTGTCGGGGTGGTGGCGCACATGCTGGTAGCGGTCGGTGACCATGGCCCCGCGCCGGTTCCAGCGCCGTCGGCCCACGATGTGGATCTCCTTGGCCAGGAAGGCGTTGGCGGTCCGCACCACCGAGCCGATGTTGAAGTCGTGGCCCCAGTTCTCCACGGCGACGTGGAAGTCGTGCCGCCGCAGGTCGAGATCGGCGACGATCGCCTCCCGCGTCCAGTAGCGGTACGCGTCACCGACGTTGCGCCGGTCGCCCTGGGCCAGCAGCTCGGGGTCGTAGCGCTCGCCCTCGGGCCAGGGCAGCGGGTGCGGCCCGACACCGACCGGCTGGCCGTAGCCGTCGTCGTACTGGACGGGTTCCTCCTGAGGAGGCCCCGCCGGGGAGTCTTCCGCCGGGCGGGGTTCCGCCGCTGTCGGGGTCTGCTGGGTTCTGCCGGTCTCACTGCTCACCCGACGAGCGTATGGCCCCCGCCGCCACCCTGGAGCCGGGGCTCCTCCGTACCGCCCCGGCCGTCCTTCACCGGCCCGGCCTCCGCCGGGCCCGCGGGGTCGTGCGCCGCGTCGACGGTTCCGGGCTTCCCCGGTGTGCGCGACCGGCCGGGCAGCCCGGAGAGCAGCCGCCGCCCGCCGTTCGTGGCGCGGGCTCCCAGCCACATGAGGAAGGCCGTCGGCAGGAACACGGCGTCGGCCGCGATCATCGCCATGGAGAAGAACGGCAGCCCCAGGAGCAGGGCGATGCCCGCGTGCTCGCAGATCATCACGACCAGCAGGACGTTCTTGACGCGCCGGTTGAACAGCGTGAACGGAAAGGCGACCTGCACGATGACCGTGCCGTACGTCAGCACCATCACCATCAGCCCACTGGCGCCCAGGATGTCCGAGAGGGCGGGCCACGGGGTGAAGTAGTCGAGGTTGAGCGGGTAGTAGAGCGCCGTGCCGTCCTGCCAGCGCGATCCCTGGATCTTGTACCAGCCTGCGGTCGCGTAGATCAGGCAGACCTCGGCCATGATCACGGCGAGCGTGGCGTTGTGCATGAGGTTGGCCAGCACATCGAGCAGGGTGCGGGGCTCGCCGTGCGGCAGGTAGCGGTTCACGGCCCACCAGGCGGCGGCGGAGAGCCAGATCGTCCACAGCAGGGTGGGGAGCCACCAGGTGCCGCCGAGACCGCCCATCAGCGTGGCCGCCACGAGGACGGGGCCGAGGAGTACCCAGAGCACCGGGCCCACGATGTCCCGCGGGGGCGGCAGGCCCGCCGAGTCACGCTGCGCGTTGCGCGCCGCGCGCCGGGCGTCCAGCGACCAGACCTGGGCGCAGCGCGTCAGTATCAGGTAGATCGCCATGAGGTGGACGACGTTGTCGCCGCCGTCGCCCATGAAGATGCTGCGGTTCTGCACGGAGAGCACGCCGACCATGAAGAGGACGGACATGGTCCGTGTCCGCCACCCGAGCAGCAGCGCCGCAGCGGACAGCAGAGTGAGGGCGTACACGGCCTCGAACCAGACCGTGCTGTCCGTCCACATCAGGACGGAGAAGGCCTCGTTGCCGTCGGTGAGCTGGCGGGCCAGGTCCCAGTGCCACGGGCTGTCCGGGCCGTACAGCTCATGGCGGTTGGGCAGCTCGCGCAGCAGGAAGAAGAGGTAGGTGGCGGCGAAGCCGATCCGGACGACGGCGCTCTGGTACGGGCCGAGGGCCGAGGCGGTGACGCGCTGGAGGGCACGGGCGGGGCCACCGCCGGGGCCGCCGGGGCCGCCGGGGCCGCCGGGAGGGGGCGCGGCCGGGCGGGGAGCCGGGGGCCGGGCGCCCGCGTTCCGGGGGCCGGCGTTCCACGTGCCGGCGTTCTGTGGGCCGGCGGCCCGGGGTCCCCCATCCTGGGGGCCGGCGGGCGAGGGGACGGTCACTGGTTCTCCTCCACGCCGCGTGCCTCGTCCCGGTCCTGGTCCGCGGCACGCCCGGGGAGATCGTCCGGTGTCACGGTCCACCAGGGGAGTACCCGGTAGACGGGCCGGGTGCTGATCTTCTCGTTGCTCCACGGGGGCGGGGCGATGGAGCTGGTGGCGGAACGGAGCTGGATGCGCTCGATCGTGCCGCCGTGGTCACGCTCGCTCAGCCGCAGCATCGTGATGCGCCGCACGTAGCGCTCGGAGAGATCCCCGCGCAGACCGTTGGGGCGGTTCTCGCTGTCGTGAGAATTGACGTAGAAGTCCCAGCCCCGACGGAGCTCGTTCTGGTCCACATGGCTGGGGAAGAGGTTGCCGCGTATCTGTTCGCCGTCCTCCTGCGTCAGGTTCATCCACCTGGTCGTACGGCGGCCGTCGGCCCCGGCCCCCACCACTTCGGCGCGCACGTGGACGGCGACGTTCTGCTGAAGCGGGTTGGGAGCGAAGAGCTTCCAGTTCTGCTCGAACTCCGGGTAGATCCAGCGGTCGATCGTCTTCCCGTGCTGTTTGGACAGCGTGTTGGACGGGGCGACGTGCAGGAACACCATGGCCACCTGCGTGCAGGCGAGCAGCCCGATCAGGGACAGCGCCAGGGCCGCGACCACCTGGTAGGGAAAGGAGAGCCCGGCTATGCCCCGGCCGGTGGCCGAGGGGTCCACGGGATCCGGCACAGGCACCGGGACCGGCGCCAGGGGCGTCGGCGGGGACGTCGGCGGTATGGCTTCGGGGGTGTCCCGCGCTTCCGCCGGCCGGTTCAACGCCTGCGGCCAGACGTCCTTCCCCCCGCCCTCAAAGCTCCTGTCGTGGTCCGAATCCATCCCGCCCCGATCGCTGTCGATCACCACTCAGTTATCCACAGGGTTGACACCCTACGGGCCTCCGACTCACCATTGAAGTCAAGGAACCGAACGATCGGTCGGTAGGGAGCCCGGGATGGCGGCAGTGACTGCGGACCAGACGACGCAGAAGACGCTCGGCACGGAGGATGCGGTGGACGCGGACCGCATCGCGGCTTTCGACGCGACCGTGGCGGCGGACGAGCGGATCGAGCCGCGCGACTGGATGCCCGACGCCTACCGGGCGACGCTGGTGCGCCAGATGGCCCAGCACGCCCACTCGGAGATCATCGGCATGCAGCCCGAGGCCAACTGGATCACCCGGGCGCCCTCGCTGCGCCGCAAGGCGATCCTCATGGCCAAGGTGCAGGACGAGGCGGGCCACGGCCTGTATCTCTACAGCGCCGCCGAGACCCTGGGCACCAGCCGCGAGGAGCTGCTCGACAAGCTCCACGCGGGCCGCCAGCGCTATTCGTCGATCTTCAACTACCCCACGCTGACGTGGGCCGACGTCGGCGCCATCGGCTGGCTGGTGGACGGGGCGGCGATCACCAACCAGGTGCCGCTCTGCCGCTGCTCCTACGGCCCCTACGCCCGCGCGATGGTCCGCATCTGCAAGGAGGAGTCCTTCCACCAGCGCCAGGGGTACGAGCTGCTGCTCGCCCTCAGCCGCGGCACCGAGGCCCAGCACGCCATGGCCCAGGACGCGGTGAATCGCTGGTGGTGGCCGTCCTTGATGATGTTCGGCCCGCCCGACGACGCCTCGTCGCACTCCGAGCAGTCCATGGCCTGGAAGATCAAGCGGCACTCCAACGACGAGCTGCGCCGACGCTTCGTGGACATCTGCGTTCCCCAGGCCGAAGCGCTGGGCCTGGAGCTCCCCGACCCCGACATCCGGTGGAACGAGGAGCTCGGCCGGCACGAGTTCGGCGCGATCGACTGGGCCGAGTTCCAGGCGGTCCTCAAGGGCGACGGCCCCTGCAACGAAGAGCGGATCACCCAGCGACGCAGGGCCCACGAGGAGGGCGCCTGGGTCCGCGACGCGGCAGCGGCGTACGCCGCCAAGCACGCCCCGGCGCAGCCATCACCCCGGACACCGGCACAGCACAGCGCGCCCGCGCACCACGTGGAGGAGACGGCATGAGCAGCTCGACCGACTGGCCTCTGTGGGAGGTCTTCGTGCGCTCGCGCCGCGGGCTGTCCCACACCCATGCGGGCAGCCTGCACGCGCCGGACGCCGAGATGGCCCTGCGCAACGCCCGCGACCTCTACACCCGCCGCTCGGAAGGCGTCTCGATCTGGGTGGTGCCATCCACCGGGATCACCGCCTCCTCCCCCGACGAGAAGGACTCCTTCTTCGAGCCGGCCGGCGACAAGCCCTACCGCCACCCGACCTTCTACGAGATCCCGGACGGGGTGAACCACCTGTGAGCGCCGCCCTCGCCCTCGGCGACGACGCGCTGGTGCTCTCGCACCGGCTGGGGGAGTGGGCCGGCCACGCCCCCGTCCTGGAGGAGGATGTGGCTCTCGCCAACATCGCCCTCGATCTGCTGGGACAGGCCCGGGTGCTGCTCTCGCTCGTCGGCGACGAGGACGAGCTCGCCTACCTCCGCGAGGAGCGGGCCTTCCGCAACCTCCAACTGGTCGAGCAGCCGAACGGGGACTTCGCGCACACCAT
The DNA here is from genome assembly GCF_000377965.1 of Streptomyces sp. CNB091. NCBI lineage: Bacteria > Bacillati > Actinomycetota > Actinomycetes > Kitasatosporales > Streptomycetaceae > Streptomyces > Streptomyces sp. CNB091. The sequence continues at coordinate 238,377 of NZ_KB898994.1, forward strand.
CGCCCGGCAGCTCTACTTCTCGGTCTACCAGCACCTGCTGTACGAGCGACTGGCGGCCGGGGACAGCGAGTTCAGCGGACTCGCCGCGAAGGCCGTCAAGGAGGTGGCCTACCACCGCGACCACGCCGAGCAGTGGGTCCTGAGGCTCGGTGACGGCACCGAGGAGAGCCACAACCGGATGCGGAGCGGCCTGGACGCGCTGTGGCGGTTCACCGGGGAGATGTTCCAGCCGGTCGAGGGGCTCGACTCCCCGGACTCCGGTGTCGACTGGCAGGCACTGGAGGCCGGTTGGCTCGCCGCCGTCACCGATGTCGTCGAGCGGGCGGGTCTGACCCTCCCGACGGGCCGACGGACGGGGGGCTGGGCGGCCGGAGCGGGCCGGCAGGGCCTGCACACCGAGCCGTTCGGCCGAATGATCGCCGAGATGCAGCACCTGCACCGCAGCCATCCGGGGGCGTCATGGTGACCGACACCCGGCTGGAGGCGGAGCTGCGCGATCTCGCCGGCTCCGTGCCCGACCCCGAACTGCCGGTGCTGACCCTGGCGGAGCTCGGCGTCCTGCGGGACGTACGCCTGGACGGGCCGGGCCGGGTGACCGTACAGCTCACTCCGACCTACACCGGCTGCCCGGCGATCGAGGCGATGTCCGCCGACATCGAGCGGGTGCTCCACGACCACGGCGTACCGGACGTCTCCGTGGTCACCGTCCTGGCTCCGGCCTGGTCGACGGAGGACATCAGCGCCGAAGGACGCCGCAAGCTCGCCGAGTTCGGCATCGCCCCGCCGCGCGCCCAGGGCCCCGACGGCGGCCCCGTGCCGCTGACGCTCTCGGTGCGCTGCCCGCACTGCGGTTCCACGGACACGGAACTGCTCAGCCGGTTCTCCTCCACGGCATGCAAGGCCCTGCGCCGCTGCGTCGCCTGCCGTGAGCCGTTCGACCACTTCAAGGAGTTGTAGATGTTCCATCCGCTCCGGGTCAGCGCGATCGAACGGATCACGGACGACGCGGTGGCCGTGACGCTCGCCGTGCCGGCCGAGCTGCGCGAGACCTTCCGCCACACCCCCGGCCAGCATCTGAACGTGCGCTACACCGTGGACGGCCAGGAGATCCGCCGTTCGTACTCGATCTGCGCACCGGCCACCGAACAGCCCGGCGAACCGGTCCTGCGGGTGGGCATCCGCAGGGTCGACGGCGGGGCGTTCTCCACGTACGCCCTGAAGGAGCTGGCCGTCGGGGACCGGGTGGAGGCCATGCCTCCGATGGGCCGCTTCGTCCTGAAGCCGCGTCCCGGCCTGTTCGCGGCGGTGGTCGGCGGCAGCGGCATCACCCCGGTGCTGTCCATGGCGGCCACCCTGCTCGACCGGGAACCGACGGCCCGGTTCTGCCTGATCCGCAGCGACCGCACAGCGGCCTCCACGATGTTCCTCGACGAGGTGGCCGACCTCAAGGACCGGTATCCGGACCGCTTCCAGCTGGTCACCGCGCTCTCCCGGGAGGAGCAGTCGGCCGGCCTCCCCTCCGGGCGGCTGGACGCCGAACGGCTCACCGGCCTGCTGCCCGCCGTGCTGCCGGTGGCGGAGGTGGACGGCTGGTTCCTGTGCGGGCCGCTCGGTCTCGTACGGGGCACGGAGAAGGCCCTGAGAACACTCGGCGTCGACCGCTCCCGGGTCCACCAGGAGATCTTCCACGTCGACGAGGGCCCCACCGACGTGACGGTGGCCAAGGTCGCCGCCCCGTCCGACGCCGTGCTGACGGCCACCCTCCACGGCCGCTCGGGCAGCTGGCCCGTGCAGGACACCGAATCCCTGCTGGAGACGGTGCTGCGAAGCCGCTCGGACGCTCCGTACGCCTGCAAGGGAGGGGTGTGCGGGACCTGCCGGGCCTTCCTCGTCTCGGGCGAGGTCCGGATGGACCGCAACTTCGCGCTGGAACCGGAGGAGACGGGGGCGGGCTTCGTGCTGGCCTGTCAGTCGCATCCGCTCACCGCGGAGGTGGAGTTGGACTTCGACCGCTGAGGTCGCTGGGGTCGCTGGGGCCACGGGGTCGCTGGGGCCACGGGGTCGCTGGGGCCACTGGGGCCACTGGGTCACTGAGGTTGTTGAGACGACTGAGCCACTGAGGCCACCGGGCTCGCTGAGGCAACCGGCATCGCTGACGCCGCCGAGGCCCTCCGGTGCCGTGGGGGCGCCGACGCGCCCCCACGCCTCCCCGCACTGTTCCCTTCCTCTAGAACCTGTTCTATCTTGACGACCCGTCAGGTCGTGCACGGTTAGCGGGAGGCCGGGACAGTGGACTTCACCTTCACCGAGGAACAGCAGGCGGCCGTCGAGGCGGCCAGGGCGGTCTTCTCGGACGTCGCACCCGACCGCGCTCCCAGCCCCGCCCTGGCCCCGGGCGCCGTGGCGGAGGACATCGACCGACAGCTGTGGAACGAGCTGGGGCGCACGGATCTGCTCGGTCTCACCCTGTCGCCGGATCACGGAGGCGCGGGCCTCGACCCGATCGCGCTCTGCCTGGTCCTGCGGGAGTCGGCGAAGGTGCTGGCCAGGGTCCCGCTACTGGAGAGCTGTGCGGTGGCCATGGCGGTCCAGCGGTACGGCGGGAGCGCCCTCGCGGCGGAGCTGCTGCCCCCGGCAGGCCGGGGGGAACTGATCCTGACCGTCGGCGCCAACGGGCGCAGCGGTCACGATCCCGCCGAACTCGCCGTCGCCGCACGGCCGTACGGGGAGAGCGGCGAGAACGAAGAAATCCGCGGGGGGTCGGCGTCGGCAAGCGGCTCCGGCTGGGTGCTCGACGGGGTGCAGTCCGCGGTCCCCTGGGCCCAGGTGGCCGACTGGATCGCCATCCCCGCGCACACCGCGGGGGGCCGGCCGGTCCTGGCCCTCGTGCCCCGTACCCGCGACGGCGTCACCCTGGCGGACCAGGTCTCCACCAGCGGTGAGCGGCTGGCCGAGGTCCGGCTCGACTCCGTGCGGGTGACGGACCGCGAGCTGGTCGACGGCCCGGGCTGCTGGGAGTGGCTGCGGTGCCTGCTCACCACGGGAACCTGCGCGCTCGCGCTCGGGCTGGGCGAGCGGGTGCTCGCGATGACCGCCGCGTACACCGGCGAGCGCGAGCAGTTCGGATTCCCGGTCGCCACGTTCCAGGCGGTGGCCGTCCAGACAGCCGATCGGTACATCGACCTGCGGGCGATGGAGGCGACGCTCTGGCAGGCCGCCTGGCGGATCTCGGCCGACGCCGGGGGGCCGCTGCCCACGGCGGGCGATGTGGCCGTGGCGAAGATCTGGGCCTCCGACGGCGTCCGCCGCGTCGTGCAGACCGCACAGCACCTGCACGGTGGCTTCGGCGCGGACACCGACTACCCACTGCACCGCTTCCACGCCTGGGCGAAACAGATCGAGCTCTCTCTGGGCCCGGCCGCAGCCCATGAGGAGGCCTTGGGCGACCTGCTGGCCGCCCACCCGCTCGGCTGACCGACAGCACCGACGGCACCGACTGCACCGACCAGGCCCGCCCGGGGATCAGAGGACGAAGGCGGGCGTCCCGTTGTCCGTGACCATCGGGCGTCCGGCGCCGTCCCAGGCCTGCATGCCGCCGTCGATGTTCACGGCGTCGATGCCCTGCTGGACCAGGTACTGGGTGACCTGGGCCGACCGGCCGCCGACCCGGCACATCACATGGACGCGCCGGCCGTCCCCGGCGGACTCGGTCAGCTCGCCGAACCGGCCCACGAAGTCACTCATGGGGATGTGCAGCGCACCCTCGACATGACCGGCCGCCCACTCGTCGTTCTCACGGACGTCCAGGACGAAGCCGTCCGACGGCACCGCCACGGCGTCCACCGAGGGCAGCGGGGCGAAGTTCATGGGTCATGCCTTCTCTCGTGGGGTCTTGGACCTCGTACACGGGGCCTCGTGCTGGGGCCTCGTCCGTACGCGGCAGAGTCACCCGGAACGCTACTGCACCATCTCCGCCAGCTCGGCCTCGCGCCGGGACACCTCGCCCAGCAGTTGCTCCGCGATGTCCTCCAGCAGCTGATCCGGGTCGTCCGGGGCCATCCGGAGCATCGAGCCGATCGCGCCGTCCTCCAGCTCCTTGGCGAGCACCGTCAGCAGCTCCTTGCGCCGGCTGAGCCACTCCAGCCGGGCGTAGAGCTCCTCGCTCTCGCTCAGCGGGGCCAGGGGCTGCACCGGGCCTGCCGCCCACTCCGCCACGAGTTCCTTGAGGAGGTCGACATCGCCGCGCCCGTAGGCGGCGTTCACCCGGGCGATGAACTCGTCCCGGCGCTGCCGTTCCGGCTCGTCCTGGGCGAGGTCCGGGTGCGCCTTGCGGGCCAGCTCCCGGTAGAGCTTGCGGGCCTCCTCGCTCGGCCTGACCCGCTTCGGCGGCCGGACCGCTTGTTCGGTGAGCATCGCCGCGGCCTCGGGGGACAGCCCGTCGGTGTCCATCCAGTCGTGGAACAGCTCCTCGACCCCGGGCATCGGCATGACGACCGCCCGCGCCTCCCGCGCCTTGCGCTCGTCCTCCGGATCCCCGGTCCGGGCGGCCCGCGCCTCGGCGATCAGCGCGTCCAGCTCGTCGAGGCGGGTGTACATCGGACCGAGCTTCTGGTGGTGCAGCCGGGAGAAGTTCTCGACCTCCACCCGGAAGGTCTCCACCGCGATCTCGAACTCGATCAACGCCTGCTCGGCGACCTGCACCGCCCTGGCCAGCCGCGCCTCGGGGCGCGGCGCGGCGTCCTCGGGGCCGGTGGACTCCCCGGCAGCGGCGTCCGCGGGCCCGGAAGCGTCCGGCGCCCCCGGAGCGTCCTGCGTCCCTGGAGCGTCCTGCGTCCCTGGGGCGTCCTCCGTTTCGGGGGCGGGTCGGGGCGCGTCCGGCCGGTCGTTGTCCTGCCGGTCTTCATCGTTCCGGGTGGTCGGCACCCCGGCGGCTTCGTGGGTCACCCGTCCAGCGTATGGCCACGGCCCAGCGGCGCGGCACACACGGTGGGGCCCGAGCCCGGGCCCCACCCCGTCACGAACAGAGCCCCACGGCCTCACGAACAGAGCCCCACCGCCTCACGGACAGGGCCCCGGCGCCTCGCGGGCCCGTCCCCATGGCCCCACGAACCCGTCATATACCGAACTCGGCGGCCAGCCTGCCCGCCTTGATCGCCCGCACCAGCTCGGCGTGATCCGCTTCCGTACGGTCGGCGTAGGTCACCGCGAAGGCGGCCACGGCCCCGTCGAGCTCGTCGTTCTTGCCACAGTAGCCCGCCAGCAGCCGGGGGTCGGCGCTGTGCGCGTGCGCCCGCGCGAGCAGCGCGCCGGTCATCCGCCCGTAGTCGTCCACCTGGTCGGCGGCGAGCGCGGCGGGGTCCACGCTGCCCTTGCGGTTCCGGAACTGCCGGACCTGGAACTGCCTGCCGTCGATGTCCGCCCAGCCGAGCAGGATGTCGCTGACGACCTGCATCCGCTTCTGCCCGAGCACTACCCGGCGGCCCTCGTGCGCCACCTCCGGCACATCGAAACCGACCGCGGGCAGATAGGGGGCGAGCACCGAGGGGCGCGCCTCCTTCACCTGGAGGACCAGCGGCTCACCCCGGTGATCGAGCAACAGCACCACGTACGACCGGGTCCCCACGCTGCCGGTGCCGACCACCCGGAACGCCACGTCGTGGATCGTGTACCGGGCCAGCAGCGGCACCCGGTCCTCGGAGACGGTGGAGAGATAGCCGCCAAGCCCGGCGGCCACGACAGCGGCCTCGGCGTCCGGGACCCGGCGCAGCACGGGCCGGGCGTCGACGAAGCGCCTGCCGCCGTCGGGGCACTCCTCGGTGGAGCGGGCGGCGAAGCGGGCGCTGGTGTTGTTGCGGGCCTTCTCCGAGACCCGCTCCAGGGTGCCGACCAGGTCACGCGCGTCCGTGTGCGAGACGAGCTCCTCGTCCGCGATCGCGTTCCAGGCGTCGAGGGCGGGCAGCCGGGCCAGCAGCCGCATCGTGCGCCGGTAGGCGCCGACGGCGTCGTGCGCGCCCCGGCGGCAGGTGTCCTCGTCAGCCCCGGCGGCCCGGCCGGCCAGCACCAGGGAGGTGGCGAGCCGCTTGAGGTCCCACTCCCACGGCCCGAAGACGGTCTCGTCGAAGTCGTTCAGATCGATGACCAGGCTGCCCCGGGCATCGCCGTAGAGGCCGAAGTTGGCCGCGTGCGCGTCGCCGCAGAGCTGGGCGCCCACCCCGGTGACCGGGGTGCCCGTCAGATCGTGGGCCATCAGCCCGGCCGCGCCGCGCAGGAAGGCGAACGGCGTCGCCGCCATCCGGCCCACCCGTATCGGCGTCAGTGCCGGCACCCGGCCCCGGTTCGACTCCTCGACCGCCCGCACGGCGTCGGGCCGTCCCGGCGGCAGGACCAGCGAGGCGTGCGAGCTCCGCGGCACCCGGTCGCGGAGCGCCTTGCCAGCCGCCTTCGGTGAACTTCCGGCACCACGCCGGGCAAACCCGGGCACGACCGGAATGCGCCGGTCATCGCCCGCGGTCGCCGCGACTTCCGCAGTCGCGTCGATCCCCGACGTTCCCGCAGTCTCGTCGATCCCCGACGTTCCCGCAGTCCGCCGCTCAGGCCTCGTCGTCCCGGTTCCGCTCATGGAGCGTCGCCTCCCCCACCTCGTACCGCTTCCGGCTGCCCGGCCGTCGAACCGGTCAGCGGCCCTGTCCGCCAGCGACCGAGCACGACGGTACCGCCGGATGCCCGACACCCGCCGGGCCGGTGGCGGCCCGGTTGGGGACGTACCCCAGGTCGGCCACGGCCGCCACGGCCGCCGCGACGGCCGGACGGACGCCACGCGGGGAGGGCGGTCCGGTGGCCGGCAGTGGTGCGCCCGGGGGCCGGGCGAGGTCAGCAGCCGGTCCCGGAGCCGGCCGCTTCGTCCCGTGTCAGATAGTCGTCCCGCGTCAGATAGGTGTCCGCCCACCGCCCCAGCTCCTTGAGCGCGGGCTCCATCGCGGCGCCCGCCTCGGTGAGCCGATACGCGACGCGCAGCGGCGGTCCCGCGTCAACCTCGCGGATCACCAGGCCGGCCGTGCCGAGTTCGGTCAACCGGTCCGAGAGCATGCGCTCACTGATTCCGGGAATCGCCCGTCGCAGCTCGGCGAAGTGCACCGGTCGCTGGAGCAGCACCGAGACGATCTGGCCGGTCCAGCGCTTGCCGAACAACGCGAAGACACGGCTGATCCCCCGGTCGACCCGCCGACAGGGCTGCTCGCCGTGATCCGCCATTTCCCCAGAATACTGGGCCACTCTTAGCGGCTTACTAAAGGTAAGTAGCCGCTCCGTGAACTCCGACAGGGCAGGGGAGGCTCCAGGAGCACCGCGACCCTGCCGTATGATGATCATGAACAACCGGACGTTTCACGTGAAACACAGCACGCCCGGAGTGCATCAGGCGACGACCCCTCCGGCCGCCACCCCCGCACCTGCGGGCTCCTCGTCGCCCTCGTCGCCAGCCCTCCCGGCCCGCGGGCCACGGCCGGCTCCACCGCCCCGCAGACCGGGCCCGCCCGACCGGGAACCCGTGTCGCTCGCGGGATCGGAACCCGCGCCCTTGGCCTCCGCGGCGATCCTGGCCTCCTGCTCCTCACGCTCCGCCTTCTCGCGGGCCTGGGCCGCCAGATCCACCCGGCCCTCCGGCTTGATGTGGGCGATGACGCCGGGGTGAGCGATCGACGGCAGGATGTGGCGCCACATCTCGGCCACCTGCTCGCGCAGATCGGCCCGGCCCGAGTCGGCCTCGGAGACCAGCTGAATACCGGTGAACGAAGCGACGATGATTTTGGCTGACACCATCGGGTCGATCTGCGGGAACACCTCGCCGCGCTCCTGGCCCAGCTCCAGCATCCGGGCCGTCGCGTCGATCCAGTCGCCCCATGGATGCGGTCCGCCGAGGAAGACTCCCTCGATGGAGAGCCTGGTACCGGCCCTGGCCATCGAGTTGTGGCGCAGAGCGAAAGCGAACTGCTGGCCACCGTCCACCAAAGACTGAAGGGGCGATCCCTCCTGCTCGAACTCGACCGTGGAGGTCTGCTCGTCCATGATCGCCTGCGCGATGGCCTCCTTGGAGGCGAAGTGGAAGTACAAGGCCCCCTTGGTGACCTTGGCGCGGCGGAGAATCTCCGAGATGGCGGCACGCTCGTAGCCGTAGTCGTCGAAGACACTCGCCGCGGCATCCACGATCGACCGCCACGTCTGGACTGCGCGAGCCTGCTTCGCCATTTCCTGCCTCCGGGACGTTCTGTGCGCTCAGCCCTTCACCGCCGAGTCGCCGTCGATCCAACCTCTGCGGCCAGCGTATGCAAGTGCGCCGTTGCACCGGCCATCGGTCTGTCCGGAAACCGTGCCCACACCTCATGGATCACCGCCCGCGGACACCCGCTGCCGCCTCCTCCTCACCCGCCTGTCCGTACCCCGCCCGCTCGCCGAAAACACGGCCCGGCGAGAACGCGGTGAAGGAGGAACACCACGGATATCAGGGTTCGGGCCACGGAACAACGAAGAACCCCCGCTCCGGATCTCTTCGAAGCGGGGGTTCTGCCGAACCAAACCCGACAGTCGCGAGCGACTGAGAATATGCGAGGGAACTCAGCTGTCCGCATACGGCTGAGCTTTCTCAGGCTACACGGAAGCGACCCGCCGCCCGGATCGACCTGCCTCAGCGGTGATGCTCGGGCAGGCCAGGGCCTGGAGAATCCGGCGGGTGGTCCGGACGGCCGCACGGGGGTGCGGACCCAGCGGTAGCAGATGCCCAGCGAGACCCGCGCCGACGGTGGGAAGAAAGGTGAGAAGAGAGAGGCGAGGGGGAGGGGAAGCAGGGGCGACAGCCGCTTCCGCCTCGAAGCGGTCAGCGGGAGGGCCGTATACGCGTAGGACCCGGGGGGACCGCGGAGGACCGCGGCGGACCGGCGCAGAGGTCGGGCCCCGGGACCGAGGGGTGGGCCCCGACGCGCAGGACGACCGAAATACGCCGCTGCCGCCGACGGCGACCAGCGAGAATCGTTCGTGTCCCTGCGCACGCGTGGTCACGACCTGCGACAGTCGTCGCGCGGCAGGCCGCCCCGGTGTGCCTCACCCCCGGCTCCCCCAGGGCGTGTTCCGGTCAGCCGACGGCCTCGCCGAGCAACATGTAGTCCAGCCGGTCGTCCGGCGTCTCGCGCGACCACTGGTCGGCCGCCTGCATCCGTTCCGCGGTGCCGATCTCCACACCGCTCGTCAGTACGGCACCGCCGCGGCCCGCACCTCAGCCGACCAGTTCCCGGTAGGCCCTGCGCAGCACTTCGGTGAAGCCGTCCGGATCGGTCAGAGCCAGCAGGTGGGAGCCCGGCAGATGCTCGAGCCGGGCCCGCGGGTCGGCCGTTCGGGCAGCGGCCAGGAACGCGTTCTCGTCGGAGCGGAACAGCCAGTCGCTCCGCCCGTTGGAGATCAGAAGTGGCAGGGTCAGCTTCCCGGCCATCGCCAGGTAGTCGTGCCGGGGCACGTCCTGGGCCGCGTCGAAGAAGCCGGGCATCGACAGCCCGCCGGCGATCGCCGCCTCGGCGCTCTCCGCCGACAGCGCCTTGCGCAGCGCCGCGGCGCCGATCCGGTCCGCCCACTCCTTCCCCGCCCACCGGCCCAGCCGCCCGGCCGCCCGGTACAGGACGACCGCGGTGCCGCGCGGCTGGGCGGTGCAGTTGTTCAGCAGCAACCCGCCGAGAGTCCGGGGGTGTTGGACGGCGTACGCGAGTGAGGGGAAGCCACCGAGAGACATCCCCGCGAGAACGACGGGCCGACCGCCCGACGCCGCGTGCGCGACCGCGGCACCGATCCGGTCGACCGCGCCGGCCAGAGTGAAGCGCCGTTCGCTCAGGGAGCCGTGCCCCGGCAGGTCGCAGGCGACGATCCGGTAGCCCGGCCCGATACGGCGGGCATGCGGCCGCCACATGCTGGCGGAGAGCCGGATTCCGTGTACCAGGACCAAAGGTTTTCCGTCCTCTTCCCCGGAAGTCCAAATTCCGCGGCCTTCGACCGACCCGAGTTCACGCAATTCTCCGGAACCGAGTCTCACAACCCCTCCTCCCTTGCCTCTCGATCCTTCTTCACGGCGGTCTCCACCAGGCGCTTCCATGGCCCACCATCCCTAATTATCTAATTCCCTGCGATTACCGGTACGACACCAATGAATTCCTTGACAGCTACCACACCGCACCCTACCCTGAACGAGTCGTCTCGTTCTACACATCCTCCAGCTGCGACTTTACCGGCAGTGAGGCCTTGAGGGAACGAGATGACCAAGATCATCACCATGTTTCTCGACATCGTGAGCGACCTTGTCTGGATCTGCCGGGCGCTGCGGAAATCTGGCACCGCCGGTAACCCCGTCCCACCACCTTCCACACATCTCCCAGCACCTTGTGCGGCCGTTTTCGCCCACTCGAAAAAGTTGGAATGCCGTGATGCCGAAAATCTTCACGTCACATGCAGAAGAAACCTACGAAGACGTCGAACTCCGGGCACTGGGCGTCGCGGCGAAACTCCGTCGGAGCGGCCTGGTTCACCGGGGCCGGGTCACGTTCGAAGCTGCCGACTCGGCCGGCTACGTCACCGTGCTGCTCGCACTCATGCCCGCCGGTGCCTCGATCGTGCTCCTCGACCACCGGCAGCAGGAGTCGGTGAGTCGGCGCATCGCCGGCCGGTGCCGCTCCCGCCTGAAGATCACCGACGCCGAGACCACGGGCTCCGCCGGCACGCAGGAACTCGGCAGCGTCACCGTCGAGGAGCTGGTCCTCCGGGCCGACCGGAGAGCCCAAGGGCATAGCGAAGTCCGGTGAGGCCATGCTGCGCAACCTGGACCGCTCCATCGAGCGGATGGGACTCCGTCCCGAGGACGTGCTGCTCCCGCTTCTGCCCTGACCTGGCTTCCGGGCGGACGGTCGACGGTCTTCCGTACGGGTCTTCCGTACCGGTCTTCCGTACGGTCGGGCGGCGTGCGATCGGCCGGCTTCCGTCTGCGGGCGGCCGTATGCCCCGATGTGCCGATGTGCCGATGTGCCGACGGTGCTGTCGGCGGCCGCGGGCACTCCTCCCGCGCGGAACAGCCCCCCGTGAGCCGCTTCCACCGCCGGGTCCCGCGGGGCGCACCCCTCCGTCAGGAGGGGTCTGCCCGCCGTGCGTCGCCGTCCGTCACCTCGGCCGCCCTGCGCGGCGGGGAGACGATCGTGGCGTCGACCAGCCGCACCACTTCCTCCTCGGACACCGCCTCGGCGCCGAACAGGCTCCGGAACAGCATCGTCCCGGCCCACATGTCCAGCACCAGCGAGAGGTCGGTGTCCTCGGGCAGCACCCCGCGGGCCACCGCCCGTTCCAGCACCACGGTGGACTGCCGCTTACGGGTCTCCAGGATCTCCACCCGCATCACCTCGCGCAGCGCCTCGTCGTCGAACAGGTCCCCGACCAGCGACGGCAGCACGGCACGCAGCCGCCCCGAGCCGTAGAACCGGAGCATCGCCTCGTTCACCAGTGTGAGCATCTCCTGCCGGCTGTCATCGAGGTCGTCCGTGGGCACGTCGTGCAGTTGGCTGCGGATCACGTCCAGCACCAGCGCGGCCTTGTTGGACCAGGACCGGTAGAGCGTGGCCTTCCCCACCCCCGCGTCGGCGGCCACGCCGCCCACGGTGAGCTTCGAGTAGCCCAGTTCGGCAAGGTTCTTCCACGCCGCTTCCAGCATGCGCTCACGAGCGTCCAGATCCCGCCGGTGCACCCCGGTGGCGTCCTCGACCACTCCGAGAGTTCGCTTCTGTCCCATGTCTTTCCTCCTGGTACCACAGGTTTCAGGTCGGACAGCTCCGCTCATCCACGCGAGCTCGGAACGATACGACTCGTTTAACCCTGTCTCAAGTTGCGGCGTTCTCGCTGGCCCTGGTGCCTCCCTCCGCAGGCGATCCGATCCGCGGACGGCACCGGCATTCCTTCGTCGGACACCGGCACCATGCCGTCCGTGCCGCGCAGCGCCTGCGCCAGTTGGGGCACCCGTCGGCGAAGCCCTCCCGGCAGGACGGGCACCAGGTGCACTCGTAACTGCAGATGAGCACGTCGTTGACCCTGGCCATCCCGCTGCCCAGCGTCCTGGCCAGCCGGGCCCCGCCCCGCCCGGCGAAGACCGCCCCGCCGAGCCCGTGTTCACTGCGACTGGCCCGGTCCACTCCCTCGGCCGCGTCCCTGACCCGGTTGACGACCAGGGTCGCCCGAAGGTCTCCTCGCGCACCGCGGCCGAGTCCTCCAGCACGTCGGCGAGTACCACCAGCCCACGCGCATAAGGGGTCGCACGGAATCCGGGCCACCGACCACAGCCCGCCCGCCATCGGCGATCGCTGCTTCGACGTGCCGGAGGATCACGTCCAGCCGCCCCGGCCTGGTCACGGGCCCGAAGCCGACGGCGAGTTGCAGCACCGGTGGGCCGGAAACCACCTCGGCAAAGGTGTCAACCAGCCATTTCCCGCACGCGGGGGTGAGCTCGCTGGGCTCACCTCGTCGAGGCGACGCGTCACGACTCGCCCGTCGGCGCATGGGGCGGCCCCTCGGGGCGGGCCGGGGGCCGACCGTGGGACCTGTCATGGTCTCCCCCATGATCTGCGACCGGACATGTCCGGCGCCAGGCATGCACAGACCGGTGACCAGGCCGGATACAGCGAAAAGGTCGGCCCCGTGATCACGGGGCCGACCTCTTCTTCGGTACTGCTGGGCACTTTCGTGCCCTCGTTGTGCGCGAGGGGGGATTTGAACCCCCACGTCCCTAAGGACACTGGCACCTGAAGCCAGCGCGTCTGCCGTTCCGCCACTCGCGCATAAGTGGTGTTCCAGGCCCTCTCACCGTGTGGTGCGAGCTCCTGGCGACATCCGGAAGATTAGCACGGTGGACAGGGTGGAATCACATCCGTTGTTCCGTCGCCCCCGGCAGGGGGAGCGGGAACCCGGAACCATCTCCCCCACTCCTCCAGAGTGCGTCCCGAGTGCGGGACACTGTGAGGAGGTCACCTCTACGATCCGTGTGAGGGGTGACACTCATCCACAGGCCAGACAAGGGGAACCAGCCGATTTCCCGACGCGTGGATACGATCAGTAAGCAGTACAGGGACGATGACAACGGAGGAGGTGCCCCATGGGGGTCATGAAGCGTTTCGAGCAGCGCCTCGAGGGGATGGTCAACGGCACCTTCGCCAAGGTCTTCAAGTCCGAGGTGCAGCCCGTCGAGATCGCCGGCGCCCTCCAGCGGGAGTGCGACAACAACGCGACGATCTGGAACCGTGAGCGGACCGTCGTCCCCAACGACTTCATCGTCGAGCTCAGCACACCCGACTACGAGCGGCTCAGCCCGTACTCCGGTCAACTGGGCGACGAGCTCTCCGGCCTGGTGCGCGACTACGCCAAGCAGCAGCGCTACACCTTCATGGGGCCGATCAAGGTCCACCTGGAGAAGGCCGACGACCTCGACACCGGGCTCTACCGGGTCCGCAGCCGCACCCTGGCATCGAGTTCGTCACAGCAGGACCCGGCGGCCCAGCCCCAGCAGCCCGCGGCAGGGCGGCCCGCCGCCCCGCAGGCTCCCGGCGGCTACGGCTACCCCCCGAGCGCCGCTCCGCCGATGCCCGCGGCCCCGCCGCCCGGCGCCGGACGGCCCTCGGCCCCCACGAACGACCGGCGCCCGCCGGCCGCGCCCGGCCCCCTGCCGGACGCCCGGACACGGCGCTGGATCGAGATCAACGGCACCCGCCATCAGATCTCCCGCCCGACGTTGGTGATGGGACGATCCACCGACGCCGACGTGCGGATCGACGACCCCGGCGTATCGCGCCGGCACTGTGAGATCCGGACCGGAACGCCCTCGACGATCCAGGATCTCGGGTCTACCAACGGCATCGTGGTAGACGGGCAGCACACCACCCGCGCTACGCTCCGCGACGGCTCGCGGATCGTCGTGGGCAGCACCACCATCGTTTACCGGCAAGCCGAAGGGTGAAGCGGGGGCAATGTCAGAGCTGACCCTGACGGTCATGCGGCTAGGTTTCCTGGCTGTTCTGTGGCTGTTCGTCATCGTGGCCGTACAGGTCATCCGCAGCGACCTGTTCGGAACGCGCGTCACGCAGCGCGGCTCACGCCGCACTGCCGCCGACGCGCGCCCCCAACAGGGCCGCCAACAACAACAAGCGGCGCCGCCCCAGCAGCGCCAGCAGCCCGGGCGGCAGCGCCGCGGGGCACCCACCAAACTGGTCGTGTCCGAAGGCACGCTCACGGGCACGACGGTCGCGCTCCAGGGGCAGACCATCACCCTGGGCCGGGCCCACGATTCAACGATCGTGCTGGACGACGACTACGCGTCCAGCAGGCATGCCAGGATCTACCCGGACCGTGACGGTCAGTGGATCGTCGAGGATCTCGGGTCCACCAACGGCACGTATCTGGAACGGACCCGGCTCACCACCCCGACACCAGTTCCGCTGGGCGCGCCGATCCGTATCGGCAAGACCGTCATCGAGCTGCGGAAGTAGTACGACAATGAGCGAGCGGAGCGAGCGAGCCGCGGCGGTCCCGACGGCGGACGCTGCCCGGTTCCCGACCGGAGGGTGGGCAGTGTGGCTCGAGACAGGCTGTACCCCGAGTCAGAGTCGACTGGGCAGGTGCGCATGAGTCTGTCGCTGCGCTTCGCCGCCGGGTCGCACAAGGGCATGATCCGGGAGGGCAACGAGGACTCCGGCTATGCCGGTCCCCGGCTCCTCGCCATCGCCGACGGCATGGGCGGTCAGGCGGCCGGAGAGGTCGCCAGCTCCGAGGTGATCTCCACGCTCGTCCCGCTCGACGACGACGTACCGGGATCCGATCTCCTGACCTCGCTCGGCACGGCCGTGCAGCAGGCCAACGACCAGTTGCGCGTCATGGTCGAGGAGGACCCCCAGCTGGAGGGCATGGGCACCACGCTCACCGCCCTGCTCTGGACCGGTCAGCGCCTCGGCCTGGTGCACGTCGGCGACTCCCGCGCGTATCTGCTGCGGGACGGCGTCCTGACGCAGATCACCCAGGACCACACCTGGGTGCAGCGCCTCGTCGACGAGGGCCGGATCACCGAGGAAGAGGCCACCACCCACCCGCAGCGCTCCCTGCTGATGCGGGCGCTGGGCAGCGGCGACCACGTCGAACCGGACCTCTCCATCCGCGAGGTCCGCGCCGGCGACCGCTATCTGATCTGCTCGGACGGCCTCTCCGGCGTCGTCTCGCACCAGACGATGGAAGAGACCCTCGCCAGCTATCAGGGCCCGCAGGAGACCATCCAGGAGCTGATCCAGCTCGCTCTGCGCGGCGGCGGCCCGGACAACATCACCTGCATCGTGGCCGACGTCCTGAACGTCGACAGCAACGACACCCTGGCCGGGCAGCTCAACGACACCCCGGTCGTCGTCGGCGCGGTCGCGGAGAACCAGGCCCAGCTCGGCGACGGCGGGGCCATGCAGACGCCCGCCGGCCGCGCCGCCGGCCTCGGCCGCCCCGTGCCCCCGCCCGCCGGCGGCTTCGGCCCGCCCGGCAGCGGCGACGTCGCCTACGGATCCATGCCGGACGGCTCCTACGACGCCTACACGGACGAGGACTTCGTCAAGCCGGGCGGCGGCCGCAAGTGGCTGAAGCGTTCCGTCTACATCGTGCTGGCCCTGGCCGTGATCGGCGGCGGTCTGTACGGCGGCTACCGCTGGACGCAGACGCAGTACTACGTCGGCGCCAAGGACGAGAACGTCGCACTGTTCCAGGGCATCAGCCAGGACCTCGCCTGGGTCTCGCTCTCGAAGGTCGCGAAGAACCACCCCGAGATCGAGCTCAAGTACCTGCCGCCGTACCAGCGCAAGCAGGTGGAGGCGACGATCGCCGAGGGCAACATCACCGACGCCCGCGAGAAGGTCGACGAGCTCGCCGCCCAGGCCTCCGCCTGCAAGAAGGACGCGCAGCGCCGCGCGGCCGACGCCGAGAACCGGGCCCGTACGGACGAGGGCGAGGCCGGCGGCACCGCCGGAGCCCCCGCCACCAGGACTTCCGCCACGTCCTCCGCCAAGGGGACCAAGCCGACCACCGCTCCCACTCCCGGCCCCAGCCTCTCGGAGGAAGAGAAGAAGCTGGTACCGCAGTGCGGTAAGCAGTAAGCCGTAGGGGGCCTTCAGCACCATGAGCGTTGTCACCAACACGACCACCATCGGCGCGATCGACGCACCGAGCCGCCGCAACACCGAGCTGGCACTCGTCGTCTTCGCCGTCGCCATCTCGGTGTTCGCCTACGCCAACGTGGGCCTCGCCCTCAACGGCGAACTGCCCACCGGCATGCTCGGCTACGGAGCGGGGCTCGCCCTGCTCGGCGGCGTCGCCCACCTCGTGGTGCGCCGATTCGCCAAGTACGCCGATCCGCTGCTGCTGCCCCTGGCCACCCTGCTGAACGGCCTGGGCCTGGCACTGATCTGGCGCCTCGACCAGTCGGAGCGGCTGCTCGCCCACCCCAGCTTCGCGCCCGCCGCCTCCAAGCAGCTGATCTTCTCGGCGATGGGCGTGGCCCTGTTCATCGGTGTGCTGCTCCTGCTCAAGGACCACCGCATCCTCCAGCGCTACACCTACATCTCCATGGTGGTCGCGCTCATCCTGCTGATCCTGCCGATGTTCTTCCCGCCCCAGTTCGGCGCGCGGATCTGGATCACCATTCCCGGCATCGGCTCCATCCAGCCCGGCGAGTTCGCGAAGATCGTCATCACGATCTTCTTCTCCGGCTACCTGATGGTGAAGCGCGACGCCCTGGCCCTCGCCAGCCGCCGGTTCATGGGCATGTACCTGCCCCGCGGGCGGGACCTCGGTCCGATCCTCGCCATCTGGGCGATGTCGATCCTGATCCTCGTCTTCGAGACCGACCTCGGCACCTCGCTCCTCTTCTTCGGCATGTTCGTCGTCATGCTCTACGTGGCGACCGAGCGCACCAGCTGGATCGTCTTCGGCCTCACCATGTCGGCCGCGGGCGCGGTCGGCGTGGCCTCCTTCGAGAAGCACGTGCAGGACCGGGTCACCGCCTGGCTCGACCCCTTCGCCGGCTGGGGCACCCATGCCGCCAGTGAGCAGATGGCCCAGGTACTGATGGCCTTCGGCTCCGGCGGCACGCTCGGGACCGGTCTCGGCCAGGGCAACTCCGACCTCATCCTCTTCGCCGCCAACACCGACTTCATCCTCGCCACCGTGGGCGAGGAGCTCGGGCTCGCCGGAATGATGGCGTTCCTCCTGCTGTACGGGCTGATCGTCGAGCGCGGTGTGCGCACCGCGCTCGCCGCCCGCGACCCGTTCGGCAAGCTGCTGGCCATCGGGCTCTCCGGCGCCTTCGCCATCCAGGTCTTCGTCGTCGCCGGCGGTGTCATGGGCCTCATCCCGCTCACCGGTATGACGATGCCGTTCCTCGCGGCCGGCGGGTCGTCGGTCATCGCCAACTGGGCCCTGATCGGCATTCTGATCCGCATCAGCGACACCGCCCGCCGTCCCGCCCCTGCGCCCGCGCCCTCCACCGACGCCGAGATGACGCAGGTGGTCCGCCCGTGAACAAGCCCCTGCGCCGGGTGGCGGTCTTCTGCGGTCTCCTGATGCTCGCCCTGCTCATCCGGGACAACTGGCTCCAGTACGTCCGCGCCGACGAGCTGACCAGCCACAAGTACAACCGCCGCGTCGAGATCGAGCGGTACGCCCACGAGCGCGGCGACATCATCGTCGACGGCAAGGCGATCACCGGCTCCGCCGAGACCGAGGACGGCGACTTCAGGTACAAGCGGGTCTGGAAGGACGGCCCCCTGTGGGCCCCCGTGACCGGCTACTCCTCGCAGGCCTTCGACTCCTCGCAGCTGGAGAACCTGGAGGACGGCATCCTCACGGGCAACGACGACCAGCTGTTCTTCGACCGGACGCTGTCGATGTTCACCGGCGAGAAGAAGCGCGGCGGCAACGTCGTCACCACGCTGAACGGCGACGCCCAGAAGGCCGCCTTCAAGGGGCTCGGCGAGAAGAAGGGCGCTGTGGTCGCCCTCGACCCGAAGAGCGGCGCCATCCTCGCCCTCGCCAGCACCCCGTCCTACGACCCGTCGGTCTTCGCCGGTAACTCGCTCAAGGACTCGGACAACCGGCAGAAGCTCCTCAAGGACGAGGACAAGCCGATGCTCAACCGGGCCCTGCGCGAGACCTACCCCCCGGGCTCCACCTTCAAGGTCGTCACCGCCGCCGCCGCCCTGGAGAACGGGCTCTACGACGACATCGACGCCAAGACGGACTCCCCGCTGCCCTGGACGCTGCCGCAGTCCACCACGCAGCTCCGGAACGAGGGCGACATCCCCTGCGAGAACGCCACGCTGCGTGAGGCCCTGCGGGTGTCGTGCAACACCGTCTTCGGGAAGATGAGCGACGACCTCGGCAACAAGAAGATGATCGAGCAGACGGACAAGTTCGGCTTCAACAAGGAAGTCTTCACGCCCGTCCGCGCCGACGCGAGCATCTACCCCGAGGACAACAGGCCGCAGAACGCGATGGCCGGCATCGGCCAGGCGTCCAACCGCACCACCCCGCTCCAGATGGCCATGGTGGCCTCCGCGATCGCCAACGACGGCAAGCTGATGCAGCCGTACATGGTCGCCGAGCGCCAGGCGCCTAACCTGGACCCGGTCTACACCCACGAGCCCGAAGAGCTCAGCCGCGCGCTCTCCGGTGAGAACGCCCAGAAGGTCCAGCAGATGATGGAGACCGTCGTCAAGGACGGCACGGGAACCAACGCGCGGATCCCCGGCGTCACAGTGGGCGGCAAGACCGGAACGGCACAGCACGGTCTGAACAACAGCGAGAAGCCGTACGCCTGGTTCATCTCGTACGCGAAGACCGACAGCGGCTCACCGGTCGCCGTCGCCGTCGTGGTCGAGGACGGCAACGCCAACCGGGACGACATCTCCGGCGGCGGGCTGGCCGCCCCCATCGCGCGCGACGTGATGAAAGCGGTCATCGACAGCAGGAAGTGAGACCTGTCACGGCGGCCGCCCGTCATACCGGACATCGGATACCGGTCGGATATCGGCTGCCGGGTGCGGGCTGATCACGTCACCCGTGCCCGGTAGCGTATGCGCGAACAGCGCACCGCCGCGGACCACACACGGGTGCGGTCGGGACTGACGGAGAGGGCTGGAACAGATGGAAGAGCCGCGTCGCCTCGGCGGCCGGTACGAGCTGGGCTCGGTGCTCGGCCGTGGTGGCATGGCCGAGGTCTACCTCGCGCACGACACCCGGCTCGGCCGCACCGTAGCTGTGAAGACGCTCCGGGCCGATCTGGCCCGCGACCCGTCCTTCCAGGCCCGGTTCCGCCGAGAGGCCCAGTCGGCCGCCTCGCTCAACCACCCCGCGATCGTCGCCGTGTACGACACCGGCGAGGACTACGTCGACGGGGTCTCCATCCCGTACATCGTGATGGAGTACGTCGACGGGTCGACGCTGAGGGAGCTCCTGCACTCCGGTCGCAGACTGCTCCCCGAGCGCACGCTGGAGATGACGGTCGGGATCCTCCAGGCCCTGGAGTACTCGCACCGTGCCCAGATCGTCCACCGCGACATCAAACCGGCGAACGTCATGCTGACGCGCACCGGCCAGGTCAAGGTCATGGACTTCGGCATCGCCCGCGCCATGGGCGACTCCGGGATGACGATGACGCAGACCGCCGCGGTCATCGGCACCGCCCAGTACCTCTCCCCGGAGCAGGCCAAGGGCGAGCAGGTCGACGCGCGCTCCGACCTGTACTCCACCGGCTGCCTGCTGTACGAGCTGCTCGCCGTGCGGCCCCCGTTCGTCGGGGACTCGCCCGTCGCGGTGGCCTACCAGCACGTCCGGGAGGAGCCGCAGCCGCCGAGCAACTTCGACCCCGAGATCACGCCCGAGATGGACGCGATCGTGTTGAAGGCGCTCACCAAGGACCCGGACTACCGCTACCAGTCCGCCGACGAGATGCGCGCCGACATCGAGGCCTGCCTCGACGGCCAGCCGGTCGCGGCCACGGCGGCGATGGGCGCCGCGGGGTACGGGGGTTACGACGGTTACCACCCCGACCAGCCCACCGCCGCCCTGCGCCCGGCCGACCCGAACAACGCGCAGACCTCGATGCTGCCCCCGGTCAACCCGGACGACGGCGGCTACGGCTACGACGAGCGCCAGGGCCGTCGGCGCCAGCAGAAGAAGAGCAACACCTCGACGATCCTGCTGGTCGTCGCGGGCATCCTGGTGCTGATCGGCGCGATCCTGATCGGCCGGGTGGTCTTCTCCCCGACCAGCGACGACGGCCAGATCAACGCCCCGAACCTGGTGGGCTCCACGGTGCAGGAAGCGGAGAAACTCGCGGCCAGAACCGACGTCACCGTGAAGGTCGGCGCCGAGGAGCCGTGCGAGGAGCAGGAGAAGGGCGAGATCTGCTCGCAGGACCCGGCGGCGGACGCGCTGATGGACAAGGACGGCACCGTCACGGTCGTCGTCTCCGCCGGAGCGCCGAAGATCGAGGTCCCCAACGTCCTGGAGAAGTCCGAGGACGGCGCCCGCGAGGAGCTGGAGAGGAAGGGCTTCACGGTCAACGTCACCACGGAGGAGTCCGAGAAGACCGAGGGCACCGTGATCCTGCAGGACCCCAAGGGCGGCGCGAAGGCCGCGGACGGGGCCGAGATCACCATCACCGTGGCGACCCAGGCGTCTCTCGACCTGCCGGACATGCGGACCCGCACGTACGAGGCGGCGGAGCAGCAGTTGCGGGGCATCGGCTTCACCAACATCTCGCGCACCGACGTGGACTCGGAGAAGCCGGCCGGAGAGGTGATCGAGCAGACGCCCACGGGCCCGAGCAAGCAGGCCAAGGACGCGCAGATCGTCCTGAAGGTCTCCAAGGGACCGGCGCAGCCGGAGCAGGTCGCGATCCCCGGTGACATCGGCAACAGGCCGTACCAGGACGTGAAGGCCCAGCTCGAAGGGCTCGGCTTCGTGGTCGCGCTCTCCCAGGGTTCGGTCGACAAGCCGAACGCCAAGGTGATCACCAGCAGCCCGGCGCCGACCACCCCGGCGGACAAGGGCAGCACCGTCACCCTCGTGACCATCGAGGGCGGCGGGAACGGCGGGAACGGGAACGGCGGGAACGGCGGGGGCTTCATCGGAGGCCTGGGCGACGACTGACCCACCGCACGCCCCGCCCGCACACGGGAAGGGCCCCGGTCGCCTTGACGGTGACCGGGGCCCTTCCCGTGCGCCCGGGCGCGAGCGGCTGTTGCTCGGCGGCTCAGCGCAGTTCGACCGGCTTGGTGCGGTCCTTGTCGACCTTCTCCGTACGCTCCAGCTCGCCCCACACGATGTACCGGTACTTCGAGGTGTAGACCGGAGTGCAGGTCGTCAACGTGATGTAGCGGCCCGGTTCCTTGACGCCCGACTCCTCCGGGACCGGCTGGATCACGTCGACGTTGAACTTCGACGTCTCGGGGAGCGTCTTGTAGACCTTGTAGACGTACCAGGTGTCCTTGGTCTCGAAGACGACCGGATCGCCGTTCTTCATCTTGTGGATGTTGTGGAACTTCGCGCCGTGCCCGTCGCGGTGCGCGGCCAGCGTGAAGTTGCCCTCGTCGTCCCAGGGGAGGCCCGACTCGACCGGGTCCGTGTAGTAGCCCGCGATGCCGTTGTTCAGGGTCTCGGGGTCGGTGCCCTTCTTGACCAGGATCTCGCCGTTCTTCATGGCGGGCACGTGCAGGAAGCCGATGCCGTCCTTGGTGTCCAGGGCGCCGGGTCCGTCCGCCCATCTGCTGCGGACCGTGTCGCCCTGTCTGTCGGCCTCGCGGTCGGCGAGCACATTGGTCCACCACAGGGAGTACGCGACGAACAGCGCGAGCACCAGGCCCGCGGTGATCAGCAGTTCGCCGAAGACGCTGACGGCCGTCGCGACGGGGTGGCGGCCTCGTCGGCGCGGGCCCGCGTCCACCTGGGAGGGAGACGTGTCGGCCCGCTCGTCGTGCTCGGTCCTCGCTGCCACCGCACCGTCCCTGTCGTGAGGATGTTCAGCCGACGAGCGCGTCGGGCTTCCCCTGGCTGCGCGGCCGTTCGTCGACCATCTTGCCCCAGACGATCAGCCGGTAGGTACTCGTGAATTCCGGGGTGCAGGTCGTCATCGTGAGGTACCGGCCCGGGCCCCGGAACCCGGAGCCCACCGGTACCGGCTCGATCACCGAGATGTTGGACGGCGCGGTCTGCGGGAGGATGCTGGCCATCTCGTACGTGTAGTACGCGTCCTGCGTCTCGACCACGATCGGGTCGCCGGGTTCGAGCTTGTTGATGTAGCGGAACGGCTCGCCGTGGGTGTTGCGGTGGCCGGCCACGGAGAAGTTGCCCTGCTTGTCGGAGGGCATCGCGGTCTTGAGCCTGCCTTCGCCGTAATGGCCGAGCATCCCCCGGTCGAGCACCTTCTCCTTGTCGATGCCCTCGGCGATCGGGACGACGACGTCCAGCTTGGGGATGTGCATGATCGCGAAGCCCTGGCCGGGTGCGAACACCCCGGGCTTCCGGTCGCCTCTGGCCCACTCGTCCTGGATCCGGTTCGTCTCCTTGCCGGCGATCTGCTCGGCCCGGATGTTGGTCCACCAGAGCTGGTAGGTGACGAACAGCAGCATCAGGACGCCCAGCGAGATGAACACCTCGCCGACCACCCGGCTGGCGACGACCGCCGGGCTGTCCTTGGCCGCCTTCGCCGCGCGCCGGGCCTCCATCCGGGACATCGGGGCGGCCGGGGCGGCCGGGGCCGCCTGTTCGACGACCGGTTCCGGGCGCCGGCGGCCGCGCCCCTTGGCCGCCCGCCTCCGCTCGGCCCGCCCACCGGAGGGAGGCGGCCCGGGGCGGGAGGCCGGCTCGGGCCCGGGACGGGGCTCGGCCGGAACGCGGCTGATGACTTCGGTGCGGGGCTCGGCGGGCGGCCCGACGACAGCGGCCATCACTTCGGTGCGCGGTTCGGCGGGGAGCTCCGGGGCCGGGGCCCGCTCCTCGGCCGGAGCCGTGCGCGCAGACGGCTCCTGCGGCCCGTACCAGTCGCGTTGGTACCCGGCGGGGTCATACCACTCGGTCGGGGCTCCCTGGGGCTGCTGAGGCCCTTGGTGAGCCGTGTAACCGGCCTCGTGCGGCGACGCCGCCGTCGGGAGGCGTCCGAGCACAGGATCCGGTACGTGTCCCAGCGCAGGATCCGGTACGTGTCCCAGCCCGGGCGCGGGCACCGGCTCCGGCGCTCCGGGGCCTGGTGCGGACACCGGCCCGGGACCCGGCCCTGGGCCGCCCGTCCCCGGCCCGCCCGGGATGTTGTCCGCCCGGAACCACGGCGAGCCGTGCCCGCCGGGCAGCGGATCGCTGAGCGGATCCGCGAGGCCGTCCACCGCCGCCACGAACGCGCCGTCGGCCCCGTACGCCCCCTGCGCGTGAGGGCCCTCCGGTCCGGCCTCGTGCCCGGGGCGGCCTACGGTCACGCGGCGGCCTTGCCCACCACCGGCGCGAGCCCCGCCGACCGCGCGACGGCCCCCTGGTCTCCGCACTGCTCCAGCCAGTTGGCGAGCATCAGGTGGCCGTGTTCGGTGAGCACCGACTCGGGGTGGAACTGCACGCCCTCCACCGCCCGGTCGCGGTGGCGCAGCCCCATGATGATGCCGTCCGCCGTGCGGGCGGTGACCTCCAGCTCCGGGGGCAGCGCGCCGGGTTCGGCGGCGAGCGAGTGGTAGCGCGTCGCGGTGAAGGGGGACGGCAGTCCGGCGAAGACGCCCTTGCCCTCGTGGGTCACGGGGGAGGTCTTGCCGTGCAGCAGCTCGGGGGCCCGGTCGACGACGCCGCCGTACGCGACCGCCATCGACTGCATCCCCAGGCAGACGCCGAAGACCGGGACGCCGGTGTCCGCGCAGTGGCGCACCATCTCGACGCAGACGCCTGCCTGCTCGGGCGTTCCGGGGCCCGGGGAGAGCAGGACCCCGTCGAAGCCGTCCTGCGCGTGGGCGGGGGTCACCTCGTCGTTGCGGAGCACCTCGCACTCGGCACCGAGCTGGTAGAGGTACTGGACGAGGTTGAAGACGAAGCTGTCGTAGTTGTCCACGACGAGGACGCGTGCGCTCACTGGTCTGCTCCTGCTCCACCGGCGCTCTCGCCGTCGACGGTCACATCACCGAACGGGAGCAGCGGCTCCGCCCAGGGGAACACGTACTGGAACAGCGCGTAGACGACCGCCAGAACCAGCACGAGCGAGATGACGCCCCGCACCCATGCGTTGCCCGGCAGATGCCGCCAGATCCAGCCGTACATGCTGACCCCTCCATTCGGTACCCGCACCAGACTAGAGGGCCGTGGCCGGGGAGGGGGTCAGCTGTGGAAAAGCGTGGACCAGCGCGGTCAACCGGAGAGTTCCGGCGGCCTTCCGTCGCTCACCGGCCGCGTGGCGTCCAGATGCGCCCAGGCGATCAGCCGGTGGCTGCTGCCCCATTCCGGCTCGCACGTCGTGAGCGTCAGATAGCGTCCGGCGTCCTCGAATCCGGAGCCGCGGGGCACCGGGTCGACGACGGCCGTGTCGGTGGGCACGGTCCGGTACGGCTTCTTCGCGACGCGGTACGTGAACCAGGTCGTGCCGTCGTTCACGACCACCGCGTCACCGGGCCGCAGCCGCGAGAAGTCCTTGAAGGGGTCGCCGTACGTGCGCCGGTGCCCGGCCACCGCGAAGTTGCCCGTGTCGCCGGGGCGGGCCGTTCCGCTGTAGTGCCCGAGCCCCTTCTGCAGGGTGGTGACCGCGGTGTTCTCCAGGACGGGCCACTCCCAGTCGGCGCCGAAGCGCGGGATGTGCATCGTCGCGAAGGGCTTTCCGGCGCGGTACGGGGCTGGGCTCGCGTCCGGGGCCGGGGTCTTCGAGGGGGGCTTCTCCCGGGAGGCGGGCGGCGGGGCCGGCGCCACGGGCTCCTGGGCCCACTGGCTTTGGAGGGTATCGATCTCGCCCTCGGCCGCGTCGGCCGCCTTCACACCTGTCCAGAACAGGAAGTAGACGACGAAGAGGATGATCAGCGCACCCACGGTGATGCAGAGTTCGCTGAAGGTTCTGACGACGACGCGCACCGACACCGGACGGCCTCCCCGGGGATCGGCTCGGGCTCACTCCACAGGCTGTGCGTAGTGCAGATCCACTGTGCCCGAGTACCCGGGAAGAGTCACCGCCTCGTTCTCGTCGACTTTCCAGCCCAGCCCGTACGCCTTCACGTACAGCAGGTAGTTCTGGATCGCGGTGGAGTCGTTGAGCGCCCGCTTGAGCTTGCCCGGGTCGCCGACCGCGGTGACCTTGTACGGCGGGGAGTAGACGCGGCCCTGGAGGATGAGCGTGTTGCCCACGCAGCGGACGGCGCTGGTGGAGATCAGCCGCTGGTCCATCACCTGGATTCCCCGCGCCCCGCCCTCCCACAGCGCGTTCACCACGGCCTGCAGGTCCTGCTGGTGGATGACCAGGTCGTTGGGCTGGGGCTCGGGGTAGCCGGGGTTGGCGGTGGCGTCGGGGGGCGCGTCGTCGAGCGTCACGCTGACGGAGTCGCCGCTGATCCTCGTGGTGCCGGCCGCCTTCTCCAGGGCCTTCAGCCGGGCGTCCTCGGCCTTGGTGGAGCCGTCGTCGCGCTGGGCGAGGGCGTCGACGTCCGCGCGGGCGCCGGCGACCGCGTCGTTCAGCTCGCCGTTGTTCTCGCTGCGCTCCCTGATCAGGTCGGAGAGCTTGAGCAGGGAGGAGTCGCTGCGCAGATTGGTGCCCTTGGCGGTGTTGGCGCTGGTGACGAAGATGAGTCCGGCCAGGGCGAAAACCGCAGCGGTGAGGCCCCGGACCGCCCACGCGGAGGTGCGCCGGGCCGGGCCTTCTGGGGAGTCGGCGGAATTGCTCAACGTACCCTTATCTCATCAGGCGCCAGAGAAGCACTACGCTAACGGACGCTCGGGGGAGGCAGCATTCCCCCTGGCACCCGCCCCCGGCGCCCGCCACAGATCCCTGCGCGGTCACGCAGCGCATCGACAGGAGAGTCCCTCGTGCCGAAGTCACGTATCCGCAAGAAGGCCGACTTCACGCCGCCCCCGGCGAAGCAGGCAACGTCCATCAAGCTGACCAACCGCAGTTGGGTCGCTCCGGTGATGCTGGCCCTGTTCCTCATCGGACTGGTCTGGATCGTGGTGTTCTACGTGACCGAGGGTGCTCTTCCGGTCGACGCCCTGGGCAACTGGAACATCGTGGTCGGCTTCGGCTTCATCGCCGGCGGCTTCGCCGTGTCGACGCAGTGGAAGTGACGGGCTCCTCCACGGACCTCTCCGCGCAAGCCTTGCCCTGAGTTACCCACAGAGTTATCCACAGTCGGGGGAAAAGGTCAGACGATCTGTGGATAACCTCCACTCATGTTGACGCCGGTATGACCGCAGCCTCCCTCATCGAGGGGGGCTGCACCCCGTTACCCAGAAGGAAAGACCCAGCTCAGCGACGAGGGGAACGCATGTTCCTGTTGCCATGCACAAGATTCTGCGCACACTGTGGACAACTTCGGTTCGCTTGAGGGTGGAGGGCCTCATTCCGCTCAGGTGAGCGACATCGTGCGGGCGACGATCATCCCGACCGTCACCAGCAGGACGAGCGCACAGGTGCCGACCTGCACGGCCGTACGCCGCTCGCGCGGGGCGTGGACCATGGCGACGGCGATGGCGAGGCCCGCGACCAGGCCGCCGATGTGCGCCTCCCAGGCGATGCCGTCCCAGCGGAAGGTGACGAACAGGTTGATCGCCAGCAGCACGAGCACCGGACGCATGTCGTAGTTCATCCGGCGCATCAGTACGGCGGTGGCGCCGAAGAGACCGTAGACCGCGCCGGACGCCCCCAGCGAACCCTGGTTGGGTGCTTCCAGCAGATACGTCAGCGCGCTGCCCGCGAGACCGGACAACAGGTAGAGCGCGAGGTAGCGGCTCCGGCCGAGCGCGGCCTCCAGCTGTCCGCCGAGCCACCACAGCCCCAGCATGTTGAACCCGATGTGCACCACTTCCTGGTGCAGGAACATCGAGGTCACCAGGCGGTACCACTGGCCCTCGGCGACGCCCTCGACGGATCCCGGCGGCGGGCTCGGGTCCCACGCCAGCCCGAGCAGCGTCAAATCGCCCACCAGCGCGGGGCGGACGGAGACCAGGAGGAAGACGGCCAGATTGACGCCGAGCAGGATCTTGGTGACCAAACGCGGATCGGCGGCCACCGAGCCGCCCGCCAGCGTCCGCGGCCGACTGGCCGCCGGGTGGTGCCCGGTGCCCGAGCCCTGGCGTACGCAGTCGGGGCACTGGAAGCCGACCGAGGCGCTGACCATGCACTCGGGGCAGATGGGCCGCTCGCAGCGCGTACAGCTGATGCCGGACTCGCGGTCGGGGTGGCGGTAGCAGGTCGGCGTCGGCGCCCCGCTTCCCGTGGCGGCACCGTTCCCCGGCGGCTGCTGGTCCATCGGTCCTGGCCTGCCTCTCGGTCCTCGTCGCTCGGCGGCGCGAACAGGGCCGCCCCGCTGGTCCGCTATGTATCAGTACGGACGGGCGGGGCGGTTGGTTCCCGCGCGGGTATCCGGCGGGAGCGGTCCTCAACGGGTCTCGACGACCACGGACTCGATCACCACGTCCTCCAGCGGACGGTCGGTACGCGGATTGGTCGGGGCGGCCGCGATGGCGTCGACGACCTTGCGGCCGGCCTCACCGGACACCTCGCCGAAGATGGTGTGCTTGCCGGTCAGCCAGGCGGTGGGGGACACGGTCAGGAAGAACTGCGACCCGTTCGTCCCCGGACCCGCGTTCGCCATGGCCAGCAGATAGGGCTGCGTGAAGCCCAGCTCCGGGTGGAACTCGTCGGCGAACTTGTAGCCGGGGCCGCCGGTGCCGTTGCCCAGCGGATCGCCGCCCTGGATCATGAAACCGCTGATGACGCGGTGGAAGACGGTGCCGTCGTACAGCCGGTCCGTGGATTTCTCCCCGGTCTCCGGGTTGACCCACTCGCGCTGCCCGGTGGCCAGCTCGACGAAGTTCCGGACCGTCTTGGGGGCGTGGTTCGGCAGAAGCCGAATCTCGATGTCGCCCCGATTGGTCTTCAAGGTGGCGTAAAGCTGCTCGGCCACGGTCTGCCTTCCTTCGTCCTTCACCTGACGTCACATCCATCGCTGACGTCCGCCGATCCTCCCACGGACCGGGAAATGTGCGGCCGGATGCCGGGTGAAACGGCGCGTTCGGCGGCGAACCGTGGCATTGTCGTCGGCACACTTCACATGAACCGTTTTGACCTCAAATGGCGACCATGACCCGGATGCCCGTCCCGCATGCCGGGCATGGACCCAACAGGCATGATTTCGAACTGGGCGGACAGGCGGAGTACCTACCCGCCACCAAGGAGGAGGATCTCGTGACCCGCATCGACAGCGTGCGCGCCGCAACCGACTCGGCGAAGGACAGCGCGCAGCACGCCGCGGAAGTGGTGGCGCCTTACGCCGACACAGCCAAGAAGCAGGCGGCCCACTACGCGCACGAGGCTCGTACGCAACTCGCGCCGAAGGTGACGAAGGCCGCCAGGCAGGCCCGTGTCCAGTACGCGTCCCACCTCGCACCTCGCCTCGAACAGGCCCGTACGCACGTGCCGCCGAGGGTCGACGAGGCCGCGCACCGCGCCGCGGTCTCCACCCGCAAGGCCGCACGGAGCGCCGCCGACTACACCGCCCCCCGCGTCGAGCACGCCCGGTCGGTGGCCCTGCCCGTCGCCGAGCAGGCTTCCGCCCGCAGCGCGGCCGCCCTCGCGGCGCTGCGCTCCCAGGTGACGGCCAAGGAGATCCAGAAGCTGGCCAGGAAGCACCAGCGGCGGGCCAAGGCGGGCCGGGCCGCGAAGGGGTTCCTGGTGCTGGGCGTCCTGGCCGGCGGTGCCTACGCCGCCTGGCGCTGGTGGGACAAGCAGGCCAACCCGGACTGGCTGGTCGAGCCGCCCGTCGCCACCGAGGTGGGCGACGAGCGTTCGCCGCTCAGCTCGGTCGACGGCAGCGACCGGGCCGACCTCGACCCGGAGGTCAAGGCCAAGCAGGCCGAAGCCGAGTCGGGCGAGGGAGACACCCCGGGCCTCGACGACCGGCCCTGACTCGGGGCGCCCCCGGGCCACCACCTGAGAGAACGGATGAGCGGCTGCGGCCGACCGCCTGGCGGTCGGTCGCAGCCGCTCATCCGTTCCTGTCCCCGCCCTGCCCCGCTCCGCCGTAAGACGGCGGCGGGGCCCCGCTCACCGGCGACTACCGGCTCACGGCGAAGCGCATCAGGGCCTGCTCGTCGCCCTGCTTGATCTTCCCGGTCTCGTTGATCACCTGGAGCTTCCAGCCGGCGCCCTCGCGGATCGCCTTGGCCACGGCGACGCCGTTGTCCTGGGTGAGCATGCTCGGCCAGATGTCGGCGACCTGCTGCGTGCTGCCGCCCGTCGCGTCGTACACCTTGAAGCTGATGTTGCGCGCGTTGCTGAACGCGCTGCGCTTCTTGTACGCGGCGGCGATGAAGACGATCGCCGTGATGTTCGAAGGAATCTTGGCGAACTCGACGGTCACCGTCTCGTCGTCACCGTCTCCGTGCCCGCTCTGGTTGTCCCCGCTGTGCACCAGCGAGCCGTTGCCCAGCGGGTCCAGCGAGTCCAGCCCCGCCAGCCGCACCGGGTCCCCGCCCTGCAGCGCGATGGCGATCAGGTCAAGGTCCGTGCCGGCCTTCTGCCGGAGCTTCCCCATCAGGCCGCCGCTGCTCCCGACGGTGGGGTCCCAGGACGCCCCGATGGACAGATGGGTCACCCCACCCAGGTCGGCCGGGCCGTCTTCCTTCGTCAACGTGATCATGCCTGAGTCCTTTTGTGGCTCGACTGTTTACGTATGAAGTGTGCCTGGTACCTCCGGCTCTCGGCCCCCGCAGGAAACGCGCCGGTCCCGGATCGTACGAGATCGGCACCCGGCGGGGGCCCAGGCGCTCGACGGTGCGCGACGCTGGAGCAGGACGAGACGGGACACTGTAGAGCAGAGCAAAGAGCAGTTTGCTCTGCATGCCCTCACAGTCGCCACAGCCACCCGCCCGTGTAGCTCGCCAAGAACACGGTGAGCCGAAGCCAGATCACCGACGCCGTCCCCGTTCCGCCCTGCGCTGCCTGCACTGGGCGCGGAAGGTGTGTGGTGACCATCTCTGAGGACCCAGATGCTGGCCGAAGGGTTCGAGCGCATCGCTGCCGCCGAGGCCAACGAAAACCGGACGGTGCTCTCGCCCCTGAAGGCAGCTTCGGCCGGACAGGGCGAGTGGGCTGCCCCCGTCGATCTCGCCCCTGCCCACGTACTCCCCGAATGTCAAGATCATCCTGTCGACCCCATGTGTAGGGCCTCCCTGTAGCACTAGGGTTTCGGGACGGCCGGAACGACACGCCGCCGAGCGGGAAGACGGATGCACCATGGGGCAAGAGGCACGGAAGCGACTCGCGGAGCTGCTCGACGGCTCGGAGCGGCACGGGGACTTCAGTACGCGCATCGAGATGCCCGCTCGGGCGCTGCGCATCGAGGTCGACGGTGTCGGCGAGCTGCCCCTGCCGTTGCGCGCCCCGGTCACCAGGAAGCTGATCGCCCAGGCCCGGCAGGCCCGCTTCGGCCGCGGTGAGCAGACCCTGGCCGACACCGGCGTGCGCGACACCTGGGAGATCACTGCGGACCGGTTCACCCTGGGCGGCCCCGACTGGGACCGCACGCTGAGCGGTGTCCTCGGCGGGGTTCGTACCGCGCTCGGCCTGCCGCCCACCACCGTCCTGCGCGCCGAACCGCACGCGCTGCTTGTCTACGGCAAGGGGCAGTTCTTCCTGCCGCACCAGGACTCCGAGAAGGACGACTCCATGGTGGGCAGCCTCGTCGTCTCGCTGCCCTCGCACCACACCGGCGGCGAACTCGTTGTCGAACACGCCGGCCGCAGCGTCACGTACCAGGCGTCCCGGGAGCGGCTGGCCTTCGCCGCCTTTTACGCGGACTGCCGTCACGAGGTCAAGCCCGTCAACTCCGGGTACCGCATCACCCTCACCATGAACCTTCTCGCCGAGCCCGTCCGGCCGGCCGACGCGGCAGGCAGCGGGCCGGTGGCCGACCTGGCCCACTGTCTGAGCGAGCACTTCGCCCAGCCTGCCGAGGACCGCTACGGCTACGGCCGTACCAAGGCCACGCGGCCCAACCGGCTCGTCTACCTCCTCGACCACGAGTACACCCAGCGCGGATTGGACTGGGACCGCCTCAAGGGCGTGGACGCCACCCGCGCCGTCCTGCTCCGCCAGGCCGCCGGGCAGGCAGACTGCGAAGCGGTCCTCGCGCTGGCGGAGGTGAAGGAGACGTGGGACGCCGTACCGCCCTACGACCGTTACGACTACTACGGCGAGACCGAGCACTTCGACGGCTGCGAGGACGAGGAGTGCGAGGGCGAGTGCCTCCTCGACCCCGACGGCGAGCCCGGAGCCGAGCGCCGCCGCAGCGGCGACTTCTCCGACTACGAGCTGAACGACCTGATCGACGACGAGATCACCCTCGGCTGGTGGACCCGCCCCGACGGCACCGGCGGAGAGCAGATCTCCCTGCCCGTCCCGTACGCCGAGGTGTGCGCCACCACCGAGAACAAGGACCTCACGCCCTACCAGTCCGAGTACGAGGGCTACATGGGCAACTACGGCAACA
This sequence comes from Streptomyces sp. CNB091, assembly GCF_000377965.1. NCBI lineage: Bacteria > Bacillati > Actinomycetota > Actinomycetes > Kitasatosporales > Streptomycetaceae > Streptomyces > Streptomyces sp. CNB091. The sequence goes on from NZ_KB898994.1 coordinate 270,176, forward strand.
CCCTGGACCGCTGGTACCGGCGGGCCGCAGTGGTGCTCTGGCCCCGCCGGCGTTCGTTCGCAGCACGCGCCGAGGCGGGCTCCGAGGCAGCCCTGCGGGAGCTCCAAGGCCACCTGGACAACGGGGAGTTGGAACTCGCCCGTACGCTCACCCGGTCGCTCGCCCCGATCTGGGAGCACCACGGCTCGGGCCCGGCGGCAGCCGAGCTCTTCGCCGCCGCCCTCGGCCTCGCGGTGGGACTGAGGGAAGCGGACACCGCCACGATGCTCCTCACGCCGTTCGGGGTGGAGACCCTGAATGACCGACACGCCCCCGCTCTCGCGAAAGCAGCCGCACTGTACGGGCGAACGTGGGCACGCGAGACCGTCGCCGGCTGGTTCGGGCCGGTCGGCGCCTACACCGGGGCCGACCGCGCGGCATGGCTCGCATCCCTACCCGGCCTCTGTGCCGCTCTGCGGAGCGCCGACGGTGACGGGGAAGCGGTGGCCACACCGCTGGCCGAAGGGGCCTGGCAAGCGACCGAGCAGCAGCTCACCGGCTGGCTGGGCGTAGACCGGGAGCCGGAACGCCGTCCGGCCATGGAGCGGCTCGGCACCACACTCGCCCACATCGTGCAAGCAGCCGGCCCCCGAACCGCCGACACGATCACCGCCACCCTGTGCGGGCTGCCGGACAGCGCCCTGGAATGCCTGCTCCCGGCCCTGCGCGCCGCTCCACGCCACCCGGCGGCCGTACGCGACGACACCCCTGCGGGCGGCGCCTTCCAGTCGCTCGCCGACCACTGTCAGGCCCGGCTGACCGCAGCCGTCGCCCTTCCCGTACGAGCTGCGGACGACTGGTCCCTCGCCCCGGCCGGTACCTGCCGCTCCGGCTGCGACCTCTGCCCCGACCTGGACGCCTTTCTCACTTCCCGCACCCGCCGGGTCATGGAGTGGCCGCTCGCGAAGGACAAGCGCCAGCACATCCACAGCCGTATCGACCTGGCCGGCCTGCCCGTTTCTCACAGCACCCGGCGCGAGGGACGCCCGTACACCCTGGTCCTGACCAAGACGGACGCGGTGTTCACCCGCGAGCGGACGGCCCGCGCCCGCGGCGAAACCGATCTGGCCTGGCTCCGCGAGAAGTGGCCCCAGCCACGCGGTTGAAAGATCACCGGAACCCGCAGCTTCAGCGGGGTGTCTGGGAACGGAAGCTGTGGCCGAGCTCGGGGCCAAGACCGTAGTAGTGGCGGAAGTTGTAGATCAGCGGGCTCCACATGGCCGGGTCGACGTGCTGAGAGCCGGGGACGACGATGCGCGGATCGGCGTGAACCTTGAGCACATGGGCTTCGACGATAAAGAACCCGCCGGAGACGTCAGGCTGGACCCGGGCGGCACGGGCCTCCAGTTGCAGGGGGCATTCGGCGACCCGGGGCGGCCGGACCAGCTCGGAGGGATCAGGTCGCAGGCCCGCGGCCGCGAACTTGTCCCGCTCGAATCGGAAGCTACCTCGCTTGTGCACCGGCACGGGGGTGCACCCGGTGAGGGGCGCGAGCTGTTCCACCGCCGGCCACTGAGTCGGCGCGGGCAGATTGATCACGAGCTCGGGTCGACTGCGGAGATTGTGCGCGGTCTGCCCCTCGACCCCCACGCCCAGGACGATCACCTGACCCAATGCCCAGGCCGAGGACATCGGCGCAAGATTGAAGGAACCGTCCTCGTTCTCAGTGGAGAGCAGCACGACCGGTGTTCCGAAGTACAAGATGCTCGGCGTGATGGTCACGTGATCCGCCGAGGTGTCGGCCGGCGCGCTGCCCGGCGTCATGGTGTTCATGGGATTCGACGGTAGGGCGGGGGCTCTTCGGCGCGCGCCGAAGGATCGCTGGTGGATGATGGACGATGATGAAGAGCCGTGACGCGCATGTCGAGGGCCCGGACCTGGCCGCCCTGGCCGGCCTTTTGGCGGACAGCACCCGCGCAGCGTTCTGCCTTGCGCTGCTGGACGGCCGGGCATGGACCGCGATCGAGTTGGCCCGTCATGTCGGGGTGGCTGCCTCGACTGCGACCGAGCACTTGAACCTCCTTGTCACCGGAGGGTTGCTGGCACAGGAGCGTCAGGGACGCCATCGCTACGTTCGCCTGGCCGACCCCGCCACGGCGGAACTGATCGAGAACCTTGCCTCCATGGCTCCTCGACGCGCGGCCCCGCCCCACTCGCTGCCGGCTGTCAACCGCAGCCGGGCTCTGGCCCGCGCCCGCACGTGCTACGACCACCTCGCCGGCGCCCTCGGGGTCGCGATCACCACGGCCATGACCGATCGGGGACTACTGGACTGGGAGCAAGGGCTGACGCTCACCGGCAACGGGACCGCCTGGCTGGACGAGCTCGGCATCCCCCTTCCGCCCGACAAGCGGCGTCCGCCTGTCCGCTCCTGCCTGGACTGGACGGAACGCCGCCCCCACCTGGCCGGCACCGTCGGTGCCGCCGTATGCCGTCACGCCTTCGACTCCGGCTGGATCACTCAGATCGGCACCAGCCGCGCCGTCGCTCTCACCGACACCGGGCGGCGCGCGTTCCGGGACCGCCTCGGCCTGTCCGACGACTGGTCCGTTACTGACCCACGCTCCTAGTAGGGCTTGGTCATGTTGGGGCGGGGTCTGGCATGTCGCGGTGACAGGGGGGACAGGCGCCGGTCCAGGTCGCGAGAAGTATCTGGAGCTCGCGGACGACTCGGTAGAGGCTCAGGCCGACGCCGTCTCTTTTGAGGATCGGTTCGGGCCTGCAAAGTGCCCGCTGCCAGTCACCCGGGCCATGTCACTCTCCCCGCCTTGCCCATGTGTTCCAGTCCACGAAGTACAGGTAGACCGTTTCAGGGTGAGCCATGGAGCGTGGGCACACAGCGGCTGACCAGGTACGGGATCGGCGGCAGGAGCATGCTCTCCACTCCACCACTCAGGGCCCGCTTTGTACTTCCCCAACTGCCCAGTGCGCGCCTCACACAGCGACGAGCAGGACCCGGACGCCGCAAAGCTTGGTCATCTCGTCGATGTCGGATGTCAACATGACCACTGGACGCTGCTGCCGCCGTGCGGCCTCAGCCACGGCCGCGTCGATGGCGTACTTGTGACCATGCAGGCCGGTGCCCATCAACAGGGCCGAGGCCGCCTTCGCCTCCTCATCTCCGACCGGGATCACACGAAGGCCGGATAGCAGCCAGCTCAACCGAGACTTATGACATGGCCTCGTTGTGTCAAACGAGTAGGAAACCAGAAAGCCCAGCGCAACCCAGTCCGCCTCCAGGAGATCTGCGCCCCAGGGGATCCGCCAGGAGAGGGGAGGGCCTTCCCTGGCCCGCAAACACGGCCTCGCGGAGGCTTATGTCAGCACCACCGTGCTGACACGTCAGCACGAAAGATCGACACAAGAACACCCCCCTGACCGCGTTTCCGCAGTTCAGGGGGGTGTTGAAAGTGTGGAGCCTAGGAGATTCGAACTCCTGACATCTGCCTTGCAAAGGCAGCGCTCTACCAACTGAGCTAAGGCCCCGGGCCACAACGAACGAGGGCAACGCCCAGCACGTCCGTGCCAGGGCTACCGTCGCAGACCAGAGTACCGGGTGACCCCCGTAATCCTGCAAAAGGATAGGGACTCCCCGTGGACGACCACGCTCCGTAAGATGCTCGCAAGGTTCGCAGCAGCGAAGCCGCAGCGATGGGGAGACGCCATGGACGCAGCGCAACAAGAGGCGACGGCAAGAGCCAGAGAGCTTCAACGCAGTTGGTACGGAGAGCCGTTGGGGGCCCTCTTCCGTCGGCTGATCGATGACCTCGGCCTGAACCAGGCCCGGCTGGCCGCTGTTCTCGGGCTCTCCGCCCCGATGCTCTCCCAACTGATGAGCGGCCAGCGGGCCAAGATCGGGAATCCCGCGGTGGTCCAGCGCGTCCAGGCCCTCCAGGAGCTGGCGAGCCAGGTGGCCGACGGCAGCGTCAGCGCGGGCGAGGCCACCGACCGCATGGGGGAGATCAAGAAGTCGCAGGGTGGGTCGGTCCTGACCCCCACCGGCCAGACCACCTCCACCGGCGGCGCTCCCACCGTCCGCCGTGTGGTGCGCGAGATCCAGTCCCTGCTGCGGTCGGTCGCGGCGGCCGGCGACATCATCGATGCCGCGGACGCCCTCGCCCCGACCCACCCGGAGCTGGCAGAGTTCCTCAAGGTGTACGGAGCGGGACGCACCGCGGACGCGGTCGCGCACTACGAGGGGCACCAGAGCTAGCGGCTCCGGACCACGACGGACGGCGGAGCCAGGGCACGCGCACACCGTGCGGCGCCCTGGTGCCGGCAGGACACGGGGCCGGACACGGGCCGCGGCAGACGCCGCGGCACCATGGGAACGGGGAGCGGGCGCAGCACAATGGGTGAGGTCTTCGCTGGTCGGTACGAGCTGATCGATCCGATCGGACGGGGCGGGGTCGGCGCCGTCTGGCGCGCCTGGGACCACCGCCGCCGCAGGTACGTCGCGGCCAAGGTGCTCCAGCAGAGCGACGCGCACACGCTGCTGCGCTTCGTCCGCGAACAGGCCCTGCGCATCGAGCACCCGCATGTGCTGGCCCCGGCCAGCTGGGCCGCCGACGACGACAAGGTCCTGTTCACCATGGACCTGGTGAGCGGCGGCTCGCTCGCCCATGTCATCGGCGACTACGGGCCGTTGCCCCCGCGCTTCGTCTGCCTGCTGCTGGACCAGCTGCTCTCCGGACTCTCCACGGTGCACGCCGAAGGGGTGGTGCACCGCGACATCAAGCCCGCCAACATCCTGATGAAGGCGACCGGAACGGGCCGCCCGCATCTGCGCCTCTCCGACTTCGGCATCTCGATGCGCAAGGGCGAGCCCCGGCTGACCGAGACCAACTACGTGGTCGGCACGCCCGGTTACTTCGCCCCCGAGCAGATGATGGGCGCCGAACCCGACTTCCCCGCAGACCTCTTCGCGGTCGGCCTGGTCGCGCTCTACCTCCTCCAGGGCCAGAAGCCCGACTCCCGGGCGCTGGTGGAGCACTTCGCCGCGCACGGCACCCCGAGTGCCCCCAACGGCATTCCCGAACCGCTGTGGCAGGTTCTGGCCGGGCTGCTCCAGCCGGACCCGCACGCCCGGTTCCGGACGGCGACGGGCGCCCGCAAGGCCCTGACCGCCGCGGTCGAGATGCTCCCCGAACCCGGCACGGACGACGAGCCGGTGGAGGTGTTCGACCAGATCGGGCCGCTGCCGCCGGGATTCGGCCCCGACGGGCCCGTGACCGCCCCTCAGCAGCCCGAGAAGCCCGCACCCGACCCCGCGGCCACACCGGCGCGGCCGGCCGTTCCGGAGCCCGGACAGCAGGCCTCCTCACCGCCCCCCGCGTCGATGTCCGAGACGGGCAGCTTCCACCTCGCACCCCCGTCCGAAGCCTCGCACTCGCGGCAACCGCCTTACGCACAGCCGGGGTTCGAGCAACCGCCGGCCGCCCCGTTCACCGCGGACGCACCGCCCCCGCAGCAACCGCCGCACGCACAGCCGGGGTTCCAGCAGTCGTCACCCGCACCGTTCACGCCGGACGCACCGCCCCCGAAGGTCGCGGCCGGGGTGCTGGTGGCAGCGCTGATCTGCTTCGCGGTCGGCATCTGGGCCCTGACCCAGGTCTGACGACCCCGCCGCCGGTCCGGCTACCCGCCCTGCGGCGGCTGGTGGTCCCCGGCGACCGGCGTACCCGCCGCCGGGGACCCGGCGGCGCGGCGGCGGGCCAGCAGCGTCCAGACGCCCAGCCCGAGCAGCAGCACGGACCCCGTGCCGATCCCGGCCGCGGCGACCACCGTCATCGGGCCGCTCCGCGCGGCCTCCCGGGCGTTCTTCCCCTTCCGGGCCACTTCCCGGTCCTGGTCGGTGACGCCGAAGACCCCGGCGTCACCCTCGTACGGGGACGTCTCGGCCTTGTTCTTCACCTGGACCGCCAGCTCGAACGGGATCGGCTCGGCGCCGTAGGACTCCTTGAGCTTCGGGCTGAGGGACACCGACAGGTAGTACCAGCCCGCGAAGCGCATGGCGCTGACCTGGGTCGAGGGGGCGAACCGGTTGCGGTAGGCCACCGGCGGCAGCGGCCTCAGGGACGCGGAAGCAGGCCCTCCGGAGTACGAGAGGGTGGCGTCGGAGACATGTCCCTGGGCGGGATTGTCCAGTGACAGGGTGAGCGCGTTGCCCACGAACTCCGCGGTGGCTCCCGTGCTGTTGGAGAGCCCCGCGGTGGCGTGGAGCTGCTGGCCCCAGTCGACCGGCACCCGGTAGAAGCGGGTCTGACCCGGGGCGACCGTGTCCTGCCAGCGACCGTTCTCCAGACTGGTGGCCTCGGAGTACCCGGCCCCGCCGGACCGCTTCTGCTGCTTCCCGGTCAGCGGCTTCGCCGAGGCCGAGGGCCAGCTTTCGGGCCCGTCGGTCGGCATGGCCGCCCCGCTCCTCAACCGCGGCTCCTGGAGGAAGCGCAACTCCAGGTCCCAGGCGTCGGAGTTGGACGTCTCCTTGCTCTCGCGCTCGACGAGGACGTCGTACTGGCCGCTCTCCTGGCAGGTGGTGCTGGAATCCTTGATGGTCCGGGAGACGTACGCGGCGATGGGACGCGCGTACGCCCCCGCGCCGAAGTTGGCCCGCTTCGCGCCGCATTGGGTGTCGTCGGTCTCCCGGAGACTGACGTTGATGCCGTCGCCGTAGGCGACCGCGCCGCTGTCGCCGGGCACCGCGACCGCCGAGACGTAGGCAGCGGAGGCGTCGTCCAGCGTGACCCGGTAGTAGAGCTTCTCGCCCGGCTTGATCATGCTGCGGTACGGGACGCCCTCGTCCAGCGTGGACGCCTCGACGTTGGTCACCGCCCCCTGCACGTTCTTCGCGTCGGGGTCGAACGCGTACACCCCGGGGCCGGCCGCGTGCGCCTGCCCCGGCAGGGCCGCCGCCGCGCACATCGCCGCGAGTACCGCGGCCACCACCCGGGCCCTGTTGCGCTGCCTCTTCACGCGCTTCCCCTCGTCGTCCTCACGCGCCGGGTGCCGTCGACCGCCCGGCCGCGATGCCGGTCCATCCTGCCCCGCCCGTACCGCCGGTGTCTCCGGCCGCAGCCGCATTGCCCCTCTTGTCCGCGTTCCGTCCCTCGCCGACACCCAGCCGGAGTTCACCAGAGCAATTTATGTATGTGCTCCAGTGAACTCAAGAGGCGAGGAGGCCCGGAGGTACGGGCACCGCGCGCGTACGGCAAAGGGCCCGCACGCCGACGAGCGGGCCCCGAGCAGCACGAAGCCCCGGCCGCTCAGCGACCGGGGCCCGTAACAGACTGTGCCGTCTCACACACCCGAACCTGCGGGCACGGAGTCGGTCGCCTCCGTCCACAGATCCTGCTCGGCGCGATCCGCCTGGATCTGGCGGTACACGAGGAGCCCGCCGATGGCGGCCAGTGCGACCAGGAGAAGCTTCTTCACCGCGCGACCTCGTCTTTCCTTGGCGTATGGGCCTTCTGTCGCCGACTATACACACCGGCCGATACCGATCGGTTACCTGCCCGGGGGCCCCGGAGCGCCCCTCCACGGCGTCCGGAAGGACCTCCCGGCACCCTCTTCCGACCGTCCGCGAGGGCCTGTCCACTCCGGTTGCACCATACGAGTGGTGTTCATCCGAAGATCGGCGCAGAGCGGGCGTCGCTCCTCGAAACCACGGCCCGGATCCACATGATCGGAGAAGTCAGCAACCGGACCGTCCGAAAGCGAGGGGCCATGAGCACCTTCCAGCCCAAGAACCTCTGGACCGCCTTCATCACCGCGTTCTTCGCCCTCCTGGCCTCGCTGGGCCTCGCCACCGCCACGGCGGGCACCGCGAACGCCACGAACGCCGCGGCGCAGCCGAGCACCACGGCACAGGAGCACACGGCAGCCACCGCGGCAACCCCGATCGCCCCCTCGGTCCGATGGACCCTTCCGCGTGACCGGGCCGTGCCGCCCACCATGAAGCAGCGCATCCGCGCCGAGGCCCACGGCTCCTCCCCGGCCACCCGGCACCTGTCGCTCGACCCCGCGGAGGCCGCCCGCACGACCGGCCCGGCCGGCTCCCACCCCACAGCCCCGGAAGGCGACTCCCCGGCGCCACCTCCCTGATCCCGGTGCCCACCGCACTCCGGGGCCCCTGGTCCGGTTCACACCGGCCGGGGGCCCTTTCCGTGTGCCCCGAACCTGTCCTGCGCCCCGGAGCCCTCATGGACACGGGGCCTTCGCCATGTCCGGGGCCACCTCCGGTAGTCCCGGGGCCTTCCCAAGGTCCTCAACGCCCCGGCCGTACGCCCGGCTCCCCGGCCGACGCGCCCACCCGGCCCGGGCCGAGGCCGACCGACAGCAGCAGCAGCAACACCACCCTCAACGCGAAGACCCCCAGCCACTGGTGACTGGGGGTCTTCGTTCTGTGGGGCTAACAGGATTTGAACCTGTGGCCTCATCCTTATCAGGGATGCGCTCTAACCAACTGAGCTATAGCCCCGCCGCGCTCTCGCGCTGACTTCTGAAGATTAGCGCACGTCGGGGCCAGTCCCAAAATCGATACCCGGCGCGCTACTCGTCCTCGGCCAGCGTGAGCTCGACGCCGCCCACGAAGCCCGCCGACAGGTTGTAGATGAAGGCGCCCAGCGTCGCCAGAGCGGTGGCCAGCACCACGTCGATCACGGCGATGACCGAGGTGAAGATGAGCACGCGCGGCAGCGACAGGAACGACTGCAGATCGAAGCCGTTGCTCTCGTTCGAGCCGGTGGCCTCGCTGATCGTGCCGCCGACGGTCTCGAAGACGCCCATCGCGTCCATGACCATCCACAGCACCGCCGACGCCACCACCGTGCAGATGCCCAGCGCGATCGACAGCAGGAAGCTGACCTTCATCACCGACCACGGGTCGGCCTTGGCCACCCGCAGACGGGCCTTGCGGGTACGCGGAGTGGTCCGCGCCCCTGTGCGCGGCTTACGCGTCGCCTGAGCGCCGCCCACGCCCTGCGCGCCGCCCAGCGTGCCGCCGGCCGGCTCTCCGGGCCCCTGGTACGCCTGGGGCGGGTGGTACGGCCCCGACGGCCCCGGTGCGGGCTCACGCTCGCCGGGCAGGGGCCCGGTCGCGTAACCCTCGTACTGGGGCTGAGGCCCTCGTGTGTCCGTCACAGTGCCCCCTTGGGAGTCCGTGGCAGGGCCACGGGCACCGTTCGCTCCAGATCCGGAAGCGGCCGAACCGGCGCCCGTGGCTCCACTCACGCTCTACTCCTCGTGCTCCCCGGTCGAAGGCTCCGTGCCCTCGACAGTGCCCTCGCTCACGCCCTCGGCGTGAACCTCGGCCAGCTCGCCATCGACGTCATCGGCCCCATCGACCTCTTCCGCCTCACGGCCGGCCTCGGCGTTGCGCGCGATGCCGACGACGGCGTCGCGCTTGCCCAGATTGATCAGTTGAACGCCCATGGTGTCACGGCCCGTCTCCCTGACTTCATTGACTCGCGTACGAATCACACCACCGCCGAGCGTGATGGCGAGAATCTCGTCCGTCTCCTCGACCACCAGCGCACCGACGAGCGATCCGCGGTCCTCCACGATCTTGGCGGCCTTGATGCCGAGGCCGCCGCGGCCCTGGACGCGGTACTCGTCGACAGGGGTCCGCTTCGCGTACCCGCCGTCGGTAGCGGTGAAGACGAACGTACCGGGCCGGACGACATTCATCGAGAGCAGTTCGTCGCCCTCGCGGAAACTCATCCCCTTGACGCCCGAGGTGGCACGGCCCATCGGGCGCAGCGCGTCGTCCGTCGCGGTGAACCTGATCGACTGGGCCTTCTTGCTGATGAGCAGCAGATCGTCCTCGGCCGACACCAGCTCGGCGCCGATCAGCTCGTCGTCGCCGCCGTCCGGCATCTCGCGGAGGTTGATCGCGATGACACCGCCCGAGCGCGGCGAGTCGTAGTCCTTGAGCGCGGTCTTCTTCACCAGACCGCCCTTCGTGGCCAGGATCAGGTACGGCACGGCCTCGTAGTCGCGGATCGCCAGGATCTGGGCGATCTTCTCGTCCGGCTGGAAGGCCAGCAGGTTGGCGACGTGCTGGCCGCGCGCGTCCCGGCCGGCGTCCGGGAGCTCGTACGCCTTGGCCCGGTAGACCCGGCCCTTGTTCGTGAAGAACAGCAGCCAGTGGTGGGTCGTCGAGACGAAGAAGTGGTCGACGATGTCGTCTTCCCGCAGCTTCGTCCCGCGCACGCCCTTGCCGCCGCGCTTCTGCGAGCGGTAGTCGTCCGTCTTCGTGCGCTTCACATAGCCGCTGCGGGAGATCGTGACGACGATGTCCTCCTCGGCGATCAGGTCCTCGATGGACATGTCACCGTCGAAGGGCACCAGCGCGGAGCGCCGGTCGTCGCCGAACTTGTCGACGATCGCCGCCAGCTCCTCGCTGACGATGGTGCGCTGCTTGGCGGGCGAGGCCAGGATCTCGTTGTACTCGTTGATCTTCGCCTGGAGCTCGTCGTGCTCGGCGGTGATCTTCTGGTGCTCCAGCGCGGCCAGCCGGCGCAGCTGCATCTCCAGGATCGCGTTCGCCTGGAGCTCGTCGATCTCCAGCAGGCCCATGAGGCCCTCGCGTGCGATGTCCACCGTGTTGGAACGCCGGATGAGGGCGATGACCTCGTCGATGGCGTTCAGGGCCTTGAGGAGGCCGCGCAGGATGTGCGCCCGCTCCTCCGCCTTGCGCAGCCGGAACTTCGTCCGCCGGACGATGACCTCGATCTGGTGCGTCACCCAGTGGCGGATGAACGCGTCGATCGACAGCGTGCGCGGCACCCCGTCGACGAGCGCCAGCATGTTCGCGCCGAAGTTCGTCTGGAGGTCGGTGTGCTTGTACAGGTTGTTCAGGACGACCTTGGCGACCGCGTCCCGCTTGAGGACGACGACCAGGCGCTGCCCCGTACGCGAGGAGGTCTCGTCGCGTACGTCCGCGATCCCGCCGACCTTGCCGTCCTTGACCAGGTCGGCGATCTTCTGCGCGAGGTTGTCGGGGTTGGTCTGGTACGGAAGCTCCGTGACGACCAGGCACTGACGGCCCTGGATCTCCTCGACCGCGACGACCGCGCGCATCGTGATGGAGCCACGGCCGGTGCGGTACGCCTCCTCGATGCCCTTGCGGCCCACGACCAGCGCGCCGGTGGGGAAGTCGGGGCCCTTGATGCGCTCGATCAGCGCGTCCAGCAGCTCCTCGTGCGAGGCCTCGGGGTGCTCCAGATACCACTGGGCGCCGGAGGCGACTTCGCGGAGGTTGTGCGGCGGGATGTTGGTCGCCATGCCGACCGCGATGCCCGCGGAGCCGTTGACCAGCAGGTTCGGGAAGCGCGCCGGCAGGACCGTCGGCTCCTGGTTGCGGCCGTCGTAGTTGTCCTGGAAGTCGACGGTCTCCTCGTCGATGTCCCGGACCATCTCCATGGACAGCGGCATCATCTTGCACTCGGTGTACCGCATGGCGGCGGCCGGGTCGTTGCCCGGGGAGCCGAAGTTGCCGTTGGAGTCCACCAGCGGCATGCGCATCGACCAGTGCTGCGCGAGGCGCACCAGGGCGTCGTAGATGGAGGAGTCGCCGTGCGGGTGGTAGGTGCCCATCACGTCGCCGACGACGCGGGCGCACTTGTAGAAGCCCTTCTCGGGGCGGTACCCGCCGTCGTACATCGCGTACAGCACCCGGCGGTGGACGGGCTTGAGGCCGTCCCGTACGTCGGGCAGCGCACGCGAGACGATGACGGACATCGCGTAGTCGAGGTAGGAGCGCTGCATCTCCGTCTCGAGCCCGACGGGCTCGACGCGCATGCCCACGCCGGGGATGATCTCCGCCTCGGGCATCACGGGTTCGGGTGTCACAGGGGTGTTCTCGTCGGCCATTGCTGGTCAAAGTCCTTTCGAGCTGCGGCGTCGCTGGTACGGCCGACTCAGATGTCGAGGAAGCGGACGTCCTTGGCATTGCGCTGGATGAACGAGCGCCGCGCCTCGACGTCCTCGCCCATGAGCACCGAGAACAGGTCGTCGGCCTGCGCCGCGTCGTCCAGCGTCACCTGGCCGAGGACCCGGTGGTCGACGTCCATGGTCGTGATGCGCAGCTCTTCGGCGTTCATCTCGCCGAGGCCCTTGAAGCGCTGGATCGAGTCTTCCTTGATCCGCTTGCCGTTCTGCTTGCCGAGCGCCACCAGGGCGTCGCGCTCCCGGTCCGAGTAGGCGTACTCGAAGTCGTCCCGGCCCCACTTGATCTTGTAGAGCGGCGGGCGCGAGAGGTAGACGTTGCCCTGCTCCACCAGGGGCCGCATGAAGCGGAAGAGGAACGTCAGCAGCAGGGTGTTGATGTGCTGACCGTCGACGTCGGCGTCCGCCATCAGAATGATCTTGTGATAACGGAGCTTCTCGATGTCGAAGTCCTCGTGGACCCCGGTGCCGAACGCCGAGATCAGCGCCTGGACCTCGGTGTTCTGGAGGATCTTGTCGATCCGGGCTTTCTCGACGTTCAGGATCTTGCCGCGGATGGGCAGGATCGCCTGGTACATCGGGTTGCGGCCGGACTTCGCCGAACCGCCGGCGGAGTCACCCTCGACGATGAAGATCTCGCACTTGGTGGGGTCGTTCGACTGGCAGTCGCTGAGCTTGCCCGGCAGCGAGGCGCTCTCCAGCAGCCCCTTGCGCCGCGTCAGGTCACGCGCCTTGCGGGCCGCCACGCGGGCGGTCGAGGCGGCGATGCCCTTACGGATGATGTCGGCGGCCTCGTTGGGGTTCCGGTCGAACCAGTCCGTCAGCTGCTCGTGGACGACCTTCTGCACGAAGGTCTTGGCCTCCGTGTTGCCCAGCTTGGTCTTCGTCTGGCCCTCGAACTGCGGCTCGCCCAGCTTCACCGAGATGATCGCGGTGAGGCCCTCGCGGACGTCCTCGCCGGTGAGGTTGTCGTCCTTCTCGCGGAGCAGCTTCTTGTCGCGCGCGTACCGGTTGACCAGCGAGGTCAGCGCCGCGCGGAAGCCCTCCTCGTGCGTGCCGCCCTCGTGCGTGTGGATCGCGTTGGCGAAGGAGTAGACGCCCTCGGTGTACTGCGTGTTCCACTGCATGGCGATCTCGGCCGAGAGAAGACGGTCCTTGTCCTCGGCCTCGATGTCGATCACCGACTGGTGAATGACGTCGCCCTTGCGGGAGTTGAGGTACTTCACGAAATCGACGATGCCGTTTTCGTAGTGGTACGTGACCGTGCGGGCGGCCTCCTCCTCGGCGGGCTCGACCGCGTCCGCGCTGTCCGCGCCCGCCGTCGCCTTCGCCGACTCCCGCTCGTCGGTGAGCTTGAGGGTGAGGCCCTTGTTGAGGAACGCCATCTCCTGGAAGCGGCGCGAGAGGGTCTCGAAGCTGTACTCGGTGGTCTCGAAGATGTCCCCGTCGGCCCAGAAGGTGACGGTCGTGCCGGTCTCCTCGGTGGCCTCGTGCTGGGCCAGCGGGGCGGTCGGGACACCGAGCTTGTAGTCCTGGGTCCAGCGGTGGCCGTCGGTCTTGACCTCGACGGCGACCCGGGTGGACAGGGCGTTGACGACGGAGACGCCGACGCCGTGCAGACCGCCGGAGACGGCGTAGCCGCCGCCGCCGAACTTGCCGCCCGCGTGCAGCACGGTCAGCACGACCTCGACGGCCGGCTTCCCTTCGGACGGCACGATGCCGACCGGGATGCCCCGGCCGTTGTCGATCACACGCACCCCGCCGTCGGCGAGGATCGTGACGTCGATGGTGTCCGCGTGGCCCGCCATCGCCTCGTCGACCGAGTTGTCGACGACTTCCTGCACGAGGTGGTGCAGGCCGCGCTCACCGGTCGAGCCGATGTACATGCCAGGCCGCTTGCGGACCGCGTCCAGCCCTTCCAGCACGGTGATCGCGCTGGCGTCGTACGAGGCGGCGACCTCGCCGTGCTCGCCCGCTGTGGACGGAATGTTCTCGTTGGGGTTGCCGGAATCGGCCACGAAGCGCCCTTTCTGGCACAGCACAGGCCGTTCTCCGGACAGGCGGGAGCGGCTGCGTCGTTCGGCTTGTATCGACGACTCCCGCCTCAGCGGCGGGATTACTCACCAGTCTACCGGTAGCACTGACATGAATGGGGGTTTGCCGGTACCTGAGTACGCATGTGCCGCCCTGAATGAGCGGCTGACGACTCCCCATATTCGGGAAGGGGCTCCAAGAGGCCCTGAAGGGCTTTGAGCGCTTCGGCCTGTCAACCTCTCGCTACGGTGAGGGACGCTCCGGCCGTACCGCCCGGTTTCCTCTCGCGCGAACCCCGACGAACCCACCCATACGCCCGCCCGGTACACGACAAGTTTACGCCAAAAGTGCAGCTCAGCGCGGTGACCGATGATCCTCACGGGTGGGGCGTAAGGAGCGGAGGGCCCGACCGCGGGGCCGCGAGGGCCCGACCCCTCCCGCCGACGCCCCGCACCCTCACCCGTAGGTGTCGCCAGGACCCTTGCTGCCGGGCGCCCGCAACGGCCCGAACCGGCGCTCCGGCCCCCCCGGCCCGACCACCTTGATCATCCGTACGGTGCCCTGCCCCAGATCCGCGTTCAGCCGGGCCACCAGCTGAGGAGCCAGCAGCCGCAGCTGCGTCGCCCACGCCGTCGAGTCACAGCTCACGGTCAGTACCCGGGCGTCCGGATCGTCGTCGTACCGCAGGGGTACGCAGTGGTTCGCCAGATCGTCGCCGACGATCTGCGGCCACCGCCCCATCACCCCGCCGACCGCGGCGGGCGTCTCCCAGCCCCGCTCGGTGATCAGCCGGTTGATCGCGGAGCCCAACGGCTGTGGATCCCGGCCGTCCGACCGGGCGCCCGAGCGCAGCCCGCCGCCCCGCCGGGCCTGCTTCTTCTGCTGCGCCGCCGCACCCCGCGCCCTGGCCTGCTCCTTCGCCGCCCGCAACGCGACCCGGGCGAGATCGACCCCGGTCACCTCGGGCGGCTTCGGCACCCCTGAAGGCGCCCCGGAGTGAGCCCCGGAGGCCGCCCCGGGCGTCGTCCCGGCCGTCGTCCCGGAAGCAGCCGGATCCGGCAACGCCTCTGCCGGCCCACCGGCCCGGCCCGCGCCCTTCGCGCGCGCCGCTCCCGTACCGCTCGCGCGGGAGGCCGATCCCCGCCGGCCCGCCCCGCCCTCGCCCCGGGCGGTCATACGCGCTCCACCTCGCCCGAGGACACCGCGTACCGCGCCCCCGCCAGCACGCCCGGCACGTCTTCCGCCACCGCGGCCGTCACGAGCACCTGCTCGCCCGGAGCCACCAGCTCCGCCAGCCGCTCACGGCGACGGGCGTCCAGCTCGGCGAAGACGTCGTCCAGCACCAGCACCGGCTCGTTGCCCTCGGAGCGCAGCAGCTCGTAACTGGCCAGCCGCAGCGCCAGCGCGTAGCTCCAGGACTCGCCGTGGCTCGCGTACCCCTTCGCCGGCATCCCCCGCAGACCGAGCACCAGATCGTCGCGGTGCGGGCCGACGAGGGTCACGCCCCGCTCGATCTCCTGCTTGCGGACGCCCACGAGCGCCGCGATCAGCTGCTCGTACAGCTCGTCGCGGGTGCGCGCGGGACCCACGTCCTCACCGACCGAGCTGCGGTACTCCAGCGCCACCGGACCGCCGCCCGGAGCCACGTCCCCGTACGCCTTGTCGGCCAGCGGCTGGAGCGTGGCGATCAGATCGAGGCGCTGCGCGAGCAGCTCCGCGCCCACCCGGCCCAGGTGCTGGTCCCAGACGTCGAGGGTGGACATGTCCATCGAGCGGCCGCCGTGCCGCCGGGCCATCGCCGCGGACTTCAGCAGGGTGTTGCGCTGCTTGAGCACCCGCTCGTAGTCGGAGCGGACCCCGGCCATCCGGGGCGACCGCGCCGTGATCAGCTCGTTCAGGAACCGTCGCCGCTCCCCGGGGTCGCCCTTGACCAGGGCCAGATCCTCCGGCGCGAACAGCACGGTCCGTATGATCCCGAGCACGTCACGCGGTCTGACCTGCGAGGACCGGTTGATACGGGCCCGGTTGGCGCGGCCGGGGTTCAGCTCCAGCTCGACCAGCTGCGCACGCTCACCCTGGGTGACCGCCGCACGGATCACCGCCCGCTCCGCGCCCATCCGCACCAGCGGGGCGTCCGAGGAGACCCGGTGGCTGCCGAGGGTGGCGAGGTAGCCGACCGCCTCGACGAGGTTGGTCTTGCCCTGCCCGTTGGGCCCCACGAACGCGGTGACGCCCGGGTCGAGAGGGACCTCGACCCGGGCGTACGAGCGGAAGTCGGCCAGCGAGAGATGGGTGACGTGCATGGTGGCCGACCTCTCCCGATGGTGCTTCGCAGGTTGTTGCGCTGCCGACGCGTCGCCGGCGGTCCGGTCAGTTCTCGGACTTGGACTCGACCGCGTGGCCGCCGAACTGGTTGCGCAGCGCGGCGATCATCTTCATCTGCGGCGAGTCGTCCTGGCGCGAGGCGAACCGCGCGAACAGCGACGCCGTGATCGCGGGCAGCGGCACCGCGTTGTCGATCGCGGCCTCCACCGTCCACCGGCCCTCGCCCGAGTCGGCGGCGAAGCCCCGGAGCTTCTCCAGGTGCTCGTCGTCGTCGAGCGCGTTGACCGCGAGGTCGAGCAGCCAGGAACGGATGACCGTGCCCTCCTGCCAGGAGCGGAAGACCTCGCGCACGTCGGTGACGGAGTCGACCTTCTCCAGCAGCTCCCAGCCCTCGGCGTAGGCCTGCATCATGGCGTACTCGATGCCGTTGTGGACCATCTTCGCGAAGTGGCCGGCGCCGACCTTGCCCGCGTGCACGGAGCCGAAGTCGCCCTCGGGCTTCAGCGCGTCGAGGATCGGCTGGACCTTCGCCACGTTCTCCTCGGTGCCGCCGTACATCAGGGCATAACCGTTCTTCAGGCCCCAGACGCCACCGGAGACGCCGCAGTCCACGAAGCCGATGTCCTTGAGGCCCAGCTCGGCGGCGTGCTTCTCGTCGTCGGTCCAGCGGGAGTTCCCCCCGTCGACGACGACGTCGCCGGGCGAGAGCAGCTCGGCCAGCTCGTCGATCGTGGACTGGGTCGCGGCACCGGCCGGGACCATGACCCAGACGACCCGCGGGCCCTTCAGCTTGCCCACAAGCTCTTCGAGACTGTGGACATCGGCGACATCCGGGTTGCGGTCGTAACCGATGACGGTGTGGCCTGCGCGGCGGATGCGCTCGCGCATGTTGCCGCCCATCTTGCCGAGGCCGACGAGACCGAGCTCCATCAGAGATTCCTTAAGCGTCGTGGCGATAAGCGTCGGGGCGTTTGCGCCCAGGACCGAGCCTACGCCCGGCGGGGGACAGCACGGCGGGCCCGCTCCGCGCCGAACGGGCCCGCCGGAAACTGCCGCGGATACGTCCCCCGATCAGCCGGGGGATGCCGGGATCAGCCGGAGAGGCGGACCGGCATGATCAGGTACTTGTACGCGTCGTCCGCCTCGGCGTCGACGGCCGGGCGGCCGCTGAGCAGGGCGGGCTTGGTGGACGTGGTGAACGAGAGCTGGGCGACCGGGGAGTCGATCGCGCTCAGACCGTCCAGCAGGAACGTCGGGTTGAAGGCGATCGAGATGTCGTCGCCCTCCAGCACCGAGTCGACGCGCTCCACAGCCTGTGCGTCGTCACTGGAACCGGCTTCCAGGATGAGGACACCCTGCTCGAAGCTGAGCCGTACGGGGGTGTTGCGCTCGGCGACCAGGGCCACACGCTTGACGGCCTCGACGAAGGGGGCTGTCTCGATCACGGCGACGGAGTTGAACTCGGTCGGGAAGAGCGTGCGGTACTTCGGAAGATCGCCTTCGAGGAGACGCGTGGTCGTCCGTCGTCCGGCGCCCTCGAAGCCGATCAGGCCCTCGCCCGCGCCGGAGCCGGAGAGCGCCAGGGTGACCGTGTCGCCGCTCGTGAGCGCCTTGGCGGTGTCCAGGAGGGTCTTGGCGGGCACCAGGGCGACCGCCGAGGCGTCGGCGTTCTCCGGCTTCCACAGGAACTCGCGGACCGCGAAGCGGTAGCGGTCGGTGGAGGCGAGGGTGACGGTGTCGCCCTCGATCTCGATCCGCACACCGGTGAGCACCGGCAGCGTGTCGTCGCGTCCGGCGGCGATGGCGACCTGGGCGGCGGCCGAGGCGAAGACCTCACCGGGGACGGTGCCCGTGGCCGTCGGCATCTGCGGCAGCGCGGGGTACTCCTCCACAGGCAGTGTGTGGAGGGTGAAGCGGGAGGAGCCGCAGACGACCGTGGCCCGCACACCGTCGGTGGAGATCTCCACCGGGCGGTTCGGCAGGGCGCGGCAGATGTCGGCGAGCAGCCGGCCGGAGACGAGCACCGTGCCGTCCTCGTCGACCTCCGCGTCCACGGAGACCCTGGCGGAGACCTCGTAGTCGAAGCTGGAGAAGCTGAGAGCTCCGTCCTCGGCCTTCAGCAGAAGGCCCGCGAGAACGGGCGCCGGCGGACGGGCCGGGAGGCTGCGGGCCACCCAGGCCACCGCCTCCGCGAGTACATCGCGCTCCACCCGGATCTTCACCGGAACCGCCTCCTGCTGTTGCTCGCTCGCCCTGCTGGCCTTCGTCGTCTGGACCGGAGCTCCCTGCCGAGGGCTGGGGAGGCTCCGGGGTCCAGTCTGACGTACGGCACCGACAGTCGTTGCTGCTCGGGGTCAAGTCGGGCCACGAGCTTCGCTGCGGTCGAGGGTCGAGTTGTCCACAGCACCCACTTCGAAGCTGATTCCTGGCTAACTCTGGGTGGTAGTAGTAGTAGGCCTTGTGGATACCGTGGATAACGTCGTTTGCGCAGGTCAGCGACTGTTTTTTGTCCACCGGTCCTGTGGGTGGCGCCCGTGGACAACCGGGGCTTTCTGTGGACGGGCGAAAGTTCTGCACACCCGATGCACAGGAGGGGGCCACTTCTCCCCAGGCCTGTCCCCAGCTTTACCCATGTTCCCCACAGCCCAACCGACCCCCTTGGTGTGACGCCTTTCACTCCGAGCGGTGAGAGCGGGTGTTGCGTTGCCGAACAGTGGACAGGGGTGTGGAGAAGCGGGAAGAAGCTGGGGACAACACGGCTCAGCCTGTGGGTTGCCGGTGGACAACTACGGCGACCCTCTGTGGACGAAAACTCTGTCCACAGGCTGTGGATGACGGTTGACCACAAATCCCCAGCCGGGTGACCTGGCCTGATGGAGTATCGGCAGTGGGCCCTGTGGACGCAATATGGACAACTTCCCAGTCCCCAGGCTGTGGACGGAAGATTTCTCCCACATCTGTGGAGAAGAGCCTCTGAGCAGCTCGTATTCGAACAGCGCGGGCCCGACGGAGCGCTCGACGAGGGCCTCGAACAGCGCGGTGGGCCGCTCCGGACGGCCCGGTGGAGGCTCCGGGCGGGTCGCTGCGGGGCCTCGGACGGGCCGCTGCGGGGCCCCGAGAACGCGAAAAGCGCCTGGCGCGGACCGTGGAGGTCCGCGCCAGGCGCCCCTGGGAAACGCTTCGGGTGAAGTCCCGGAAGCCCGCGTCAGCCGTTCTTGATGCGGTTGGTCAGCTCGGTGACCTGGTTGTAGATGGAGCGGCGCTCCGCCATCAGCGCCCGGATCTTCCGGTCCGCGTGCATCACCGTCGTATGGTCGCGCCCGCCGAACTGCGCACCGATCTTCGGCAGTGAGAGGTCGGTCAGCTCGCGGCACAGATACATGGCGATCTGGCGAGCCGTCACCAGGACCCGGCTGCGCGAGGATCCGCAGAGGTCGTCCACGGTGAGGCCGAAGTAGTCCGCGGTCGCCGCCATGATGGCCGGCGCGGTGATCTCCGGCGCCGATTCCTCGCCGCCCGGGATCAGGTCCTTCAGGACGATCTCGGTCAGCCCGAGGTCCACCGGCTGCCGGTTCAGCGAGGCGAAGGCGGTCACCCGGATCAGCGCGCCCTCCAGCTCACGGATGTTGCGCGAGATCCGCGAGGCGATGAACTCCAGGACCTCCGGCGGGGCGTTGAGCTGCTCCTGCACCGCCTTCTTCCGGAGGATCGCGATCCGGGTCTCCAGCTCGGGTGGCTGGACATCGGTCGTCAGACCCCACTCGAAGCGGTTGCGCAGCCGGTCCTCCAGCGTCACCAGCTGCTTGGGCGGCCGGTCCGAGGAGAGCACGATCTGCTTGTTCGCGTTGTGCAGCGTGTTGAAGGTGTGGAAGAACTCCTCCTGCGTCGACTCCTTGCTCGCCAGGAACTGGATGTCGTCGACCAGCAGGATGTCCACGTCGCGGTAGCGCTTGCGGAAGGTGTCGCCCTTGCCGTCGCGGATCGAGTTGATGAACTCGTTGGTGAACTCCTCCGAGCTCACGTACCGCACCCGGGTCCCCGGGTAGAGGCTCCGCGCGTAGTGCCCGATGGCGTGCAGCAGGTGGGTCTTGCCGAGCCCGGACTCCCCATAGATGAAGAGGGGGTTGTACGCCTTCGCCGGAGCCTCGGCGACGGCGACGGCCGCGGCGTGCGCGAACCGGTTGGACGCCCCGATGACGAAGGTGTCGAAGAGGTACTTCGGGTTCAGCCGGGCGTGCGGTTCGCCGGGGCCGGGCGCGGGGGCGGGCTGGGCGCCCATCGGACCGGGCACCGAACCGCCGGCCCGACCGGGGCCGTGGCCGCCCTGGCGAGAACCCGGCTGCTGCTGGTCCTGGCGGTCGGGGCGCTGCTGCTCGTACCCCTGGTGCTCGGGAGGCTGCGACCGGTAGTCGTGCTGTTGGGGGCGCCCGGTGCCGTACGGCTCGCGCCACTGCTCCGGGGGCTGCTCCCGGTACTGCTCGTTCTCGCGCTCGCGGTACGCCTCGCTCTCGCGGTACGGCTCGCCGGAGGGCTGCTCGCGGTCCTGGTACCCGCCGTGCCGCGGCTGCTGCCAGGAGAGGTCCTCCTGGGTACGCGGCCAGGCGCCGGGCTCCGGGCGCTGCTGCTGGTAGTCGGGGTAGGCGGGCCGGGCCGTCGGCATGCCGTCGTCGGAGGGCCGGTGGCCGTAACCGTCGTACGTGTCGCCCCGCGGACCGTCGTCGCGCGGCTGCGCCGGGTAGCGGCGGCCCTGCTGACTCTGGTGCGACTGGTGCATCGGGGGCGCCGGCGGGGAGGGCGGTTCGCCCGCGGAGTCGTCGACGGTGATCGCGATCCGGATGGGGCGGCCGCACTCACGGGTCAGCGTCTCGCTGATGAGCGGCGCGAGCCGGCCCTCCAGGACACGCTTGCCCCATTCGTTGGGGACGGCCAGCAGTGCGGTGTCGGCGACGAGTGCCAGGGGCTGGCAGCGCTCGATCCACTGCTTGTCCTTCGGCTCGATGCCCTGCTGACCCTCCCCGAGGAGTTGTTCCAGCACTCGCGGCCACACTGCGGCAAGATCGGCAGGTACGTCAGCCACAAGGCACGCTCTCTCGCATGTCCCACGAATGTGTGGTTCTCGGGACGGGATGGGTCGGGTCGGGTGAGGCCCGGCAGTCGGGAAGGAAAAGAACCGGAGTTCAGCCACGGTAGTCAGGCGGAGCCACGCGGTTCAAGTTGTTGTCCACAGGCTGTGCACAATGAGGGGTCGCGCGGAGCCGGTTTGACCGGATGGCGTAGCCGCGCGTACCGTGACCAGGTCGAGTTGTCGATGGCTGCTGCCGCCTGCCTCCGATGGGCAAAGATCACGATCTGTGATTGTGAAGCGGTGCACTAAGGCGTTTACGCGAGTTCCTCGTGGGCGCACGGTGACAGCCAGGCGATGTCCCGCCAACACACGAATCATTTCTGGAGCCCCCGAGTGAGCAAGCGCACCTTCCAGCCGAACAACCGTCGTCGCGCCAAGACCCATGGCTTCCGGCTGCGCATGCGTACCCGTGCCGGCCGTGCGATTCTCGCGAACCGCCGTGGCAAGGGCCGCAGCAGCCTGTCCGCCTGATCGCCAACAGGTCCATGACGTGCTGCCTACCGAGAATCGGCTGAGGCGGCGCGAGGACTTCGCGACCGCGGTACGACGAGGACGTCGAGCCGGACGTCCACTGCTCGTCGTCCATCTACGCAGCGGTGATACGGACCCGCACGTGACGGGGGAGACTGTTCCCCCGCCGCGTGCGGGTTTCGTTGTCAGCAAGGCCGTGGGGGGCGCGGTCGTCCGTACCGCGGTGAAGCGGAAGCTTCGCCACCTGGTCCGCGATCGGCTGGCTCAGCTGCCCCCCGGTAGCCTTGTTGTCGTACGGGCGCTGCCCGGTGCGGGCGACGCCGATCATGCACAGCTGGCCCGAGACCTGGACGCCGCCCTTCAGCGGCTGCTGGGAGGGGGCGCGCGATGAAGTACCCGCTGCTTGCTCTCATCAAGCTGTACCAGTGGACGATCAGTCCACTCCTCGGGCCTGTCTGCCGTTATTACCCGTCGTGTTCCCACTATGGATATACGTCGATCGACAGGCACGGTGCCATCAAGGGAACAGCGCTGACAGCCTGGCGCATCCTGCGGTGCAATCCGTGGTCACCCGGCGGTGTGGACCATGTTCCGCCACGCAGGCGTCCGCGGTGGCACGAGCTGCTGCGCAATGCCCTGCGCGGCGAAAAGGGCGGGGAGTCCGCCGCTGATGTGCCGTCCGGGGGGTCGGTCTCCGAACCTCCGAGCCCGGCCGCAGAGACCTCGCCCAATGCTCAAGGAGCCTGATTAGTGGACACGATTGCCAGTCTGTTCAGCTTTATCACCACACCCGTCTCATGGGTGATCGTTCAGTTCCACAAGGTCTACGGGGCGCTCTTCGGCGACGACTCCGGCTGGGCCTGGGGCCTGTCGATCGTGTCCCTGGTGGTGCTGATCCGGATCTGCCTGATCCCGCTCTTCGTGAAGCAGATCAAGTCGACCCGCAACATGCAGGTGCTCCAGCCGAAGATGAAGGCGATCCAGGAGCGCTACAAGAACGACAAGCAGCGTCAGTCCGAAGAGATGATGAAGCTGTACAAGGAGACGGGCACCAACCCGCTCTCCTCGTGCCTTCCCATCCTGGCGCAGTCCCCGTTCTTCTTCGCCCTGTATCACGTGCTGTCGTCCATCGCCTCGGGTAAGAAGATCGGGGCGATCAACCAGGACCTGCTGGACAGCGCGCGTCAGGCGCACATCTTCGGCGCCCCGCTCGCCGCGAAGTTCACGGACAGCGTCGAGAAGGTCACCTCGCTCGACGCTTCTCTGATGGACGTCCGGATCGTCACCGCGATCATGATCGTGCTGATGTCGGCCTCGCAGTTCTTCACGCAGCGCCAGCTGATGACGAAGAACGTCGACCTGACGGTGAAGACCCCGTACATGCAGCAGCAGAAGATGCTGATGTACATCTTCCCGGTCATCTTCGCCGTGATGGGCATCAACTTCCCCGTCGGTGTCCTCGTCTACTGGCTGACCACGAACGTCTGGACCATGGGTCAGCAGATGTACGTGATCAACCAGAACCCCACGCCGGGCAGCAAGGCGCAGGACGCCTACCTCCAGCGGGTCCTCAAGAGCGTGACCGCCCGGGAGCAGGTGCGCGGCCGCACCCGGCGCAACACCGTCAAGGCCATCGTCGCCAAGGGCCCCGACCGCAACGACATCGAGCGCAAGTTCATCACCGGCCTCGGCAAGCTGGGCTTCGCGGCCCAGGAGGACGGCACGGTGCAGAAGAGCGAGACCGCCGCCGTCGACGCCGAGAGCAGCCAGGCGCCCAAGCGGCAGCAGCCCAAGCGCCAGACCAAGGCGAAGCGCCAGACGGCCGGTGCCACGGCCGGTGCCACGGCCGGTGGAGCCAAGGACTCGGAGTCCGCGGACGCCGGCTCCAAGACCTCGCTCGAGAAGCAGGACGCACCGCAGGACGACAAGCCGAAGTCGGCGGGCAAGCCTGCCTCCGGCTCCTCACGCCAAGCCAAATCCGGACAGCGCAAGGGCCCCCAGCGGCCCAAGCACCCGTCCAAGAAGTAAGAAGGAGTCCATCCGTGACGGAAGGCACCACCTCCACGGTCGCCGCCGAGGCCGGCAGCGACACCCTGACCCGCCTGGAACAGGAGGGCGAGATCGCGGCCGACTATCTTGAGGGTCTGCTCGACATCGCCGACCTCGACGGCGACATCGACATGGATGTCGAGGCGGACCGGGCCGCGGTGTCGATCATCAGCGAATCGGCGCGCGACCTCCAGAAGCTCGTGGGCCGCGACGGTGAGGTCCTGGAGGCGCTCCAGGAGCTGACGCGGCTGGCCGTCCACCGGGAGACGGGTGACCGCAGCCGTCTGATGCTGGACATCGGTGGTTTTCGGGCCAAGAAGCGCGAGATCCTCGCGGCGCTGGGTGCCAAGGCCGCGGACGAGGTCAAGAGCTCGGGCGAGCCGGTGAAGCTGGACCCGATGACGCCGTTCGAGCGCAAGGTCGTGCACGACGCGATCGCCGCAGCCGGTCTCCGGAGCGAGTCGGAGGGCGAGGAGCCGCAGCGCTTCGTCGTCGTTCTCCCGGCCTGACCGGATCCTTGTCCTGTCGGCCCCGTCTGTTCGCAGGCGGGGCCGATCTTTGTCAGCCTGATAGTCAGCCACCTACAGTGCGCTAGTGCGGTACGGAAGGACGGTCCCCGTGACGGAGGCAGCAGAGCTCCCCCAGGCACCTGCGGAGGCGCAGGCGGTGTTCGGAGAGTTCTTTCCGGAGGCTGTCCGGTACGGGGAGCTCCTGGCGGACGCCGGGGTCAAGCGAGGCCTGATCGGGCCGCGTGAGGTCCCCCGGCTGTGGGAGCGGCACCTGCTGAACTGTGCGGTGCTCTCCGAGGTCGTGCCCAAAGGCGTCACCGTCTGCGATGTGGGCTCCGGTGCGGGGCTGCCCGGCATCCCGCTGGCTCTGGTGCGCCCCGACCTCAAGATCACGTTGCTGGAGCCGCTGCTGCGGCGGACCAACTTCCTCCAGGAAGTCGTCGAACTGCTCGGCCTGGACCATGTGACGGTCGTGCGCGGCCGGGCCGAGGAGGTCCTCGGGACGCTCCAGCCCGTTCACGTGGTGACCGCCCGTGCGGTGGCGCCGCTGGACCGGCTGGCGGGCTGGGGTGTGCCCCTGCTGAAGCCTTACGGAGAGATGCTCGCGCTCAAGGGTGACACCGCCGAGGAGGAGCTCAACGGTGCCAGGGCCGCGCTCAGCAAGCTCGGTGTCCTGGAGACCGAGGTGCTCCAGGTCGGTGAGGGTTTGGTCGACCCGCTCTCCACCGTGGTCCGTGTCGTGGTGGGAGAGAGCCCGGGCGGTGTGAGGTTCGCCGCAAAGAGGGCCAAGGCCGCTCGGACGGAACGGACGCGCAGGCGTCGCTGAGGGACGCCGCAGGACGTTGGCGCCGCCCGGTCGGGAGCTCTGCCCGGTTGGACGGTATGCGGTTTCTGTTGGTTCTCGCACCACTTAGCAGTGGTTCTGCCGGAAAGTAGCGATGCGTACCCGTGCGGAGTGTCGTGGCCTGGTAGTTGCTCCGCAGGGGCATCGTGTTTCACGTGAAACGTCGCTCTCTGTTGCAGGGAATCATCGGCCGTGGTCGTGCGGCTGCCACGCCGCGCGACCGCAAGCCCGGACGGGTTGCCGAGTTGTCCACACGCACGGTTTCATCCACAGAACAGCGGGCCTCGCTGGTTCACGACCCCGAAAGCATGGCAGGCTCTGTTCATTGCGAGCCTGAAGTCGAGGAGAGTGAATCCTTGCGGTCCGACGCCAACATCGCGGGACCGATGACCGACCCGGTCCCCGGTCCCCGAACCGAGTCCGTGGGTGAGGGTGTTTCACGTGAAACACCGCCGCCGATGGACGACACACCCATCGGCCGAGCCGCTCAGCTGGCGGTCGAGGCCCTCGGCCGCGCCGGCGAAGGGCTGCCCCGTCCTGACCGCACCCGCGTCATGGTGGTGGCCAACCAGAAGGGCGGGGTCGGGAAGACGACCACCACGGTCAACCTTGCCGCTTCCCTGGCCCTGCACGGTGCACGCGTTCTGGTGGTCGACCTCGACCCGCAGGGCAACGCCTCCACGGCTCTGGGCATCGATCACCACGCCGATGTTCCCTCGATCTACGACGTCCTGGTGGAGAGCCGCCCGCTCTCCGAGGTGGTCCAGCCCGTGCCGGACGTAGAGGGTCTCTTCTGTGCCCCCGCGACCATCGATCTCGCCGGTGCGGAGATCGAGCTGGTCTCCCTGGTGGCACGGGAGAGCCGGCTCCAGCGGGCCATCCAGGCGTATGAGCAGCCGCTGGACTACATCCTCATCGACTGCCCGCCCTCACTGGGTCTGTTGACGGTGAACGCGCTGGTGGCCGGGGCCGAGGTGCTGATCCCCATCCAGTGCGAGTACTACGCGCTGGAAGGCCTGGGGCAGCTCCTGCGGAACGTCGACCTGGTGCGAGGCCATCTCAACCCGGACCTGCACGTCTCGACGATCCTGTTGACGATGTACGACGGCCGGACGAGGCTCGCCTCGCAGGTCGCCGAGGAGGTTCGTACCCACTTCGGCAAGGAAGTGCTGCGGACGAGCATCCCGCGTTCGGTGCGTATCTCGGAGGCGCCGAGCTACGGGCAGACCGTGCTGACCTACGATCCGGGCTCCAGCGGTTCGCTCTCGTATCTTGAAGCCGCCCGGGAGATCGCCCTGCGGGGCGTCGGGGTGCACTACGAGGCTCAGCACGCCCACACGAGCAGTCAGAACAGCCAGCAGAACGTTTCGGAGGGCATTCAGTGAGTGAGCGTCGTAGAGGACTGGGGCGTGGGCTCGGTGCGCTGATCCCCGCCGCTCCCCAGGAGAAGCAGGTGTCAGCGCCCGGGGGCGGCGCGGCGTCGTCCGGCGCGGGTCCCGTTCTGACGGCGGAGCGTGGGGTGGCCGCTGCGAAGGTGACCGCGCTGCCCTCCGTCCCGGTGGTGCCGGAGCCCGCATCCACTCCGGAGGGCCGATCCGAGCAGGAAGCCGGCACGTCCGGTGCGTACTTCGCCGAGCTGCCGATCGGGACGATCACGCCGAACCCCCGCCAGCCTCGTGAGGTCTTCGACGAGGACGCGCTGGCCGAGCTGGTCGTCTCCATCAAGGAAGTCGGCCTTCTCCAGCCGGTCGTGGTCCGGAAGGCGGGCCCGGACAGCTACGAGCTCATCATGGGTGAGCGTCGGTGGAGGGCCTGCCGTGAAGCGGGCCTGGAGCGGATTCCCACCATCGTCCGCGCCACGGACGACGAGAAGCTGCTGTTGGACGCGCTCCTGGAGAACCTCCACCGGGCTCAGCTGAACCCGCTGGAGGAGGCCGCCGCGTACGACCAGCTGCTCAAGGACTTCAAGTGCACCCATGACCAGCTGGCCGACCGGATCGGCCGTTCGCGTCCGCAGGTGACGAACACGCTGCGGCTTCTGCGGCTTTCGCCACCGGTGCAGCGCCGGGTCGCCGCGGGCGTGCTTTCGGCCGGCCATGCCCGCGCGCTGCTGTCCGTGGACGACTCCGAGGAGCAGGACCGGCTGGCCCACCGCATCGTGGCCGAGGGGCTTTCGGTGCGTGCGGTCGAGGAGATCGTGACGCTCATGGGCTCTAGCCCGACGAGCGCTGTGAAGCCCAAGGGGCCGAGGGCAGGCGGCCGCCTGTCCCCCGCTCTGACCGACCTGGCGACCCGCCTGTCCGATCGCTTCGAGACCCGGGTGAAGGTCGACCTGGGGCAGAAGAAGGGCAAGATCGTCGTCGAGTTCGCCTCGATGGAGGACCTGGACCGGATCCTCGGCAGTCTCGCCCCGGGCGAGGGCCGGGTGCTGGAGCGTCGGCTCGCCGAGACGTCCGATGAGGGCGACGAGGGCTGAGCAGCGGGACCCGAGGAAGGGCGGGCCGTGAGCCGGGTACCTACCGGAACCCGGCCCGCCCTTCGCGCTCTCCCGGTATCCGCATCACCCCAGGGTGGATACGATGCGTTCTGGGACGGCGCGTCCACGGCGATCGACCTCAGAGGAGGGCGGAGGCCTTGCGAAGAGTGAGCCGCAGTCGGCTCGTCACGGTCGGGCTGGGCCTGGGCGCCGTCGGGGGATTCGTCGGCAGTCTGTTCCATGAACGGAGCACACTGGCAGTCGCACGGGGTGCGGCGGGCGAAGGAAGGGAGGCGTCGCTGTCATGGGGCGTCGGCTCGTACCACTCACCCTGGACAACCTCCCGGACCTCCCCGGGCGTTGCCGCTCATGCGTCTTCTGGGAGCTTGACCCGGTCAGTGGGGAAGCCGCGGTAAAGGCGGGCAAGCCGGAGCTGGAGAAGGAGGCCTGGATCTCCGCAGTCCTCCTGGAGTGGGGGTCCTGCGGCCGGGTGGTCTATGTGGATGACGTACCGGCGGGCTTCGTGCTCTACGCCCCGCCCGCGTACGTTCCCCGTTCGACGGCGTTCCCGACCAGCCCGGTCTCTCCCGATGCCGTTCAGCTCATCACTGGGCTGATCATTCCCGAGTACCAGGGTCAGGGGCTGGGCCGTGTCATGGTGCAGACGGTGGCGAAGGACGTTCTGCGCCGGGGCTTCAAGGCGATCGAGGCGTTCGGCGACGCGCGGTCCGAGCAGTCCCCCTGCGTACTCCCCGCGGACCATCTGCTGGCCGTCGGCTTCAAGACCGTACGCCCGCATCCCGTGTACCCACGGCTGAGGCTGGATCTGCGGACGACGCTCTCCTGGAAGGAAGACGTGGAGATGGCGCTCGACCGGCTCCTGGGGGCTGTTCAGAAGGAACCGGCGCTGCGGCCGTTGTGAGGCCGGGCCGTCGCTGCCTGCCGCCATGCGAAACGGGCCCACCCCCTGAGGGGCAGGCCCGTTTCACGTGAAACATGGCGACGGCGTGCCGCTGCGCGACTACGCGCTGATGAAGCCTTCGAGGTCGCGGAGGATCGCGGCCTTCGGCTTGGCGCCGACGATGGTCTTGGCGACCTCGCCGCCCTGGTACACGTTCAGGGTCGGGATGGACATCACGCCGTACTTGGCGGCGGTGGCCGGGTTCTCGTCGATGTTGAGCTTGACGATCTCGATCTGGTCGCCGTGCTCCGCTGCGATCGCCTCCAGCGAGGGGGCGATCTGGCGGCACGGGCCGCACCAGGCGGCCCAGAAGTCGACCAGAACAGGCTTGTCGCTCTTGAGGACGACCTCGTCGAAGGTGTCATCCGTAACGTGCTTCAGGTCGCCGGCCACGGCGGCCTCCTTAGTCTCTCGGGGGGTGGGATGCGGTGCGGACGTTCAGACGGCCGGGGTCTTCTCCGGCTCCGCGGGCTCCGCGTCGGCCAGGGCCGCGAGGAAGCGCTCGGCGTCCAGGGCGGCGGAGCAGCCGGTGCCCGCTGCCGTGATGGCCTGACGGTAGGTGTGGTCGACCACGTCTCCGGCGCCGAAGACGCCGGTGAGGTTGGTGCGGGTGGAGGGCGCCTCGACCTTCAGGTAACCCTCGTCGTCGAGCTCCAGCTGGCCCTTGAAGAGCTCGGTGCGCGGGTCGTGGCCGACGGCGATGAACAGTCCGGTCACAGGGAGCTCAGACGTCTCGCCGGTCTTGGTGTTGCGCAGGGTCAGACCGGAGAGCTTCTGGTCGCCCTTGACCTCGGCGACCTCGCTGTCCCAGGCGAACTTGATCTTCGGGTCGGCGAAGGCCCGGTCCTGCATGGCCTTGGAGGCGCGCAGGGTGTCACGGCGGTGGACGATCGTGACGGACTTGGCGAAGCGGGAGAGGAAGGTCGCCTCCTCCATCGCGGTGTCGCCGCCGCCGATCACGGCGATGTCGTGGTCCTTGAAGAAGAAGCCGTCGCAGGTGGCGCACCAGGAGACGCCGCGTCCGGAGAGGGCGTCCTCGTTGGGCAGTCCGAGCTTGCGGTGCTGGGAGCCGGTCGTGACGATGACGGTCTTGGCGCGGTGGACGGTGCCCGCGGTGTCGGTGACCGTCTTGACGTCACCGGTGAGGTCGACCGCGACCACGTCGTCGGGGATCAGCTCGGCGCCGAAGCGCTCGGCCTGGGCGCGCATGTTGTCCATGAGCTCGGGGCCCATGATGCCGTCCTGGAAGCCGGGGAAGTTCTCCACGTCGGTGGTGTTCATCAGCGCACCGCCGGCCGTGACGGCGCCCTCGAAGACCAACGGGTTCAGCGAGGCGCGGGCGGTGTACAGCGCGGCGGTGTACCCGGCCGGTCCGGAGCCGATGATGATCACATTACGGACGTCGCTCACGGGTTTCTTCCTCGTTTCTGCAGACTGCCTAACTGCCTACGGGGTCGGTTCAACGACTCACACCCCACCCAACGGATCCTACGGCTGATGCATTCCCGAACGTGCCGCGGCGGTCGCGGACGGCTTTCAGGGGCGGTCGTAGGCGCGGGTGAGCAGCAGCTGCCCCGTGGACTGCGGGGCGGCGTCCACGCAGGAGGAGGCCACGAGATAGGCCTGCACGCGTGAGGAGTCGCTCGCGTGCGGAAGGACGACGAGATAGGCGCCTGTTCCCTGGTACGTCCCCTTGTCCAGGGCGAGGGCCGGCGTGGTGCGGCCGGTGGCCTGCTGGACGCAGGGGGGAACATCGACGGCAGGCGCCTTCAAGGGGCTCCTGGGCGTCTCGGCGTCGGGGGTGAGGGCCTCACTCGTCGACTTGGTGTCCGCGCCCGGCGGCACCTTCTTTGCGCCGGGGCTCTCCTGGGCGGCACCACTGCCGACGAGGTCCTGCACCTGGGATTCCAGCGTGCCGTCGGCGTAGGCGTGCGCGCGGCTCTCCCCGGCGCTGACTCCGCTGTCGGCCGCGGTCTTGGATGAGTCGCCGGACGGAGCGATGGACTGGAGGAAGAAGACGCTCATCCCGATGACCGCCGCGCCGAACGCGGTGCCGAGGACCACAGCGCGCCGCCGCCGACGGGAGGGACGACGGCCCGGTCCGGTGGCGGCGGAGGACCGGCCCGCAGGACGATCCTGCACGGAGGCGCCGACGCTCCTGGGAACGGGCTCGCGCGTCGCACGGGCGGTCGTCGTGTCTTCGGCGGTCGTTGTTTCACGTGAAACAACGACCGGCTCGTCCACGGCGGGAGCGGTGGGGCGGACCTCCGCCGCGAGAGCCGCGTCGATACGCGCGGCGATGTCCTCGGGCATCGGTTCCGGGGCGGGCATCGTCCCGAGGAGCCCACGGATCTCGTCCAGGGAGCCCTGTACCTCCGAGCAGAGGTCGCAACCCGCGACGTGCTGCTGGACTTCCGTCGCCCGGGAAGGCGAGAGCAGCCCCTCGGTGAGATCGGAGATCTCGGAGACCTCCGGGTGCTGAGCCGTGTCGGCCGTGGATGTCACGGGCGCCCACCTCCTCCCTTCGTAGCGGCAGGATCGCCTGCTCCTGCGTCTCTGGGACCTGACGCAGATGGGACGGATGCTCCGGGGGTCCGGTTCCTTCCGGCCGCGCCGATCTCGCCGTCGGGTGCCTGCCCCCCGGTTCCCGCGCGCAGATGCCGGACCAGGGGGGCCAGTCTCGCCCGGCCCCGGGCGCATCGGCTTTTCACGGTGCCGGACGGCACATCGAGGATGCCGGCCGCCTCCGCGACGGAGTAGCCCTGCATGTCGACGAGGACGAGGGCCGCCCGCTGCTCGGCGGGCAGTGTGCCCAGGGCCTCCTGGAGCTGGCGATGGAGGTCCTGCCGGACCGCGGGGGCCTCGGCCGATTCATGGGGTTCCAGGAGCTGATCGAGCCGTTCGGCGTCGTCCACCGGGGACGTCTTGCGGGAGGCGGCCTTGCGGACCCGGTCGAGGCAGGCGTTGACGGTGATCCGGTGCAGCCAGGTGGTGACCGCGGACTGGCCGCGGAAGGTGTGGGCGGCGCGGAAGGCGTTGACGAGGGCGTCCTGGACGGCGTCGGCCGCCTCCTCCCTGTCCCCCAGGGTGCGCAGCGCCACGGCCCAGAGCCGGTCGCGGTGGCGGCGTACGAGCTCACCGAAGGCGTCGGGGTCGCCCGCCACATGCTGGGCGAGCAGGTCCGAGTCGCTCGGTGCCTCGGGTGGAACGGAATCCACCGTGCTCCCCCTCCGAACCGGATCCGATGTCACATGCGGGCCGCACCCGGTGAAGCGGTGCGACGGGGAGAAGCCTGCCGTCACGGGTGTGACGGACGCAACCCTGGTCACCGCAGGCGCTCGGTGGTGCGGGCGGTCGCCCCACAGTAGCGGGCGAGTGGCGCCGGTGATCACGGGCCGGCACGGGTGGCCCGGACCGGCCCGCGCGTCAGCCGAGGACGGAGATGTCGGTGATGCCGCCGCGGTAGCCGCCGGTGCCGTCCGAGGGGAGCTCCGTGACGTGGATCAGGACGTAGCGGGTGCGGACGGGCTTGTCCAGCTTCTCCTCAAGCGCCTTTCCCGCGACCGTCCGCTTGACGATCTGCTGGTCGAAGTCGGCCGTCGTGGACGGGTACGAAGCGTCAGGGGAGGCGGCGAGCACAGTCGTAGTCTGCCCCTTCCGGTACATGGACACGTCGACGCCGGAGACGTCCCGCACCTTGCCGAGGTCGACGATGATTCCGCTGCCCTGCTTGCGCTGGGGGAGGTTCCCGAAGTTGGCGAACCCCTGGTACCGAGGGGTGACCCAGTGGGTCCCGGAATCGCCGTCGATGGTGTTCTGCACCTCCCGCTCCTTGATGCCGGAGCCGTCGGGCATGAACTCGGTGGCCCCCGCGATGTCCAGCGGTTCGGCGGACGGCGCGGGCTGGTCGTCCTTGTTCTTGTCGTCCTCGTTCGGTTCGGTGACGCCGGTGTCGTCGGAGCCTTTGGTGCGGTCGAGCAGCGCTTCCGCGAGCTGCCAGCTGCCGAGGCCCAGCGCGGCGATGAGGAGCGCCGAGACGGTCCACTTGAGCGCGCGGCCGGCGCGGCTCTGCAGGGGGGCGGGAGGGGCGGGCATCACGGGCTGGGCGACGGCGGACGGGTGGGAGGACGGCCGTCCGTACGTCCCCTGCTGATAGGTCGTCCGCTGGTAGGCGGGCGGCGCGGTGAACGTGGGTTCCGGAGGAAGGATGCGCGGCATGGCCGCGACGGCCTTGGCCAGCTCGTCCGGGGTGGTGCAGGGCGGTTCCTGCCGGGAGGCGGTGGCCCCGTCGTTGGCGAGTGCCCGCATGGCGAGTTCCGAGAGACCACGGTGGACGCCGGCGCGGACCTGGTCCGGGGCGATGAGCCCCATGCCCTTGGGCAGCCCGGCGAGGCCGTGGGCGTCGTCCCCGTACGGCCAGCGGTGGGTCAGTGCGGCGTACAGCAGGGCGCCGATGGCCTCGGTGTCCGTCCGGAGGGGGCGTTCCGCGGTGATGCCGCGCAGGGCGGCGTTCACGGCGAGGCCTCGGATGCGGTACTGCCCGGTGGAGCTGCGCAGGACCGCCCCGGGGGTGAGGCGCAGATGGGACAGGCCCTCGCGGTGGGCGGCGGCCATCGCCTGGGAGAGCTGGCTGACGAGCTGGTAGGCGTCGTGGGCCTCCATCGGCCCGGTGGCCAGCAGAGCGGTGAGCTCGGTGGCGTCCGGCAGCCATTCGTGGACCACGTAGACGAGGTCGTTCTCCTCGACGGCATCCAGGACCTGGACGAAGCGGGGGTCGCCGAGCAGCGCTGAGGAGCGGGCGGCCGCCAGCACCGAGCGGGCTCGCGGGTGGTCCGCGGGCAGCAGGTGTACGCCCACCGCGCGGCGGAGCTTCTCGTCGACAGCACGCCAGCTGCTGAAGCCGTCCAGACGGGTGACGCACTCCTCCAGGCGGTAGCGCCCGGCGAGTTTGTGACCGCTGTGCAGATCGGGTGAGGCCGGAACGGCCTCGGAACGCTCCCGCCCACCGTCCGTCTTCTCGGTGTCCTTGGGGCTCGCGCCCTCGGTTTCCTCGGCTTGCGCCGTCCCGTCGGTCGTGGCCTCGTCCGCCTTGGCGGTCAGCGGCTCGTCGCCGCTGTTGTCAGCCACGTCGACGGCAGCCGTGCTACGTTCCGCCACCGTCGTTCCTGCCTCCCCATCCGTTGCGCGATGCCAGCCAGCTCTGCACAGTCACGCCAATTGTGCCCACACTCCGGCGCTATGCACGACAAGCGGAGTGCGGCGATGGTTGTGCGGGCTAGCGCTCATTCAGCGTCCGAGCCGTCCACGGACCATGCCGACCAGGCCGTTGACCTCTTCGATGCGCATCTTCTTCGCCGCGACGAAGAAGATGCCCAGGAGGATGACGCCGCCGCAGATCAGCGCGGCCAGCGAGCCGAGTGCGCCGGTGCCGACGAGTTCCAGGATCCCGAATCCGACGGCGCCGCCGACCAGGGCGGCGGGCACCGCGGCCATGCAGAGGCGCGCGTAGGTCCGCACGATGTGCGCGCCGTCCAGGTCGCCGCCCAGCCGGTTGCGCAGCCGTCGCCAGGCGACACCGACGCCGACCGCGTAGGCCAGACCGTAGGAGAAGGCCATGCCGACGACGGCCCAGCGGGCGGGCAGGACGACGTAACAGAGTGCGGAGGCGGCGGCGTTGACGGCGGCCACGATGACCGTGTTGTAGAAGGGGGTGCGGGTGTCCTCGTAGGCGTAGAACCCTCGGAGGACGACGTACTGCACGGAGTACGGGATCAGGCCGAGCGCGAAGGCCATGAGGATGAAGCCCATGGAGCGGGCGGCCTCGATGCCGCTGGAGGCGTACAGCAGGGTGGCCATCGGCAGGCCGAGCGCGAGGAAGGCGAAGGCCACCGGCACGATGGCGACGGCCGAGTTGCGCAGTCCCTGCGAGATGTCGTCGCGGACCGCACCCGGGTCGTTGTCGTGGGCGGCCCGGGAGATGCGGGGCAGCAGTGCGGCCATGACCGAGACGGTGATGATGGCCTGCGGCATGCCCCAGATCAGCTGGGCGTTGGAGTAGGCCAGGAACCCGGTGCCGTCGTGGCCCGAGGCCGCGCCGGCCGCCGTGGACAGCTGGGTGACGACCAGCACACCGGCCTGGTTGGCGAGCACGAAGAGCACGGTCCACTTGGCCAGCTTGATGGTCTTGCCCAGCCCGTGGCCCTTCCAGTCGAACCGGGGGCGGAAGCGGAAACCCGTCTCGCGCAGGTAGGGGATCATCGCCAGGGACTGGACGACGAGGCCGAGCAGGGTGCCGACTCCCAGCAGCCGGACGCCCTCCGGCGGGATGGTGTCCACACCCATCTGCGACTCACCGGATGTGCCGTAGACCCAGATGAACAGCCCGAAGGTGATGATCATGACGATGTTGTTGAGGACCGGGGTCCACATCATCGCGCCGAACTTGCCGCGGGCGTTGAGGATCTGGCCCATCACCACGTGCACGCCCATGAAGAAGATGGTCGGCAGGCAGTAGCGGGCGAAGGTGACGGCGACGCTGTTGGCGGCGACGTCGTTCGCGATCGTGGGGGACAGCATGTGGATCAGCGTCGGCGCGGCGAACACCGCGACGGCGACGATCGCACCGAGCGTGACCATAACCAGAGTCAGCAGTCGGTTCGCGAAGGCTTCGCCGCCGTCCTCGTCGTTCTTCATCGCGCGGACGAGCTGGGGGACGAAGACGGAGTTGAGGCCGCCGCCGACGGTGAGGATGTAGATCATCGTCGGCAGGGTGTAGGCGATGGTGAAGCTGTCGCCGAGCAGTACGGCTCCGAGTGCGGCGGTGATCACCAGGGACCGCACGAAGCCGGTGAGCCGGGAGACGAGCGTGCCGGCGGCCATGACCGCGCTGGACTTGAGGAGTCCGGAGACCTTGCCGCCGCCCTTGGCGGGTGCGGGTGCGGGAGCCGGTTCGGGCTGGGGCGGTACCGGGGGCTTCCCCGATCCCTCCTGGTCCCGGAAGAGGTGGGCGAAGGCGTCCGGCTCCTGTCGGTCGTCCGACGCCTGGGTGACGAGCGCGTCGACGCCGACGAACTGCGTGGTCGCCGGGCGGTCCCCGTACGGCAGGTGCCGGGAGGGCCCCGCCGGCTCGGGGGGCGGGGTCTGGGCCCAGATGCGCGGGTCGGGGGCGTAGGGGGCGGCGGGCGGCTGCTGGTAGAGCGGCCCCGGCTCCTGGTACGTGCCGGGAGGCGGCGGCGGGTGCGCGGCGCGGTCGTAGAGCGCCTCGCCCACCGGGTCCTGGGCGGCCAGGTCCTGCGCCCGGTAGGGGTCGTCCTCGTAGGCGTGCTGGAGGTACGGGTCCGGCGGCACGAAGCCGTCCTGGCCCGCGCCCGGGGGAACCGGAGGCCCGCCCGGAGACGCTCCTCCG
This sequence comes from Streptomyces sp. CNB091, assembly GCF_000377965.1. Classification (NCBI taxonomy): domain Bacteria; kingdom Bacillati; phylum Actinomycetota; class Actinomycetes; order Kitasatosporales; family Streptomycetaceae; genus Streptomyces; species Streptomyces sp. CNB091. The sequence goes on from NZ_KB898994.1 coordinate 306,360, forward strand.
CCCGCGCCCTGCCCGCGGTCTCCGTCGTACGGCGCGTTCATCGAAACCCCTACCTCATCGTCCCCGGCCGGCCGGCCACGACAGACATCGCTCAACGGTCCACTTTCTCACCCGTTCCCGACGGGGCCCCGCTTTCCGGACCGGTGTCCGGAGTCGGGTCACTCGGCTGCCCGGGTCCGTCGCCGTTGCCGTCCGCCGTGTCGCTTGCCACGGCACGCTTGCGGTGGCTGTACATCCTGATACCCGCCAGCACCAGGAGCAGCAGGCCGCCGGCGATGACGAGCAGCACGGTGGGCGTCACCTCGGAGACCTTCACGGTGAAGGTCATCTCCTCGCCGTACTGGGTGCCGTCCTCCGTGTACAGCCGGGCGGTCACCTGGGCGCGGCCGTTGGCGCTGGTCGCCGTGTCGAACTTCACCGACTGGCTGTGGCCGCCCGCGATGCTGACCGGCAGCTCGGCCATGCTCCCGTCGTCGTTGAACTTGAGCCGGATGTTGTCCGACGTCAGCTGGAGAACCAGCCGGTCCACGCCCTGCACCAGTTTGTTCTGCACGGTGACCGGGATCGTTGCGCTGCGCCCGGAGAGGGTGACGTCGGACTTCTCGATGAGCTGCACCTCGGAGGTGAGGCTCTCCAGGTAGTCGCGGACCGCGTCCCGGTACTGCTGCGCCTCCAGCGACCGGCCGCGCCAGGCCGTCGACATCGCGCGGTTGACGGCGTTGCCGAAGGGCGTCACCACGCGCTCGGGCTGCGTCAGGATCGTCTCGAAGCTGTCGAGCGAGCCCTGGGTGGTGCGGATGTCCTGGAACGCCTGCGTGGGCAGTTCCTGGGCCCGGAGCTTCTTGGGGTACGCCGAGGCCCGGGGGACCTTGGTGGTGGCCCTCGGGTCGGGCTTCGCCTCGGCGGCGGCGACGAGGTCCAGGGGCTGCGTCCAGCGGTTGTCCGCCAGGCCCTCCAGTGCGCGGGCCATCGTCTGGGCCTGTGCGACGGTGGGCATCCGCGGGGGGGCCACGACGATGCTGCGCTCGTTGTCCGGTGTCTGCTCGGTCAGTGCGAGGGTGTGGGCGAGGAACTTCTGGACCGCGCGGGTGGAGGAGCCGGCCCTCGACATGTCGCCGTCGAACAAGGTCGACAGCCGGGCGTCCGCGACGACTGCTGTGGTGCCTCCGCCGATCGGCCGCGCCGCGGTCGGTGTGTAGGGCAGTTTCGTGGTCTCCCGGAAGCTGTCGCTGCGGGCGATCACGTTGTGGGCCCCCGCCGAGGTCGCCACATCGACGATGGACGAGTCCACGGCGCCGTTCACGGGCCAGGCGAAGTCGGTGGACGGCTTCACGTGGAGGATGGTCTCCACGGTGGTCGCGGCCACGGCGGAGGCGTTCTGCAGATGGCTGAGCGTTCCGGAGACGTTCTTGCCGCGGTGCGCGATCGAGGCCAGATCGGGGTCGGCGAAGGGCAGCGCGATCACCTTGCCGTCCTCGACCACCTTCTCCAGCGCGCTGAGCCACTGCTTGGCGACGGCCTGGTTCTTGCCCGGGACGGTCGTGTCACCCGACTCGACCTCGTACTTCCCGGCCATCGCCGCGACGCTCGCCAGGAGGTCAGGGTCGACGACCCAGGTCACGGGGAGCCGGCTGCCCAGGGACACCAGCTGCTCCAGCCGGCCACCGGGCGCCAGCTCCTCGGCCAGGTCGTCGTCGGTGAACACGGGGGTCTGCTGTTCGTCCGAGCGGGTCTCCGCCGTGACATGGGGGGACGCGATCAGTGGCCAGAGGAAGGTGAGCTTCGTCCTGCTGTCGCTCGCCTCGGGCTGCCAGGGCAGGAACGAGCGCTCGATGCCCAGCACCTGCTCGTAGGGGGTGGTCGTCGTACGGCCGGAGACCGAGACGCCGAGCCGGTAGACGCCCGGGTCGTCCAGGCCGAGTTTGTCGACGGGCACGGTGAGCGTGAAGTCCTGGCTGATCCCCTTGGCGAGCTTGGGGAACTTCACCGTGTACTTGTCCCCGACGGTGGCCGGGTCGACGCCGGGGACGTACGAGGAGCGCTTCGCGGCGTCGTCGACCTCTCCGCGGCCGGAGAGCCGGGGGCCGACCCGCAGATCGACCTCGGCGCTGCTGATCGTCTCCTTGCCTTTGTTGGTGAGCGTTCCGGAGACGGTCAGAGTGTCGTCCTCCGTCGGAACGCTCGGGGAGAGCGTGTTCAGGGACACATCGACCGTACGGGAGCCGGTGGGGGCCTTGGCGGGCTCGGCGGCCGGGGCGGCACCGGCCGCGGGAACGGCCAGGAGGCCGGCCAGCAGCGGTGCTCCGAGCACCGCCGAGGCCGTGCGCCGGAGCCACCGGCGGGCAGGAGAGGGACGAGTCCCCTGGAAGTCTGCCGCCTCGGCCACGCGCCTACCCGTCCCTCGTCGTCATCAGATGCTGTCGATCGTTCGGTCCTGCGTCCCCGCATGGTAACGAGGTGCGGCGGGCCGAAGTGCTGGGGTCCATCGCACATGATCGCGGGCATCCCGCAGGGCCCCCGTAAACGATGACGCCGCGGCCGGTCCGTGCACGTACCCTTTTCTGTTGTGCCGAACGCCAACGAAGAGAACGCCAGTGCACTGAGCCAGGTGCAGCACCGCGCGGTGAGTGAGCTGCTGCGGGTGTCCCCGGTCGCCGACGACCTCGCCCGCCGATTCCAGGAGGCCGGATTCGGCCTCGCGCTGGTCGGCGGCTCGGTCCGCGACGCCCTGCTGGGCAGGCTCGGGAACGACTTGGACTTCACCACCGATGCCCGCCCCGAGGACGTGCTCAAGATCGTCCGCCCCTGGGCCGACTCGGTGTGGGAGGTCGGGATCGCCTTCGGCACCGTCGGTTCCCAGAAGGACGGCTATCAGATCGAGGTCACGACCTACCGGTCCGAGGCCTACGACCGGACCTCGCGCAAGCCGGAGGTCTCCTACGGCGACTCCATCGAGGACGACCTCGTGCGCCGTGACTTCACGGTCAACGCGATGGCCGTGGCTCTGCCGCAGAAGGAGTTCGTCGATCCGTACGGAGGTCTGAAGGACCTCGCCGAGCGGGTACTGCGCACCCCGGGAACACCCGAGGCATCCTTCTCCGACGACCCGCTGCGCATGCTCCGCGCCGCCCGCTTCGCCGCGCAGCTCGACTTCGAGGTCGCACCCGACGTCGTGACCGCCATGACGGAGATGGCCGCGCGCATCGGCATCGTCTCCGCCGAGCGGGTCCGCGACGAACTCAACAAGCTGCTGCTCTCCCAGCACCCGCGCAAGGGCCTGGGGCTCCTGGTCGACACAGGACTGGCCGAGCAGGTGCTGCCCGAGCTTCCCGCGCTGCGTCTGGAGAGTGACGAGCATCACCGCCACAAGGACGTCTACGAGCACTCGCTGACCGTCCTGGAGCAGGCCATCGACCTGGAGGAGGGCGGGCCCGACCTCGTGCTGCGGCTGGCCGCGCTGCTCCATGACATCGGCAAGCCCAGGACCCGCCGCTTCGAGAAGGACGGCCGGGTCTCCTTCCATCACCACGAGGTGGTGGGCGCGAAGATGACGAAGAAGCGCATGACCGAGCTCAAGTACTCCAACGAGCTGGTCAAGGACGTGTCGAAACTGGTGGAGCTGCACCTGCGCTTCCACGGGTACGGGGACGGCGAATGGACCGACTCCGCGGTGCGCCGGTATGTGCGTGACGCGGGGCCGCTGCTCGAACGCCTCCACAAGCTGACCCGATCGGACTGCACGACCCGGAACAAGCGCAAGGCGAACGCGCTCTCCCGCACCTATGACGGGCTGGAGGAGCGCATTGCCCAGCTGCAGGAGCAGGAGGAGCTCGATTCGATCCGCCCTGATCTGGACGGCAACGAGATCATGCGGATCCTCGACGTCGGCCCCGGTCCGGTGATCGGCAAGGCATACGGTTTCCTGCTGGAGCTGCGCCTGGAGCACGGGCCCATGGAGCGGGACGCCGCTGTGGCCGCGCTCAAGGAGTGGTGGGCGCGGCAGAACTGAGCCCGGTGGCTGATGTTTCACGTGAAACATCAGCCACCGGATGTGGCGAGGGGCGTTGTTTCACGTGAAACAACGCCCCTCGCCACATCCATGACCGGCTACCGGTAGCCGGTCAGCTGCCGTCGGCGGAGCATCGTCAACGCGACCACCGCGTACAGCACCGACACGACCACCACGACGGGGACCGATCTGCCGTCCGGCGGGAGCATGAGAGCCGCCACCCCCGCGGCGCTCACGAACGCGACGTTGAAGAGCACGTCGTAGAGCGAGAAGACCCGGCCGCGGAAGGAGTCGTCGACCGAGGTCTGCACCACCGTGTCGGTCGCGATCTTCGACCCCTGGGTGACGACGCCGAGCACGAACGCGGCGATCAGCATCGGGAGAAGGGCGAAGGAGAGGCCCAGGGCGGGTACCAGGATCGCCGCCGCACCGGCGCAGCCCACGATCCACCCGTACCGGCCGAGCCGGCCCACCGCCCAGGGGGTGAGGACGGCGGCGACGAAGAATCCCGCACCGGAGACCCCGACCGCCAGGCCGAGCAGGGCCAGACCGTCGGACTCGGTGTCCGACCAGGCATAGCGGCACAGCATGAGCACCGTCACGGTGAGGGCGCCGTAACAGAAGCGGATCACGGTCATCGCGGCCAGCGCCCCGGCCGCGTGTCTCCGCTGCGTCAGATGGTGCAGCCCGGCGACGAGCCCGCGCGCGGTGACGGCCAGAGCGGCCCGCAGTCGCAGGGGGCTCCCGTCGGTATCCGGTCCCAGCAGGGCGCGGGGCAGGCTCAGGGACGCCAGCGCGGAGAGCAGGTAGAGCATCGCCCCCAACAGCACGACCGCCGCGTCGGACTCGTCGGCCACCAGCCGTACGACGAAAGCGAGACCGCCTCCCGCGGTGGCCGCCAGAGTGCCGGCGGTGGGAGACAGGGAGTTGGCGACGACGAGGCGATCGGTGTCGACCACCCGGGGCAGGGCGGCGGAGAGGCCGGCCAGCACGAAACGGTTGACGGCGGTGACGCAGAGGGCCGAGGCGTAGAAGAGCCAGTCGGGCACCGAGGCGAGAATCAGCAGGGCCGTGGAGCAGGCCAGAGCGGCCCGCAGGAGGTTCCCGTAGAGGAAGACCTGGCGTCGGGGCCAGCGGTCCAGCAGGACCCCCGCGAAGGGGCCGATCAGGGAGTACGGCAGGAGGAGCACGGCCATCGCGGAAGCGATGGCGGCGGCCGACGCCTGCTTCTCGGGGGAGAAGACGACGTACGCGGCGAGGGCGACCTGGTAGACGCCGTCGGCGGACTGGGACAGCAGCCGCACGGTGAGCAGGCGGCGAAAGTTCCGCAGCCGCAGCAGGGTGCGCAGATCACGCGCGACAGACATGGGAGCAAGCGTCACACACGTCGGGGGTCCGCGGGCGGATTGCCCGGGGACCCCCGACGTGCGGCAGGAAGAGGTGAGCGTCTCCGCTCAGCGCTCCGGTGAGGCTTCTCGGCCGAGAGGGCCGGTTCAGCTCTCCGTGTCGCCGTTGATGAACCGCTCGACGTTCTCGCGCGCCTCGTCGTCGAAGTACTGCACGGGCGGGCTCTTCATGAAGTAGCTCGATGCCGAGAGGATCGGGCCACCGATGCCGCGGTCCTTGGCGATCTTCGCCGCACGGACGGCGTCGATGATGACACCGGCCGAGTTCGGGGAGTCCCACACCTCGAGCTTGTACTCCAGGTTCAGCGGAACGTCGCCGAACGCGCGGCCCTCAAGGCGCACGTACGCCCACTTGCGGTCGTCCAGCCAGGCCACGTAGTCCGAGGGGCCGATGTGGACGTTGTCCGCACCGAGCTCGCGGTCACGGATCTGCGAGGTGACGGCCTGCGTCTTGGAGATCTTCTTGGACTCCAGGCGCTCACGCTCGAGCATGTTCTTGAAGTCCATGTTGCCGCCGACGTTCAGCTGCATCGTGCGGTCCAGGATGACGCCCCGGTCCTCGAAGAGCTTCGCCATCACGCGGTGCGTGATGGTGGCGCCCACCTGGGACTTGATGTCGTCGCCGACGATCGGGACACCGGCCTCGGTGAACTTGTCCGCCCACTCCTTGGTGCCGGCGATGAACACCGGGAGCGCGTTGACGAACGCGACCTTGGCGTCGATGGCGCACTGCGCGTAGAACTTCGCAGCGACCTCGGAACCGACGGGCAGGTAGCAGACGAGAACGTCGACCTGCTTGTCCTTGAGGACCTGGACGACGTCGACCGGGGCGTCCGCGGACTCCTCGATCGTCTCGCGGTAGTACTTGCCCAGGCCGTCGTGGGTGTGGCCGCGCTGGACGGTCACGCCCGTGTTCGGCACGTCCGCGATCTTGATGGTGTTGTTCTCGCTGGCGCCGATGGCGTCCGCGAGGTCGAGGCCGACCTTCTTCGCGTCGACGTCGAAGGCGGCGACGAACTCGACGTCACTGACGTGGTACTCGCCGAACTGGACGTGCATCAGACCGGGCACCTTGCCGGCCGGATCGGCGTCCTTGTAGTACTCGACGCCCTGCACCAGCGAGGCGGCGCAGTTGCCCACGCCTACGATGGCTACGCGAACCGAACCCATTCCGGTTGCTCCCTGTGTAATCGGTGTTTCCGATGAAGTCGCCGCGGAGTGCGATGACTTCACTTGGCGGTGTCGTCGGACGGATCCGGCCGGGTGGTGTCCCGGTGCCGGGGCAGGCCGCCCGTCTCTCCAGGTGTGTCCTGCTGAGCAGAGCCCTCGGGCGAGGATCGTCGCTGATCCCGTCCCGACCGCTCGCTCTCGATGAGCTCGTTCAGCCAGCGCACTTCGCGCTCCACGGACTCCATGCCGTGTCGCTGCAGCTCAAGTGTGTAGTCGTCGAGTCGTTCACGGGTGCGGGCGAGAGAGGCGCGCATCTTCTCCAGGCGCTCCTCCAGCCGGCTGCGCCGGCCTTCGAGCACCCGCATCCGCACCTCGCGCTCGGTCTGCCCGAAGAAGGCGAAGCGCGCTGCGAAGTGCTCGTCCTCCCAGGCGTCCGGACCGGTGTGCGACAGCAGCTCCTCGAAGTGCTCCTTACCTTCTGCCGTCAGCCGGTAGACGATCTTCGCCCGGCGTCCCGTCAGTGAGGAGGACGCGGCGGTCGGGCGTCCGGTGACCGGCGCGGTGTCCGCCGGATCACCGGCGGGCTCCTCGATCAACCAGCCGCTGGCTACCAGCGTCTTGAGGCAGGGATAGAGGGTTCCGTAGCTGAACGCACGGAAGATCCCCAGCGAGGTGTTGAGGCGTTTGCGCAGCTCATAGCCGTGCATCGGCGATTCGCGGAGCAGGCCGAGGACAGCGAACTCGAGGATGCCGGAGCGTCTGCTCACCGGTGCCTCCTCCTTCTCCCGCTGCTTCCGTCGGCACGGACCACCGGAACCACCGGCGTACTTATGCCGCGCTGATGTATCGACTCGATACATCAGCACGATAGATCGCTCCGACCTGTTCGACAAGGGTGGCCTTCGTGAACGGCGTCACATCAGCAATTCCCAGGGTTCGACTTGCGTTGTTTGGGGTGAAGTTCGGCCCTAGGCGGGTTTTGACCGTGCGTAGTCTGTGCGGCATGCAGACCACCGGGAACCGCGAGGCGCTTTCGCGCGTCAGTCATCGCGGACTGCCGGATGTACCGCGGATGAGCCTTCCGCAGTGGCTTGTCCGTAATTCGGGGGGACCGGATCTCAACTGCCGCTTCCAGGCGCTCTCGCCTGCCCGAGGAGTAGTCGTTCCATGAGCGAGCACCGTCGCAAAACGCCTCAGCCACAGGGTGGCGGGCGTGCAGCGGCCAGACGAGCCGCCCAGCAGCCGACCGGACGCCGAGCAGTCCCGTCACGCAGAGCCACGTCGGCATCACCTTCCGAATCGCCGTCCGAGTCGCACGGCGAGGAGCGCCAGTACGGCAGCCGCGCCGAGGCCCGCCGCGCGGCCCAGAAGGGCGGTCGACGCCGGGGCGCCGACGCCGGGGGCCACGGCGCGGGCGGCGGCGGCCGACGCCGCGGTGGCGGCGGTTCCGACGGTCCGGGGGGCCGGGGGCACGACCGCGGTGACTCCGGCAAGAAGCGCATCATCGACTACCCGCGCCACGGCAGGTACGGGTTCCGCCGCTGGGTGCCCTCGTGGAAGCTGGTGTCGGGGCTCTGTGTGGGGTTCCTCGGTCTCCTGATGGGCATCGGGGGTATCGCCTACGCGTTTGTGGTCCCACCGGACATCAACAAAGCGGCCCAGGCGCAGAACAACGTCTACTACTGGGCCGACGGCACACAGATGGTGGCGACCGGCGGTGATGCGAACCGTCAGATGCTCAAGTACGAGCAGATCCCGGTGGAGATGCGTAACGCCGTGATCTCGGCCGAGAACAAAAGCTTCGAAACGGACAAGGGCATCGACCCGGTGGGCATCGGCCGTGCGGTGCTGAACATGGCCACGGGCGGTGAGACCCAGGGCGGCTCGACCATCACGCAGCAGTACGTGAAGAACTCCATGCTCACCCAGGACCAGACGCTCAAGCGGAAGTTCCAGGAGCTCTTCATCACGCTCAAGGTCGCCGGCGATGTGTCGAAGGAAGAGGTGATGGCTGGCTACCTCAACGTCTCCTACTACGGGCGTGGCGCCTCGGGGCTGCAGGCGGCGGCCCGCACCTACTACAACAAGGACGCAGGCGACCTGAACGCGAGCGAGTGCGCCTTCCTGGCCACCCTGCTCAAGGGCGCCAGCTACTACGACCCCGCCGGCGCCACCGACATCGACAAGGACAACGCGACCAAGGCCAAGAACACCGAGCGGGCCAAGGACCGTTGGAAGTGGATTCTTGACGAGCAGGTCAAGGACGGGCGTATGACGGCGGAGGAGCGCGCCAAGTACACGAAGTTCCCCATGCCGCTGCCGAAGAAGAAGGACGCCAAGCTGGGCGGCCAGACCGGCTACCTGGTGGAGCTCGCCAAGAAGTACTTCCTCGCCAACAACGATCGCGGCATCGACGCCAAGCAGCTCGAACTGGGCGGCTTCGAGATCCACACCACCTTCCAGAAGAAGAGGGTGGAGGAGCTCGAGGCAGCGGTGAACAAGGTCTACAAGGCCAAGATCCGGCCCAAGGACCGCCCCAAGACGGACACGCACGTCGAGTTCGGCGGTGCGTCCGTCGACGCGAAGACCGGCGCCATCATCGCCACGTACGGCGGCCAGAACGCCACCACGCACTTCACGAACAACGCGGACGCCACCGGCGCCCAGGTCGGTTCGACGTGGAAGCCGTTCGTCCTGGCCGCGGCCATGCAGTACGGCGTGCGCAACCCGTCCGGCGGGCCGGAACAGAGCGAGTCCGAGCGCACCCAGGTCTCGCCGGAGAGCACCTACAACGCCGACGACGGCCTGCGGATCAGGGACTACACGGGCAAGATCTGGTTGAACGAGGACGACAAGGAGTGGCGCCAGACCAACGACGGCAACGTTGACCACGGCAATATCGACCTGCGGACGGCCATGGAGAAGTCCGCCAACTCCCCGTTCGTGCAGCTCGGCATGGACGTCGGTACCGACAAGGTCAAGGACGTCGCCGTCGCCTCCGGTCTGAAGGACGACACCTTCATGGCGGACTCCAGCGTTCCCTCGTTCTCCATCGGCACCTCGTCGCCCAGCGCCATCCGGATGGCGGGCTCCTACGCCACCTTCGCCACGAGTGGTCAGCAGAACGACACGTACTCGGTGACCGAGGTGAAGCAGGAGGGCGTCACCGTCTTCCAGCACAAGAAGAAGCCCAAGCGTGCCTTCAGCCCGGGCATCGCCGACAACGTGACCGACGTGCTGAAGAACGTCGTGGAGAACGGAACGGGCAAGCCCGCCCGCCTTGAGGGCCGTGAAGCCGCGGGCAAGACCGGTACGACGGACGGCAACCGGTCCGCCTGGTTCGTCGGGTACACACCGCAGATCTCGACCGCCATCAGCATGTTCCGGCTCGACGACGACGAGACGAACAAAGAGCGCGAGTTCTTGAAGATGTTCGGCACCGGTGGCGAGGAGAAGATCCACGGAAACTCGTTCCCGGCCTCCATCTGGCACGACTACATGACCGGCGCGATGAAGGGCAAGAAGGTCATCTCCTTCCCGGAACCGAAGGACCTGGGCGAAGAGGTGTGGGGCGGTGGCGCGAAGAGCCCCAGCCCGACGCCCAGCCCCACGCCTTCGCCGACGCCCTCCGAGGAGGAAGAGGAGAAGCCGTCGCCGAGCCCGAAGCCGACCCAGACCACCCCGAGTCCGCCGACGCCGTCGCCGAGCAGGACCTGCAGCATCTGGGACCCGAACTGCCAGGAGGCCAACGGCGGGGCCAACGCCGGAGCGGACGGCGGGGGCGACAACACCGGAGCGGACGGCGGGGGCGACAACACCGGAGCCAACGGCGATGCCGACAACGGCGGAGCTCAGGGAGCCAACGGCGATGCCGACAACGGCGGAGCTCAGGGAGCCAACGGCAACCCGGGCGGAACCGGCTCCATCTGGGGCAACAACGGATAGCCGGACGCCCCGGCCGAGCCTCAGGGGCGGCCCGTCACAGCGGCGAGGGCCGTCGTACCCACCCGGGTACGGCGGCCCTCGCCGCGTTCCCGGCGGTGGCACGCGGCATCCCGGATCTGTGCCCGTGTCCCCCGGGCGGTCCTTGCCCCTGGCACAGCCCCGTACGGCAGGATGTGCGGCATGCCAAGCCCCAGCGCAGAAGACACGAGCGTGCACCAGGAGCGGCCCGTCGTGCGGCCCACCGATCAGGACGAGGTCGCGGCGGCCGGCAGCGAGCTGTTCGGTGGCCGGGTGGGACGCTGGGCGCGGCTCGGCGACGGCCCGCTCACGCCCGTGCGCGTCGTCGCGCTGGTCATGATCGGGATGTTCGCCCTCGGCATGGTGCAGAAGATCCCCTGTTACGAATGGGCCTGGTTCCGCGGGGCCACCTCGCAGTACACCCACGCCTGCTACTCCGACATTCCGCACCTCTTCATGGGGCGCGGGTTCGCCGACGGCCTCGTGCCGTACTTCGACCGGCTGAGCGGCGATATGCAGTACCTGGAGTACCCGGTGCTGACCGGGGTGTTCATGCAGGTGGCGTCCTGGCTGACGCTGACGCCGGACAGCGACCCCATCCAGCAGCGCGAGCAGATGTACTGGATGGTCAACGCGGGCATGCTGATGATCTGCGCGGTCGTCGTCGCCGTGTGCACGGTCCGTACGCACCGCCGCCGCCCCTGGGACGGCCTCCTGGTCGCGCTCGCCCCCGCGTTCGTCCTCACCGCGACCATCAACTGGGACCTGCTGGCCGTCGCCCTGACGGCCGCGGCGATGCTCATGTGGTCCCGGGGCCGGGTGCTCGCGTTCGGCATCCTCATCGGCCTGGCGACCGCGGCCAAGCTCTACCCCGTCCTGCTGCTCGGCCCGCTGCTGGTGCTCTGCTGGCGGGCGGGCAGGTGGCGCGAGTTCGGGACGGCGCTGCTGGGCGCGGGAGCGGCCTGGCTGGTGGTGAACCTGCCGGTGATGCTCTTCGCCCCCGAGGGGTGGCGGAAGTTCTACACGTTCAGCCAGGAGCGGCCCATCGACTTCGGTTCGTTCTGGCTGATCATCACCCAGCGCACCGGCAAGCCCATCGAGGTGGAGACGGTCAACACCGCGTCGGTCGTCCTGATGGTCGTGTTCTGCGCGGGCATCGCGGGCCTGGCGCTCTCCGCGGCCCGCCGGCCGCGCTTCGCCCAGCTGGCGTTCCTGGTGGTGGCCGCGTTCATCCTGACGAACAAGGTCTACTCACCGCAGTACGTGCTCTGGTTGATCCCGCTGGCCGTCTTGGCCCGGCCGCGCTGGCGCGACTTCCTCATCTGGCAGGCCTGCGAGGTCATGTACTTCCTCGGGATCTGGTTCTACCTCGCCTACACCAGCGGCGGGGACAAGCACCAGGGGCTGCCGCAGGAGGGCTACCAGGTCGCGATCGCCCTGCATCTGCTGGGCACGCTGTACCTGTGCGCGCTGATCGTCCGGGACATCCTGCAGCCGGCCAAGGACCCGGTGCGCGGGGACGGGTCGGACGACCCGTCGGGCGGTGTCCTTGACGGGGCTCCGGACGCGTTCGTGCTGGCGCCCGATCCCCGTCCGTCCGGGCACAAGGCCCCGACGGTCACGGGACCACAGGTGGAGTGGGGCGCCGCACCCGGCCGGGACGGCTGACCCGGGGCCGGGGCGGCCGTTCAGGCCGCGCCCGGCGGGCTCAGCGGTCGACGAGCCGGTCGTACTGCGTGGTGGTGTGGCGCAGGTGGGCGACCAGCTCGTCACCGACCCGCGGTTCCTGGGCGTCCGAGGGCACGAACAGGATCGATACCTGCATGTGCGGCGGCTCGGCGAACCACCGTTGCTTGCCCGCCCAGACGAACGGCGACAGGTTGCGGTTGACCGTGGCCAGCCCCGCGCGGGCGACGCCCTTGGCCCGCGGCATCACGCCGTGCAGCGCCTTGGGCGCCTCCAGGCCGACCCCGTGGGACGTACCGCCGGCCACGACGACCAGCCAGCCGTCGGAGGCGGCCTTCTGCTGGCGGTAGCCGAACCGGTCGCCCTTGACGACGGGGGTGACGTCCAGGACGGCCCCCCGGTACTCGGTGGCCTCGTGGTCGCCGAGCCAGAGCCGGGTGCCGATACGGGCGCGGAACCGGGTCTGGGGGAACTGCTGCTGGAGCCGGGCCAGCTCCTCGGAGCGCAGATGGCTGACGAACATGGTGTGCAGCGGCAGCCGGGCCGCGCGCAGCCGGTCCATCCAGCCGATGACCTCCTCGACGGCGTCGGAGCCGTCGGTGCGGTCCAGGGGCAGATGCAGGGCGAAGCCTTCGAGCCGTACGTCCTCGATCGCCGCGTGCAGCTGCCCGAGTTCCTCCTCCTTGACGCCGTGGCGCTTCATCGAGCTCATGCACTCGATGACGACCCGGGCGCCCACCAGGGCGTGCACCCCGTCGACGGAGGAGACGGACCGGATGACGCGGTCCGGCAGGGGCACGGGCTCCTCACCGCGCCGGAACGGGGTCAGGACGAGCAGGTCGCCGCTGAACCAGTCCTTGATCCGGGCCGCTTCGTAGGTCGTCCCGACGGCGAGGGTGTCGGATCCGAAGCGGATCGTCTCGTCGGCGAGGCGCTCGTGACCAAAGCCGTAGCCGTTGCCCTTGCAGACGGGTACGAGACCGGGGAACTGGTCGATCACGGACTTCTGGTGCGCCCGCCAGCGCGCGGTGTCGACGTAGAGGGAGAGCGCCATGGCCGGCCCGGAACCTTTCTGGTGGCTGCGGTGAACAGGAACGAACGGTGTGTGCCCAGATGTGCGGTGGAGCGGTGGAGCGGTGGAGCGGATCAGCGGCGCGACATATAGATGTCGAGCGCCTTGTGGAGCAGCTTGTTGAGCGGGAAGTCCCACTCGCCGACGTACTCGACGGCCTCGCCGCCGGTGCCGACCTTGAACTGGATCAGGCCGAAGAGATGGTCGGTCTCGTCCAGCGAGTCGCTGATCCCGCGCAGGTCGTAGACGGTCGCGCCCATCGCGTAACTGTCGCGCAGCATGCGCCACTGCATCGCGTTCGACGGCCGGACCTCGCGCCCGATGTTGTCGGAGGCGCCGTAGGAGTACCAGACGTGGCCGCCGACGACGAGCATCGTGGCCGCGGAGAGGTTCACGCCGTTGTGCCGGGCGAAGTAGAGGCGCATCCGGTTGGGGTCCTCGGAGTTGAGGACAGTCCACATGCGCTGGAAGTACGAGAGCGGGCGCGGCCGGAAGCGGTCGCGCACGGCGGTGATCTCGTACAGCCGCTGCCACTCGGCCAGGTCCTCGTAGCCGCCCTGGACGACCTCGACGCCGGCCTTGTCGGCCTTCTTGATGTTGCGGCGCCACAGCTGGTTGAAGCCCTTGAGGACGTCCTCGAGCGAACGGTTGGCCAGCGGCACCTGGAAGACGTAGCGCGGCTGTACGTCACCGAAGCCGGCACCGCCGTCCTCGCCCTGCTGCCAGCCCATCTTCCGCAGCCGGTCGGAGACCTCGAAGGCGCGCGGCTCGATGTGCGTGGCCTCGACGTCGCGCAGGCGCTTCACGTCGGGGTCCTGGATGCCGGACTTGATGGCCGCCGAGTCCCAGCGGCGGATGACCACCGGCGGGCCCATCTTCACAGAGAAGGCGCCCTGCTGCTTGAGGTGCGCGAGCATCGGCTGGAGCCAGTCGTCCAGATTCGGTGCGTACCAGTTGATGACCGGTCCCTCGGGGAGGTACGCCAGGTAGCGCTTGATCTTGGGCAGCTGGCGGTACAGGACGAGGCCGGCGCCGACGATCTCGCCGTTCTTGTCGAACCAGCCCAGGCTCTCCGAGCGCCATTCGGTCTTCACGTCAGCCCACGCCGGGACCTGGCAGTGACTGGCCGAGGGCAGGCTCTGGATGTACGCCAGATGCTGCTCTCGGCTGATGGTCCTCAGGGTCAGGCTCATGCGGGGCGCTCCTCGGCAGGTGTGTCCCCATCGGTCAGGGGCTCCGGCTCTCGCGCCGAAGCCTACTGTGACCCAAGGGCGCCCGGCCTGGCCCCGGGGGCCCGGAACGTACGGCGGACCGGCGCGGGGCGCCTGGGCGCCCCGCGCCGGTCCGTGCTCCGGCCGGTGCTCCGGTCAGGTGATCACGCCGCCGAAGAGACCGCCGTGGGCCATGCCGAGGTAGAAGCCGACCGCGGAGGCCCCGATACCCATGATCAGGCCGAACCGCTCCCAAGTCGTCTTCGAGATGTACTGGCCGTAGGCACCGGTCAGAATCCCGGCGAGCCCCGCCCAGGAGCTGATCAGGTGGAGATGGTGGAACATCGCCGTGACGAACGCGAGGATGCCGAGCACCCCGGTCACCACCATCAGGACGTCCTGGACGGGATGCGGTCTGCCGTCCGTGGCGAAGAGCGAACCGGTGGCGCGGCGGCCGGCCCGGGACCGGGAGCCGGCGGGGCGGATGGTCTGTGCCATGGAGTACCTCCTGGCCGGACGGATGGGCGGTGGATCCAGCGCCCCGCGCACCGCGGCGGGTGTAGCGCCTCTCACACCGCATCTGTCTCGATTGTGCCCTCTGAGCTCCTGATTTCAACCGGAAGCCGGTCTACGGGTAGTCTGTACGGTCTGCACCGGTGTCTGCCCAGGCCAGCATGGCGAGCCTCCCCCGAACCCCCGTCTCCGGGACCGTTCGGGAGCGGATTGTCAGTGCTGGGTGTTCTCCTCGGGAACGCCGTTGCGACACGCATCACGACCCTCCTGCCACGGAACGACCGTGGCCGCTGAGTCCAAAGGAGGTGGGTTCCACATGCGTCACTACGAGGTGATGGTCATCCTCGACCCCGATCTCGAGGAGCGAGCAGTCTCCCCGCTGATCGAGAACTTCCTCTCCGTCGTCCGTGAGGGCGATGGAAAGGTGGAGAAGGTCGACACCTGGGGCCGTCGTCGGCTCGCCTACGAGATCAAGAAGAAGCCCGAGGGCATCTACTCGGTCATCGACCTGCAGGCCGAGCCTGCGGTCGTCAAGGAGCTCGACCGCCAGATGAACCTGAACGAGTCGGTCCTCCGGACCAAGGTCCTCCGTCCCGAGATCCACTGAGCTTCTAGCTCAGCGGTTTTCGGGTCCGAGTAGCAGCAAGCAGCCAGAAGCAATCCCCGCCGAGAGGTTCACCCATGGCAGGCGAGACCGTCATCACGGTCGTCGGCAATCTCGTCGACGACCCCGAGCTGCGCTTCACCCCGTCCGGTGCGGCGGTCGCGAAGTTCCGTGTCGCGTCCACTCCCCGCATCTTCGACCGGCAGACCAATGAGTGGAAGGACGGCGAAGGCCTGTTCCTCACCTGCTCGGTCTGGCGTCAGGCGGCGGAGAACGTCGCGGAGTCGCTTCAGCGAGGCATGCGCGTCGTCGTGCAGGGCCGGCTGAAGCAGCGGTCCTACGAGGACCGTGAGGGCGTCAAGCGCACGGTCTACGAGCTGGACGTCGAGGAAGTCGGCCCCAGCCTCAAGAACGCCACGGCCAAGGTCACCAAGACCACCGGTCGCGGTGGTCAGGGCGGCCAGGGTGGATACGGCGGCGGCCAGCAGGGCGGCGGCAACTGGGGCGGCGGTCCCGGTGGCGGTGGCCAGCAGGGCGGCGGCGGTGCACCCGCCGACGACCCGTGGGCGACCGGCGCGCCGGCAGGCGGCCAGGGCGGCGGGGGACAGCAGGGCGGCGGAGGCGGCTGGGGCGGAAGCTCCGGCGGTTCCGGCGGCTCCGGCGGTGCCTCTGGCGGCGGCTACTCGGACGAGCCTCCCTTCTAGGGCTGCTCGTACCCCCACTTCTTGATCACACAGGAGAAACACCATGGCGAAGCCGCCTGTGCGCAAGCCTAAGAAGAAGGTCTGCGCGTTCTGCAAGGACAAGACCCAGTACGTGGACTACAAGGACACGAACATGCTGCGGAAGTTCATTTCCGACCGCGGCAAGATCCGTGCCCGCCGCGTCACCGGCAACTGCACGCAGCACCAGCGTGACGTCGCCACGGCTGTGAAGAACAGCCGTGAGATGGCGCTGCTGCCCTACACGTCCACCGCGCGATAAGGGAAGGGTGACAAGAGCATGAAGATCATCCTCACCCACGAGGTCTCCGGCCTCGGCACCGCCGGCGACGTCGTCGACGTCAAGGACGGGTACGCCCGTAACTACCTGGTTCCGCGTGGCTTCGCCATTCGCTGGACCAAGGGCGGCGAGAAGGACGTGGCGCAGATCCGCCGCGCCCGCAAGATCCACGAGATCGCGACGATCGAGCAGGCCAACGAGATCAAGGCCAAGCTCGAGGGCGTGAAGGTTCGTCTGGCTGTTCGCTCCGGCGACGCCGGCCGTCTCTTCGGCTCGGTCACCCCGGCCGACGTCGCTGCGGCGATCAAGGCCGCCGGTGGTCCCGACGTCGACAAGCGTCGCGTCGAGCTCGGCTCGCCGATCAAGACGCTCGGCGGACACCAGGTGTCCGTCCGTCTGCACCCCGAGGTCGCAGCGAAGCTCGGCGTCGAGGTCGTTGCTGCCTAAGGGCAGAGCTCAGCTGAGTCAGTGAAGGGCCGCACCCATGGGTGCGGCCCTTTCTGTCTTCTGTGGTGCGTGGTGTTTCACGTGAAACACCGGCGGCCTGTTTCACGTGAAACAGGCCGTGAAGCGTACGGATCAGCGGGTGGCTCCGGTGACGATCCACCGGCCCGACCGGGTACGCAGCCAGAGCGTGACGAGGCGGACGGCCATCATCAGCGTCATTGCCCACCAGAGCGCGGTGAGCCCGCCGCCGAGGGAGGGCACCAGGAGCGCGACGGGCGCGAACACGGCGAGCGTCACCAGCATCGCCCAGGCGAGATAGCGTCCGTCGCCGGCTCCCATCAGGACGCCGTCCAGCACGAAGACCACGCCGGCGATCGGCTGGGAGACCGCCACGACCAGGAGCGCGGGGAGCAGGGTGTCCCGCACCGAGGGGTCGCTGGTGAAGAGCGGGATGAACAGAGGCCGGGCGAGCACGATCAGGACGCCGAGCACGATGCCGCAACCGAGGCCCCACTCGACCATGCGGCGGCAGGCCTCGCGGGCGCCCTTCTCGTCGTTCGCCCCCAGATAGCGGCCGATGATCGCCTGCCCGGCGATGGCGATGGCGTCGAGCGCGAAGGCGGTCAGACTCCAGAGGGAGAGGATGATCTGGTGCGCGGCGATGTCGACGTCTCCGAGCCGGGCGGCGACGGCTGTGGCGATCATCAGGACGGCGCGCAGAGAGAGGGTCCGGATCAGCAGCGGCACGCCGGCCCGGGCGCTGGCCCTGATGCCGGCCGCGTCGGGGCGCAGAGAGGCGTTGTGCCTTCGGGCTCCGCGGACCACCACGACGAGATAGACGGCGGCCATACCGACCTGGGCGATCACCGTCCCCCAGGCGGAACCGGCGATCCCGAGCCCGGCACCGTAGACGAGGGTCACATTGAGGGCGGCGTTCGCCGTGAAACCGCCGATGGCGACGTACAGCGGGGTGCGCGTGTCCTGGAGGCCGCGCAGTACACCGGTGGCGGCGAGCACGACGAGCATGGCCGGAATGCCGAGGATGGAGATCCTCAGGTACGTGATGGCGTACGGAGCCGCGGTGTCGGACGCGCCGAAGACGTCGACGAGCCACGGGGCCGTCGGGACCGCGAGGGCGACGACGGCTGCTCCGAGCAGCAGGGCGAGCCAGATGCCGTCCATGCCCTGGCGGATGGCGGCGGGGAGATCGCCCGCCCCCACGCGGCGGGCGACGGCGGCCGTGGTCGCGTAGGCGAGGAAGACGAAGATGCTCACGGCCGTCATCAGGAGGGCTGCGGCGATGCCGAGGCCGGCCAGTTGCGGGGTGCCGAGGTGGCCGACGACGGCGCTGTCGACCATCACGAACAGGGGCTCGGCGACGAGTGCGCCGAACGCCGGGACCGCAAGGGCGATGATCTCGCGGTCGTGCCGTCTGCGGCCGTTCTTCGGTGTCGCGGGGGCCTTGGTCATGGGGGTCAATCTAATCTTCCACAGGTAAGAGATGCAATCGGCCTACGGCCCTTACTTGCGGACCGGTGGGGCCTTCCCTCCCGTGCCGTTTGCGGTGATCTTGAAATGAGGGCGAAAGTTTTTCTCCCCCACAGTCAGTGGACGGAGAATGCGCAGGTCAGGGTGGTCACGGCGCTATCGCTATGAGTTTGTCCACAGTGCTGTCCCCCGGTCCGTGCACAGGTTCGGCAGGGTTCTCCACAGCATCTGGTCCGTCGTCCACATGCCCTGTGGATAACCAGATTGGCTGACGGTGCGGAGGGGCCTACCGTGGTGCGGCGCCCGCACTCCGTTCCGGCACCGGAATCCACCGAACCAGATGCGCCGGAAGTGGAGTCGGGCGACCTGTTTGTCGGTGCCGTGCCGTAAGAAAGAGTGGCACGGCTAGGTCCGCGATGCGGACGGGAGGAGGCGGCCCGGTGAGCATTCCCGAGCCTTTGGACGACCCCTGGACCGAGACCGGCCCCGGGGACCGTCTGCCCGTCTCCCGCCAGCGTCGGGGGGACCGCAAGGGACGTGAGGACCGCCACGACCGCGGCTCGGACGAGGCCTGGGAAGGCGGTTCCCCCGGGTTCGAGCGGGTGCCGCCCCAGGATCTCGACGCCGAGCAGTCCGTCCTCGGCGGCATGCTGCTGTCCAAGGACGCCATCGCGGACGTCGTGGAGATCATCAAGGGGCACGACTTCTACCGCCCCGCCCACGAGACCGTCTACACGGCGATCCTCGACCTCTACGCCAAGGGCGAGCCGGCCGACCCGATCACGGTCGCCGCCGAGCTGGTCAAGCGCGGCGAGATCACCAAGGTCGGCGGAGCACCGTATCTGCACACCTTGGTGCAGTCCGTGCCCACCGCGGCCAACGCCTCGTACTACGCGGAGATCGTCCACGAGCGGGCGGTGCTCCGGCGGCTGGTCGAGGCGGGCACGAAGATCACGCAGATGGGATACGCGGCCGACGGGGACGTCGACGAGATCGTGAACTCCGCGCAGGCCGAGATCTACGCGGTCACCGAGCAGCGCACCAGTGAGGACTATCTCCCCCTCGGCGACATCATGGAGGGCGCGCTCGACGAGATCGAGGCCATCGGGTCGCGCAGCGGCGAGATGACCGGTGTGCCGACGGGCTTCACGGACCTCGACGCCTTGACGAACGGCATGCACCCCGGCCAGATGATCGTCATCGCGGCCCGCCCCGCCATGGGTAAGTCCACCCTGGCGCTGGACTTCGCGCGTGCCGCGTCGATCAAGAACAACCTGCCCAGCGTCATCTTCTCCCTCGAAATGGGGCGCAACGAGATCGCGATGCGTCTGCTGTCGGCCGAGGCGCGGGTGGCCCTGCACCACATGCGGTCCGGCACGATGACGGACGAGGACTGGACGCGGCTCGCCCGCCGGATGCCCGAGGTCTCGGCCGCTCCGCTGTACATCGACGACTCCCCCAACCTGTCGATGATGGAGATCCGCGCGAAGTGCCGCCGGCTCAAGCAGCGCAACGACATCAAGCTCGTGATCATCGACTATCTGCAGCTGATGCAGGCCGGTGGATCGAAGCGTTCCGAGAGCCGTCAGCAGGAGGTCTCGGACATGTCCCGAAACCTCAAGCTGCTGGCCAAGGAGCTGGAAGTCCCGGTGATCGCGCTCTCGCAGCTGAACCGTGGTCCCGAGCAGCGCACGGACAAGAAGCCGATGGTGTCCGACCTGCGTGAGTCCGGTTCCATCGAGCAGGACGCCGACATGGTCATCCTGCTCCACCGCGAGGATGCCTACGAGAAGGAGTCACCGCGCGCGGGCGAGGCGGACATCATCGTCGGCAAGCACCGTAACGGCCCGACGGCCACCATCACCGTGGCGTTCCAGGGCCACTACTCCCGTTTCGTGGACATGGCGCAGACCTGACGGACCGCCCGCCCGCGCAGGTCTCGCCGGGACCCCCGGCTCAGGCAGGGGGCGTGGAACGCGGCGACGTCGGCCACCTGTGCGGGGCGGGCCGCGGCGGCGCGCCCAGGGCTGAGCGGATGCGCTGATCGTCGAGGACACATCTCTTCCCCGTCGACGGGGCGTCCTCGGGGCGGTGCGGAAGTTCCCCGGGCACGCCACGTTGAATGATCATGCGTTCGGATGCATACTCTTACTATGTCTAAGGTCCTCACCTCCCTGCCCATCGGCGAGCGTGTCGGCATCGCCTTCTCCGGCGGTCTCGACACCTCGGTCGCCGTCGCGTGGATGCGCGACAAGGGTGCCGTCCCGTGCACCTACACCGCCGACATCGGCCAGTACGACGAGCCCGACATCGCCTCGGTGCCCGGGCGCGCGGCGACGTACGGTGCCGAGATCGCCCGCCTGGTCGACTGCCGTGCGGCACTGGTCGAGGAGGGGCTGGCCGCGCTCACCTGCGGCGCGTTCCACATCCGGTCGGGTGGGCGCGCCTACTTCAACACCACGCCGCTCGGCCGTGCCGTCACGGGCACCCTGCTGGTCCGGGCGATGCTGGAGGACGACGTACAGATCTGGGGCGACGGGTCGACGTTCAAGGGCAACGACATCGAGCGGTTCTACCGCTACGGGCTGCTCGCCAACCCTCATCTGCGGATCTACAAGCCGTGGCTGGACGCGGACTTCGTTTCCGAGCTCGGCGGCCGCAAGGAGATGTCGGAGTGGCTGATCGCCCACGAACTGCCCTACCGCGACAGCAGCGAGAAGGCGTACTCGACCGATGCCAACATCTGGGGCGCCACCCATGAGGCCAAGACCCTGGAGCACCTCGACGCCGGGATCGAGACCGTGGAGCCGATCATGGGCGTGCGGTTCTGGGATCCCGCGGTGGAGATCGCTGCCGAGACCGTGACGATCGGCTTCGACCAGGGCCGCCCGGTGACGATCAACGGCAAGGAGTTCGCCACCCCGGTCGACCTGGTGATGGAGGCGAACGCGATCGGTGGACGGCACGGTATGGGCATGTCCGACCAGATCGAGAACCGGGTGATCGAGGCCAAGAGCCGCGGCATCTACGAGGCACCCGGGATGGCGCTGCTGCACGTGGTGTACGAGCGGCTGGTCAACGCGATCCATAACGAGGACACCCTGAACACCTACTACAACGAGGGGCGGCGGCTCGGCCGACTGATGTACGAGGGCCGCTGGCTCGACCCGCAGGCGCTGATGATCCGCGAGTCGCTACAGCGCTGGGTGGGCACGGCGGTCACCGGGGAGGTGTCGCTGCGGCTGCGGCGTGGTGACGACTACTCGATCCTGGACACCGGCGGACCGGCGTTCAGCTACCACCCGGACAAGCTGTCGATGGAGCGCACCGAGGACTCCGCGTTCGGTCCGGTGGACCGGATCGGCCAGCTCACGATGCGCAACCTCGACATCGCCGACTCGCGTGCCAAGCTTGAGCAGTACGCCGGCCTCGGCATGGTCGGATCGACCCACCCCGCCCTCATCGGCGCCGCTCAGGCGGCCTCCACCGGGCTGATCGGCGCGATGCCGCAGGGCGGCGCCGAGGTCATCGCCTCACGCGGCAGGGTGGCCGGTGGCGACGAGATGCTCGACCACGCCGCGATGGAGTTCGGCACGGACTGACCGGAAACGTCGTCAGTGCTGGTCCGGGCCGCGACTCCGTGGAAAAGGATTCGTCAGGGGGCAGCCCGTCGGGTAGGGGTTGGACCATGACTTCCATCGGCGAAGACCTGCTTCCCAGTACCCGACGCGCCCTGCTGCACCGCATCGCCGTCGCCCAGCGGGACGGCCGCGCGCCGTCCCTCGTGGCCGCGGTGCGGCGGCAGGGGCGTACGGCCTGGAGCGGGGCGTGTACGTGCGTCGAGGGGCATGCTCCCGACGCCGATACGCAGTACCGGATCGGTTCGATCACCAAGACGTTCACCGCCGTTCTGGTTCTGCGGCTGCGGGACGAGGGCTTGATCGACCTGGACGACCCCCTGGAGAAGCACCTTCCCGGCACGGGGGCGGGCGGGGTGACCGTCTTTCAGCTGCTGGGCCACAGCGCGGGGCTGGGTGCCGAAGCACCCGCCCCCTGGTGGGAGCGGACGCCCGGCGGCCTGCGGCCCGAGCTCGCCGACGTGCTGGGCGACCGGCCGCAGAGGCATCCGGCCGGCCGTCGCCATCACTACTCCAACCCTGGTTACACCCTGCTCGGTTCACTGGTGGAAGCGGTGCGTGGCGTCTCCTGGGAGGAGGCGCTGCGCCGCGAGATCCTGGAGCCGCTGGGTATGCGTCGCACGACGAGCGGGCCCGTGGCTCCGCACGCGGGCGGCTGGGCCGTCCACCCCTGGGCCGATGTCATGCTGAGCGAACCCGCCGAGGACCTCGGGATCATGGCGCCCGCCGGTCAGCTCTGGTCCACTGCGGCGGACCTGCTGCGGTTCGCCGCCTTCCTGACCGAGGGCGACGACCGGGTCCTGCCGGTCTCCTCCGTACGGGAGATGCGGACGCCCGCCGCACCGGCCGAGACGGGCGGCAGCGGTTACGGTCTCGGACTCCAGATCGTCGGGGGCGAGGAGCGTGTGCTCTTCGGGCATTCGGGATCGCTTCCCGGGTTCGTCGCCGGCCTCTGGGTCAGCGAGGAGGACGACGTGGCCGCGGTCGTTCTCGCCAACGTCACCTCGGGGCTGCCCGCCGCGATGGTGGCCGCCGAACTCCTGGGGATCGTGGTCGAGGCCGAGCCGCGGATCCCGGAGCCCTGGCGCCCGCTGCCCGAGGTGGACGACGAGCTGCTCGCGCTGACCGGGATCTGGCACTGGGGCACCCACCCGGTCACGCTGAGGCTCACGGGGGACCGGGGCCTGCAGCTCACGCCGCTGGGCGGCAAGGGACGAGGCGCGGCCTTCACGTACCGCCCGGACGGCACCTGGACGGGTCAGAACGACTACTACGCGGGGGAGACCCTGCGCGTCGTACGCAAGGACGACGGCTCGGTGGACCACCTCGACCTCGGCTCGTTCGTCTTCACCCGGGAGCCGTACGAGGCGGGCGCGGCCGTGCCCGGCGGTGTGGACGCGGAGGGCTGGCGCGGGTTCGCCGGCTGAGCTTCCCGCCGGGTAGCGGGTGGATGTTTCACGTGAAACACCCACCCGCGTCTTACGTGAAACGCCTCCCCGCATCTATGTGAAACGCCCACCGGAGTTTCCTGTGAAACGCCCACCCGTCCGTGCTCGTCAGAGCGCCAGCTTGAAGCCCACATGGCTGGCGGTGAAGCCGAGCCGCTCGTAGAAGCGGTGCGCGTCCTCGCGGGTGACGTCCGACGTCAGCTGCACCAACTGGCAGTTCTGGCGGCGGGATTCGTCCACCGCCCACTGGATGAGCTGGGTGCCGAGGCCGCTGCCGCGCTCGTCGGCGTGGATGCGGACCCCCTCGATGATGGAGCGGGTCGCGCCGCGGCGGGACAGCCCCGGGACGACGGTCAGCTGCAGTGTGCCGACGACCTTGTCCTCGCGAACGGCGACGACCACGTGCTGGTTCGGGTCGCCGGCCAGCCGCTGGAGCGCCTCCTGGTAGGGGGCGAGGTCGTCGGGTGACTCGCGCTGCGCGCCCAGAGGGTCGTCGGCGAGCATCGCGACCACCGCGGGCAGGTCGTCCGGGACGGCGGGGCGTATGGCGAGATCACTCATGATCGGCATCCTAGGACGGCCCCGGGTGCCGCGCTGATCAGGCTCGGTCAGGCCGGGACCTTGAGCTCTTCGACGGCCCTGACCAGAGGGGCGAGCTCAGGGTTCTCGGCCGCCTCGTTCAGTGCCGCCCGCAGCGCGTTGTCGTTCGTCGGCCGGGCGGCCTCCAGCAACGTGCTCCCGGCCTCGGTGACATCGG
This sequence comes from Streptomyces sp. CNB091, assembly GCF_000377965.1. Classification (NCBI taxonomy): domain Bacteria; kingdom Bacillati; phylum Actinomycetota; class Actinomycetes; order Kitasatosporales; family Streptomycetaceae; genus Streptomyces; species Streptomyces sp. CNB091. The sequence goes on from NZ_KB898994.1 coordinate 330,774, forward strand.
TGTAGATGCCGCGGCGGTCGGTGTCGCACAGGTAGCGGGTCTTCCCCTGATCGGCGGCCGTTCGCCGACCGCCACCTGATGCCCATGCTGTACGTCTCGCTCGGCTCGCTCGCCGTGGTGCTCGGCCTGTTCACCGTGACCGCCCACAACAAGATCGCCGCGGCCGTCACCATCGTTCTGATCGGCGCCCTGGGCTTCGCGACCGTGCCTCCGCTGCAGAAGCGGGTCCTCGACCAGGCGGCGGGTGCGCCGACGCTGGCCTCCGCGGTCAACATCGGGGCGTTCAATCTCGGCAACGCCCTCTCCGCCTGGCTCGGCGGTCTCGTGATCGCCGCAGGCCTCGGCTACACCGCCCCCAACTGGGTCGGCGCCGCGCTCGCCGCGTCGGCCCTGGTCCTGGCCGTGTTCTCCAGCCTGCTGGAGCGCCGGGAGACCAGCAGGAGCCGGATCGTCGCCGGGAGCGGCCCCGAGCCGGCCGTCGCGGCAGCGGCCCCGCACTGAGCCGCCCCCTCCCCGGGGACACACATCGCGAAGCAGCCGTACCGTCCTCGTCGCGGTGCGGCTGCCTCGCGTCAGCCCGTCGCGAGGGTGAGCGGGGCGAACCTGCGGGCGGCATCGCCGGGCAGGTCCGTGATGTTGTAGGTCATCACGGTGGTCCGGGTGAGGGGCTCAAGCCCGCGCTCCACCAGCCAGCCCAGCAATTCCTTGTGCGCGGCGTGGACGTCGGTGCGCAGTGGCCGGTCCGTCGTGGCGGCCAGGGCCGTGACCAGGGCCTGCGCGGTGGGCGTGTCCCGGGCGATCAGCGGCCCGACCACCTCGGCCTGCCCGCTCGGCCAGAGCGCCGCGTAGCCGATCAGCTCGCCGTGCTCCTCGGCGACCTGGAGCCGGTCGGAGAAGGCGGGCAGCCGGGCGAGCAGATGCGTCCGGTCGGCGCCGAACACGGAGAGGTCGAGCCGGACCAACGCCCGCAGGTCGTCCGCCGCTGCCGGACGGGTGGTCACGGACGGGCGAGAGGCCGAGGGGGAGGGAGAGCCGGAGGGGGAGCCGTCGGGGCCGCTCGCTCCGAAACGGCCGCCGACGCGTTCGGTCCGGCCTGCGGCGGAGAAGCCGAGGTCCTCGTAGAGCGGCTGTCCCTGTTCGGTGGCGTACAGGACGAGCGGGGTGTCCCCCACGGCTTCCATCACGTGGCGCATGAGCCGGCGGGCGAGTCCCCGGCGTCCGTAGCGGTCGGCGACGAGCAGCATGCCGACCGCGGTGAGGCCGGATCCGTAGGGCATGGTCAGGCAGGTCCCCGCCAGGCCCTTGCCGTCCGGGGCGTCGATCCCGTATCCGGCGCCGGCCGAGAGGAGCAGCCCCCACCGGTGTTCGTCGCGCGGCCAGCCGCGGTCCTCGCAGAGATCGGCGCACGGGACCAGGTCTCCCCGGTTCAGGCGCCGGATGGGCAGCTCGACGAGGGAGAGGGGTGTTGGGCTGTGCATGGGGTCAGGCTGTCTGACGGGATGATCGCGCGTCCACCGATTTCGCGGAACTGGCCGAGATCCGCAGCCGCCTGCCGCGCCGGGTGAGCCCCCAGGGCTTGAGCACCGAGATCGAGGTGATGCCGAGCGTCAGCAGGCCGACGGTCGGGCCGAGCCAGCTGACGGAGACGGCGACATGGGCGACGAGGATTCCTCGGCGTACGGGGGCGCTTGAGTGGTTTCACGTGAAACACGATGCCGCGAGGGGCTTCCCGGGGCGTCGCCCAGCGGGAGTGTCCATGGGTACCCGCTGGGGAGTACGCGCCCCGGCGGGGCCTCGGGGCGCGTGCCCGCCGCGGGGGTGTCAGCCCAGGTCGGGGGCGTGCATCGCCCGTACGCCTTCGATGTTGCCGTCGAGGTAGTGCCGCAGTGACAGCGGAACGAGGTGCACGGCCGCGATCCCTACGCGGCTGAACGGCACCCGGACGATCTCGTACTCCCCGGTGGGCTCGTCGATCTCCGGGCCGTGCCGCAGGGAGACGTCCATCGACGCCAGTCGGCAGACGAAGAAGTGCTGGACCTTCACTCCCGTCACGCCGCCGTCCGCGATGTGTTCCACGGTGTCGACGAAGCACGGGACCACGTCGACGATCTTGGCGCCCAGCTCCTCGTCGACCTCGCGGTGCAGTGCTTCGACGACGCTGGCGTCCTCCGGCTCGACTCCGCCGCCGGGCGTGAGCCAGTAAGGATCGACTCCCGGTTTCGTGCGCTTGATCAGGATGAGGTCGTCGCCGTCGAGCAGGACGGCGCGTGCGGTGCGCTTGACCACAGGACGTTCGGTCATGGCAAGAGAGTGGCCCGTGCAGGACCGTCTGAAACTCTCCCGGCCTACCGGACCGCCGTGTTCAGCGCCTGTTCGACGTCGGCGAGCAGGTCCTCGGGGTCCTCCGCGCCGACCGAGAAGCGGATGAAGCCCTCCGCGACGGCGTCGCCGCCCCAGCGGCCCCGGCGCTCCGCGGTGGACCGGACGCCGCCGAAGCTCGTCGCGTCGTCGACCAGGCGCAGCGCGGACAGGAAGCGCTCCGCGGTCTCCCGGTCGGCCAGCTCGAAGGACACCACGGATCCGAAGCGCCGCATCTGGCGCGCCGCGACGACGTGTGACGGGTCGGTGGGCAGTCCCGGATACCGCAGCCCGGTGACCTCCGGGCGCTTCGTCAGCGCCTCGGCGAGAGCGAGGGCGGTGGTGCACTGCCGGTCGATGCGCAGGTGGAGGGTGGCCAGCGAGCGGTGCGCCAGCCAGGCCTCCATCGGCCCCGGAATCGCCCCGACGACCTTGCGCCAGCGCCGTACGTCCGCCGTCAGCCGGGGATCGCGGCAGGTCACATGGCCGAGCAGGATGTCGCCGTGCCCGGTCATGCCCTTCGTGTCGCTGGCGACCGAGAAATCGGCGCCCAGCTCCAGCGGGCGCTGGCCGATCGGGGTGGCCAGGGTGTTGTCGACGGCGACCAGCGCACCCGCCGCGTGCGCGGCCTCGACCAGCCGCCGGATGTCGCAGACGTCCAGGCCCGGGTTGGACGGGCTCTCGATCCAGAGCAGCTTCGCCCCGGCCATCAGGGCCGACTGGGCGTCGCCGCCGGTCGGCGCGGTCCGGACCTCGACCCCGTACGCCTCCAGTTGCTCCCGTACGAGCGGCAGTGCCTGGTAGCCGTCGTCGGGCAGGACCACGGCGTCGCCCGAACGGACCTGAGAGAGCAGCACCGCGGTGATCGCCGCCATGCCCGAAGCGAACACGGTCGTGCCCACGTCCTCACCGGGAGCCTCCAGCTCACCGATGGCCCGCTCCAGGTGGGTCCAGGTCGGGTTGGCCTCCCGGCCGTAGGTGTAGGGACCCACCGGTTCGCCGGAGAGGTGGAAGTGCGCGGCGAAGACGGGGCCGGGGAGGGTGGGACCGAACTGCTCCGGTTCGGGAAGCCCGGCGCGTACCGCGCGCGTTCCGTCGCCCATGGTGCTCATGCCTGCTCCTTCGCTGCTCTCCCGGTGGTGGACCGGTGTCCTCGCACTCTTCCAGAGGCTCCAGGAGCGGCCTTCCCCGGAGGTCCGGAATACCGAATGCCGGAATCAGTTCTCGTCGGGCAGGACGACGTTGAGCGCCCAGGAAACGACCGAGATGATCAGTCCGCCGAGCACCGCCGTCCAGAAGCCCTCGACGTGGAAGCTGAGATCGAACACGCCGGCCAGCCAGGAGGTCAGCATCAGCATCAGGGCGTTGACCACCAGGGTGATCAACCCCAGTGTCAGGATGAACAACGGGAACGTCAGCAGCTGGACCACGGGCTTCACCAGGAAGTTCACCAGGCCGAAGATCAGCGCGACCAGGATCAGGGTGAGGGCCTTGCGGCCCGTGCTGCCGCCCTCCAGCGTGATGTTGCCGATGAGCCAGATGGCAACGGCCAGCGCACCCGCGTTGGCGATCGTCTTGACTACGAAATTCTTCATGTGTCTGATCGTGGCAGACATGATCGGTGGTGGACACCGGCAGCGCGGGCACAGCCGACAGCGTGGGTACAAGGGGCGGGACGGGCCATGAAGGCATTCAGACTGGACGAGCTCGAGGCGGAGCGGGCCGCCAACGACGGCGCCTACCTGCAGTTCGTGCGGGAACGCAATATGTCGGTCGGCCTGTACGCCCTGGACGCGGGAGAGCTCGATCCGCAGCAGCCGCACCAGCAGGACGAGGTCTACTTCGTCGTCAGCGGGCGGGCGTCGATCACGGTGGGGATGGAGACGACGCAGGTCGGCAGGGGGAGCGTCGTCTACGTACCCGCGGGCGTGGCCCACAAGTTCCACCACATCACCGAGGACCTGCGGGTGATGGTCGTCTTCTCGCCGCCCGAGGGCTGATTCCCGGCGCCCGGGAGTTGAGCTTTCCCGGGAATCCGATGCGCCCGTCCCAGGGATCCCTAGGGGCTCGATCAGGGGTCTTCAAGGGCTGCCCGCCCCCCGCGGGAGGCCTTCGCGCCTTTAGCATCGAGGCAAGGACTCAGAGAGACGAGGTAGAGGCGATGGCCGTGCGGGAGATTTTCGCGGGAATGCCCTGGTGGGTGAAGTGGATCGCGGTGCCCGTCGTTGCGATCTTCGTGTTCGGCGGGCTGATCGCCAGCGTCGTCGGCTTCGTGATCAGCCTGCTCTTCAAGGCGCTGGTCTTCGTCGTCGTGGTCGGCGGGCTGATCTTCGTCGTCCGCAAGTTCATGTCGTCGTCGCCCTCGCGTGGTGACTGGTAGTACACGGAACGCGGGTCGGCACGGGGGGTCTTCCGGCCTGTTCGTCCCGGGCCCGCAGGACGAGGTGAGGTCAGCGCCGGCGCGCGGGATTAGCCCAGCAGAGCTAAGTCCCGGAGGAAACCACCCGTCTGCCACAGGCGGCCGATACAGTGACAAACCACTGCCGCCATCCGGAATGTGACCTTCCGTCACCATATCGATTGCCTGATCGGTCCTGGGTACGACAGTCCGGTCGTTGGCCTTCGATCGTCGGCGCCCGGACCGGTCCTCGCCGGTCACGGGCCGGATCTCCGGTCCTCGGGATCGCGGCAGGCCCGTGGGGGCGGCCCCCACGGGAGGGCCGACGGCCCGTCACCATGCCTGGGGGTGGCCCTTGACCACGGCATCTAGCACCGCTGTGCCGACCTTGATCGGTTCGGTTCAGCGGGCGTTGAGGCTGCTGGAGGCTGTGGGCACCCATCGGGACGGGGCGCCGGCCAAGCAACTGGCACGTGAGGCGGGGCTTCCGCTCCCGACCGCGTACCACTTGCTGCGCACCCTCACCCATGAGGGCTATCTCCGCCGCGAGAACGGTGTCTTCCTCTTCGGTGCGGCCGCCGAGAACCTGACCGTCGCCCCCGGAGTCCGGAGCCGCCCGCGCCCCGCCTCCGTCGCCGACTCCCTCGGCCGCTGGCGGGACGTCATCGGAGCCCCGGTGTACTGCGCCGTCTACTGCGACGGCGAGATCGATCTCATCGCGGTCGCGGACGCCCCCGACACCCCGGCCGTGGAGGAGTGGGCCTCGTTCCGGGAAACCGCGCACGCGCACGCCATCGGCCAGTGTCTGCTCGCCCAACTCGACGAGCGAGCCCGCGAGGACCACCTCGACCGACACCCCGTGCGCCCTCTCACCCGTTACTCAGTGCGAGATCGCGCCACACTTCTGGAACGGCTGCGCACCCTCCGTCGAGGTGAACCGGTCATCGAACGCCAGGAGTACGCACTGGGGACCGTGTGCGCCGCGATTCCCGTCACGGCCGGTGCCACCATTGCGGCGATGGCCATTTCCGTACCCCTGGACCGGGAAGATCGGTTGCTGCCCGCAGTCGAACAGTTACGTGGCGAAGTCGCCAGCCTCTTGCGTTCGTTCGTGTTCTCTATCAGTATCTGAAAAATCACTCCTTGTGATCTGCTATCGCGTGCACCACGATGGCGTCAATAGGGCCATGGGGGATCATTCCTGGCCAGATTCATCTACTGCGGGGTTGAACGATGCGCGAGTCGGTTCAAGCAGAGGTCATGATGAGCTTCCTCGTCTCCGAGGAGCTCTCTTTTCGTATTCCGGTGGAGCTCCGGTACGAGGTCGGCGATCCGTATGCCATCCGGATGACGTTCCACCTTCCCGGCGATGCCCCTGTGACCTGGGCGTTCGGCCGTGAACTGCTGCTGGACGGGCTCAACAGCCCGAGCGGCGACGGAGATGTGCACATCGGCCCGACCGAGCCCGAGGGCCTTAGCGATGTGCACATCCGGCTCCAGGTCGGCGCGGACCGTGCGCTGTTCCGGGCGGGGACGGCGCCACTGGTGGCGTTTCTCGACCGGACGGACAAGCTCGTGCCGCTCGGCCAGGAGCACACTCTGGGTGACTTCGACGGGAATCTGGAGGACGCGCTCGGCCGCATCCTCGCCGAGGAGCAGAACGCGGGCTGACCGCACGTGCCCCCGATGCCCCGTCACCCCGACTTACGACGACGGCCCCGACCCGTCCGCGCGGGTGCGGCCGTAGCCGCCTGTGCGCCACCGGATCCCGGACGGTCCGCGGAGACGACCAGCGCGGCGAGCACCGTGGTCACCGGCACCGAGGCGACCAGGCCGATCGATCCGACCAGTGTGCGGACGATCTCCTCGGCGACCAGCTCGCTGTTGGCCACCGTCCCCACACTGCTCTGGGCGATGGAGAAGAGCAGCAGCAGCGGCAGCGCCGCGCCCGCGTACGCCAGCACCAGGGTGTTGACCACCGAGGCGATGTGGTCCCTTCCGATCCGGATACCTGCCCGGTACAGACCCTTCCAACCCATCCGCGGGTCCGCCTGGTGAAGTTCCCAGACGGCGGAGGTCTGGGTGACCGTCACATCGTCGAGCACCCCGAGCGAACCGATGATGACACCGGCCAGCAGCAGACCGCTCATATCGATGTCCGGGTAGAGGCCGTGGATGAGGCCGGTGTTGTCGTCGGTGTTGCCGCTCAGGTTCGCCCAGCCGATGAACAGGGAGCCCAGCAGCCCGATCAGCAGCAGCGAGATCAGCGTTCCGACGACCGCGACCGACGTACGGGCCGTGACCCCGTGGCACAGATAGAGGGCCGCCAGCATGATCGCGCTGGCCCCGATCACCGCCACTACCAGCGGGTTCGAGCCCTGCAGGATCGCCGGCAGGATGAACAGGGTCAGCACGGCGAACGACACGGCCAGCGCCACCAGCGCCATCACCCCGCGCATCCTGCCCACCAGGACCACCGCCAGCGCGAAGATCCCGGCCAGCACCGCCATCGGGACCTTCCGGTCCACGTCGGTCACCGAGTACTGGAGGTCGCGCGGCGCGTCGGGGGCGTACGCGACGACCACGCCCTGACCCTCCTTCAGCTGTCGGGGAGCGTCCGGCTGGACCACCTCGACGAACTTCCGGCCCTTGTCGTCGCCGCTGGTCACCTCGATGGTGGCCTTCGCGCACTCCCCCTCCTGCTCGTTGACGGCCTCGCGGCCCGAAGGCGTGGAGGTGTCACCGGTCGGGGGCACCTGCGCGGCGTTGACGTCCGCGCAGTCGACCTTGACGACCTGGACGACCTTGCCGTCCTGCGTCTGCCGGTCGAATCCGACGCCGGTGCGCTCGTGGTCGGGCGCGCCGCCGGGCCAGAACGCGATCAGGCCGACGACGACCGCCGTCGCGAACGGGATCAGCACGGCGGCGATCACCTTGCGCAGGTGCCGGGAGACCGGAGCGGCCGGCCCGTGGCTGTGGGTGTGGCCGTGGCTGTGGCCCTGGGGCGGCTGGGGTGCGGGGTCGCTTTGGGGGGAGGTCACGGGGCGATCATCGCAAGAACGGGAGGCCCCTCTGGTCAGCTCGCCCGAAAGGACGCTAGCGTGGAGGCACCTTTGCACACGCGGGAGCTCGGAGCACCGGGCTGAGAGGGCGCTGATCGCCGTACATCCGTACGGGAACACGCTGCGCCGACCGCCGAACCTGTTACCGGGTAATGCCGGCGTAGGGAGTAGGTCTCATGACCACAGCGGACGCACGCACGCCTGCCTCGAAACAGATCGACGGAACGCCGGGCGGCACGACGCCGGGCGACGGGACGCCGAACGACGAGGCCGGGAAGTCCATCGGCTGGCACAAGGGGTACGTCCAGGGCTCGCGCCCGGACCTCCGGGTGCCGGTTCGACAGGTGCACCTCACCAACGGCAAGGACGTGACGCTGTACGACACGTCCGGGCCGTACACCGATCCCTCCATCGACACCGATGTCCGCCGGGGCCTCGCGCCCCTGCGGGAGAACTGGATCATCGCCCGCGGCGACACCGAGGAGTACGCGGGCCGGCCGGCCCGCCCCGAGGACGACGGGCTCAAGCACACCTCGCCGCGCGGCGGACTGCGCAACCTCGACGCCGTCTTCCCCGGCCGCCCGCGCCAGCCGCGCCGCAGCCGCGACGGACGTCCCGTCACCCAGCTCGCGTACGCCCGACGGGGGGAGATCACCCCGGAGATGGAGTACGTGGCGATCCGGGAGAACGTGGAGCCCGAGGTCGTCCGCGAGGAGATCGCCCAGGGCCGGGCGGTCCTGCCGGCCAACGTCAACCACCCCGAGATCGAGCCGATGATCATCGGCAAGCGGTTCCTGGTGAAGGTCAACGCCAACATCGGCAACTCGGCCGTCACCTCCTCCATCGAGGAGGAGGTGGACAAGATGACCTGGGCGACGAAGTGGGGCGCCGACACGGTCATGGACCTGTCCACCGGCCGCAATATCCACACCACCCGTGAATGGGTGCTGCGCAACTCCCCCGTGCCGATCGGTACCGTCCCGCTCTACCAGGCGCTGGAGAAGGTCGACGGCCGGGCCGAGGAGCTGACCTGGGAGATCTACAAGGACACCGTCATCGAACAGGCCGAGCAGGGCGTGGACTACATGACGGTGCACGCCGGTGTGCGCCTGCCGTACGTCCCGCTGACGGCCCGCCGCAAGACCGGCATCGTCTCGCGCGGCGGCTCGATCATGGCGGCCTGGTGTCTCGCCCACCACAAGGAGTCGTTCCTCTACGAGCACTTCGAGGAGCTCTGCGAGATCCTCGCGACGTACGACGTCACCTACTCCCTGGGCGACGGGCTGCGTCCCGGTTCGATCGCGGACGCCAACGACGAGGCGCAGTTCGCCGAGCTGCGCACGTTGGGCGAGCTGAACACGGTCGCGAAGCGGTTCGGTGTCCAGACCATGATCGAGGGCCCCGGGCACGTCCCGATGCACAAGATCAAGGAGAACATCGACCTCCAGCAGGAGATCTGCGAGGAGGCGCCGTTCTACACGCTCGGCCCGCTGACCACGGACGTCGCGCCCGCCTACGACCACATCACCTCGGGCATCGGCGCCGCGATGATCGCCTGGTGGGGCACCGCGATGCTCTGTTACGTCACGCCCAAGGAGCACCTGGGGCTGCCGAACCGGGACGACGTGAAGACGGGCGTCATCACCTACAAGATCGCCGCCCACGCGGCCGACCTGGCCAAGGGGCACCCGGGTGCGCAGGAGTGGGACGACGCCCTCTCCGACGCGCGGTTCGAGTTCCGCTGGGAGGACCAGTTCAACCTGGCCCTCGACCCGGACACGGCGCGGGAGTTCCATGACGAGACGCTGCCCGCCGAACCGGCGAAGACGGCGCACTTCTGCTCGATGTGCGGGCCGAAGTTCTGCTCGATGAAGATCTCCCAGGACATCCGGCGTCAGCACGGTGGTTCGCAGGAGGAGATCGAGGAGGGCATGGCCGAGAAGTCGAAGGAGTTCGCGGCCGCCGGCAACCGGGTCTACCTGCCCATCGCCGACTGATACGGGCCGGCCGCCGGGGCTTCCCCGGCGGCCGGCTTCTCCGCTGGGGCCGAGGCCCGATCCGGCCAGGAGAGTATGCGCGTTCTGTGGCTTACCGAGCAACAACAGCCATTTCAAGCCGATTTGACCTGGTTGGCTACCTTGTTAAGCGACAGTATGGACACAGTCGTGTGGCAGCTGTATGTACGTTTGGCCCGCAGCTCACCTGTGCTTGACCCTTTCCTTATCTGTGGCTTACTTTCCGGCTTGCTTGGCTTGAAATTGGCGCCCCCTCGGATCGGGGGCCGGGGAGGGAATCACCGTGAACTGGTACCTGGACGTACTCAAGAACTACGCAGGCTTCAGCGGACGCGCGCGCCGCAAGGAGTACTGGATGTTCGTGCTCTTCAACTCCATCATCGCCGTGGTGCTGTCGGTGCTCGGCATGGCGATCGACACGCAGATCCCGTACTACCTCTACATCGCCGCGGTCATCGTTCCGTCGCTGGCGGTCATGGTGCGTCGTCTGCACGACACCGGCCGCTCGGGCTGGTGGTTCTTCATCTCGTTCGTCCCGCTGGTCGGCGCCATCATCCTGCTCGTCTTCCTCGCCTCGGAGGGCAAGCCGGAGACGAACCAGCACGGTGCCAACCCGAAGCTGGCTCCGGCCGTCTGACCGACAGCTCCGGTACGTTCCGGAGCACCGTGAGGCCGGGCGCGGCACACAGCCGCCCCGGCCTTCGCCGTACCCGGACCTCACTCCGGCCGGTGCTCCGGCCCGCCGAAGTCCGGGCTCGTGAAGTCGGGGCTGGTGAAGGTCGGCCGGGGACCGGCCGCCGGCCCGTCGTCCGGGCCGGAGAAGTCCGGCCTGCTGTACCCGACCTTCGGGATGCGGTTGGGCGAACGGTGCGGGGTCCGTGCGGCGGGTCCCGCGGTGGGGTCGGCCAGGGCGTCCCGGAGGAACGGGAGGATGCCGCGCTCCAGCAGGGCGTGGCGCCACGCCTCCCTGGCCCGTGCGACGTCTTCCGGTAGCTCCTGCTCCTCGTCCTCGGCGGCCAGCGACGTCGCGCCGTTGCGGAGCGCGGTGACGAGCAGTCCGACGGCCGCGACCAGGATCGCCGCGGCGGCGACCGCGGCGAAGAACCATCCGGCCGCGACCATCGTGCCGCCGAAGGTCACCGACGGGCCGACCGCCTTCACCAGATAGCCGACGAGCAGGAAGATGACGGCCGCGGAGCCGGCCAGCAGCGGGGTCAGGACCGTGATGACCGCGCCTATGCCGGCGCCCGAGCCGGCCGCCGTGCTCTGCGGCCCGTCCGTGGCCGGGCCGCCGTCGATCCCCTCCGCGGCCGCCGCGCGGCGCAGTTCACCGCGGGCCTTCACGTAGTGCTCGTACTCGGTGGCCGCGGCCGCGGTGATCAGCGCCGTGGCGCTGAGCGCCATGGTGCGCAGCTGTTCGGTGTTGAGCCGGTCCCCGACGCCCTCCAGGTCCGGGCGTTCATGAGCGTGGCGCAGTGCGTCGCCCAGGATCCGCTCGTACTCGGGTCCGTCCTCGGCCAGCAGGTGCGGAGCGCTTGTCATCTGCATCCCCCGATGCTCCGTCGGTGCCCGGCTGCCCGCATGGAGACCGGGCGATCGGGCGGAAACGGAGGAGAGCCTGCCACTGATACGCCGATGGTAGAGCGCTCACGGCACGGGGTGACAGGGTGTTTCCAGAATTGGGCCCGGTGACGGGCCCGTCGATCGGCGAGGTCGGCGCGGGCGGAACCTGAAGCGCCTTCCCCGCCGACGGTCAGTCATGCAGCGGGAGTTGAACCACCAACAGCTTTCCGGCCATGGTCACTCCGCCGTCCATGGCGATGGCGAGGTCGTCCGCGTACACGTGCGGGCCGTTGATCACGGGCCCCGCGCCGTCCTCGCCGTCCTCGGTGCCGACCTCGCCCAGGAGGTAGGGAATGGGGCTGTGACCATGGACGACGCGCTGTCCGCCGTACGTCGTCAGCAGCTCGCGCACCGCCTGGGCGCCGCCCTCGTCCCGGAAGGCGAACCGCTTGGTGAGCTTGCGGAAGAGGTCCCAGCACTCGTCGGCGTCGTTGCGCGTGAGAATGGCCGTGATCGTGTCATTGACGTCCTCGATGGTGGACCCGTAGTCGAGGTAGGCCGTCGTGTCGGAGTGCATCAGCAGATGGCCGTCCTCCTCGACGACCGCGTCGAGCCGGGACATCCACTGGAGGTGGACGTCCTGGAGGCGCTCCATGTCGGTCTTCTGGCCGCCGTTGAGCAGCCAGGCGGCCTGGAAGGTGGCGGTGCCCGCCCCGGAGTTGACGGGGGTGTCGGCGAACCGCTTGGCGCCGATCAGCAGCAGCTCGTGGTTGCCCATCAGGGCCTTGCAGTAGCCGCCGGCCGCCGCCGCCTCGGCGGAGAGCCGCATGACGAGGTCGATGACTCCGATGCCGTCGGGCCCGCGGTCGGTGAAGTCGCCGAGGAACCACAGCCGGGCGTTGCCCGCGGCCCAGTTCCCGTCGGCGTCGATGAGGCCCTGCGCGCCGAGGGCGGCGATCAGCTCGTCGAGGTAGCCGTGCACGTCGCCGACGACGAAGAGCGGGCCGCGGCTGTCCTCGGCCATGGGGCGCGGCTCGGGAACGGTCTGCACCTGGACCGTGTCGCCGCGACGGATGATCGGGAGGTCCCGCTCGGTCGGGGTGTAGCCCTCCGGCTGCTCGCCGCCCACGACGGCGTTGCCGGGATGCGGCGGCCGGGGCGGGGCGGGAGCGCGCGGCGGCACTGCGGGGGGCACGGAGGCGCCGGGCGCCGGAGGGTTCGGTTCCGGCTCCCGCGGTGGCACGGGGGAAGGAGGCACCGCCTGCGCTTGCGGTGGCACGGGTGTCTGCGCATACGGCGGAACCCGGAAGTCACGCAACGTCGCCGTCCGCACCACGGGTTCCTGACCGGCCCCCTGAGTCATCGACCCCTCCACCACCGTCGCGCCGCCGTACACCTGACGGGCCTTGCCTGGTAGAGGTGGTCCGCGGTGTCGTGCGCCCATCATAGGAATGCGGATCGACCTGTGTGACGCACCAGGGGTGGTGAATCCGGGCGCACGCTCGGTTCACCGGCTGATTAGTCCGAAAAGAGATGATCAGTCCCCGCTGGGGGAGCGTGGCGCGCTGACCGTGGTGCGCGGTGGACGTCGTTGCGAGGAGGTCCGGACGATGAGCTCCGTCGGTATGACCTGCTCCACCGGCCCGTCGTGCTCGACCCCTTCGATGGCGTCGATGAGGAGCTGGACGACGGCCGTGCCGATGCGGCGGGGCTTCAGCGAGAGCGTCGTGATGGGCGGCTCGGTGGCCGCGTACACGGTGGACTCGCTGCAGCAGACCAGCAGCAGGTCCTCGGGGACCCGCAGTCCGTAGCGGCGGGCCGCGGCGAGGAGGTCGGTCCCGTTGGGGTCGAAGAGCCCGTAGACCGCGTCGGGGCGGTCCGGGCGGGCGAGCAGCCGGTCGGCGGCGACCGCCCCCGCGCAGGGGTCGTGGGCCGGGTAGGACTCGTAGACGGGGTCCTGGCCGACCCGCTCGCACCAGTGGAGGTAGGCGGTGGTGGACAACCGGGTGTACGTGTCGGTGGTGTTGCCGGTCAGCAGGCCGATACGGCGGGCTCCGGCGGCGGCGAGATGGTCGAGGAGGTCGAGCACGGCGGCCCGGTGGTCGTTGTCGACCCAGGCGGTGACGGGGAGCGTCCCGGCCGGGCGGCCGTCCGAGACCACGGGCAGTCCCTGGCGGACCAGTTCGGTGACGACCGGGTCCTGATCGGAGGGGTCGATGACGACGGTCCCGTCGAGCGCGACGTTCGACCAGACGTCGTGCCGGGAGGTGGCGGGGAGGATGACGAGGGCGTAGCCGCGGGCGAGCGCCGCGGAGGTCGCGGCTCTCGCCATCTCCGCGAAGTACGCGAATTCGGTGAAGGTGAAAGGTTCATTCCCGTACGTGGTCACGGTCAGGCCGATCAGGCCGGACTTGCCCGTACGGAGGGTTCGGGCCGCGGCGGAAGGGCGGTAGCCCAGGCGCTCGGCGACCTCGCGGACATGGCGGCGGGTGGCGTCCGGGAGCCTGCCCTTGCCGTTGAGCGCGTCGGAGACGGTCGTGATCGAGACTCCGGCCGCGGCGGCCACATCACGGATCCCCGCCCGTCCTGGCCGGCCGCTGCGCCGGGGGGTCTCCGTCCGGCTCACCTGGTGCTTCCCTGCTGCTGTCATGGCGAGCCGATAGTAGGGCTCCGAGGGGTGGTCGGTCCGGTCGCATATGCGCACGTTGACAGGCACGTTTCTGCAAGGTCATGGACCATCAGAATCCTTGTAATGCAAGGAAGTTGGCCGCTACTGCATAGCTGTTTCAGGTACTGGAGGGTGGCAGCCTGCTGTATGTGCGATGTCTCGAAGAGGTCTCAACTCACCACTTCGGGGGACGCGCGCCACGGCGCGAGCCACCAGCGCGCGCCGGAACGCGAAACGCTCCCCCCTCGGGAGAGGCTCGGACCGGCCCCGCGCGAGGCCCCGTTCCCGGGCACTGCGGTCGATTTCCCGCTCGGGCCATTCGCAGCGGGGCCCAATCCTCTTAAGGTGTGCAGTATTGCTGTGAACAGACGGTCGAGGAGGACCTGCGGTGAGCGAGACGAGCCCCAAGCTGCGCGCCGAGCTGGACGGCGTTCCCGCCTATGTGCCGGGGAAGCCGGCGGCGGCCGGTGGACCGGTCGCGTACAAGCTGTCCTCCAACGAGAATCCCTTTCCGCCGCTGCCGGGGGTGCTGGAGTCGGCGCTCGCCGCCGCGGGGAACTTCAACCGCTACCCGGACATGGCGTGCACCGGCCTGATGAACGAGCTGGCCGACCGCTTCGGTGTGCCCCTGGCGCATCTCGCCACCGGCACCGGGTCGGTGGGGGTGGCCCAGCAGCTGCTCCAGGCCACCTCCGGACCCGGCGACGAGGTCATCTACGCCTGGCGGTCCTTCGAGGCGTACCCGATCATCACGCAGGTCAGCGGCGCGACCTCGGTGAAGGTCCCGCTGACCGACGGCGAGGTGCACGACCTCGACGCGATGGCGGAGGCGATCACCGACCGGACCCGGCTGATCTTCGTCTGCAATCCCAACAACCCCACCGGCACGGTGGTGCGCCGGGCCGAGCTGGAACGGTTCCTCGACCGGGTGCCGAGCGATGTGCTGGTGGTGCTCGACGAGGCGTACAAGGAGTTCATCCGCGACGCCGAGGTGCCGGACGGCATCGAGATCTACCGGGACCGGCCCAATGTGGCGGTGCTGCGGACCTTCTCCAAGGCGTACGGTCTGGCCGGGCTGCGGGTCGGCTTCGCGGTGGCCCACGAGCCGGTGGCCGCGGCGCTGCGCAAGACCGCCGTCCCGTTCGGGGTGAGCCAGCTCGCCCAGGACGCGGCGGTGGCCTCGCTCCGTGCGGAGGACGAGCTGCTGGGCCGGGTGGGCTCGCTGGTCGCCGAGCGCACCCGGGTGAGCGCGGAGCTGGTGCGCCAGGGCTGGACGGTGCCGGAGTCGCAGGCGAACTTCGTCTGGCTGCGGCTCGGTGAGCGGACCCTCGACTTCGCCGGGGCCTGCGAGCGGGCCGGGGTGGTCGTACGGCCCTTCAAGGGCGAGGGCGTCCGGGTCTCGATCGGCGAGAACGAGGGCAACGACCTCTTCCTGAAGACGGCGGAGGCGTTCCGCGCGGAGCTGTAGACCCGCACGCGCCTGTGCGGCCGGGTGGCCCCGGACCTCGATCGCGAGGTCCGGGGCCCTTTTCGCGTGGGGCGGGGGCCGGGTCCGTGGGGCGGGGACCGAAAAGGGGTACCCCCGGCGAAGGGTCCGAAAGTGTGTGCGCCATAATTGCTTGTGAATGTGAACGCGTTCACAAGCTCGCCTGCTTTCTCCCGTAATCGGTGGGATCAAAGGGGCGTAGTGCCGGTACGACCACGGCGATGTAAGGAGACTGACGACGTGGACCTCGCTCTGGCGCCGGAGACCCTGGCGCGATGGCAGTTCGGCATCACCACCGTCTACCACTTCCTCTTCGTCCCCCTGACGATCTCGCTCGCCGCGCTCACCGCCGGCCTGCAGACCGCCTGGGTGCGGACGGAGAACGAGAAGTACCTCAGGGCGACCAAGTTCTGGGGCAAGCTGTTCCTGATCAACATCGCCATGGGCGTCGTCACGGGCATCGTCCAGGAGTTCCAGTTCGGCATGAACTGGTCCGACTACTCGCGTTTCGTCGGTGACGTCTTCGGCGCTCCGCTCGCCTTCGAGGCGCTGATCGCCTTCTTCTTCGAGTCCACCTTCATCGGTCTGTGGATCTTCGGCTGGGACAAGCTGCCGAAGAAGATCCACCTCGCCTGCATCTGGATGGTCTCGCTCGGCACGGTCCTCTCCGCCTACTTCATCCTGGCGGCCAACTCCTGGATGCAGCACCCGGTCGGCTACCGGATCAACGAGGAGCGCGGCCGCGCCGAGCTCACCGACTTCTGGCGGGTGCTCACCCAGGACACCGCGGTCACCCAGTTCTTCCACACCATCACGGCGGCGTTCCTGGTCGGCGGAGCCTTCATGGTCGGCATCGCCGCGTTCCACCTGGCGCGCAAGAAGCACATCCCGGTGATGCGGACCTCGCTGCGCCTGGGCCTGATCACCGTCGTGGTCGCCGGAATGCTCACCGCCGTCAGCGGTGACAGCCTCGCCAAGGTCATGTTCCGGCAGCAGCCGATGAAGATGGCCGCCGCCGAGGCCCTCTGGGACGGACAGGACAGGGCGCCGTTCTCGATCTTCGCGTACGGGGATGTCAGCAAGGGCCACAACTCGGTCGAGATCTCGATCCCCGGCGTGCTCTCCTTCCTCGCCAACAACGACCCGAACTCGCACGTCCCCGGCATCAACGACATCAACAAGAGCATGGAGGAGAAGTACGGGCCCGGCGACTACCGTCCCAACATCCCGGTCGCGTTCTGGAGCTTCCGGTGGATGATCGGCTTCGGTATGGCCTCCTTCGGCCTCGGCCTCCTGGGGCTCTGGCTGACCCGGAGGAAGTTCCTGCTGCCACCGGCGCTGCGGACCGGTGAGGACGAGGTGCCCCATCTCGTCCTCTTCAAGAACAAGGCGCTGAGCCCGAGGCTCACCAAGCTCTACTGGGTCGTCGCGCTCTGGACACTGCTCTTCCCGCTGATCGCCAACTCCTGGGGCTGGATCTTCACCGAGATGGGCCGCCAGCCGTGGGTCGTCTACGGGGTGCTCCAGACCCGTGCCGGGGTCTCCCCCGGTGTCTCACAGGGCGAGGTCATCACCTCGATGGTCGTCTTCACCCTGCTGTACGCGGTGCTCGCCGTGATCGAGGTGAAGCTGCTCGTGAAGTACATCAAGGCCGGCCCCCCGGAACTCACCCAGGACGACCTCAACCCGCCCACCAGGATCGGCGGCCACGACGAAGAAGACGCCGACCGGCCGATGGCCTTCTCGTACTGAGCACAGGAGCTGAGAGATGGAACTCCACGACGTCTGGTTCGTGCTCATCGCCGTCCTCTGGACCGGCTACTTCTTCCTGGAGGGATTCGACTTCGGCATCGGGGTCCTCACCAAGCTGCTGGCCCGTGACCGCAAGGAGCGCCGGGTCCTGATCAACACGATCGGGCCCGTCTGGGACGGAAACGAGGTCTGGCTGCTCAGCGCGGGCGGCGCGACCTTCGCCGCCTTCCCCGAGTGGTACGCCACGCTCTTCTCCGGCTTCTACCTGCCGCTGCTGATCATCCTGTTCTGCCTGATCGTGCGAGGCGTCGCCTTCGAGTACCGCGCCAAGCGGCCCGAGGAGCGGTGGCAGACGAACTGGGAGACCGCGATCTTCTGGACCTCCCTGATTCCCGCGGTGCTGTGGGGCGTGGCGTTCGGGAACATCGTGCGGGGCGTGAAGATCGACGCCGACATGGAGTACGTCGGCAGTCTCTGGGACCTCCTCAACCCGTACGCGATCCTCGGCGGCCTCGTCACCCTCACGCTCTTCACCTTCCACGGGGCGGTGTTCGCCGGCCTCAAGACGGCGGGCGACATCCGGGCCCGGGCCCGCGCACTGGCGCTGAAGCTCGGGCCGGTCACCGCCGTGCTCGCACTGGGCTTCCTGGTCTGGACGCAGGCGGAGAACGGGGACGCCTGGAGCCTGGGGGCCGTGATCGTGGCGGTGGTGGCGCTCCTGGCCGCGATCGGGGCCATTGCCAAGGGCCGCGAGGGCTGGTCGTTCGCGTTCTCGGGCGTGACGATCGCGGCGACGGTCGCGGTACTCTTCCTGACGCTCTTCCCGAACGTCATGCCGTCCTCGCTGAACGACGCCTGGAACCTCACGGTCACCAACGCCTCGTCCAGCCCGTACACGCTCAAGATCATGACCTGGTGCGCGGGTATCGCCACGCCCGTCGTGCTGCTCTACCAGAGCTGGACCTACTGGGTCTTCCGCAAGCGCATCGGCACCCAGCACATCGCCGACCCGCACTGACTCCGGTGAGCTGCCGCGGGCCCCGCGAGGCGTGCGGCAGCTCACTGTCCCGCAGCGTTCACCGACCCCGCCGGGGGGATGTTTCACGTGAAACCGATCGATCCGCGTCTGCTCCACCACGCGCGCGCCACCCGCCTCTTCCTGGCGGCCGTGGTGGCCCTCGGCCTGGTCGGCGCCCTGCTGGTGATCGCCCAGGCGATGCTCATCGCCGAGATCGTGGTGGGCGGTTTCGAGGGCGGACTCACGGTCACCGCGCTGCGCACCCCCCTTCTCCTGCTCGCCGCGGTCGCCCTGGGCCGGGCCTTCGTCGCCTGGCTCACCGAACTGGCGGCCCATCGCGCCAGCGCGGCCGTCAAGTCCGAACTGCGCGGCCGGCTCCTGGAGCGGGCCGCGCGACTGGGCCCCGACTGGCTGAGCGGGCAGCGCACCGGTTCGCTCGTCGCGCTGGCGACCCGGGGCATCGACGCGCTCGACGACTACTTCGCCCGCTATCTCCCGCAGCTCGGACTCGCCGTCGTGGTGCCCGTGGCGGTGCTCGCCCGGATCGTCACCGAGGACTGGGTGTCGGCGGCGATCATCGTTGTCACACTGCCGCTCATCCCGCTCTTCATGATCCTGATCGGCTGGGCCACCCAGTCCCGGATGGACCGCCAGTGGCAGCTGCTGTCCCGGCTCTCCGGGCACTTCCTGGACGTCGTCGCCGGCCTGCCGACCCTGAAGGTCTTCGGGCGGGCCAAGGCCCAGGCCGAATCGATCCGCACGATCACCTCCGACTACCGCCGGGCCACCCTGCGCACCCTGCGGATCGCCTTCCTGTCCTCGTTCGCCCTGGAGCTGCTGGCGACCCTGTCGGTGGCCCTCGTCGCCGTCACGATCGGCATGCGGCTCGTCCACGGCGAACTCGACCTTTACACCGGCCTGGTGGTCCTGATCCTGGCCCCGGAGGCGTATCTGCCGATCCGCCAGGTCGGAGCGCAGTACCACGCGGCGGCCGAGGGCCTGTCGGCCGCGGAGGAGATCTTCACCGTCCTGGAGACCGAGCCCCGGGCCTCGGGCACCGAGGACGTCCCGGACGCGCCGCGCCTGGAACTGGCGGACGTGACCGTACGCCACGAGGGCCGCGCCGAACCCTCGCTGGACGCCGCGTCGCTCACCGTGGAGCCGGGGGAGACCGTCGCCCTGGTCGGCCCGAGCGGGGTCGGCAAGTCCACCCTGCTGAACGTGCTCCTCGGGTTCGCCCTACCCGACGAGGGGCATGTCCGGGTCGGCGGCCGGGAGCTCAAGGACCTGGACCTCGAACGCTGGCGGAGCCGTATCGCCTGGGTTCCCCAGCGTCCCCACCTCTTCGCGGACACCATCGCCGAGAACGTGCGCCTCGCGCGGCCCGACGCCGACGACGAGGCGGTCCTCGCGGCGCTGCGGGACGCGGGCGCGTACGACTTCGTCGCGGCCCTGCCCGACGGGATGCGGACGGCCCTGGGGGAGGACGGCGCCGGGCTCTCCGCGGGCCAGCGCCAGCGCCTGGCCCTCGCCCGGGCGTTCCTCGCCGACCGGCCGCTCCTGCTGCTGGACGAGCCGACCGCGAGCCTGGACGGCGAGAGCGAGGCGGGCATCGTCGACGCCGTACGGAGGCTGGCCGCCGGGCGGACCGTGCTGCTGGTCGTCCACCGTCCGGCCCTGCTGGCGGTCGCCGACCGCGTGGTGACCCTGGAGCCGCGTACCGACGTGCGGGAGCGGACCGAGGACGGGGGCCCCGGTACGCGTGCCGTCACCGCCGGGCCGGCCATCCCCCAGCCGCTCGCCGGGGGCGAACTCCTGGACGCCCACCGGGCGGAGGAAGTGCGCGCGGCCGACGGCGGACCGCGGAAGGACGGTGCCCGCTCCGGACGGGTGCTCGCCCGGGTCCGCGAGTCGGCCGGGACGCAGCGCGGACGACTGACCCTGGCCCTGCTGCTCGGGAGCCTGGCGGTCGGGTCGGCCGTGGGACTCATGGCGGTCTCCGGCTGGTTGATCTCCCGCGCTTCCGAAGAGCCGCCGGTCATGTACTTGATGATGGCGGTCACCGCGACCCGCGCCTTCGGCATCGGCCGGGCGGTCTTCCGCTACGCCGAGCGGCTCGTCTCGCACGACGCCGTCCTGAAGCTCCTCGCCGACCTGCGGGTCTCCGTCTACCGGGGTCTCGAACGCATCGCCCCCGGGGGCCTGCGCACCACGCGGCGCGGGGACCTGCTGTCCCGGCTCGTCGCCGATGTGGACGCGCTCCAGGACTACTGGCTGCGCTGGCTGCTGCCCGTCGGCACCGCCTTCGTGGTGGGGGCCGGGGCCGCCGGGTTCACCGGCTGGCTGCTCCCGGAGGCGGGCGTGATCCTGGCCGCGGGGCTGCTGGTCGCCGGGGTCGGCGTACCGCTCGTCAGCGGCGCCTGTGCCCGCCGTACGGAACGTCAGCTCGCACCCGCCCGCGCCGCCCTGGCCACCCGGGTCACCGACCTCCTGGGCGCCACCGCCGAACTGACCGTCGCGGGCGCGCTGCCCGCCCGGCAGACGCGGCTGCGCGCGGCCGACACGCTGCTGACCCGGATCGCCTCGCGCGCCGCCGCCGCGACGGCGCTGGGCGGCGGGC
The DNA here is from genome assembly GCF_000377965.1 of Streptomyces sp. CNB091. NCBI lineage: Bacteria > Bacillati > Actinomycetota > Actinomycetes > Kitasatosporales > Streptomycetaceae > Streptomyces > Streptomyces sp. CNB091. Next base: position 351,714 of record NZ_KB898994.1, read on the forward strand.
TGTCCGCCCTGGTCTGCGGGCTCACCGTGGTGGCCGCCGCGACCGTGGCCGTCCCCGCCGTGCAGGACGGCCGGCTGTCCGGTGTCGCGCTCGCCGTGGTGGTGCTGACCCCGCTCGCCGCCTTCGAGGCCGTCACCGGGCTGCCGCTCGCCGTGCAGTACCGCCAGCGCGTCGCCCGGAGCGCCGAGCGGGTGTTCGAGGTGCTGGACGCCCCCGTGCCCGTACGGGAGCCCGAGGCCCCCGCCGAGGAGCCCGCGTCGCCCTTCCCGCTGGAGGTGCGGGGGCTGAGTGCCCGCTACCCGGGGGCCCGCCACGACGCGCTGGCCTCGCTCGACCTGACGCTGACGCCCGGCCGGCGCATCGCGGTCGTGGGCCCCTCCGGCTCGGGCAAGACGACGCTCGCCCAGGTCCTGCTGCGCTTCCTGGACGCCTCGTCGGGGACGTACCGGCTGGGCGGCGTCGAGGCGTCCGCGCTGGAATCGGAGACGGTCCGGCGCTCGGTCGGGCTGTGCGCCCAGGACGCGCACGTCTTCGACAGCACGATCCGCGAGAACCTGCGGCTGGCCCGCCCCGGGGCGACCGACGCCGAACTGCGCGACGCGCTCTCCCGGGCCCGGCTCCTGGACTGGGTGCTGGCCCTGCCGGAGGAGCTCGACACCCCGGTGGGCGAGCACGGCGCGCGGCTCTCCGGCGGTCAGCGCCAGCGCCTCGCCCTGGCCCGCGCGCTGCTGGCGGGCTTCCCCGTACTCGTCCTGGACGAGCCGGCCGAACACCTCGACCTGCCGACCGCCGACGCCCTCACCGCCGACCTGCTGGACGCGACCCGGGGCCGTGCGACCGTACTGATCACCCATCGGCTGACCGGCCTCGGCACGGTCGACGAGGTGCTGGTGCTGGACGCGGGCCGGGTCGTGCAGCGCGGACCGTACGCCGAACTCGTCGCCGAGGACGGGCCGCTGCGCCGCATGCTGGAGCGCGAACGGGAGGCGGTCGGGGCGGGGGTCCGATAGCGGCGGCGACACCGAGCCGGGCCCCGGGCGACCGGCGCCCCTACGCCCGCCCCGTACATTCTCGACTTTCGCCCTCTATCGGGACTAACTAGGCTCAGGTCATGGCAGAGCCCGACCCGCAGGACTCCCTGGACGCCGCCACCCGGGCCGCCCGCAGCCTCCAGGGCCTGTCCACCGAGCTGACCGCGCGGGTGCCGCAGCTCCTGGAGGCGATGCGTTCCGTCGGCGCGGGGCTGGAACTGCACTCCACCCTGGACCGGATCTGCGAGACGGCGGCCGAGCTCGCCCACGCCCGGTACGCCGCCATCGGCGTCGTCGACGAGCTGGGTGAGGGGCTGTCGGACTTCGTGACGTACGGCGTTCCGCAGGAGGTGGCCGAGGCGATCGGGCGACGCCCCGACGGCCACCGGGGTCTGCTCGGCGCGCTGATCCACGACCCCGCCCCGGTCCGGCTGGCCGATCTGTCCACCGATCCGCGGTCCGCGGGCTTCCCGCCGGGGCACCCCTCGATGCGGACCTTCCTGGGGGTGCCCATCCGGGTCCAGGGAGATGTCTTCGGCAATCTCTACCTGGCCGAGAAGCAGGATGGCGCCGAATTCAGCGACTACGACCTCCACATGGTCAGGGTGCTCGCCACCGAGGCCGGGATCGCCATCGGCAACGCCCGGCTGTACGAGGCGGCGCGGCAGCGGGAGCACTGGATCGACGGTTCCGTCGCGGTCACCACGGCCCTCCTGTCGGGCGGGGACGCCGACGAGGCGCTGTCCGTGGTCGCCGAACAGGCCCGCCGGCTCGCCGACTCCGCCGCCGGGATCGTGCTGCTGCCCGCCGAGGAGGGCGGCCTGGAGATCGTCGCCGTCTCGTCCGACGACCCCGCGTCCTCGCTCGGCGTGATCATCCCGCCCCGGAGCGCGGTGGTGGCGAAACTCCTGGCGGGCGAGGCGGTGTTCATCGACGACTCCGCCACCGACAGCCGGATGGTCACCAAGCTGGCCGACCGGTTCGGCCCCAGCATGATGCTGCCGCTCCACAGCGGCGGCCGGGTGCTCGGCGCGCTGGCCACTCCCCGGGCGCGGGGCGCGCGCCCGTTCACGGAGACCGAGCGGACGCTCGCCACCCAGTTCGCCTCCCAGGCGGCGCTCGCGTTGATGATGGCGGAGGCGCAGCGGGACCGGGAGCGGCTCGCGGTGTACGAGGACCGTGACCGGATCGCCCGCGACCTCCACGACCTGGTGATCCAGCGGCTGTTCGCCACCGGGATGATGCTGGAGAGCGCCCAGCGCCGGTCGGTGGTGCCCGAGGTGCGGACCGGCGTCGGCCGGGCTGTGGACGAACTGGACGTGACGATCCAGGAGATCCGCACGGCCATCTTCGCGCTCCAGCAGGAACCGGCCGCGGCCCCGTCGGGGCTGCGCACCCGCGTGCTGCGGGAGATCAACATGGCGGCCGTCCCGCTGGGCTTCAAGCCCTCGCACCGCTTTCTCGGCCCGGTGGACTCGCTCGTCGGTGAGCTGACCGGCAAGAACCTGGTCGCCGCGCTGCGCGAGGCCCTCTCCAACGCGTTCCGGCACGCGGGGGCGTCGCTGATCGATGTGGTCGTCGACGCGACGGTGACCCTGCCGGACGGGCGGGCAGCGGTACGCCTCTCGGTCGCCGACGACGGGGTGGGCATCCCGGAGGGCGGCCGCCGCAGCGGGCTGCGCAACCTGGCCCGCCGGGCCGAGTCGCTGGGCGGATCGAGCCGGATCGAACGGGGGATCGGGGAGGGCGGTGGCGGTACGACGGTGGTGTGGGAGGCGCCGCTGTGAGGGCGGCGCGACGGTGGCACCGCAGGGCGGGCGGGGCTGGTCTCGCGGGCCTGCCGGGCCCGCGAGGCGGTGTGCCGGGCCTGCGAGGCGGTGTGCCGGGCCCGCGAGGTGTGCCGGTGTTCCGGTGTGCTGGCGGGCCGGTGTGCCGAAAGGTTTCAGCGGGTCTCTGCGCGGGCGGCGAGGATCCGCTCGATGACGACCGCCACCCCGTCCTCCTGGTTGGTCGCGGTCCGGCCCGAGGCAGCGGCCACCGCGTCCGGGTGGGCGTTGCCCATCGCGAAGGAGGCGCCGGCCCAGCTGAGCATCTCGATGTCGTTGGGCATGTCGCCGAAGGCGACCACCTCGGCGGGCGAGATGCCGCGCTCGGCACAACAGGCGGCGAGCGTGGTGGCCTTGGAGACGCCGAGCCCGCTGACCTCCAGGAGCGCGGAGGGGCTGGATCGGGTGATGGCGGCCCGGTCGCCGGCGGCCGTACGGGCCAGGGTGAGGAAGGCGTCGGGGGACAGCTCGGTGTGGTGGGCCAGCAGCTTGATCACCGGCGCGCCGGTGCCCGGGGCGTCCTCGTGCAGCAGCTTCTCGGCGACGGCCACGGCCGCGCCCGGGTCCAGGTGGAAGGGCGGGTAGGCCGGTTCGTAGTTGATGCCGGTGGTCATCTCGACGGCGAAGGAGGTGCCGGGGGCCGTCTCGCGCAGGGCGCGCACGACGTGCAGGGCGGCTGCGCGCTCCAGCGGCCGTACGGAGAGCAGCTCGCCGTCCGTCCGCAGGTCGGTGACCACGGCGCCGTTCGCGCAGATCGCCGTACCGTGGCTCTGGACGTGGTCCCGCACGACGTCCATCCAGCGGGCCGGCCTGCCGGTGACGAAGAAGACCTCGATCCCGGCCTCCTCGGCCGCCGCGAGGGCCGCGACCGTACGCGCGGACAGCGTCTTGTCGTCGCGCAGCAGGGTGCCGTCGAGGTCGGTGGCGATCAGCCGGGTCACGGCGGGAAGAGGCGTATCGGTCACTGAGGTCACCGGGTCATTCTCGCCCACAACGGTGCACGTGCGTGCGGAGGGGCGCACATCTGAGTGGGTAAGGCGTTGATCTGCGGAAAAGTCCTCTGGCATATGCCAACGCCATCGGGTGGCCGTCACGCGTGCGCACGGTCGTAGGCTCAGGGGCATGAGCCCTCGCCTGAGCACCGTGATCCTCCCCGTCCACCGCTGGCACGAGGGCGGGCGCGACCGCTGGCAGCGCGCGGAGGAGCTGGGCTTCCACACCGCCTACACCTATGACCACCTGTCCTGGCGGACGTTCCGGGACGGCCCGTGGTTCGGGGCGCTGCCCACGCTCACCGCCGCGGCGACGGCCACCGAACGCCTGCGGCTGGGCACCCTCGTGACCTCGCCGAACTTCCGCCACCCGGTCACGCTGGCCAAGGAGCTGATCTCCCTGGACGACATCTCGGGCGGCCGGGTCACCCTCGGCATCGGCGCCGGCGGCAGTGGCTTCGACGCCACGGCCCTGGGCCAGGACGCCTGGACCCCGCGCGGACGTGCCGACCGCTTCGCCGAGTTCGTCCCGCTCCTGGACCGGCTTCTCACCGAGGACGCGGTGACCCAGCACGGGAAGTACTACGCCGCGGAGGAGGCCCGCAACATCCCCGGCTGTGTCCAGCGGCCCCGCCTGCCCTTCGCGGTCGCCGCGACCGGACCGCGCGGCCTGAAGCTCGCCGCCCGGCACGGGCAGGCCTGGGTCACCACCGGCGACCCGAAGCTGTACGAGAACGGCACCCCGGAGGAGTCACGGGCCGCGCTGCGGGGGCAGAACGAGAGGCTCACGGCGGCCTGCGCGGAGATCGGCCGGGACGCATCCGAGCTGGACCGGATCCTGCTCACCGCCTTCACACCGGACCGCAACGGCCCGTTGGAGTCCGTGGACGCGTTCGTCGACTTCGCGGGGCGCCACGCCGAGCTGGGCTTCACCGAGATCGTCATCCACGCCCCGATCCCCGATTCGGTCTTCGACGTCGACCCGAAGGTCTTCGAGCGCATCGCGACCGAGGCGCCCGCGCAGCTGGCTTAGTGGCGTAGCGACCGGGGTCCTTCAGTCGCGCAGGCGCAGGAACCGCGGAGGTACGGCGTCGGCGAGCCAGACGCCGTTGGCGCTGACCCGGAAGACATGGCCGGCGCGGTGCATCGCGCCCGCGTCCACGGTGAGGACGAGGGGGCGCCCGCGACGGGCGCCGACCCGGGTGGCCGTCTCCCGGTCGGAGGACAGGTGGACGTGGTGGCGGGCCATGGGGCGCAGGCCCTCGGTCCGGATCGCGTCCATCACCCGGGCGACCGTGCCGTGGTAGAGGTACGCGGGCGGTTCGGCCGGCGGCAGGTCCAGGTCGATGGCGACGGTGTGACCCTGATTGGCGCGGATGCGGTCGCCTTCGATGCCGCCCTGGACACTGCTCCCCACGCTGCTCCCGGCACCGCTCTCGATGGTGAAGCGCCGCTTGTCGTTGGCGGCGACGACATGGTCGAGCTCGGCGCGAGAGAGGGTGAATCCGTGCCGGGCCGCGGCGCGCAGCAGCTCCTCGACCGCTACCCAGCCGTTCTCGTCGAGGGTGAGGCCGATGCGTTCCGGCTGATGACGCAGATGGGTCGAGAGGTACTTGGACACCTTGACGGTGCGATGTTCGTCCATGGCGTCAGAGTGCCTGTGGCGGGCTTGCCCGTGCATGCGCATTTCGGCTCGTAGGCTTCTCACCTCGTCGTCTCGTCACCTCGTCACCTCGTCACCTCGTCGGCTCTTCGTTCTTCCGCGGTTCTTCGACCTTTCTCCTTGGACGGGTTTGATCCACAGCCAACCCGGGTTATCCACAGGCTATTTGGCGGTTCTGTGGACAACACCCATTCGCTTCAGGTGCTTTCGTTGATTTCGTGCTCTTTGAGGCGAGTTGCGCTCAGGTGGTCCAAGGTGCGTGCCTGAACCTCTCGTTCGGTGGCCGCTGCGACGAAGGCGGCCACCCGCTCCGCGCCAACCAACTGCTGCACTGCTCGTGTTGTCCGGGCCGGGAGCAGCACGGGGCGCGTCGCGTTCTCGGAGATCGCCGTTTCCTCCGCGCCGAGGTGGTGGTGCAGATGACGTGTCGCGAACGTGCGCATCGCACGGGCCAGTTCCGCGTCCACCGTCTGCTGGGCGAGGGGGCGCAGCCGCCGTACGAGCGACGCCGCCTCGGCCGCGTCGGAGTCGGTGGGAGGCCGATGGCCCAGATAGCGGGCGAAGACGTGCTCAGTGGTGAACTCAAGGAAGCGGGAGGCGATGTGCTCCACCTGACCGCGAAGTTCCCGTAGATGTCCGGAGATCGCGGGCAGCGGGACCCCGGCCCCGTACAACTCGACGGCCACCGCCAGCTCTTGCGGGCTGGGCACGAGGAATTCGTCGTCCCGGCCGGGCACCCGCTCCAGCACGCCGAGCTCCACCGCCTCGGCGATGGCCTCGTCGTCCTGCCGACCGCCGAACCTCGCGTCCAGCTCCCGGCGGGTGATCCGGTCGGCCTCCTCGTCCGTCCACGGGCCGTGCACCTCGGCGACCAGCCCGAGCACCCCGCCGAGCCCCCGTCCCGCGTCCCACGCCTCCAGCAACTCCTTGATGCTGGCCAGGGTGTAACCCCGGTCGAGCAGGTCCGCGATCTGCCGCAGCCGGGCCAGATGGGTCTCCCGATACACATTGGCCCGGCCGCGCCGCTCGGGCGTCGGGAGCAGCCCCCGGTCCTGGTAGGCGCGGATCGTGCGCACCGTGGCCCCACTGGCGTGGGCCAGGTCCTCGATCCGGTACTCGGCGGCCCGGGCGCCGGCCCCGGTCACAGCGGGGGCTTCAGCCGGGCGACGGAGCGCAGGGCCCCGGGGCTCAGCCGGGACAGCAGCCGCGCGCCCCGCGCCTCGGGGGTCACCGGCACCACGGCCTGGTTGCGCACGACCGCCCGCAGGATCGCGTCGGCGACCCTCGTAGGCGGGTAGTTGCGCCGCCCGTAGAGGCGGCTCGTCCGCTTCCGGAGCCGCGCCTCCTCCGCCGCGTCGGTGCCCGCGAAACGCGTGGTGGCGGTGATGTTGGTGTTGACGATGCCGGGACATATCGCGCTCACCCCGATCGACTTCTCCGCCAGCTCGGCCCGTAGACATTCGCTGAGCATCAGCACGGCCGCCTTCGACGTGCTGTATGCGGGCAGCACCCGGGATGGCTGGAAAGCCGCGGCCGACACCGTGTTGACGATGTGGCCGCCCTGGCCCCGGTCCGCCATCTGGGTGCCGAAGATCCGGCAGCCGTGGATGACGCCCCACAGATTGACGTCGAGGACCTTCTTCCACTCCTCGCTCGTGGTCTCCAGGAAGGAGCCGGCCAGCCCGATCCCGGCGTTGTTGACCAGGACGTCGACGATGCCGTACTCGGCGGCGACCCGGGCGGCGAGCTTCTCCATCGCGGCCTCGTCGCTGACGTCGACCGCCTCGCCCCAGGCCGCGGGCGCCCCGATCAGCCGCGCCAACTCCGCGGTCCGGGCGGCCCCCTCCGCGTCCCGGTCCACGGCCACGACCCGGGCGCCCGCCTCGGCGAACGCGAACGCGGTGGCCCGCCCGATCCCGGAGGCCGCGCCCGTCACCAGGACCAGCTGACCGCCGAACCGCTGAGCGTAGGGGCCCTGCGCGGCCGTCCGCTGCGCGGGCGCGCCCTCCCGCCCGGCGGACTCGCTCGCGGCGACGAACTCGTCGATCCAAGCGGCCAGTTGGTCCGGCCGGGTGCGGGGCGCCCAGTGCTTGGCGGGAAGCGAGCGGCGCACCAGGGTGGGGACCCAGTCCTCCAGCCCGTCGTAGAGCCGCTCGGAGAGAAACGAGTCGCCGGTCGGCGTGATCAGCTGGACGGGGGCGTGGGCAAAGGCGTCCGCGCGGGGCCTGCTGAGCCGGGCACGGACGTTGTCGCGGTAGAGCCAGGCGCCGTGCGCCGCGTCGTCCGGCAGGGAGGCGGTGGGGTAGTCGCCCGCGGGCACCTTCTCCAGGCGCTCCAGGATCCGGGGCCACCGCTTCCCGAGCGGGCCGCGCCAGGCGAGCTCCGGCAGGACCGGGGTGTGGAGCATGTACACATACCAGGACTTCGCGCCCTGGCCGAGCAGCTGGCCGACCCGGCGCGGGGTGGGGCGGGTCATCCGGCGCTTGATCCAGTGCCCGAAGTGGTCCAGGGACGGACCGGACATCGAGGTGAAGGAGGCGATCCGGCCCTCGGTCCTGCCGACCGTGACGAACTCCCAGGCCTGGACGGATCCCCAGTCGTGACCGACCACGTGCACCGGCCGGTCCGGGCTGACCGTGTCGATCACGGCCAGGAAGTCGTCGGTCAGCTTCTCCAGGGTGAAGCCGCCGCGCAGCGGCTTCGGGGCGGTGGACCTGCCGTGCCCCCGCACGTCGTAGAGCACCACGTGCCAGTGCTCGGCCAGCCGGACGGCGACGTCCGACCAGACCTCCTTGCTGTCCGGGTAGCCGTGGACCAGCACCACGGTCGGCCGGCCCGCGTCGCCCAGTTCGGCGACGCACAGCTCGACGCCTCCCGTGACCACGCGTCGCTCACGTGCCTGGGACAGATTCACGCCGCCACCTTCTCCTCGGCCCAGCGCCGCACGTGCGGCAGATCCTCGTCCAGCCAGAAAGCGCTCTGCTCGGGGTCCTCGGAGTCGGTGACCACCAGGATCTCCTCGAACTTCGCGCCCGTACCCCGGAATCCGAGGTGGGGCTCGACCGCCCACAGGCCCGGCTGCGGCGGGTGGTCGGAGAAGCGGTAGGGGCTCCACAGCGGTGACCAGCCGTCCCGGTGGCCGTGCAGCGCGTCACTCACCAGTCCCTTGAGAGCCTGGGTGCCGAAGCCGAACACCTGCGGCGACCAACGGCGTTCGGCGACGCGGCCGATCTTGTGGGCGATCACGCCGAAGGGGTGGGCCCGGTGCCTGTTCGCGTATCCCTGTGCGGTCATGAGGCGTTCGACGTCCTCGTATATCTCGCGCAGCGAACGGCGCTCGCGCACCTCCCGCAGGATCAGCTCGCGGTGGGCCTCCAGATCGGCCAGCAGCCTGTCGTGCAGTGGATTGAGGCCGAGGCACCCCGCATATCCGACACCGGCGGTGAAACCCTTGTGGACCGGGGCCATGTCGAGGATGAACGGCATCCCCGGCTCCAGCTTCCGGTCGGTCGGGAAGAACTGCGGCGGCACCTTGAACCGGGCGAACGCCGTGCGGTCGCCGAACCAGGCGAACGGAAGGTGGAACCAGTCGCGCACGCCTCGCTCGCGCAGCCACGTGCGCTGCATCCGGGCCGCCTCGCGCTCGGTCACCCCCGACCGCAGCTGACCGGCGACCGCCTCCGCGCAGGCATAGGCCAGACGCTGGACTTCTCTGAATCCCCGGAGCTCCGGGGTGCTTTCATACTGCACTGCCGCGGTCATGCCGGTCATGCCACCGTCCGTTCCCTGCCGTGTGCGGTACGCGTCCGTAACGTGACACTGATGAATGTGACCATGTCCGGCGGCTGCGTCAAGGGGGGCTGCACGTCCTGTGGACAAGCACGGGCGCCGGGCGCCGGTCTGTGGAAAACTCCGCCCTGCCCGCAGGAGCCCGGGCCGACGGCACCCGGTGAACCCCGGTCGCGCCGCCCGTCCCGGAGACCGGGCCTCGTCCTTCGCGGGGTCCCCCTACGGGCGCGTACGCCTGGAGTCTGACGTGGATCCAGCCATCAGGGCTGACGACCCCTGTGGTCCGCGCCACTAACGTCTTCTCCGTGACAGCCGTTATCGCTACCGAAGCCCTGAGCATGCGGTTCCCCCGGGTGACCGCGCTTGACCGGCTCACGTTGGACATCGGACCGGGTGTGACCGGTCTGGTGGGTTCCAACGGAGCCGGCAAGTCCACACTGATCAAGATCCTGCTGGGTCTCTCCCCCGCCACCGAAGGCCGGGCCGCAGTGCTCGGGCTAGATGTCGCGACCAGCGGCGCCGCCATCCGGGAACGGGTGGGGTACATGCCCGAGCACGACTGCCTGCCGCCCGACGTGTCGGCGACCGAGTTCGTCGTGCACATGGCCCGCATGTCGGGGCTGCCGCCCACGGCGGCCCGCGAGCGCACGGCCGACACCCTGCGCCACGTCGGCCTCTACGAGGAGCGCTACCGCCCCATCGGCGGCTACTCGACCGGCATGAAGCAGCGGGTCAAGCTGGCCCAGGCCCTCGTCCACGACCCCCAGCTGGTCCTCCTCGACGAGCCGACCAACGGTCTGGACCCGGTCGGCCGTGACGAGATGCTCGGCCTGATCCGACGGATCCACACCGACTTCGGCATCTCCGTGCTGGTGACCTCGCACCTCCTGGGCGAACTGGAACGCACCTGCGACCACGTCGTCGTCATCGACGGTGGCACGCTCCTGCGCTCCAGCTCCACCAGCGACTTCACGCAGACCACCGCGACCCTCGCGGTCGAGGTGACCGACAGCGACACCCACCCCGACGGCACCGGCGCGCTGCGCGAGATCCTCACCGCCGCCGGGGTCACCCTCATCGGCCACGACGGGATCGACACGGAGGGGCTGCCGGGCGCGGGCCACATCCTGCTGATCGAAGCGGCCGACGAGGAAACGTACGACCTGGTCCGCGACAGCGTCGCCGGGCTCGGGCTCGGTCTGGTCCGCATGGAACAGCGCCGCCACCACATCGCCGAGGTCTTCCGTGACGAACAGGGCGGGGCGCACAGCACCGCCGTCCCGGCCGCGGCCGCCACCGTCGGGGCCGTACAGCAGAAAGGAAGCGGTCGCGATGAGCACTGAGACCGGGACCGCGGCCGGGCGCGACGCCTCCCGGATCCACAACATCGGCTACCGCTCCTACGACGGACCGCGGCTCGGCCGGGCCTACGCCCGCCGCTCCCTGTTCTCGCAGACGCTGCGGGGCTCCTTCGGACTGGGCCGTTCCGCCAAGTCCAAGGTGCTCCCCATGCTGCTGTTCGGCGTGATGACGCTGGTCGCGGCGATCCTGGTGGCGGTCTCCATGGCCGCCCCGGACGCCAGCAAGCTGGTGGTCGAGTACACCTCGTACGCGATCTACCTCCAGGCCGTCATCGGCCTGTTCATCGCCGCCCAGGCACCGCAGGCGGTGTCCAGGGACCTCCGGTTCAAGAGCGTCCCCCTGTACTTCTCGCGGCCGATCGAACGCGCCGACTACGTGGGGGCGAAGTTCGCCGCCACCGCCGCCGCGCTCTTCATCCTCACCGGCGCGCCGCTGCTCGTCCTCTATGTGGGCTCTCTGCTCGCGAAGTTCGACTTCGCGGATCAGACCAAGTGGTTCGGCCAGGGACTGGTGTCGGTGGCGCTGCTGTCCGTGCTGTTCGCCGGCCTCGGCCTCGTGATGGCAGCCCTGACCCCGCGGCGCGGCTTCGGCGTCGCCGCGGTGATCGCCCTCCTGACCATCACTTACGGCGCCGTCTCCACGATCCAGGCCATCGCCTGGGAGACCGGGTCGGAGGGGGCCGTGCAGTGGCTTGGCCTCTTCTCGCCGATCACGCTGATCGACGGCGTCCAGACCGCGTTCCTCGGCGCGACCTCCGCCTTCCCCGGAGGGGAAGGACCGGGGGCCGGCACCGGCGTGGTCTACCTGTTCGTTGTTCTCGCGCTCGTCGCCGGCTCGTACGCCGTTCTGATGCGCCGCTACCGGAGGGTCGGGCTGTGACCACCATCGAGATCGACCACACCTCGCGTTGGTTCGGCAACGTGGTCGCCGTCAACGACGTCTCCATGACCGTGGGGCCCGGCGTCACCGGACTTCTCGGCCCGAACGGTGCCGGAAAGTCCACCCTCATCAACATGATGGGCGGATTCCTCGCCCCCTCGACGGGGAATGTCACGCTCGACGGCCGGCCGATCTGGCGCAACGAAGCCGTCTACAAGAAGATCGGCATCGTCCCGGAGCGGGAGGGGATGTACGACTTCCTCACCGGCAAGGAATTCGTCGTCGCCAACGCCGAACTCCAGGGCCTGGGCGGGGCCGAGGCGCAGAAGGCGCTCGCCACGGTCCAGATGGAGTACGCGCAGGACCGCAAGATCTCCACGTACAGCAAGGGCATGCGCCAGCGCGTGAAGATGGCGTCCGCGTTGGTCCACGAGCCCTCGGTGCTGCTCCTGGACGAGCCGTTCAACGGGATGGACCCGCGCCAGCGGATGCAGCTGATGGAACTGCTGCGGCGGATGGGGGGCGAGGGGCGCACGGTCCTGTTCTCCTCCCACATCCTCGAAGAGGTCGAGCAGTTGGCCTCGCACATCGAGGTGATCGTGGCCGGACGTCACGCCGCGTCCGGTGACTTCCGGAAGATCCGCCGGCTGATGACGGACCGCCCGCACCGCTATCTGGTGCGCTCCAGCGACGACCGGGCCCTCGCGGCCGCGCTCATCGCCGACCCGTCCACGGCGGGCATCGAGGTCGACGTGACCGAGAAGGCACTGCGGATCCAGGCCGTCGACTTCGGGCGGTTCACCGAACTGCTGCCGAGGGTGGCCCGTGAGCAGTCCATCCGGCTGCTGACCGTCTCGCCGTCCGACGAGTCCCTCGAATCGGTCTTTTCCTACCTCGTAGCGGCCTGAGTAGTGGCCTGAAAGGAGCTGTGCACCGTCATGTACGACCCCACAGTCGCCCGGCTCACCTACCGGGCCCTGCTCGGCCGGCGCCGGGCCGCCATCCTGTTCGTCCTGCCCGCACTGCTGCTGCTCATCGCCGCGGCCGTGCGCATGTTCGCCGGAGCCGATGACCAGGTCGCCTCGGACGTCCTCGGCGGTTTCGCCATCGCCACGATGGTGCCGCTGATCGGCGTGATCGCGGGCACCGGGGCGATCGGCCCCGAGATCGACGACGGCTCGATCGTCTATCTGCTCGCCAAGCCCGTGAAGCGGCCCACGATCATCTTCACCAAGCTGATCGTGGCCATCGCCGTGACCATGGTGTTCTCCGCCCTGCCGACGCTTCTCGCGGGCCTGATCCTCAACGGCAACGGCCAGCAGATCGCCGTCGCCTACACGATCGCGGCGCTGGTCGCCTCGATCGCGTACAGCGCCCTGTTCCTGCTGCTCGGCACGGTCAGCCGGCACGCGGTCGTCCTCGGCCTGGTCTACGCCCTGGTCTGGGAGGCCCTGTTCGGCAGCCTGGTGGCCGGCGCGCGGACGCTCAGCGTCCAGCAGTGGTCCCTGGCGGTCGCCCAGAAGGTCGCGGGCGACGGCGCGGTGACCTCGGACGTCGGCCTGCCGCTCGCCACGGTCCTGCTGGTCGCGGTCACGGTCGCCGCCACCTGGTACGCGGGCCAGAAGCTGCGAGCGCTGAAGCTGGCGGGCGAGGAGTGAGGCCTGCGGCCTGAGCCCTCGCGCGCCCCGACGACCCCCGCCCTTTCGGACCTGGGCGGGGGTCGTCGTATGAGCGGACAGGTGTGCGCGTAACCGTACGTTTATCGGGTCGTTGGGCAGGGTGCGTGGAGGCAACTGGAATCCGTGGCGTCGTAGCGATCGTGAAATAGGGGAATGCCGGCACCGGGTGAGGCTCAGCCCACCGGACCGGTCATCGAGTGAGTGGCAACCGTGAGCGTCCTCCACCCCTGAAGCCCGGGGTGTGGGCCGTCCTCGTCATTCCCTCGTACGAAAGGCACACTCATGCCCACGGAAGTCGCCCTGCTCGAATCGCGCGCGTTGCGCGGGGAGCAGATGGGGCGCGTCGACGTCCTCGACAAGGTGAAGAGCCTGGTCATGCTCCCGGACGGAATTCACGTTCGCACAGAGGACGTGGCTCGGTACTTCGAAGTATCCACAGAGACCGTGAAGAAGGTGACCCAGCGGCATCGGGCGGAGGTCCAGGAGAATGGCCTCGTCCTTCTGCGCGGCTCTGAGCTGCGGTTCTTCCATAGGGACATGTTGTCCCTATGGGGCGGGGAGGGGGCGGAAAGTTATCCACAGGCCGCCACGCAACTGACCCTCTACACCCGCCGCACCGTCTTCAACGTCGCCATGCTTCTTCGCGACAGCGACATCGCCCGCTGCGTGCGTACGTACCTCCTCGACGCCGAGGAGGCGCTGCGCACGCAGTACGCCTCCCTCGACCAGCGCGTCACGCGCATCGAGAGCTGCCTCACCGGCGTCGGCAGCGCGCTGCAGGAGCTCGGGCCGGTGCTGGTGCGGATGTCGGAGCGGCTCGACAGTCTGGACCGCAAGGTGGAAGTGACGCACCAGGTGATCGGGGCGATGAGTCTGCGGCTGACGGATGTGCAGCAGGACGTCGTCCGCCTGGACGGGCGGCTGGACTCCTTCGCCCGACAGCTGAAGGATCTGCGCCGCCGTAGCGGGCAGCGCGGGCAGCGCGGGTAGCGCCGATACACCGGCGGCCCGGCACCGTGGGAAACGGTGCCGGGCCGCAGTCGCGCTGCCGGGTGGGCGTCCTACTGCACGGGCGCCGAGCGGAGCAGCTCCTCCAGCACCACCGCGATGCCGTCGTCATCGTTGGACGCGGTGATCTCGTGGGCGACGGCCTTCAGGTGGTCGTGGGCGTTGGCCATGGCCACGCCGTGGTGGGCCCAGCCGAACATCGGGATGTCGTTCGGCATGTCGCCGAAGGCGATCGTGTCGGCCGCCTTCACACCGAGCCGGCGGGCGGCCAGCGAGAGGCCGGTCGCCTTGCTCAGGCCCAGCGGCAGGATCTCGACCACGCCGGCCCCGGCCATGACCACGTCTACCAGGCTGCCGACCGCCGCCCGCGCGGCGAAGGCCAGCGCGTCGTCGTCCAGCTCCGGGTGCTGGATGTAGACCTTGTTGAGCGGGGCCGTCCACATCTCGGTGGCGTCGTCCACGAAGAGATACGGAAGCGGCCCCTCCTGTACCCGGTAGCCGGGGCCCACCAGCACCTCGCCGTCCAGTCCGTCGCGGCTGGCCGCCAGGTGCAGCGGGCCGACCTCCGCCTCGATCTTGGACAGCGCGAGACCGGCGAGCTGCCGGTCCAGGGTCAGGGAGGTCAGCAGCTTGTGCTCGCCCGCGTGGTAGACCTGCGCGCCCTGACCGCAGACCGCGAGCCCCTCGTAACCCAGGTCGTCCAGGATGTGCCGGGTCCAGGGGACCGCACGTCCGGTGACGATGATGTGCGCGGCGCCGGCCGCCGTGGCGGCGGCCAGGGCCTCGCGGGTGCGTCCGGAGACCGTGTCGTCCCCGCGCAGCAGTGTGCCGTCGAGGTCGGTCGCGACGAGCTTGTAGGGGAAGGTCACTTGGCGACCGGTTCCAGGACCTCGCGCCCGCCCAGGTACGGGCGGAGCATCTCGGGCACCCGGACAGAACCGTCGGGAAGCTGGTGGTTCTCCAGGATCGCCACGATCGTGCGCGGTACGGCGCAGAGCGTGCCGTTCAGCGTGGCCAGCGGCTGGACCTTCTTGCCCTCGCGCATCCGGACGGACAGGCGGCGGGCCTGGAAGCCGTCGCAGTTCGACGCGGAGGTGAGCTCGCGGTACTTGCCCTGGGTCGGGATCCACGCCTCGCAGTCGAACTTCCGCGAGGCGGAGGAGCCGAGGTCACCGGTGGCGACGTCGATCACCTGGAAGGGGAGTTCGAGGGCGGTGAGCCACTGCTTCTCCCAGTCCAGGAGCCTGCGGTGTTCGGCCTCGGCGTCCGCGGGGTCGACGTACGAGAACATCTCGACCTTGTCGAACTGGTGGACGCGGAAGATGCCGCGGGTGTCCTTGCCGTACGTGCCGGCCTCGCGGCGGAAGCACGGGGAGAACCCGGCGTACCGCAGGGGCAGCTTGTCGGCGTCGATGATCTCGTCCATGTGGTACGCGGCGAGGGGGACCTCGGAGGTGCCGACCAGGTAGTAGTCGTCCTTCTCCAGGTGGTACACGTTCTCCGAGGCCTGGCCGAGGAAGCCGGTGCCCTCCATGGCGCGGGGGCGGACCAGCGCCGGGGTGAGCATCGGGACGAAGCCGGCCTCGGTGGCCTGCGCGATCGCCGCGTTGACGAGGGCGAGCTCCAGCAGCGCGCCGATGCCCGTGAGGTAGTAGAACCGTGAGCCGGAGACCTTGGCCCCGCGCTCCATGTCGATGGCGCCGAGCGCCTCGCCGATCTCCAGGTGGTCCTTGGGCTCGAAGCCCTCGGCGCCGAAGTCCCGGATGGTGCCGTGGGTCTCCAGGACGACGAAGTCCTCCTCGCCACCGACCGGCACGTCCTCGTGGACGATGTTGCCGAGCTGGAGCAGGAGCCGCTTGGCGTCCGCGTCGGCCTCGTCCTGGGCGGCGTCGGCCGCCTTGACGCCGGCCTTGAGCTGTTCGGCCTTCTTGAGGAGCTCGGTGCGCTCCTCGGGGGTGGCCTTGGGGATCAGCTTGCCTAGGGACTTCTGTTCGGCACGGAGTTCGTCGAAGCGGACGCCGGACGACCTGCGCAGCTCGTCGGCGGAGAGCAGGGCGTCGACGAGGTCGACGTCCTCTCCACGGGCGCGCTGGGAGGCGCGAACACGGTCGGGGTCCTCACGGAGCAGGCGAAGGTCAATCACCCCTCCAGGCTACCGGTGCGCGGTTCTCGCACTCGAACCGATATTGCCGAGCGTGCCACTTTGACCGAATTGCCGGAATTGATATTTCTGTGGGGAATCGTCGGCGGCGCGGGTCGACTCCCTCGAACAGGGGAGAAGGCCTGGTCCGCCTTGACGTACCCGCCTTGAGTGGGGCGGGAGTTGAGGGTGTGCCGTTCGTCGTGCTGGTCGTCGTTGTCCACAGGAGGGTCTGCGTCGGAATAGTTATCCACAGGCTGTGTGGGAGTTCTGTGGATGCTGGAGGGCATTTGCTTCGAAACTCGGATTAATCCCTGCGTAACCCCCACCCAAACCCGTTCCGTGCGCTCGTTCGGGTGGGAATTCATCGCCCTAAAGAGTTGATCAAGGGGGTAGGGGCGACGTGGACGCCTCGTGCCGCCTCGCGCCTCTGTGGACGGCCCCGAGTCGACTGGGTTGATTTGTCGACGATGTCGCATTGCGGTGTCGACTTGTCCCCAGGTCGAGAGCCCTCCTGTGGATAACTCTCCGGAGTGCGTGACTATCCGTAGATCGCACCACTGCGGAGTGCGTAAGCAGGCCGCTCCGGGAGCCTTCGAGTCTTCGCGCCTTGGTGCCTTGGTGCCTTGGCGCCGGAGCTTCTCCTGCCCGCCCGTCAGATCCGGCCGTCCTGGCTGCGCGCCAGCCAGTCGGATGCTTCCGTGAACGCCGTGTCCGACGTGCCCGCCCGCAGCGGCCCCACCTCGTCCGGGGAGACGCCCGCCCGCGGGTACGAGCCGAGGAACCGCACCTTCGGGCTGATCCGCTTCAGCCCCATCAGGGCCTCCCCGACCCGCCGGTCCGCGATGTGACCCTCGGCGTCCACGGCGAAGCAGTAGTTGCCGATGCCCTCGCCGGTCGGGCGCGACTGGATCAGCATCAGGTTGACGCCGCGCACCGCGAACTCCTGGAGCAGCTCAAGGAGGGCGCCGGGGTGGTCGTCGCCCAGCCAGATCACCACGGAGGTCTTGTCCGCGCCGGTCGGTGCGGAGGGCCGGGCGGGCCGGCCCACGAGGACGAAGCGCGTCTGGGCGTTCTCCGCGTCGTGGATCTCCGTCACCAGCGGCTCCAGGCCGTAGGTCGCGGCGGCGAACTCCCCGGCGAACGCGGCGTCGTACCGCCCCTCCTGGACCAGCCGGGCCCCGTCCGCGTTGGACGCGGCCGACTCCCACAGGGCCCCCGGCAGGTGGGCCGCCATCCAGTTGCGCACCTGCGGCTGGGCGGCCGGGTGGGCGGTGACCGTCTTGACGTCCGACAGCTTGGTCCCGGGCCGTACCAGCAGCGCGAAGGTGATGGAGAGCAGCACCTCGCGGTAGATCATCAGCGGTTCCCCGCCGGCCAGCTCGTCCAGCGTCGCGGTGATGCCGCCCTCGACGGAGTTCTCGATCGGCACGAGCGCCGCCGCCGCCTCCCCGCTGCGCACGGCGTCCAGGGCGGCCGGCACGGACACCATCGGGGCGAGTTCCCGGGTGGCGGCTTCCGGGAGCGTACGGAGGGCGACCTCGGTGAAGGTGCCTTCGGGACCGAGATAGGCGTAGCGCGTGGCTGACATACGGTCACCCTAATGTGCCCCGCGAGGCCCGCCGCGCAGTCTCAGAATGCGGTCGGAAGGGCGCGCAAAG
Organism: Streptomyces sp. CNB091; assembly: GCF_000377965.1. Classification (NCBI taxonomy): domain Bacteria; kingdom Bacillati; phylum Actinomycetota; class Actinomycetes; order Kitasatosporales; family Streptomycetaceae; genus Streptomyces; species Streptomyces sp. CNB091. The sequence continues at coordinate 369,744 of NZ_KB898994.1, forward strand.
ACCACGCCACACGCGCTTCCCGGCCGCCGGGACCCACGTGCTTCCCGGCCGGAGCGGGGACGGGACGAAGGTCGTCGCGGAAGTGCGTGATGCCGAGCCGGTCCGGCAAACGGCGCGGGCGCTCCTACGACTCCAGCAGCCGCTGTCCCACGTACTCGCCCTCCGCCGCCCCGCCCGGGACCGCGAACACCCCGCTCGCCTCGTGCCGGAGGAACGGCGACAGCGCGTCGCCCCGGTCGAGCTTGCGCTGCACCGGCACGAATCCGCGGAACGGGTCCGCCTGCCAGCAGACGAAAAGGAGCCCGGCGTCCGGAGCGCCGTCCTCCGCGATGCCGTCGTGGTACGAGAACGGGCGGCGCAGCATGGCGGCCCCGCCGTTCTTCTCGGGCGAGGAGATCCGGGCGTGGGCGTTGTCGGGGATCACGAGCCTGCCGTCCGGGCCCGCCTTGTCGAGGTCCATCTCCGTGGTCTCGGTCCCCCCGCTCAGGGGCGCCCCGTCCGCCTTGCGTCGCCCGATGACCCGCTCCTGGCGTTCCACCGGAAGCTTCTCCCAGTCGTCCAGGAGCATCCTGATCCGGCGGACGACGGCGTACGAGCCGCCCTCCATCCACTCCTGCGGTTTCCCGGGGGAGGCGGGGACGAACACGCGCCGGTCGAAGTCCTCGTCGGTCCGCTTCGGATTGCCGGTCCCGTCGATCTGGCCCATCAGATTGCGGGCGGTCATCGGGCGGGCGGTCGCGCCGGGGGTGCGGTTGAAGCCGTTCATCTGCCACCGCACCCGTGCCGTGCCCGAGGCTTCCTTCTGGAGGGCCCGCAGCGCGTGGAAGGCGACCAGCGCGTCGTCGGCGCCGATCTGCACCCACAGGTCGCCGTTCGACCGCTCGGCGTCGAGGGCGTCGGCGGAGAACGCGGGCAGCGGGTCGAGCGCGGCGGGCAGGCGGCCGGTCAGGCCGGTGCGCGCGAAGAACGTACGGCCGAAGCCGAAGGTGACGGTCAGGGACGACGGCCCGGCGTCCAGGGCGATCCCGGTGTCGTGCCCGGGGCCGTCCGGCCCGCCCGCTGTGGGGCGGCCCGCCATCAGCTCCTTCGCCACCGCGGACCAGCGCCGCAGCAGGGTCGCCGCCTCCTTGCGCCGGGCGCCCGCCGCCAGGTCGAAGGCGACGAGATGGCCCCGGGCCTGAAGCGGAGTGGTGATCCCCGGTTGATGTTTCCCGTGAAACATCGCCTCGGCCGCCCCGACGCTCGTCAGCGCGGCCGTCTCCTCGGGGCGGGTGGCGGCGTACCCGGCAGCCCCGCCCCCGGCCCCCAGCACCAGCCCCGTGGCGCCCGCCGCACCCGCCGTGCCGAGCAGCCGCCGCCGCGATACGCCGGTACCGCCGACGTGGTCGGCGCCCGGGGTACTGGTGGCGGGGCTGCCCGGGGTACCGGTGGCGGCGGTCTCGTCCGGAGTCTGTTCCTTGGTCTTGCTCACCGTGCTCAGCCGATCTTCGCGTTCTTGTCGATGGTGACCTGGTCGATGTCAGAGGTCCTTACCGTCACGTCGACCTTCCAGTCCCCGGCCATCGGGATCTGTACGCCGCTCGCCGTCCAGTGCCCCTCGGCCAGCCGGTCCGGGACGACCGGCAGTGGGCCGATGTCCTTCGACTCCAGAGTGAGGGCCACCTTCAGCTCGGGAACGTCCATCGGCTCGCCGTCGCTGCCGTCGATCCACACATGCAGATCGTTGGATCCGGTGCGGCCGGGGTCGATGTCGATGCGGACGGTGCCCTTGCCGTTCTGGCCGCCGGTGTCGAACGGCATGCTCAGGTTGACCGGGCCGCCGGCGGCGGGGGCGGTGGCCGCGGTGGCGCCGGCCGCGGCCTCCTCCTCCGTACGGCCGGGTTCGGTGGACGTCAGCATGGTGGTGACAGCCAGCAGGACGACGGCGACGGCGGCTTCGGCCAGCACCGAGCGGCGGAGCCCGGAGCGCTCCGGGTCGGCGTCCCGTACCCGCTTCTTCTTCGTCGCGGTCAGAACGGCCCGCTGACGGGCCAGTTGCGCGGCGCGCTCGGGGGCGATGTCCTCGTTGGAAGCGTCGGAAGCGTCGGAAGCGTCGGAAGCGTCGGAAGCGTCGGAAGCGTCGGAAATCTCGGGAACCTCGGAAACCTCCGACGACATGGCCGTGACCGGGGCCGGGGCGGTGTCCCCCGGCGCGGTCGCGGCGTCCTCATCCTCGGCTCCGGAGGAGGAGGCGACGGCGGTGTCCGTCAGCCGCCCCGTCCAGCGCCGGGAGAACCAGGCGACCGCGAGCAGGACGGCGATCAGCGCCACCTTGAGGATCAGCAGCTGCCCGTAGCGCGTCCCGGTCAGCGCCGACCAGGAGCCGACCTGTCGCCAGGACTGGTAGAGCCCGGTCGCCGCCAGGACCACGACGCTGCCGAACGCGACCGCGGAGAAGCGCCGGACCGCGGCGCTCCCGATGTCCGGCGTCCGGTACAGCGCCACCAGGAGCGAGGCGAGCCCACCGAGCCACGCGGCGACGGCCAGCAGGTGCACGACGTCCACCGGCATGGCGATGGACGCCTGGATGCCGGTCGAGGCGTGCTCGGACATCGCCCAGGTGGCGGCGATGCCCGCCGCGACGACCCCGCCCCCGACGGCGAGGCCGAAGGTGAGGTCCTTCTTCTCCCGCTCGTCCTCGCGCCGGGCGTACGTGCCGAAGAGCACGGCGATGAACAGGGCAGCGGCCCCGAGCAGCAGCAGCCGGGAGACGAGGGCGGCGCCGGGCTTGGTGTCCAGGACGGACTGGAGCCCGGCGAGGTCGAAGGCGTCGGCGAACTTGCCGCTGCCCGTGTACGGGTTGCGCAGCAGCAGCATGACCAGGGTCGCCACGGTCAGCGTGAGCCAGCCGCGGACCACGAGTCGCTGCATCGGCGGGGCGGACGCGCCCCGCCGCCAGCAGACCAGGACGAACGCGCTGCCGCCGACGAGCAGCACGAATCCGCCGTAGGCGGCGTAGCGCGCGATGTCGTAGACGACGCCGACCGGGCCGCCGCCCACGTCCTGGGAGGACAGGGCCACCGTGGTCTCGGACGGGGCGCCGATGGAGAACGTGAACGCGCCGGAGATGGGGTGGCTGTCGGCGGAGATCGCCTGCCAGGCCACCGTGTAGGTGCCGTCCTGCAGACCGGAGTGGAGGGCGACGCCGTAGCGGACGGTGGAGCCCTCGGAGAGGTCGCGCGGTTCGGCCTCGGTGTCGGCGCGCTTGCCGCTGGGGTCGAGGACGCGGATGGAGTCGTCGCCCACGGCGATGGCCTCGGAGAAGCTGAGGGTGACCTCCTTGGGCGCGGTGTCCACCACCGCCCCGTCCTGCGGGTCGCTCCCGGTGAGGGCGGCGTGCGCGGACGCCGGGCCCGCGCCGGCCAGCAGCAGCCCGAACACCAGGCTGAGCAGCGCGGCCAGGAGCGCGGCGGCGGCGACGGGCCGTCGTATCGGGGACGGTCCGGCGTACGGGGCGGTGGCAGACATCGATTCAGTCCCTCACTGCTTCTTCGGGTTGTGGGTGGTTTCCTTCACCGGCAGGTCGACCGTGATGAGGCCGGCCTTCTCGAAGTGCAGCTCGACGGAGACCTTCTCGCCCTGCTTGGGCTTCTGCTTGAGCTTCATGAACATGATGTGGTTGCCGCCGCGTTCGAGGTCGAGCTCGCCGCCCGCGGGCACCTCGAACGAGGAGACCTCGCGCATCTTCTGGTTCTTCGTCTCGTGGATCGTGACGTCGTCGGAGAGCGGACTGGTCACCGAGGTGAGCCGGTCCCCGGCATCGCCGTTGTTCTGGACGACGAGGAACCCGGCGGCCATGTCGCTGACGGGCTGCGGCAGATACGCGCCGACGACCTCCAGGTCGGGCGTGCCGTCCGAGGAGCAGCCGGCCAGCGTCAGCCCCGTGGTGAGGGCCAGGACGCCGGTGAGGGCCGCCCGGCGGTTCACGGAGCCTCCCCCTTGAGCAGCTTGGGGAGGTCCTTCGTGTACTCCTCGGCGGTGGTGTCCTCGCCGTAGAGCACATACCCCTGGTCCGTCTTCGGGGAGAAGGCGATGACCTGGGCGCCGTGCATCGAGACGATGGTCCCGTCCTTCTCCTTCTTCGGCGCGTCGATGCCGATGCCGATCTGCCGCGCCCCGGCCTGGATGGTCGGGAAGTCGCCGGTGAGGCCGGTGAAGGAGGGGTCCTGGGCGGAGAGCCACTTGCCGAGCGAGGCGGGGGTGTCGCGCTCGGGGTCGGTGGTGACGAAGACGACCTGGAGCTTCTCCTGGTCGGCCTTGGGCAGTTCCCGCTTGGCGAGGGAGATGTTGCTCATGGTCAGCGGGCAGACGTCGGGGCAGTTGGTGTAGCCGAAGTAGATGAGCGTCGGCTTGCCCTTGGTCGCCTCGCGGAGGTCGTACTCCTTGCCGTGGGTGTCGGTGAGGACGAGGTTCGGCTTGGTGAACGGCTGGTCGAGTACGGTCGCGGCCTTGTCCTTCGGCGCGGCGCTGACGTCGGCGATGGCAGAGGGCTCCGCCTTGTCGTCAGCGGTGCCGCAGGCGGAGAGGGCCAGTGCGGCCGCGGCGGCGAACGCCACGGCCGTCACTGCTTTTCTGTTGCGCATGGGATGAGGTGTCCTGAACGTGGTGCGGGTGATGGAACCGGCCGGTCAGGCCGAGCGGCGACGTCCGGCGAGCACGCCGAACGCGATGCCACCGATGCCGATGACGATGCCGATGATGCCCAGCGTGCGGGCGGTGGTGTCGCTGGAGGAGGAGGACGCGGCGGTGCTGCTCTCCTTGGCCGACGCGTCGGTGTCGGCGGCCTTGGAGTCGTCGGTCTTCTCGGCGCCGCCGGCCGCACCGCCGTGGCCGTCCTCGGCGGCGGCGGTCAGCTTCAGGACGGGGGCCGGGCTGTCGGGCTCCTCGCCGCCCGCCGTGGGCTCCTCGATCCAGCGGACGACTTCCTTGTTGTCGTACGTCTGGATCGCCTTGAAGACGAGCTGGTCGGCGTCCTCGGGAAGCGCGCCGACGGAGACCGGGAACTGCTGGAAGTAGCCGGGGGCGATCTCGCCCTCGTCCGCGGTCCAGGTCACCTTGGAGACGGCCTCGGTGATCTTCTTGCCGTGCACCTCAAGAGGCTTGTCGAGCTTGCTCTTGGAGATGTCGATCTTCCAGCCCGGGACGGCCTGCGGGGTGACGGACGACAGCGGGTGGTCGGCCGGGAAGTTGACTTCGAGCTTCACCGTCGAGGCCTGGTCGCGCTCGTTGGGGACCTTGAAGTTGAGCGTGACGTATCCGCCCTTGGCGGCCTCGCCGACCGGCTGGACGCTGACGTGGGCTGCGGCCGGGCCGGCGATCAGCAGAACGGTGGACGCGGCGACGCCGCCGGCGAGGGCGATACGGGAAAGCTTCATGGCAGGAATCTCCACAGGGGAAACGGAACACGGTGGTCCGGCGCGCGGATGCGCGGCGGCATCACGACACCTCGTGGTCCGGTTCCGCGGGCGTGGGTGCACAGGGACGTGCACGGACGGGTCCTGCGGGGTCGGTGGAGGCGTCGCGTCAGGCTGCGAGGGCGTACGGGGCCGGAGGCCCGCGCCTGATCACCAGGTGTTGCAGAGGATCCCCGGCGGCCGGCACCGGCACGTCGTCGGAGTGACGCGGAACGCGCGGCCCGGCCACGAGCTGCTCGCGCGCCCCGGCCCGCGGGGCGCGGACGAGGGCGAGCGCGGCCCGCAGGGACCGCAGCCGGGCCCCGGCCGCCAGTGCCTGGGCGCTGTGGGCGGAGAGCCGGGCCAGTTGGAAGAGGGCGATCTCGCCGCGCCGCAGCAGCCAGCCGGTGGCGAGCGCGACGAGGACGTGGGCCAGGAACATCGACAGGCTCGGCAGCAGCGCGGAGACCGCGGCGCAGACCTGCGCGATGCCGGAGACGCCGTCCGGGGTCGCCGACGCGGCAGTCCCGACCGCTCCGGCCCCGCCGTCCGTGAGATGGCCGTGGGCCCCCGTGAGCGTCGCCGGGTCGATGCCGGCGGAGGAGACGATGCGGTGGGCGTCGGTCGCGGTCAGCTGCTCCGGGCCGGCGCCGCAGACGAGACCGGCGGCGAACCGGATGACCGGGTTGTCGCCGCCCGTGGGCCCCGCCGCGGCGGGGGCACCGGCGTGGCTGCCGTACGCGAAGAGCACGTGCAGGAGGATCTGTCCGCCGGCCAGCGCGCCCACGATCGACGGAAGGGAACGTTCCCGTCCGGCGAGGACCGTGGCGACGGCGAGGACGCCGAGGAATCCGGCGAGCAGTGTCCACGCGGGGACGGGCGCTCCGGCGGCGAGCGCGTGTCCGGCCGCGGACAGCACGACGCAGGCCGCGGTGAACACCGCGGCCCTCATGAGCCGCAGACCGGCTCCTGCGTGTGCGAGAGGCGTGGACATGGCCGGGACATCATCGCACTGCACCCCCCTGTCCCGTACGGCAGGTCCGGAAGGTCAGAGTCCGTCCCCAACCGTGCTTGTTGAGCCCGTTCGCGGGGGATGTGCGGACCGGGGGCGCGCACCCCGGGTCACCGGACGGACGCCCGGTGACCTGGTACCGGGCGGGTCCATACACCGGGCGGCCGAATATCCACATCCGCCGAATGAGGGCTTTCCCACCCGATCCGTGCTTACGAAGTGCCGAGGGCGGCAATACGTATCGATACGTCGAGCCGCAGCCAGGAGGCTGAAAGATGAGCATCTGGTGGTCTCTCCATTTGCGGCGCGAAGCTGCGAGCGTCCCGCTCGCCCGTCGTTTTCTGCTCGGCACCATGGAAACCGCAGGGGTGGATCCGGACATCTCCTTCGACCTGTCGGTCGCGCTCAGCGAAGCCTGTGCGAACGCCGTCGAACACGGTGGCGACCGGACAGCGCTCGGGGAGCCGGGGGATTCCGGCTACGGACGCCCTGCCGCGGACTCCGGGCAGTACCGGGTCACGGCCTATCTGGACGGCGAGAAATGCCGTATCGAGGTCAGCGACTCGGGGCCGGGCTTTCCCGCCCGCCGCGCGCTTCGCCCAGCCCCGCACGCAGAACAGCACCCGCAGTACACAGAGCATCCGCAGTACACAGAGCATCCGCAGCAGCCACTCCCCCCGCGGGACGCCGAAGCCGAGAGCGGCCGGGGCCTCGACCTCATCCAGCAGCTCTCGGACCACGTCCAGTTCGGCAACCGGCCGGGACACGGCGCAGTGGTGCGCTTCGACAAGGTCCTGAAATGGCGCGAGGGCGCGCTGCTCACGGTGTAGTGAGCGGCGCGCCCTCGACCGGGCCTGGGCCCTGTCGTCAGCTCTTCAGCCGAGCCATCCAGGCCTCGACCTCGTCCGCCTGGCGGGGCAGCGTGTCGGAGAGGTTCCGGTTGCCGTCCTCGGTGACGAGGATGTCGTCCTCGATCCGGACGCCGATGCCCCGGTACTCCTCGGGCACGGTCAGGTCGTCGGCCTGGAAGTACAGACCCGGCTCCACGGTCAGGCAGACACCCGGCTCCAGGACGCCGTCGACGTATGCCTCGGTGCGCGCGACGGCGCAGTCGTGGACGTCCATGCCGAGCATGTGGCCCGTGCCGTGCAGGGTCCAGCGGCGCTGGAGGCCGAGCTCCAGGACCTTGTCCACGTCCAGGTCGCCGAGCAGGCCCCACGCGACGAGCTTCTCGGCGAGGACGCGCTGCGAGGCGTCATGGAAGTCGCGGAAGGTGGCGCCGGGTTTCACGGCGGCGATGCCCGCCTCCTGGGCCTCGTACACCGCGTCGTAGATCTTGCGCTGGAGCGGCGAGAACGTGCCGTTGATCGGCAGGGTGCGCGTCACGTCGGCGGTGTAGAGGTCGTTGGTCTCCACGCCGGCGTCCAGGAGCAGCAGCTCGCCGGCGCGGACGTCGCCGTCGTTGCGGACCCAGTGCAGGGTGGTGGCGTGCGGACCGGCGGCGCAGATCGAGGCGTAGCCGATGTCGTTGCCCTCGATGCGGGCGCGCAGGAAGAAGGTGCCCTCGATGAAGCGCTCGCTGGTCGCCTCGGCCTTGTCCAGGCTCTTCACGACGTCCTCGAAGCCGCGCGCGGTGGCGTCGCACGCCTTCTGCAGCTCGGCGATCTCGAAGGCGTCCTTCACCAGACGGGCCTCGGAGAGGTAGACGCGCAGTTCCTCGTCGCGCTCCGCGGTGACCTTGTCGGTGAGGGCGGCCTCGACGGACGCGTCGTGGCCGCGTACGTTGCGGACCGGGCCGGTGGCCTCCGTCAGTACGGCGGTCAGTTCGCGGACGTCCTTCGCGGGGATGTTCAACAGCTGCTCGGCCTCGGAGAGGGAGTTCCGTCGGCCGACCCACAGCTCGCCCTGGCCGTCCAGCCAGAACTCGCCGTTCTCCCGGTTGGAGCGCGGCAGCAGGTAGAGGGTCGCCTCGTGGCCGCTGCCCGCCGGCTCCAGGACGAGCACGCCGTCCTGGGTCTGGTCCCCGGTGAGGTACGCGTACTCGGTGGAGGCGCGGAAGGCGTACTCGGTGTCGTTGGAGCGCGTCTTCAGGTTGCCCGCGGGGATGACCAGGCGCTCGCCGGGGAAGCGGGCGGAGAGCGCGGCGCGCCGGGCGGCGGTGTGCTCGGCCTGGGCGATCGGCTGGAGGCCGTGCAGCTCCGTGTCGGCCCAGCCCGACTTCATGTTCTCGGCGAGCTCGTCGGAGACGCCCGGGTACAGGCCGTTCTTCCGCTGCTTGACCGCTGCTGCTTCGTTCTCCTCGGTCTCCTGCTCCGGGTTCTCCGGGACGAGCTCCTCAGACACGATGTGTTTCTCCTTGAGTACGACACTGGACCATCACCCATCGTACGGGCGTGCGGAAGGGAGCCCAGGGCCGAAGGACCTGTTACCGGAGACCGCCGCCGCATCGGTCGAAGGGGCCCGTCGGCGGCCGGCGCGGGCTGTCGGCCGACGTGGACGGTCGACCGAAGTGGGCGGGCGGTCGGCGTGGGGGCCAGGCGGCGCGGGCTGTCGGCCGACGTGCGGGCGGTCAGTCGAAGTGGGCGGTCAGTCGAAGTGGGCGGTGAGGATCACGACGTCCTCGGCGGAGTCGCTCCGGTCGAGGCCGTCGGGGAGCATCGTGCGCAGGACGTGGTCGGCGACGGCCGCCGGATCGTGCCGGTCCGACCTCGGTACGGAGGCGGCTGCGGAGTGCAGCCGGGCGAAGGCGCGGTCCATGGCGTCCCCGGTGCGGCGCAGCAGCCCGTCCGTGTAGAGCAGCACCGTTTCACCGGGCGCCGGGCTGAACTCCACGCTCGGCGCCTCCCAGCAGGCGAGCATCCCCAGCGGGGCGGAGAGCGTGGTCTCGACGAACTCGCAGCGCCGCTCGCCGAGGACCAGGGGCGGGGTGTGCCCGGCCCCGGCCAGCACGACCTTGCGGGCGGCCGGCTCGCAGTAGGCGAAGAGGGCGGTCGCGGTCCGCGCGGGCTCGGTGAGCCGCAGCAGCAGTTCCAGGTCGGAGAGGACGGCGACGGGGTCCTCGCCCTCCATCACGGCGTACGCCCGCAGACTGGCGCGCAGCCGGCCCATGGCGGCCATGGCGCTCGGTCCGGACCCACCGACGGAGCCGACGGCGAGCCCGAGCGCGCGGTCGGGCAGCGGCAGCGCGTCGTACCAGTCGCCGCCGCCCCGGGGGCCGGTGCGGCGCCGGGCGGCGAGCTGGACGCCGGGGATCCGGGGCAGCCGGCTGGGGAGCAGCTCCTCGGCGACGGCGGCGACGTCCGCGCGGGCGCGCTCCAGCTCGATCAGGCGGGCCAGGTGCTCGGTGGCGTAGCGCGCGTAGAGGCCGGCGAGGTGGCGCTGCTTCTGGGCGGGCTCGGCCGGTTCGTCGTAGAGCCAGACGGCCGCGCCGAGCCGGCCGGCCGCCTCGGAGGCGAGCGGGAGGGCATAGCTGGCGGCGTAGCCGAGCCGGGTGGCGACCTCGCGGTGCCGGGGGTCCAGTTCCTCCTCGCCGAGCAGGTCGGGGCTGGTGACCCCGTCGGCGGTGTCCGGCCGCCCGTCGAGGACCCGGCCGAGCGCGGTGGCCGCGCGCGGCACGGTCTCGATGTGGCCGAGCTCGGCGTGGCTGAGCCCGAGGCCGAGGGTGGCGGAGGGGCCTTCGCCGTTCGCCGGTTCCAGAACGAGAAGTCCGCGGCGGGCGCCGACGAGGGCGGCTCCGGCGTGCAGCAGCTCGTTCAGGGCGCCGTCGAGGGTGCTCGTCCCGGCCAGCCGCTCGGTGAGTTCGTGCAGGGTCGTGAGGTCCGACACCCAGCCCGCGAGCCGGTCCTGGATGAAGGCTCCCGGAGGTCCCGGGACCTCCGTCAGGGGAGCGCGAGTGTGCGTTGAAACCGAAACCTCTGGATCGATTCCAGCCACTTTCGGCAGGTGTGGGGCGCTCATGGCAGCCAGCTTTCCGACCGGTGTGATTCGTCGAATAGCATCGCAAACCCCCATGTGATTCTGCGCCACTATCAATGCATCCACATGTACACGCACAAGTAATCCGATGTCCAGCATTGTCCGGTCGAGCATCGGGCGATTCATGCTCTCCCAGTGTCGGCTAACTTGGCCAAAAAATGCACCCTATGGACGCTATTTGCGATCGACTGGGGCTGCTCAACAGGGGCACCTCCGGGGTCAAGTCGCCGGAGGAGCGTCATTCCGGGCATGCTGGGTACGTAAACGGTGATGCGCGGGTGCGGTTGTGATCGCCCAGGAACCCGGCAGCGGGTTCAGGCGTCCTTACCCGTGAAGGTGACGCACCCGCCCCGGACGGCGGGGTTCGCACCAGGGACGGCAGGCGAGGCGCATGCCGCCCTCGCCCAGCGATCGCCGGTCCGGCTCGACCCGCTCGGTTCGACCCGCACGACTCTGCCAGGGCAGCACGACTCCGCTCGGTCAGTCCGACCCGTTCGGTCGGTTCGGCCCCGTTCGGTTCGACTCCGCTCGACTCTGCTCGGTTCGGCTCTGCTCCACCCAGATCGGTTCTATTCGGATCGGTTCCACTCGGCTCGGCTCGGCTCACGCTCGGTATCGGCGGCACGCCTGTACCGCAGAAGTGATGAGCGCGTACGCACAGCGAAGAGATACGCACGTGGTGTCACACACGCGTGTGTCATGTGGACTCGGCGTTCAACGGAAAGGAACGAGCGCTCATGCGCGAGATCCTCGGAAGGCGACGCAGGCTCCGGCTCCGGCGCAAGGAGGGGGCTGCCCGGCTCGACGCGGCCCTGACGTGCGCCACCGTGTGGCAGTGGCCCGTGCTCCCCGGCGTGGGGACGGCACAGGCCGGCCCGCGCGGCGAGAGCGGCGGCCTCGGCTGCGCCTGCCCCGAACCCGACTGCGCCGTACCGGGCGCACACCCCTTCGATCCCGGCCTGCTGGCGGCCACCACGGACGAGCGCATGGTGCGCTGGTGGTGGACCCACCGCCCCACCGCCCCCGTGATGCTGGCGACCGGCGGCCGCGCGCCCTGCGCGGTGAGCCTGCCCGCCGTGGCCGGCGCCAGAGCACTCAGCGCCCTCGACGTCCTCGGCATGCGGCTCGGCCCCGTCGTGGCGACGCCCACCCGGTGGTCGCTGCTCGTGGCCCCGTACGGCCTGGAACGGCTCGGCGAACTGCTGTACGCGAAGGACTGGGTGCCCAGCTCGCTCCGGTTCCACGGTGAGGGCGGCTATCTCGTCCTGCCGCCGTCCCGGACCGGCACGGGTCAGGTCCGTTGGGAGCGGCCCCCCGCGCCGGCGGCGACCTCCGCCGCCGCCCCGGTGCCCCACGGGTCGGCGAAGGGCGGGGCTCCCACGGTCGCGGCGCCCTGGCTCCCGGATGTGGAAGCGGTCCTGGACGCCTTGGTCGAGGCGAGCACCGGAGCCCCGGGCGGCGGTAGTCGGCTCGCCCACTGACCGGGGCGGGTGGAGACCGGGGCGCCCAGGAGGTGTCTCGCTCTCGGTGTCTTGCTCGCGGTGCCCGGCTCTCGGCGCCCGGCTCACTCGAACGGGTGTGAGCCGGGCCGGATCACCGGTAAACGGATGGCGGGCGACCCGGCGGTGCGCCGGGCGCCGATACCGGCGCCCGGCGCCAGGAATTCCGCGCAGTCGCCAGGTGGGGCCACCACGCATCTCCGCGTGACCGGTCTCGGGTCTCGCGGCTGCCGCCGTGTTCGCGCCTGGCTGGTTCAGGTGGTCGCTTTAGCGGATCCCGCCGTTGCTCCGGATGTCGTACCGGGTGTTCCGGCCTCATCCGATGCGAAATCACCTGGCGCCTCGCCAGAAAGCGCGCGCGCCCGGACGGCTGATGGCCTATCCGGAGAGAAACCATTCGCCTCTTCTCCGCAGTTGCTGAAAGCGCCATCGAGAATGAGCGCGGAAGCAGGCTCCTTGCCCGAGTTTGATCGTTCCACCTCTTTTGGCGGTGACGATCACAGGGGCGGCGCGGACGGCAGGGGCGGCGCGGACGGCAGGGACAGCGGGTGGCACCGGAGGGCGCGCGTCTGCTTCTGCTACCGGGAACGCGACCGGAGAGGAACTTCGTTCCGCGCTCACCCTGATGGGGCCGGGCAGGCGCACCGCGGCGCTGTACCGCGAGCCGGCCGCGCACGACGAGCCGGGCATCCGCGAGACGCCGCGCTTCCCCTCCTCGGGTGCGCCCCGAGCCGCGACGGCGATTGCGGAGTTCGTGGGGGCGGAACAGGCTCCGATGTGAGGGTTCCGACATGACGGGCCCAGTGCGCCGGGCGGGTTTCAGAGGTGGCGCGGCCTCCGCGCCTGGGCGTGTCACAGGGCGGTCCGCAGCCGGAAACGAAGACGCCCGATCGCTGGCGACGGGGGATGCACCAGCGACCGGGCTTCTAGAACCGTAACAAGAGATCTGCCGTTCGCAAATTCGATCTCGCCTGTAGGGACGTCGATTTACTTACGAGTACGGCGAGTTGTGACGCGGGTCACCGTCTGCGGCGCCCTGTCGTCACTGTCAGCTGAGGGTCACCTGGCGGTTGGTGAGACCGCCCCGGGCGCGGCGTTCCTCGGCGGTGAGCGGCGCGTCGGACACGAGCGCCGCCGCCAGTCGCTCGGCGAACTCGACGGCGGGCTTCTCGCACGCCTCGGCCCCCATCGAGCTGGGCAGGTCCCAGACGGGGACCACGAGTCCGTGCGCCCGGAACGACCCGACCAGGCGGGTGTCGTCGCCGAGCGAGGAGGTGCCGGCGGCGTGCAGCCGGGCGAGCGCGTCGAGGAGCTTCTCCTCGGGGTGCGGCATGACCCAGCGCAGGTGGTTCTTCTCCGGGGTCTCGCACCAGTACGCGGCGTCGACGCCGGTCAGCAGCGTCGTCGGAATCGCGGCGGCGTTCGCACGCTCCAGCGAGGCGGACACCTCCGGCGTGGCGTTCTCCGCGTCCGGAACCCAGAACTCGAACCCGGAGTGCACGTTCGGCTCGAACACGGCGTCCGGGGCGAGGAGGTCCTGGAGGCGCGGGCCGTCGGCCGGTACGCGGCGTGCGGTGACGGGGGAGCCGGGCTCGGCCTCCAGGGCGCGCTGGAGGGTGTCCGCGAGGTCGCGGCTGAGGTCGCCGGACGAGGTGTCGTTCTGCAGGGCGAGCAGGACGGAACCGTCGTCCCGGCGCAGGGCCGGCCACGCCATCGGCAGGACCGTCGCGAGCGTCACCGACGGAACTCCCTCGGGCAGCCCGTCCTTGAGGGTCAGTTCGACCGTGGCGGCGGGCACCAGCTCGCGCAGCGCGACCCAGTCGCATTCGCCCGCGAGTCCCTCGAAGGGGCGGTGCACGAGCTCGGTCACGGCCTGGGCGGCGGCGCGTCCGTGACACGCCTTGTAACGGCGGCCCGATCCGCACGGGCAGGGCTCACGGGCCCCGACGACCGGGATCTCACCGTCCTTGAGCTGCTGCTTCCCGGCCTTGGACTGAGGGCGCTTCTTGGCCATGGTGGGCATTCTCCCGATTGCGACAGTGCGGACTCGGCGCGAGCCTAGCCGCCCGGGGAGCCCCGCTCGTCCGCCGTACGGGCTCGGCCCCCCGTCGTCGGCGCGCCGGGTCCCTGTCGTTCGTGCGCCGGGTCCCTGTGGTTCGTGCGCTCAGCCCACGTCGTCGAAGGCCTCGGAGAGGTCCAGCCCCTCGAACCCGGTGAGCCCGCCGATGCCGTCGCCGTCGATGCCATGGGCTCTCGAGCCGTTGGCGCCGGTTCCGTTCGGGGCGGAGCCGTTGCCGCCGATTCCGGGCGGTTTCTTCGATGAGACCAGGGCCCAGACGGTGACTTCGCCGGACGACCCGTCCCGTACGCCCCATTCCTGGGCCAGGGCGCTGATGATGTTGAGACCCCGGCCGCCGCGTGCCGTCACCGAAGGGGTGGCCGGAACCGGGCGGGTCGGGCCGCCGCCGTCCGTGACCTCCACGGTGAGCGCGCCGGCGGTGTCCACCTGCCAGGCGGCGCGGATGTCCCCGTCGCCGACGTCGGTGTGCCGCCCCAGGGGCCTGCCGTGCCGGCAGGCGTTGCTGAGGAGTTCGGAAAGGATCAGAACAGCGTCGTCGACGACCGCGTCCGACACTCCGTTGCCGCGCAGCTGTTCACGCATCCGGTGTCGTGCCTGCCCCACGCCGGCAGGGCCATGAGGAATGGCCATGCTCGACGACGCGGGCACTTCTTGTGCCACCACCAACGCCACCCCGAGACCTCCTTTGCCCCACGCCACGGGTTGGATGCCCCACTGAGCTGCACCGGAAACCGGCCAATGCACTGCCGGTGACGCACTCGTAACGATCGAACGCGCGCCGAGTGCGCCGGTGCACACCCCGTAACGGCCGAGGTCGGGGCCCTGATGGGCCCTCATTCGTACTAAAGGCGGCCCAGTTGGGACAGAACCTGCTTGGGGCGATTGGTGATGATCGCCTCGACGCCGAGTTCGGCGCACAGGTCGACATCGGCCGGTTCGTTTACGGTCCACACGTGCACCCGGTGCCCCGCACGGTGCAGCCGTTCGATGTATCCGGGGTGGCTGCGCACGATCCGCATGCCCGGCCCCGCGATCCGGGCCCCGGCGGGCAGCCGCCCGTCGCGCATCCGGGGCGAGACGAACTGCATCAAGTAGACCGTCGGCAACGTGGGCGCTGCGGCCTGGACGCGGTGGAGGGAGCGGGCGGAGAAGCTCATGACGCGGATGGGCGAGGCCCCGTCCGCGGGCGGAGCTGCCAGCCCGAAGCGCTTCAGGAGATGCAGCAGCCGCTCCTCGACCTGCCCCGCCCAGCGCGTGGGGTGTTTCGTCTCGATGGCCAGCTGTAGCGGCCGCCCGGTGGCCCGGACCTCGGTGAAGAGCTCCAGGAGCCGTTCCAGAGTGAGTACGGAGGTGAGCTCGCCCGGCACCGGATCCCAGTCGGGCGACTCCTCGCGGTCCTTCCAGGAGCCGAAGTCGAGGGCGGCGAGGTCGGCGAGCTCCAGCGCCGACACTGCGCCGCGCCCGTTGGACGTACGGTTCACCCGCCGGTCGTGGACGCAGACGAGGTGGCCGTCGGCGGTGAGCCGGACATCGCATTCCAAGGCGTCGGCACCGTCCTCGATCGCCTTGCGGTAGGCGGCGAGGGTGTGCTCGGGGGCGTCGTCGGAGGCCCCGCGGTGGGCGATGACCTGGATGGAGGTGTGCGCGCTGTGCTGCCGTGCGTGGGTCACCCGCGCCATGGTGTCACCGCCGCGGGGAAGGCTGAGCACATGTCACCCTGGAGGTCTGTTTTGTCGGATGTAAAGATTGGTGTGCGGATGCACAGGTCCTGCTTACAGTGGCCCGACGTGTCGTGGGAAAAGCTGACCGCAGACACGTGCACAGCGGATTTCTTGCCGAACGCCGACTGGATGCCGAGTGGAACCGAGGAGTAAAGAGCTGTGAGCACCGAGAACGAGGGCAACGAGGGCAACGCGGTACCGGCCGTGCCGTCCGTTCCGCCCGCACCTCCCGGGCCGGCCGCCACTCCCGAACCGGCGACCGACGGAGCCACGCCGCCGCCGGCCGAGGACCCGGCCCAGGACGTCGCGCACAAGACGGCGCACGACCCCGCGCATGACACCGCGCGTCTTCCCGTGCACGACACCGGAGCAGCGGAGGCGGCCCCCTACGCACCCGGCGCGCAGGCCCCGGGCACTCCGGCACCGGGAGCACCGGCGCACGCCGAGGCGCCGCGCCACGACCCCACGCACCAGGGCGCCCCGGCCTCCCCGGGCGCTCCGGCCACGCCCGCGTACGCCCAGGGCCCCCACCCGACGCCGTCCCATCCGCCGCAGCCGCCGCAGCACTCCCCGTACGGAGCGGCGCCCGGATACGGAGCGGAGCCCGGGCTTCCCCCGGGCGCCGCGTCCTGGCCGCCGCCTCCGCCCGCCGTCCCGTCGTACGCCGACGGGGGCACCGGTCACGCGTCCGGCGGTATCGGCAACGGGAACGGCCACGGCCCGGTCTGGGGCGCTCCGGTCCCGCCCGGCTCCGAGTCCCCGGGCAGAAAGAGCGGCAGGGGCCGCGGGAGCGGTCTGGTGGCGGCCGTGGCCGTCGCGGCCCTCGTCGCGGGCGGCATCGGCGGAGCCCTCGGCTTCTGGGCGGCCGACCGGAACGACGGCAACGGCGGCGGCTCGACCACCATCTCGGCGTCGGACACCCCGAGGGACCTGAAGCGCCCGGCGGGCACGGTGGCCGGAGTCGCGGCGAAGGCGCTTCCCAGCGTGGTCACCATCGACGCGCAGGGCGGCGAGGGCGAGGGCGGCACGGGCACGGGCTTCGTGTACGACAAGGAAGGCCACATCCTCACCAACAACCACGTGGTGGCGTCCGCCGCGGAGTCGGGCGAACTGTCGGCCACCTTCTCCAACGGCAAGAAGTACGCCGCCGAGGTGGTCGGCCGGGCCCAGGGCTACGACGTGGCCGTACTGAAGCTCAAGAACCCGCCCGCGGGCCTCGCCCCGCTGCCGCTGGGCAACTCGGAGGGCGTCGCGGTCGGCGACTCGACGATCGCGATCGGCGCGCCTTTCGGCCTCTCCAACACGGTCACCACGGGCATCATCAGCGCGAAGAACCGCCCGGTGGCGTCCGGGGACGGCTCCAGCAACAAGAACTCCTACATGAGCGCCCTCCAGACCGACGCGTCGATCAACCCGGGCAACTCCGGCGGCCCGCTGCTGGACGCGAC
Organism: Streptomyces sp. CNB091; assembly: GCF_000377965.1. NCBI lineage: Bacteria > Bacillati > Actinomycetota > Actinomycetes > Kitasatosporales > Streptomycetaceae > Streptomyces > Streptomyces sp. CNB091. Next base: position 386,911 of record NZ_KB898994.1, read on the forward strand.
GGGCGCGGTCATCGGCATCAACTCCGCGATCCAGTCGACCGGTGGCGGCCTCGGCCAGTCCCAGGCCGGCTCCATCGGTCTCGGCTTCGCGATCCCGATCAACCAGGCCAAGAACGTCGCCGAGCAGCTGATCAAGACCGGCAAGCCGGTCTACCCGGTGATCGGCGCGACGGTCACGATGGAGGAGAAGACGGGCGGCGCGGCCATCTCCTCCGAGGGCGCGGGCGGCACCCCCGCCGTCACCCCGAACGGCCCGGCGGCCAAGGCGGGCCTCAAAGCGGGCGACGTGATCACGAAGTTCAACGACACCGTGATCGACAGCGGCCCGACCCTGATCGGCGAGATCTGGACCCGCAAGCCGGGCGAGAAGGTGACCCTGACGTACGAGCGCGACGGCAAGACGGCCACGGCCGAAGTCACCCTGGGCCAGCGCGAGGGCGACAGCTGACCGGCTAGGCTGTCCCACGCGTCGAACCGGCCCCACGCGGGCCTGACGGCCCATCGGCTTGCACAGCGACCGGACCGCCGACGCGAGGTGGGTTGCCCGAGCGGCCTAAGGGAACGGTCTTGAAAACCGTCGTGGCAGCGATGTCACCGTGGGTTCAAATCCCACACCCACCGCAGGCGAGAGGCCCCTGACCAGTACGTATGGTCGGGGGCCTTTGCCATGCCCGTTCCCTGCCGGGCACCGCTGTTCCCCCTGATTTCCCGCTCTGTCGGGCACGGAAGGGGCACGCGGGGCCCGGCGCTTGAGCTGCCGGGGCAGCTCGTCAGTGGCTGATGACGACTGCCCTGCTGATGACCGGAAGCAACACCGCCGGGCAGCGCCGGAGAAGAACCGCCTCGCCTGGGAACGCGGTCGGCTGGCTCCTGTTCGGGGCATCAAAGGGGGTGCTTCCCCGGGGCATCGCGCCGTAGCGTGGCCGGATGTTCGATTATCTGGAGATTGGTGTGCTGCCGCGAGGGTGCCGGTTCCCGCCCAGTCTGCGGATCCTGGTCAATGGCGAGGACGTGGTGGCGGGTGGGGTCGGTGACGAAGGCCGGGGGCCGCTCGTCGCCGATGCGCTGCCGGCCGGTGGCCCCGGTCTGCTGTGGGCGACCGGCGACGCTCGGCGGGTGGAGTTGGGGGAGCCGGAGTGTTCGGGAGAGTGCTGCGGGTATCTGACCGTGGTCGTTCAGCGTCTCGGGGGCATCGTGCAGTGGTCCGACTGGGAGGTCCCGTACAAGGAGGACGTTCCGCTGGAGTTCCACTTCGACGCCGAGCAGTACGACGCGGAACTGGCCCGTACGGAAGGTGAGATCGGGGCGGCCCGGTGACGCGCAGAGTCGGAGCGGCCGGGCGGCGGCGGTCCGCGCACTCCACCGGGGCCGGTCCGAGCAGTGGTCACTCCACCGGGACCGGTCCGAGCGGTGTCACTCCCCCGGGACGGGTCCGAGCGCGCCGAGGACGGCGGGTGCGTCCTTCTTCCGCGTGACGACCAGGACCGGTACGCCGTTGTCCTCGCACTCCACGACCACCGCCCGGCCGTCGTAGACGGGACGGCCCGCGGGGTCCGTCAGGTAGGGCGGGCGGACGCGGAGCGGGGGCAGGGTGCGCGGGGCGGCCTTGTGGTGGAAGGCGTCCGTGGGGTCGGGAGTCGTGGCCAGCACGCCGGGGCCCGCGACCAAGTAGCCTGCGTGGCCCGCGTACGGGACCTCGCCCGTGATCAGGCTGGGGAAGCACGACGCGTCGGTCAGCACTGACGGCTCCAGCGCGATCGTGCCGTCGCCGCGATGGCGCCGGTCCAGGAACGAGGCGGCCAGGACGCAGAGCGCCAGGACCACCACGCAGGCCATGACTGTCAGTTGCAGAGCGTCACCGATGTCGTCGCTGTTCCAGCAGCGTCGCGTCGAGCACGGTCAGGAACGTGCCGCCGGTGATCGTCAGGCCGAGCTGCCAGGGATCGCCCGGGGCGAGCGCCTGCTGTTCCAGGCTGTCGCGGCGGCGGCCGTCAGGAACATCGCCCCGAGCATGCCGAGGAGCAGGCCGACGAAGAGGGGCATGCGGAAGGACTCGCGCGGGTCCGCGTTCGTGTAGTGGCGGTCCGGCCCGAAGTCGACGTACCGGATCTGGTCCTGCCAGTACGTGACCTCGATGTTCGCTCCCGGACGGGCGGCCGGAAGCCGTTCCAGGTCGCTCTCGATCCGGGTGCGGGTGGACGTTCCGTCGGCCTCGGTGAGGTACAGCCAGTACGACGGCGTCTTGCGCCCGGTCTCCTTCTCGGTGCGGTCGAGCACCGCGGTGACCGACCGCAGGCAGTTGGGATCCGCCCCACCGGAGGCCGTGCACGCGGGCGCGGTGGTGAAGGCGCGCTCGTCGTCGCGGGCGTCCGGCGTGGTGAGGAGCAGCAGCCAGGCCGCCACCAGGGAGAACAGGATGCCCGCTGCGAGGTAGGCGAGTATCGGCCCACGGCGGGCAGGGGCTTCCTGGGCTGCTTCATAGCCCGGTGTCGTAGTCACCTCCGCATTCTGTGCCGGTGGAAGCGGAAGCGATATGAGTGATGTCCGCATGTTCTGAGGCGGCTTCCTGCCGGGGTTCGGCAGTGGGCGTGTGAGCTGCGGGCCCCGGCAGCGGGGAGTCGTCAGCCCCTCTCTCGGCGAGAACCCCGTCAGGCCGCGCCGTCCCGCTCCTCGCCCCGCCCCGAGGTCAGCCGTGCCGCCGAGGCGATCGCAGCGCGGGCCTCGTGTTCCGGCAGTCCGGTGCGGACGGCGGCGGCGGTGAGCCCGTCGGCCAGGGCGTCGCCGAAGCCGTGCTCGTAGGCGCGGCAGGCCGCCCAGAACAGGCGGGTGTTGCGCTGTCCCTCGTGGGCGGCCAGCACGAACTGGATCAGGCCCTCCCCGCGACGGGCCGCGGTCGCGGGTGCGCCGGGGCCCGTGCCGGTGGCCGGTCCGGACGCGGCGCCGGAGGCCGGGCTCGTACCCGTGTGCGGGGCGCGGCCGGGTGGCGGGGCCAGGAGGCGGAGGAGGGCGCGGGGGCAGGGGGCCGGGGTGAGGTGGGCGGTGCCGGGGGCCAGGCGGTAGCGGCCGTGGGCGGTGACCGAGCCGGGGCCGACCAGGTAGCCGCCGCTGCCGCGGATGTCGATGCCCGGGGGCGAGGCGGCCGGCGGAGTTGGGGACCGTGGCGTCGGCGGGTCCGGTCAGCCAGAGGTGGCGGCCGCCGCTCGGGGTGAGCACCGTGACCGTCGGCGGGATGGTGAACAGGTGCTGGAGGGCCAGCTGCCGCAGCGCGCCCGCCGCGTCGCTGCCGTACGCGGGGTCGACGTCCAGATTGATGCCGACGAGGCGGTGCGGGGCCCGTCCACAGGCGATGCCGTAGCCGGTGGCCCGGGGCGCGGCGGCGAAGAGGGCGCGGACGGCCGCGGGGTCGGTCGTGGCGTCGTGCACCCCGTGTCCCGGCAGCCCGCACTCTCCCCGGCAGTGCGTCGGCGGCTGCTTCCACCGGTGTGGCGAGCGCAGCGCGGGGAGCTTGGTGGCGGAGAGCGGGAAGACGGGGAGGCCGCGCCCGGCGGCGGCGAGGGCGTGGGCGAGGGCCAGGGTGGGGGTCTGCCGGTCGATGGTGGCCATGGAACCAGTTTCGTACACGCGTTCGAATAAAGGAAGAGGGGGTGGTGTGGAGTGGGGTGGAGGTGTTCCGTGTCCTGTCGCACTGAAAGTTGAGCGATCTCATTGAAGTTTGAGCGGCACGGGCTGTGACTGAGCGCTTCACCTGGCGAATGCGTGCTTCAGTTGGCGGGGCTGTGCGTCAGAGTTGGATGCCGCGGTTGCCTTCAGTTCGCGCCCGCCGGTCGTACGTGTAGTTACGCCTCGCGGGTGAGAAGGGGTGGAACCGCAGGCTGATGTGAGTAACCGCCCCGTCGACGAGCCTGGCTCACATGCCGAAAGTGAATGTATTGCCCAAAGTGCCGCGCTGGGCCCGGCTCGCTGCGCTGGGCGCCGCATTGACCAACGTGCCCTCGGCGCTTTGGCGGGTGGCCATTGCCGTCGGCGTCCCCGTTGGGCTGGCGCAATCCGAATACGATCAGATGGGGGCTCCTGGCCTGGGGTCGTTGGTCCTCGTCGGCCTCAGTCTGATCTCCGAGGCCTTCGCGTTCCTCACCCTCGGGCTGGTGCAGAGCTGGGGTGAGGCATGGCCGCGTTGGATCCCGTATCTCCGCGGGCGCCGCGTCCCAGTCATGCTGGGGACCGCCGTGGCGGGGCTTGGCGCGCTGGCCACGACTGTCTTCGGAGCACTGTTCGTCCACACGTCGCTCAACGCAGACATGGAAGCCACCACCTGGGGCATCTGGCTACTCAACATCGTCTACGCTCCGTTGCTCTTCTGGGGTCCGCTGCTGGGCGCGGTCACAGTGCACTACTACCGGCGCCGGATGGCTGCCTCTCCCGCGCCGGTATGAAGGCCCGGAAGCTGTTGAGCGCTTCATCTGGCCTCAATCGCCAGATGAAGCGCTCAGTCACACGGGCCACGCCCCTTGAGCCTTGAACAATCCGTTGGAGTTTTGGCTTTGGGGGTTGCAAGCTGCCCCGGTGAATATGGAAGAGGCTGGCGCGCGGTTGGTGGCTCGATTCGGCCCCGAGGCAGAGGGGTGGCTCGCTGAAGTTCCGAACCTCGCTGCACAGCTGGCCGCGCGGTCTGATCGCGATCGACCCCAAGGCATGCGTCGGCGACCCATGCTTCGACGCCGTGGACTACGTTGTGGCCGGCGCCGGGCGCGAGGGTGTTGACGCTCGTTGCCAGCGAGTGGCGACCGCGTGCCAGCTCGATGGGGACCGGCTCTATGCCTGGAGCCGAGTGGTCGCACCTATGGCAGCCATCGCGAACCTCGCCAACGGCGGCCCAGAACCAGCGCTCGACGAACTGCTCGCTCTGTCTCGTCGCTGAAAACCGGCCCTCTGTGCCACTCAAACTTCAATGAGATCGCTCAACCTACGGTGCGACAGGACATTCCGGAGGGGCGGGTGGCGGAACGCTTCTTCCCGGACGCGCCAACGGGTCGCCGAGGTTGCCTCGCTGACCTGGACCTTCGTGCGGCATGGGAGGTTTATCCGCTCTTCGTCATACGTGAGAGGGAATCGGAGGGTGGGGAGGGGTCCGTCGAGGGTGTGCTGGGCAACTCTGGTCTCGCGACGTTGTGAACAGCACCGGGGTGGTCGGCCAACTCCCCCGGGACCAGCCGAATATGAAGCCGCAATTCCGTTTCCTGGAGGAAATGACATGGCAAGTATCCGTACCGCTCGCGCCCTCGCCGCTGTCGCCGCTCTGCCCCTGACCGTCGCGCTCTGTGGCGGTGTCGCCATGGCGGACAACGGCTCCTTCGCGAACGACGGATCGAACGCGGCTGTGGCGACGGTCAGCGGCAGCGGTGTCGGCGGCATCAACACCGGTAACTCGTCCACCACCCAGCAGCAGGCGGTCGGGACCGGCGCGTCGAACCAGAACACGTCCGCCCAGGTGAACGACTCGGCCTTCGTGCCGATCGACCAGTCCGACCACAGCGTCGCGGTGAACTTCACGCCCATCTTCTGGTGACCCCCTGGTGATCCCCCTCGCACGACACGGGCGAGACGGGTGACGCGGTCGTCGGGACCTCCCGGGGGGTGGGTTCCGATGACCGAACGGCAGCCCGCGCGAAGGCACCCAGGTGTCCTCGCGCGGGCTGCCGCCGTCTTGACAGGGGCCAGTACCTGACGGACAGTCAGAAACGTCGGAACGCGGACGCCGGTCGTCGGGGACGCCGGTAGCCGGACGGGAGCGCTCCGGCTTTTCCGTATCCGCAGCTCTGGAGGCCCCTCCGTGCATCTCGCTCCGACGGAACGCCAACAGCGGCTCCGCGCCGAACTCCGGTCCTATTTCCGCGCGCTGATGCCCGATGCGGCGGGCGGAGGGGCGGGGCACGGCAGGGAGGAGGGGGAGAGCAGGGGCGGCGGGCCGGACGCGGACGAACAGCGGCGGCTGCTCCGCCGGATCGGCGCCGACGGCCTGCTCGGTCTCGGCTGGCCCGAGGAGTACGGCGGCCGGGGCCGGGGCCCCGACGAGCAGTTCGTCTTCTTCGACGAGGCGTACCGGGCCGGCGCCCCGGTCTCCATGGTCACGCTCAACACCGTCGGCCCGACCCTGATGGCGTACGGGACCGAGGAGCAGAAGGCGTACTTCCTGCCCCGCATCCTCGGCGGCGACCTCGTCTTCGCGATCGGCTACAGCGAGCCCGATGCCGGTACGGACCTGGCGGCGCTGCGGACCCGTGCCGTGCGGGACGGCGACGACTGGGTCATCGACGGCCAGAAGATCTTCACCAGCAACGCCCAGCAGGCGGACTGGATCTGGCTCGCCTGCCGTACGGACCCCGAGGCCCCCAAGCACCGTGGCATCTCGATCATTCTGGTGCCCACGGACTGCCCCGGCTTCTCCTGGACGCCGATCCGTACGGTGGGTGGGGTCACCACCACCGCCACCTACTACGACGGCGTACGCGTCCCGGTCACGAACCTCGTCGGCGAGGAGAACGGCGGCTGGAAGCTCATCACCAGCCAGCTCAACCACGAACGCGTCGCCCTGGCCGCGATCGGCATGCAGGCCGAGGACTTCTACGAGGAGGCCCTCGCCCACGCCCGCACCCCCGATCCCGTGACCGGGCGCCGCCGGATCGACGAGCCGTGGGTGCGCGCCCGGCTCGCGGAGGCGTACGCCCGGCTCGCGGCGACGCGCCTGCTGAACTGGCGGCTGGTCGACGCCGTCGGCGCCGGAGCGCCCGCGCCCGGAGAAGCCAGCGGGGTGAAGTTCGCGGGCACCGAGAGCGCGGTCGAGGTCTACCGGATGTGCCAGGAGGCCGTCGGGGACGCCGCCCTGCTCCGGGGTGGTTCTCCCGGCCGCTTCGGGCCCGGCGGTGAGCTGGAGCGGATGAACCGCGCGGCGCAGATCAACACCTTCGGTGGCGGTGTCGGCGAGGTCCAGCGCGAGATCGTCGCCACGGCCCGGCTCGGGATGACCCGGAGCAAGCGATGAGCGAGCGGGAGGGCGACGGCAGCCACCAGCCCTACGGCGAGGAGCCCGACGGCAGCCAGCAGCCCTACGGCAAAGAGCCTGCCGACAGCCGGGCGGATCATCACGACCGGGATCAGCTGTACGAGCGGCTCGCCGCTTACGAGGGCCGCGCCGCCGCCACCGGGGGCAGCGGCAAGGACCCGGTCAACGAGCCCATGATCCGGCACTGGTGCGAGGCGATGGGCGACACCTCGGCCGCCTACCGGGGCCCGGCCGCCGTCGCCCCGCCCACCATGCTCCAGGCGTGGACGATGGGCGGGCTCTCCGGGCACACGGACGGAACGGGGCGCTCCGCGGCGTACGACGAGATGTTCGCCCTGCTCGACGGCGGCGGCTACACCTCCGTCGTCGCGACCGACTGCGAGCAGGAGTACGCGCGCCCGCTGCGCCCCGGCGACCGGATCACCTTCGACACGGTCATCGAGTCCGTCTCCCGGCGCAAGACGACCAAGCTCGGCACCGGCTACTTCGTCACCACCCGCACGGACGTCCGCGCCGACGGCGAGCCCGCCGGGACGCACCGCTTCCGCATCCTCAAGTACCGCCCCGCGCAACGGGGGAAGCCCGTCGATCCTCCTCTGCGCCCCCGGCCCGTGATCAATCGCGACAACGCCGGCTTCTGGGCCGGAGTCGCCGAACACCGGCTCCTCATCCAGCGCTGCACCGACTGCGCGACCCTGCGCCTCCCCTGGCTGCCAGGCTGCAACGCTTGCGGCGGCGCGGAGTGGGACACGGTCGAGGCCGGCGGGCGGGGCACGGTCTTCAGCCATGTGGTGATGCACCACCCGCCGTTCCCCGCCTTCAGCCCGTCCGGCGAGGGCGGACCGTACGCCGTCGCGCTCATCGAGCTGGCCGAGGGCGTCCGCATCGTCAGCAACGTGATCGGTGTGCCGTACGACGAGGTCCGCGTCGGCATGCCCGTGCACCTGGAGTTCCTCGTCACGGACCCCGGCCTGGAACTGCCCGTCTTCCGGGCGAGCGAAGGCGGTTGAGATGGACTTCACCCCGAGCGAGGAGCAGTCCGCCGCACAGGGGCTGGCCGCGAGCGTCTTCGGCGACCTGGCCACCCACGAGCGGCTGGCGGCGGCCGGCACGGGCACCGACGCGGAACTGTGGACGGAGCTGTGCGCGGCCGGACTGCCCGGCGCGGTCGAGGACATCGGGCTGCTCGGCCTCGTCCTGCTCCTGGAGGAACAGGGCCGGACCACCGCGCAGGTCCCGTTGGCGGCCACCTGTGTGTACGGGCTGCTCGCGATCGCCGAGCACGGAACGCCGGAGCAGCGCGAGCGCCTGCTTCCCGGTCTGCGCGACGGTACGGCGGTGGCGACGGGCGCCTTCCCGGCGCGGGGCGGCGTACACACGTCGGACGGTGCGCTGTACGGGGCCGTGCCCTGGGTGCCCTGGCTGCGCGACGCCACCCAGGTGCTGGTGGCGGACGCCGACCGGGCCCTGTGGATCGTCGAGGCGGGCGCGCCGGGCGTGGCCGTGGTGCCGGTGGAGACGACCGCGCCCTGGGCGGCGGGGCGGCTGGTTCTCGACGGCGTACGCGGGGAGCGTCTGGGGCGCGGGCCGGAGGTGTACACGGCCGTCCTCGCCGCCGCCCGTACCGCGTTCGCCGGACTCCAGGCCGGGGTGTGCGCGGGCTCACTCGCCCGTGCGGTCCATCACACCGTCACCCGCGAGCAGTTCGGGCGTCCGCTCTCCACCAACCAGGGCGTCCTGCTCCGTGCCGCCGACGCCCACATGGACACCGAGGCGATCCGGGTCACGGCGTACGAGGCGGCCTGGCGGCGGGACGACGGACGGGAGTACGGGGCAGCGGCGCTGACCGCCGCCTGGTGGGCCTCGGAGGCGGGCAAGCGGGTCGTCCACGCGGGCCAGCATCTGCACGGCGGCACCGGCGCCGACCTCGACCATCCGGTCCACCGGCACTTCCTCTGGGGCCGCCAGCTCGACGCGTACCTCGGCTGCGGCAGCGAAGTCCTGGAGGAACTGGGCCTGTCGCTCGTGAACAACGGTCAGGAGGACGCGTCGTGACGCGGACGTACGGCATCGGTGATGAGCTGCCGCCCCTGGAGATCCCGCTGACCCGGACCCTGATCGTCGCCGGGGCCATCGCCTCGCGCGACTACCAGGACGTGCACCACGACGCGGACCTGGCCCGGGCGAAGGGCTCCCCCGACATCTTCATGAACATCCTCACCACCAACGGGCTCGTCGGCCGCTACATCACCGACCACCTCGGCCCGGACGCCGTCCTCCGCAAGGTCGCGATCCGCCTCGGCGTCCCCAACTACCCGGGAGACGTCATGCGGTTGACCGGTCGCGTCACGGAGGTGGCCGGGCCGGCCGACGAAGAGTCCGTACGCGCGACGATCACCGTCACCATCACCGTCACGGGCGACAACGGCATCGGCCGCCACGTCACCGGCACGGTCGTCGTGACCCTCCCGGCCCCGAGCGGCGAAGAAGAAGGCGAAGAAGAAAGGGCCGGAGCATGAGCATCCGCAGGGCCGACTCGCTCGGTGGGAAGGCCGCGATCGTCGGCATCGGGGCCACCGAGTTCTCCAAGGACTCCGGCCGCAGCGAGCTGAAGCTGGCCGTCGAGGCCGCCCGCGCCGCCCTCGACGACGCGGGCCTCACCCCCGCCGACGTGGACGGGCTCGTCACCTTCACCATGGACACCAGCCCCGAGATCACCGTCGCCCAGGCGGCCGGGATCGGCGAGCTGTCGTTCTTCTCCCGGATCCACTACGGCGGCGGCGCGGCCTGCGCCACCGTGCAGCAGGCCGCCCTCGCGGTGGCGAGCGGGATCGCGGACGTCGTCGTCTGCTACCGGGCCTTCAACGAGCGCTCCGGCCGCCGCTTCGGCTCCGGCGTCCAGCGGCGCGAGCCCACCGCCGAGGGCGCGGCGCTCGGCTGGAACCTGCCGTACGGGCTGCTCACCCCGGCCTCCTGGGTCGCGATGGCGGCCCAGCGCTACCTCCACGCGTACGGCCTCGACCCGGAGGTCTTCGGGCACGTGGCGGTGGCCGACCGGCGGAACGCGGCGCGGAACCCGGCGGCCTACTTCCACGGGAAGCCGATCACGCTCGCCGACCACGCCGCGTCCCGCTGGATCGTGGAGCCGCTGCGGCTGCTGGACTGCTGTCAGGAGACGGACGGTGGCCAGGCCCTCGTCGTCACGAGCCTGGAGCGCGCCCGCGACCTGCCCCGACCGCCCGCCGTCGTCGTCGCGGCGGCCCAGGGCGCGGGCCGGTCGCAGGAACAGATGACGAGCTTCTACCGGGACGGGCTGACGGGCCTGCCGGAGACCGCCGTGGTCGCCCGGCAGCTGTGGCGCAGCTCCGGACTGTCGCCGGCCGACATCGACGTGGGCATCCTCTACGACCACTTCACCCCGTTCGTCCTGATGCAGCTGGAGGAGTTCGGTTTCTGCGGTCCCGGGGAGGCCGGGGCGTTCGTCGCCGCGGACGCGCTGCCCCTGAACACCCACGGGGGTCAGCTGGGGGAGGCGTACCTCCACGGGATGAACGGCATCGCGGAGGCCGTCCGGCAGATCCGGGGGACCTCGGTGAACCAGGTGGCGGGGGCGGCGAGGTCGCTGGTCACGGCGGGTACGGGGGTCCCGACGTCGGGCCTGGTCATCGGTGCGGACGGCTGAGCGGCGACGCCCCGCCCCCGGGGGCTCTCGGGGGCGGACCCTTACGGCCGGGCACAGGCCCGTCCACCTTCAGGAGGTGCAGGGTGCACACCCCCTACAACCTGAGGCGGACGAGCCTTCGGGACCTGGGGGCGATCCCCTCGGCGGTGGCTGCTCCTAGCGTTGAGTACATGACCACGCCAGTCTGCACGGGCGCCTCCAGGGCGGCTTCCGCCACCGCCGCCGGCCACCCCCACGCGCCCTACGCGTCGTTCTCCTCGTACGTACGGGCCCGTGGACCGGTCCTGCTGCGTACCGCGCGCTCGCTCACCGCGAACCCGTGCGACGCGGAGGACCTGCTACAGACCGCGCTGGCCAAGACGTATGTCGCGTGGGAGCGGATCGAGGACCACCGGGCGCTGGACGGCTACGTCCGGCGGGCGCTGCTCAACACCCGCACCTCGCAGTGGCGCAAGCGCAAGGTCGACGAGTTCGCGTGCGAGGAGCTGCCCGAGCGGGAGGCCTTTCCGGCGCCGGACCCGGCCGAGCAGCAGTCGTTGCACGACGCGATGTGGCGAGCGGTGCTCAAGCTCCCGGACCGCCAGCGCGCGATGGTCGTCCTGCGCTACTACGAGGATCTGAGCGAGGCCCAGACGGCGGAGGTGCTCGGCGTGTCGATCGGTACGGTCAAGAGCGCGGTCTCCCGTGCCCTCGGCAAGCTCCGCGAGGACCCGGAGCTGACGCCGGTCCGCTGATCCGGACGGCCCGGAAGGCCCCTCCACGGGTGCCGCCACCGGCTCCGCCACAGATCCGACGCAGGGCCCCGGGGCAGGCTTCGCAGCAGGAATTTTCCCGCGAGTAGTGACATACCGCGTGGTATGTGCGCAGAATCAGCGGAACCTTACTGCCGCGTAGCGCCTACCGGGAGGACGCCGTGCTGAGCACCATGCAGGACGTACCGCTGACTGTCACCCGCATCCTGCACCACGGGATGACGATCCATGGGAAGTCGCAGGTCACGACCTGGACCGGCGAACCCGAGCCGCACCGTGCCACCTTCGCCGAGATCGGCGCACGCGCCACCCGGCTGGCCAACGCGCTGCGCGACGAGCTGGGCGTCGACGGCGACCAGAGGATCGCGACGCTCATGTGGAACAACTCGGCCCACGTTGAGGCGTACCTCGCCATCCCCTCCATGGGCGCCGTGCTCCACACCCTCAACCTCCGACTGCCGCCCGAACAGCTCGCCTGGATCGTCAACCACGCGGACGACAAGGTGGTGATCGTCAACGGCTCGCTGCTGCCGCTCCTCGTGCCGCTGCTGCCGCATCTGCCGGGCATCGAGCACGTCGTCGTGTCCGGCCCCGGCGACCGCTCCGGCCTCGCCGGCGTCACGCCGCGCGTGCACGAGTACGAGGAACTGATCGCCGGCCGCCCCACCACGTACGACTGGCCGGAGCTGGACGAACGCCAGGCCGCGGCCATGTGCTACACCTCCGGCACCACGGGCCACCCCAAGGGCGTCGTCTACTCGCACCGCTCGATCTACCTGCACTCGATGCAGATCAACATGGCCGAGTCGATGGGGCTGACCGACAGGGACACCACGCTCGTCGTCGTGCCCCAGTTCCATGTGAACGCCTGGGGCCTGCCGCACGCCGCGTTCATGACGGGCGTCAACATGCTCATGCCGGACCGCTTCCTCCAGCCCGCCCCGCTCGCCGACATGATCGAGAGCGAGCGCCCGACGCACGCCGCCGCCGTTCCCACCATCTGGCAGGGCCTGCTCGCCGAGGTCACCGCCAACCCGCGCGACCTCACCTCCATGGCCAACGTGACCATCGGCGGCGCGGCGTGCCCGCCCTCGCTGATGGAGGCGTACGACAAGCTCGGCGTCCGGCTCTGCCATGCCTGGGGCATGACGGAGACCTCGCCGCTCGGCACCATGGCCCACCCGCCCGCCGGCCTGAGCGCCGACGAGGAGTGGCCGTACCGGGTCACCCAGGGCCGCTTCCCCGCCGGGGTCGAGGCGCGGCTGGTCGGCCCCGGCGGGGAACACCTTCCGTGGGACGGCGAGTCGGCCGGTGAGCTGGAGGTCAGGGGCAACTGGATCGCCGCCGCCTACTACGGCGGCGCCGACGGCGAGCACCTGCGCCCCGAGGACAAGTTCAGCGAGGACGGCTGGCTGAAGACCGGCGACGTCGGTGTGATCAGCGCCGACGGCTACCTCACCCTCACCGACCGGGCCAAGGACGTCATCAAGTCGGGCGGCGAGTGGATCTCCAGCGTCGAGCTGGAGAACGCGCTGATGGCCCACCCGGACGTCGCGGAAGCGGCCGTCGTCGCCGTGCCGGACGAGAAGTGGGGCGAACGGCCGCTCGCGACGGTGGTCCTCAAGGAGGGCGTCACCGGGACCGACTACGAGGCACTGAAGGAGTTCCTCGCCGAGTCGGGCATCGCCAAGTGGCAGCTGCCGGAGCGCTGGTCGGTGATCGCCGCCGTGCCGAAGACGAGCGTCGGCAAGTTCGACAAGAAGGTGATCCGCAAGCAGTACGCGGATGGCGAGCTGGACGTCACCCAGCTCTGAGGCTTCGGTTCCTCTTCTGTTTCACGTGAAACAGGGTGGGGCGGTACGGGACACCCGTACCGCCCCACCCTGTTCCGCTTCCCGCGTCCGTCGAGAGGCCCTGTTACCGCAACCGCTTGCGGTACTAGTTGGTGCCGATCTTCGCCAGCAGGTCCACGATCCGCGACTGGACCTCGTCGCTGGTCGACCGTTCCGCAAGGAAGAGGACGGTTTCACCCGACGCGAGCCGCGGCAGCTCCGCCTGGTCCATCCCGGCCGAGGTGTAGACGACCAGCGGGGTGCGGTTCAGCTGCCCGTTGGCCCGCAGCCAGTCGATGATCCCCGCGCGTCGGCGGCGTACCTGCATCAGGTCCATCACCACGAGGTTCGGCCGCATCCGGCTCGCCAGGTCGACGGCCTCGCTGTCCGTCGCGGCACGCGCCACCTGCATCCCGCGCCGCTCCAGGGTCTGCGTCAGCGCCACCGCGATCTCCTCGTGCTCCTCGATCAGGAGCACCCGCGAGGGATGCTGTTCGCTGTCACGGGGGGCCAGTGCCTTGAGCAGGACGGCCGGGTCGGCGCCGTACGCCGCTTCCCGGGTCGCTTGCCCCAGGCCGGCGGTGACCAGCACCGGGACCTCGGCCGCGACGGCCGCCTGACGCAGCGACTGCAACGCGGTACGGGTGATGGGGCCGGTCAGCGGGTCGACGAAGAGCGCGGCGGGGAACGCGGCGATCTGGGCGTCGACCTCCTCGCGGGAGTTCACGATCACCGGACGGTAGCCCCGGTCGCTGAGCGCCTGCTGGGTCGGCACGTCGGGCGCGGGCCAGACCAGGAGTCGACGCGGGTTGTCCAGCGGCTCGGGCGGCAGCTCGTCGTCGACCGGGTGCGGGTGCGGCCGGTTGGCGACCTCGACCGCGCCTCCGGGCCCGTCCAGCGGCTCGGGGCCCTCCGCCCCCTCGTCGGGCGCCCCTATGGCGTACGCGCGCCCCTCCGCGACGGGCGGCGCGAGCAGTTGCCCCTCACCGTAGGCGGCGCCGGGCCCGCCCTGCGCCGGCTGACCCGGCTGATGACCCGGCTGACCTGGCCGACCGGGCTCCTGCGCCTGGTCCGGCCCCTGATCCTGGCCCTGGCCCTGGCCCTGGGTGCGGGGCTGGTGCTGCTGCTGCGGCCCGGGAGCCTGCGCGGGGCCCGTCGGCTGTGCCGGGCCCGGCCGGTCGCCGGCGGCCCGGGCCGGGGAGCGGTCGCCCTCCGGCGGGGCGGCGAGCTTGCGGCGCCGGCCGGCCCCGCCGAGGCTCTGATGCGGCTGGTTCTGCTGGTGCGCGAGGTGCTGGGCGAACGGCACACCCTGGCCCAGCGTTCGCACGCTGAAGGCCCTCCCCTGCGTCGAGTCGGGGTTGCTGCCGTCCGGCATCGGCTCCTCGGCGGGCAGCGGCTGCCGCCGCGCGTCCGGGGCCGGGACGCCCGTGTCACCGTCGGCCGGGTGCGTCACCGGATCGGCGACGGCCGCGACGCCGGTGGTGTGGGCGGTCCGTCCGGCACCGGTCTGCCCGGTGTCGGGGGAGACGTTGTGCCCGGTGCCGGGGTGGGCGTTCTGCCTGGTGTCGCCCCACGGCGCGAGGTCCGGCACCGGGCTCGGAGCCTCCGGTACGCCCCCGTCGTGCGGGCCGGGCGCATGGGGTGCCGCCCCAGGGAGGCGGGGCGCGTGGGCCGCTCCGGGGAGGTGGGGCGCGTGGGCCGCTCCGGGCGCGGCCGGGAAGCCCTGCCCGGAGGTTCCGTCCGTCTGCGGGCCGGGGTGCGCGGGGGCGACGGGGTGCGCCTGCGGAGGCGTGTGACCGGCCTCCGGTGCGGTACGCGCGTGGTGCGCGCTCGCCCCGTCGCCGGACGCCACCGGGGCGTCGGGGGCGAGCGGCGCCCGGTCCGCGTCGGCGGGCGGCAGGGCGAAGGCGGTACGCGGCCCGGCCTCGGCCGCGGTGCGCTCCTGGGCGGCGGCCAGCGCGCGCCGGGCACGCCGCCCCCCGGGCTGCTGGGACTGCTCCGCCCCGGGGTGACCGCCGTCGCCTTCAGCTCCGCTGTTGCCGCTGTTGCCGCTGTTGCCGGAGGCGAGGGCGGGCAGGGCGGGGCGGGCGGGCTCGCCCTCACGGCGGGCCCGCCGCCCGGTGGTCGGTACGGGCTGCTGCGGGTCCACCGGGACGCCCTGCGGCGGCACGGTCTGCCCGAGCTGCGCGCGACCGCCGCCCTGGGCGTTCTCGGCCGCGGTGACGACCGACCCCTCGGAAGGGGCGGTGGGCGCCGCGGACGGGGCGGAGGTCAAGGCCAGCGCCCCCCGCTGCGGTGGCTGGGGCTGCTCCCGGGCGCCGTCGGCCGGAACCATGCCCGGGGCCGCCTCGGCCGGGCTGGGCCGGCCGCGCCGACGCCCGGAACCCTCGCCCTGCTGGGCCGGGATCAGCTCGGGAGCCTGCTGCTCCTCGGGCGCGGCCGGTCCACGGCGCGCCCGCCGCCGCCCGGTCGGCTCGGCGGCCGGGCGGTCGTCGGGAGCGGGAGCCAAGGCCCCGACCGCGTTGTCGCCGACGCTCTCCGACGTACCGCCGGGGCTGCCCAGGAACGCGTCGGTGGAGGACCTGCGTGCCCGGCGCCGGCCGCCGCTGGTGACGCCCGGCGCTCCCAGCCCTTCGGGCGACGAGGAGGCGGCGGGGGGAGGCCCCGGCAACAGGGCGGTGCCGTCCGTCTCCGGCGGCGCGATCGTGCCGGACGCGGTGCCGATGGGCAGGTCGAGCACGTACGCGCTGCCGTTCATGCCCGGCGTCTCGTGCGTCTGGAGGACTCCGCCGTGCGCCCGGACGATGCCGCGCACGATCGGCTCGTGCACCGGGTCGCCCCCGGCGAACGGGCCGCGCACCTCGATCCGTACGACGTCACCGCGCTGGGCCGCGGCCACGACCACGGTGGAGTCGACGTAGCCGCCCCCGGGAACGGCCCGGGTCTTGCCGGTCGAATCGACGCCGCAGACGTCCGCGACGAGGTGGGCGATGGCGGTCGCGAGCCGGGGCGCGTCGACCTCGGCCTCGATCGGCGGGGCGTGCACGGCGAACTGGGCGCGCCCGGGCCCGATCAGCTCGACCGCCCCGTCGATACCGCCGGTGACGATGCCGTCCACCATCGCCGGGGCCTTGTGCAGCCCTTCCACCCCCGCGTCCAGGCGCTGGTACCCCAGCACGTTGTCCACGAGCGTGGTCATCCGGGCGTACCCGGCGGCGAGATGGTGCAGGATCTGGTTGGCCTCGGGCCACAGCTGACCGGCCGGGTCGGAGGCGAGCGTGGACAGCTCGCCGCGCAGCTCCTCCAGGGGCCCGCGCAGCGAACCGCCGAGGACGGCGGTGAGCTGGGAGTGCTGGGCGCCCAGGGAGGCGAGCAGCTCGGCCTGTCCCTCGATCTCGGCGGCGTACCGCTCGCTGCGGTCGGCGAGCTCGGCGGTGTGTGCCTCCTTCAGCGCCTCCAGCTCGGCGGCGTGCGCCTCCTTGAGCGCGGTGACCTCGGCGGAGTGGCTCGTGGTCAGCTCGGCGACGACGCTTCTGTGCTGCGTCGACAACTCCTCGTACGGCCGTCGGTCGGTGAACGTCATCACCGCGCCGACGAGCTGGTCCCCGTCCCGTACCGGCGCGGTCGTGAGGTCCACCGGCACCTGCGCACCGCTCTTGGACCACAGCACCTGCCCACGCACCCGGTGCTTGCGCCCGGACTTGAGGGTGTCGGCGAGCGGGGAGTCCTCGTACGGGAACGGCTCGCCCTCCGCCCGCGAGTGCAGGATCAGCGGATGCAGCTCCTGGCCGCCGAGGTCGCTGGCCCGGAAGCCGAGGATCTGCGCGGCGGCGGGGTTGACGAGGACGACGCGCCCGTCGGTGTCCGTGCCGACGACGCCCTCGGAGGCGGCCCGCAGGATCATCTCGGTCTGCCGCTGCGAACGCGCCAGCTCCGCCTCGGTGTCGACGGTGCCGGAGAGGTCCCGCACGACGAGCATGAGCAGCTCGTCACCGGTGTAGCTGGAGTGGATGTCGTTGTACGCGGCCTGCCCGCTGTCGAGGCTCGCGCTGGTGACCTCGACCGGGTACTCGTGGCCGTCGGTGCGCCGCGCGGTCATCCGCGTCGGCTTGGTCCTGCCCTGCTCGTCCGCAGCCTCGGGCCGGCGCATCGAACCCGGGATCAGCTTGGAGTCGAACTCCGGCAGCAGATCGAGCAGTCCGCGACCGACGAGCGCGGTGCCCGGGGTCTCGAACATTTCGAGGGCGATGGCGTTGGCGTTGACGACCGTGCCGTTGCAGTTGACGAGCAGCAGCCCGTCAGGAAGGGCATCGAGTATGGCTGCGAGGCGAGCAGTGCCTCGGGATGGCCTGCTGCTCACGACGACGCTTCCTCCCTGATTACCGCACCTTGCCGACAGCGGGCCCCATCTTGCCCCTCGGGCCGCAGACTGTCACTGGAGGAGTCTAAGGGCAGGGGAGGCCCCGGGGGCGGCGGATGAGGGGGAGCTCTCACCAAGGTTCTGTGCGCGGCGTGTACGCCGCGGGGCCATGACGTGAGCGTCCGCGCACCCTGTGACGTGCGCGGACGCGCGACGACGCCGGCCCGTTCGGGGCGCGCGGGCCCCCGGAGCCAGCTGCGGCAGATACACGGAGGCGAACGCTTTTGCGCCGTCGCCGACGGGCTAACGAACGTCCGGAAGCACCGGCACGAGGCTGTTCCAGCGTGCGATCTCGCATCCGTCGCGGCGGCTCGCGGTGGTGTCCACGGCCCGTCCCTCCCAGGTGCCCACGATGCGCGCGGTGGCGTCGCCGCCGTGGATCATCGTGCACATCGTGCCCTCCGGGGTGGGCCGGAACAGCTCCTGCCGCCCGGACCGGGTGGCGCCGGCCTCCGCCAGCCGGTCACAGGCCGCCTGCCCCTGCGGGTGGCTGCCCCCGGTGGGCCCGCACTCCAGCTCGAAGGTGCCGTCGGCCCCGGCGACCCCGGTGTTCTCGACGGACACGGTGAGCCGCGTCAGGACCTCGCTGGGCTTCCCCGCGCCCTTCCCGCCCCCGCCCTCCAGGAACCCGGGCAGCGGGAGGGGCATGGGCAGCGGCCCGAGGGCGGGCCGGGCGGCGGCGAAGGGCCCGGAGGTGGGCACGGCGGCGGGCGCCGGACCCGAGGCCATGGGGCCGGAGGCGGTGGCGGTGGACGCCGGTACCGCGGTGGCGAGCGCGGCGAGCGAGACGACGGCGGTGAGAGCGAGACGGCGCAGCATGCGGAAGCTCCAGGATCTCTGCAGCGGGGTCGGCCACGGGCGGCGGTCACGGGTGATCACCGACCCGCCCGGGCGCCACGGCTGACGGACGACTGACGGGCGACGACGACGGGACGACTGACGGAGACCGGGGCCCCCACCCCTCTCTAACGCGCACCGCGCCCGGACGTTGCGGCACCACGCCGAACTGCTTTGCCCTGGCCCCCGGGGGCCTAGTAACGTGTGCGGCGATTGGTGGCACGACGCTCGACTGTGTCATCATCTGCACGCACCACTCGCGTTCGCGCGAGGTGTGCTGGAGGCGTCGCCTAGTCCGGTCTATGGCGCCGCACTGCTAATGCGGTTTGGGTCTTAAAGCCCATCGAGGGTTCAAATCCCTCCGCCTCCGCCCCACCCCGAAGCCCCGTGCCCCTGGCATGGGGCTTCGGCCGTTCCGGGACGCGCGAGCGCGCGGAGGGGCCCCGGGGCGGGTTCGTGGCTGGTTCAGGAGGGTGGCCGATACGGGCCTCGGGAGGCCGTTTCCGCAGGTCGGCAGCGGTGCGGCTAATGGATTTCGCGTCACGGCGCAGGTCATGTAATGTTGTTCTCGCAACGCCGACCGGGGAGAAAGAAGCCCGGAACGCCAAGCACTCGTAGCTTAACGGATAGAGCATCTGACTACGGATCAGAAGGTTGCAGGTTCGAATCCTGCCGAGTGCACAGCAGGCCAGAGGCCCCCAGGAGAAATCCCGGGGGCCTCTCGCGTTGCCCGTACAGCAGCGAGGGACCGCCGCGCGCACCGCTTCCTCGCTGAGCTACAAGGGTGTCGTGTGGCTGAAGCCGAAGGGCTGTCCCGGGCTGTCCCGTAAACGACCTATGCGTCGCCAGGGCAGCTGCCCCTGTTTCCCGTCGGGCAGGTCTTCCCCCTTGCGTCTGCGGTGGGGCATCACGAGCCCGGTGCCCGGGTAGCCGCCGTCGGCGATCGTCATGGTTTTGCCGATGGCGGCCTTGGCGTCGGATTCCTCCCATGCCTTGCAGTCGTTGCGGTTGCCGGCGAGAGGCCGGCCCACGACGACGACCAGGCGAGTGTCGGCGTCGATGACGACCTGGTGGTTGGTGGCGAGCTGGCGCATCGTCAAGTTCGTGCGCCAGTAGGTCGTGACCAGTAGTACCCGGTCATCCAGCGGCAGACCCCATGGTCGACCTCTACGAACTGCGTCCGCCCCGTCGCGTCGCAGCATCGTCACCCACTTGCTGAAGCAGTGGGGGCTCAGCCCGGTAGACGGAGTTGTCCACGCCGGCTGCGTAGCCGTGATCACAGCAGTCACGGCTGCATCGTTCCGAACACCACGCCTCACCGTTTGGAATTGATGTGGGGGTCAAGGTGCCAGCGCGGTGGCCACCTGAGCCAAGCGATCGGCTGACAAGGCGAAGAGGTTGGTGGGATTGCGGAAGGAGTACTCGCCATCGTTCACGGAGAATCCGTGCCCGGCTGCCGTCCAGCGTGCGGGACCGGGGGCCCCTTGATCCTCCAGGAGAGCAGAGGCGAGGGTGTCAGGGTCTTCCACGCTCGTGCGGGCGCGTAGCGCAGCCGCCAGGCGGCCAACAGCGGCGTCGGGTACTGCATCGTCGCCGAACGCAGGCAGCAGGAGCAACAGACGGGAGTGGGGATCGGTGGTGCTGCCGCCGGGCAGCATGTTGTCCGCAGCTGCCACGAGTTCGGGCCAGGACAGGCCCGGACCCATGAAGTGCCCCTCGTCCCGAGCGAGGACCTCGGCCTGGCCCCAGTCGGGGTGGTGGAGGAGGTAGTCGGTTCCGGTGTCGTCCGCGACAGTCCGGTAGACCACGTGAAGACGGTGATCAGCAGCGAGTGGAACCGTGAATGCCGGCCACTCGGCCCGCTCCCAGAGCTGCCGCTGGAAGTCGCCGGCCGCGTCGTAGTCCGCGCCGAACAGCAGTTCCTCGGCCTCCTCGCTCTGGACACACGAATAGAGGTGTCCCAGCCAGAAGAGCGGCTCGTCCAAGAGCCCGACCTGGTACGTGAGGGGACCACCGGCGTAACCCGCTATCCGCGCAGGACGCAGGTCTGCACTGTTCATCACGGAGGACATCATGCCGCCCCGGCGGGTGAACGGGGCGAAGGTCTCCTGCACGGCGGTCGGCCAGGCGGTGACGGGCCGGACCGGACCACCCGGGTCGGGGCAGGGGCCGACGGTGAAGTCCTTCAGCTGGATGCGAGTGCCCCGTGGGTGTGTGGTCTCGGGGCCGAGGGGGCGCGCCTTCTGGCTCCTTGTGTTCATTGCTACGAACAGCCAAGGCCGAGGTTCCTCGTCGCCATGTGAGCATCGAGCCAGTTGTTACAGGCTTCTCCACCTCATCAAGGCACCCCGGCTGCGCTCGGCTTCGCCGCGCGTGCTTCCCGGCTCTGGCTGCGCCCGCACTCCTGCCTTCTGCCCGCTCGGCGCTGCCGCGGCCGACGCGCGATGGGAGCCGAGGTGAGTGGTGGGCTGAGGCGGGAGCCGGCCAGTACGGTACGCTCCATCGCAACTTTGAGCAGACATGCAAATAACTGTTCGGGCGGATTTCCCTGGCCGAGAGCGAGTAAAGGCAGAAACCATGCTGACGAGGACACTGCCCCCTGAGCAGTGGTGGATAGGCGCCGTCATCTCCGGCGTCGCCTTTGTGGTAGCCATATACCCGATAGCGACCACCGCGAAAAAGAAGCTGCTCCTGCCCCTGGTGCCCCTTGCTGGGGGCGCCTTCCTCTTTTTTGATACGGCGGGAGACGAAAGTGCTTATCCAGTGGTCTGGTTCACGGTCATCATGCTCACCTTTGTGGTGCTGAGGATCATTTTCGCGCCCTATCTCAGCCGTCAGTTTGCCCTGGTGCGGTCTGGGCAGCAGATGCAACCACTGACGGGCCGGCAGGGCGCAGTTTTCTGGTGTGCCTTCTTGGTCATCATGGTTACGATGTTTATCGTCATCTGAATTCCCCACGAATGTAGAGACCGATGCCTGCCCTTGGCGGTATGGGGAGGCGTTGGCGTAGTCCGTCTGCTGCCAGGGTGTGGACGACTGCCGACGCTCTTCCGTCCCGGGCGACGCTCGGGCGGATTCTAGGAATCCTGGGGGCCTCTTCCGTCCGTCGGCCCTGGTCGGCCGGGGCCTCAAGCCGCTTCGGCGGCAGCGGCTGTAGCGGTCGCCCGCGCCCGTTCTGCCGTGACCCGGCGGCGGCGGGTCGGCAGGCCCATCGTCGGGTTCGCTACGCCCCAGGCTGCGGCCTTGCAGACCAGTTCCTTGTAGAGGGCGGCCGCGCGGCCGGTCAGGGCCGCGCTGACGGCTCGGTCGTCGGCGGTGACGTACTGGATCAGGCCCTCCTTGCGGCCGAGGGAGACGCACTGGTTGAAGTAGCGGGCCGAGATGGTCGGGAGCTTGGTGCCGGTGAGGCGGGCCGCGATGGCGTCGGCGGCCTGCCAGGCGGTGGGGACGCCCGAGGCGCAGGACATGCGCAGTGGTTTGCCGCCGGGGCCCGCGACCAGGGCCGCGTCGCCGATGGCGTACACGTCCGGGTGCGAGGTCGAGCGCATGGTGTCGTCGACCACGATCTGGCCGGTGTCGCCGGTCCGCAGTGTTGTGGCCATGGCGATCGGGTGGACCGCGAAGCCCGTCGTCCAGACCGTGACCGCGGCCGGGATGTCGCCCTCGGTGGTGGTGACACGGTCGGCGTGCACGGCGGTGACGTCGGCGTGTTCGTGCGCGGTGATCCGCAGGTCGGTGAAGACCTTCCGCAGGTGCCTGGCGCCCTTGGGGGAGAGCCAGTCGCCCAGTGCTCCTCGGGTGGCCAGGGAGACGTCCAGGTCCGGGCGGGTCTCGGCCAGTTCCGTCGCGGCCTCCACGCCGGTGAGGCCGCCGCCGACGACGACCACGGGAGTCCCGGGAGCGAGGGAGGCCAGGCGGTCGCGCAGGCGCAGGGCGCCGGGGCGGCCGGCGATGTCGTGGGCGTGTTCGGCGGCGCCGGGGACGGCGTGGGTGTTCCAGGCGCTGCCCAGGGCGTACACGAGGGTGTCGTACGGCAGGGTCTCCGGCTCGCCGGTCCCGTCCGGGGCGGCGACGGAGACCGTTCGGCGGTCGGTGTCGATGCCCGTGACCTTGCCGAAACGCAGCCGGACGGCCGTGCCGGCGAACATCTCGTGGAAGGGTCGGGGGCGGAGGTCCTGGCCCACCGCTAGCTGGTGCATCCGGACGCGCTCGACGAAGTCGGGTTCGGCGTTGACGAGGGTGATGGAGACGTCCTCGCGGCGCAGTCGCCTGGCGAGGCGTCCGGCGGCGCTCGCTCCGGTGTAGCCGGCTCCGATGACGATGACGCGGTGCTGCTGGATGTTCTGCTGCATGTCCTTCGCTCCTGTCTCGCGCGGTTTCGCCCCTTGAACCGGGCAGCCCGGCGATTCCTGACAGGTGGGAGGTGTGATGTACGTCACAGGGGGTTAGGTGATGCGGAGGGCCGGTTCTCCGTGGGCCGTCGCCGCCCACTGACGCGTCGCGCGTTCGAGCTTGTCGGGGTTGGCCTGGTTGCGGAACGCGGCGATGCCGTTCGCCGTGATCTCCAGGCACATGACGCCGATGACCCGGCCGGCGACGGTGATCACGAGGGCGGGCAGCCCGTTGGCGTACGAGACGTGGACCTCCGCCGTGCCGCCGAGGAGGTTGCGAGCGGCCTGGTTGGGGGTGAAGAGGCTCCGCATGAACTTCGCGACGGCCGTCGCGCCCTCGAACGGCTTCGCGCGGGCCGGTACCTTTCCGCCGCCGTCGCCGATCGCGACGGCGTCCGCGGTGAGCAGCCGGACGAGCGGTTCGGTCCGGCCGCCGGCAGCGGCCGTGAGGAACTCCTCGACGATCCGCCGGGCGGCGGCCTCGTCGATCTCGGTCCGGGTCCTGCCCTCCGCGATGTGCTTCTTGGCGCGGTGGAAGATCTGCTGGCCGGAGGCCTCGGTGATGTCGAGGATCTCCGCGATCCTCCGGTGCGGGTAGCCGAAGGCCTCCCGCAGCACGTACACCACCCGCTCGTCGGGGGAGAGGCGCTCCATGAGGACGAGGACCGCGTACGAGACGGATTCGCGCTGTTCGGCGGTTTCGGCGGGGCCGAGCATCGGGTCCCCGGCGAGCAGCGGTTCGGGCAGCCACTGGCCCACATAGGTCTCGCGGCGGGCGCGCGCCGAGGTGAGCTGGTTGAGGCAGAGGTTGGTGAGGACCTTCGTCAGCCAGGCCTCGGGGACCTCGATGCGGTCGATGTCGGCGGACTGCCAGCGCAGGAACGTGTCCTGGACGGCGTCCTCGGCATCGCTCGCGGAGCCGAGGAGGCGGTAGGCGATCGCCTTCAGCCGGGGCATGGAAGCCTCGAACAGGTCCGTCTGGTCCCCGGTCAGCGCCATGGCCCGGATCATAACGGCCGGCTGCGGCGGCGGATCGAGGGTGTCGGAGGCTGCGCGTAGCATCGCCGGACCGGTGCGACCGGTGCGACCGGTGATCTGGTGCCGGTGGAGAAGAGAGCGGGGTCCGGGTGTCCGGTGGGTGGTGGTGCGCCGGGGTGCGGTGGCCCGGCGAGGTGCCCGAGCTGGGGTGGAGCAGGGGCGGTGACCGGCGGGTGAGCATGCTCGCGTACGGGGCCGGCCTCGGGTTCCGGGCCCTCGGGGAGCGGCACTGCGTGGGGGCGCGGGGGAACGCGTGCCCGCTGGGCGCGGTGGTGCCGGGGCGTTCCACGGGCGGGCGGTGTGCCGAGTGCGCGCGGCTGGACCGGGCGCACTCGGTGGCCGCCGACACGTTGGCGGACGACCCCCGGACGTACCGCGTGTACCTCGCCTGGTTCGGGCCCGGCATGGTCAAGGTCGGGATCACCGGGGAGGAGCGGGGGGCGGCCCGGCTGCGGGAGCAGGGGGCCGTGGCCTTCAGCTGGCTGGGGCGGGGGCCCCTCATGGCGGCCCGGCGGACCGAGGAGGTGCTGCGGGCGGCCCTCGGAGTGCCCGACCGGATCCCGTACGCCAGGAAGCGGGCCGTGCGAGGGCGGCTTCCCGGGTGCGAGGAGCGGGCCGCCGAGGTGGCGGAGCTGTACCGGCGGGCCGCGCGGCTCGAAGGGCACGGCTGGCCCGAGTCGTTGGAGCGGCTGCCGCTCGAAGTCGTCGATCAGGCGTCGGCCTTCGGGATCGACCGGGCGCCCGCTCCGGTGCGGTCCGTGCGGGAGCTGGTCGACGGGGGCGTCGTCGCGGGGCGGCTCGTCGCCGCGGCCGGGCCCGATCTGCATCTGGCGGTGGACGGCGTGGGCGTGGTCGTCCTGGACACGCGGCTGATCACCGGGTGGGACCTCGCGGCCCTGCCCGCGGGGGCAGTGTCTGGGGAGGCCGCATCCGCAGGAGCCGTATGTGGGCAGGCAGGGTCCACGGGGGCCGTGTCCGGGGAGGCCCTGCCCGCGGAGGCCGGGTCCGCGGGGGCCGTGTCCGGGGAGGTCGGGCCCGCGGGGGCCGTGTCCGGGGAGGCCGCGTCCACGGGGGCCGATTGCGCCGTGGCGGCGGGTGATGTACGTGTCCCCCTCATCGACATCGGCGGCGGCGGTGTGCAGGGTGGGCTGTTCTGACCGTCGACCGAGGGAGAGCGTCCGTGGGGCCGGAGAGCGATGACGTGGTGCGGTTCTGGGAGCGGCTCGGGCTGCCCGGGATCATCGACGTGCACACCCACTTCATGCCGGAGCAGGTCCTGCGCAAGGTGTGGGCGTACTTCGACGCCGCCGGGCCGCTCACCGGCCTGGAGTGGCCGATCACCTACCGGTACGAGGAGGAGGCGCGGCTGGCGGTGCTGCGGTCGTTCGGGGTGCTGCGCTTCACCTCCATGCTCTACCCGCACAAGCCCGGCATGGCCCGCTGGCTGAACGGCTGGGCCGCCGACTTCGCCGCCCGGGCCCCCGACTGTCTGCACACCGCGACCCTCTTCCCGGAGGAGGACGTGGAGGTGTACGTGAAGGAAGCCGTGGAGGCGGGGGCCCGGGTCTTCAAGTCGCACCTCCAGGTCGGCGCGTACGACGCCAACGACCCGCTCCTGGACCCCGTGTGGGGGCTGCTCGCGGAGGCCGGGATTCCGGTGGTGACGCACTGCGGGTCGGGGCCCGCGCCGGGGGCCCACACCGGGCCGGAGCCGATCGGGCGGCTGCTGGCGCGTCACCCCCGGCTGCGGCTGGTCGTCGCGCACATGGGGATGCCGGAGTACGCGGAGTTCCTGGCGCTGGCGGAGGCGTATCCGGAGGTCCGGCTCGACACGACGATGGCGTTCACCGACTTCAGCGAGGGGTTCAGCCCCTTCCCGCCGGCGGAGCGGGGGCGGCTCGCCGACCTCGGGGACCGCATCCTGCTGGGGACCGACTTCCCGAACATCCCCTACCTTGATCTTTAACCTGTGCGGCGTGGACGTGGGTCCGTTGACTTCTTCGTTCGTCGTTTCGCGGAGCCTGGTTTGCCGACCGTGTGCACGTCGTGGCGTGGGGTGGGCCGGGTGTTCTTGCTTCCGGGGGGCCGGCCAGGTCCGGGGCGGGAGGCTTTCGGTGCTCCGGCTGGGCAGTGGGCCTTCGGGCGGAGGTGCCGAAAGTCGCGGCGGACGCGGGCAGGGGTGAGCCTGTCGGGCGGGGCCGGTTTTTCCCACGGACGCCGGAGGTCGGCTGCCAGCGGACGGGCGAGACGTAGCTGGGTGAAGACCGCGAGGATCAGCCAGGTCCAGCGGTCGGCTGCTTCGGGGGTGCGGATCTTCGGGCAGGTCCAGCCGAGTGTTTGCTTGAACAGGCGGAAAGTGTGCTCGATGTCGAAGCGTCGCAGGAATGTCTGCCAGAGCATGTCGACGTCGGACTCACAGGCGTCGGTGCCCGACCACCACAGCCAGACGGGCTTCGGTGTGGCGCCGCTGGGAAGGTGCTCGACGTGCAGGCGGATCACGGTGCCCTCGATGACCGGCAGTGCACCGAGCTGGGAAGTCCAGGCCGAACGGTGGGTCAGTCGAGGATGGAGTCGGTCCCAGGCCCTGGCGGTGGCCGTTCCGTAGAGGCGGGTTGTGGTCATCGTCTGCGCGTCGGGTGTGCCCCAGGTGGCCGGGTCGCCGAAGACGAATTCGCCGCCATGACGAGGAGGGCGGCCGCGGGTGCCGGGCTCGCGGGGTGGGACCGCGCGTCGCAGGACGCGGTCCGAGCGCATGCGTCCCAGTACCTGCACCGGGAGATCTTTCAGGAGGAAGGCCAGGCGGGGAACGTCGTAGCCGGCATCCACCACGACCAGGATCTCCGGATCGCCGTCCGTCCACTGCCCGGCCGCGACCAGTCGCTCGACGAGCTCGCGCATCTGCCGGGCCGTGACAGTGGCAGCGTCGTCACCCGGCGCCAGACGTAGTGCGTCCAGCGGTGCGGTCCAGGAACTGCGGCCCGTCTCAAGTGCGCAGATCACCGAGTAGGGCCAGCCGGGAACGGGAATGTGCTGGTCTTTTCCTCGTCCGTAGGTGTGGCACAGGATCCGCTGTGGCGAGGTGTGCGCGCTGGGTCGCAGCCAGCAGGTGAGGTCGGCGGCCAGGACCAGCCGGCCGTCCGCCGCCCGCGGCAGAGGCACCGCGGCCAGGGCCCTTCGCAGCCGGGCCACATCGACCCGGCCCGCAGACAGGGCATCGTAGAGCCCGCCGTGCCCGCGACGGTGTTCACCGACAAGGGACAGCTCTACCAGCGACCGGACCGGACCGTCCGCGCACAACACCGCGTCCGCGAGTTCGAACAGTGCGTCCGCACGCTTGGTCAGACAGGAGTAGAACTCACCCCGGAAGCGTGACAGTCCCGCAAACGGATCCTGCCGGACAGCGTGATGCGACAGACTCATCCTCACGGCCTTCGTGCTGAGCTTGTGTGTTCCTTGGTCGGATCACATGCTCAGCCGAAGGCCGCCTGCACGCCCGGCAGTTACCGATCCGAGTGATCAAGTACGACGAACCGTTCGGATCTCTAGGTTAAAGATCAAGCTA
>NZ_KB898995.1:0-393275 GCF_000377965.1 Streptomyces sp. CNB091
CTGCTGATGTTCGCGACGCCGCTGTTCGCCGGATTCGCGAACTGGATCATGCCGCTGCAGATCGGCGCGCCCGACGTGGCGTTCCCGCGGCTGAACATGTTCGCGTACTGGCTGTACCTCTTCGGCTCGCTCATCGCGGTGGCCGGCTTCCTCACCCCGCAGGGCGCGGCCGACTTCGGCTGGTTCGCCTACGCCCCGCTCAACGACGCGGTCCGTTCGCCGGGGATCGGCGCCGACATGTGGATCATGGGTCTGGCCTTCTCCGGCTTCGGCACGATCCTCGGCTCGGTCAACTTCATCACCACGATCATCTGCATGCGCGCACCCGGCATGACGATGTTCCGCATGCCGATCTTCACCTGGAACGTCCTGCTGACCGGTGTCCTGGTCCTGCTGGCCTTCCCGGTCCTCGCCGCCGCGCTCTTCGCGCTGGAGGCGGACCGAAAATTCGGTGCGCATATCTTCGACTCCGCCAATGGCGGCGCACTGCTCTGGCAACACCTCTTCTGGTTCTTCGGCCATCCAGAGGTGTACATCATCGCGTTGCCATTCTTCGGAATCATTTCCGAGGTCATCCCGGTATTCAGCCGCAAGCCGATGTTCGGCTACATCGGTCTGATCTCCGCGACGATCGCCATCGCCGGCCTTTCCGTGACGGTGTGGGCGCACCACATGTACGTCACGGGCGGTGTGCTGCTGCCGTTCTTCTCCTTCATGACGTTCCTCATCGCCGTGCCGACAGGCGTGAAGTTCTTCAACTGGATCGGCACGATGTGGAAGGGCTCGTTGTCCTTCGAGACACCGATGCTCTGGGCCGTCGGCTTCCTGATCACCTTCACCTTCGGTGGTCTGACCGGCGTCATCCTCGCCTCGCCCCCGATGGACTTCCACGTCTCGGACTCGTACTTCGTCGTCGCGCACTTCCACTACGTCATCTTCGGCACCGTGGTCTTCGCGATGTTCTCCGGATTCCACTTCTGGTGGCCGAAGTTCACCGGCAAGATGCTGGACGAGCGGCTCGGCAAGATCACGTTCTGGACGCTGTTCGTGGGCTTCCACGGCACGTTCCTGGTGCAGCACTGGCTCGGTGCCGAGGGCATGCCGCGTCGTTACGCGGACTACCTCGACGCCGACGGCTTCACCGCGCTGAACACGATCTCGACGATCTCCTCCTTCCTCCTCGGCCTGTCGATGCTGCCGTTCTTCTACAACGTCTGGAAGACCGCGAAGTACGGCAAGAAGATCGAGGTCGACGACCCGTGGGGTTACGGCCGTTCGCTGGAGTGGGCGACCTCCTGCCCGCCGCCGCGGCACAACTTCCTCACGCTGCCGCGGATCCGTTCCGAATCCCCGGCGTTCGACCTGCACCACCCGGAGATCACGGCGCTCGAACAGCTCGACCACCTCTCCGAGTCGGACAAGGCCCTCGCCGGCTCCAAGGAGGCAGGCAAGTGAAGATCCAGGGACAGATGTTCATCTGGCTGAGCGTCTTCATCCTCGCCATGGCCATCGTGTACGGCGTGTGGTCCAAGGAGCCGGTCGGCACCACGGCCCTCTTCCTGGCCTTCGGGCTGTCCGTCATGATCGGCTTCTACCTGGCCTTCACGGCCAACCGGGTCGACGCCATGGCCCAGGACAACAAGGAAGCGGACGTCGCCGACGAGGCGGGCGAGCTGGGGTTCTTCTCCCCGCACAGCTGGCAGCCGCTCTCCCTGGCGGTCGGCGGAGCCTTCGCCTTCATGGGCGTCGTCTTCGGCTGGTGGCTGATGTACTTCTCCGCCCCCCTGCTCCTGATCGGCCTCTTCGGCTGGGTCTTCGAGTACTACCGGGGCGAGAACCGCACCCAGTGACACCGCATCCCGTGACACCGCACCGCCGGTGACACGCGCTACACCACGAAGGGCCCGCATCGCCGACAGCGACGCGGGTCCTTCGCTCGTTTGCAGTCACAGAACGCGCTGGAACGGATGAATCTTCTTAGCGTGGACGGCATGAACCACACGCCGCGCATTCGCACCGTAGTGAGCTGCACCCTGCTGGTCGTGACCCTCGCCGCGGGTGCGACCGCCTGTGGCTCGCCCGACGGCCACCCGCTCTCCACGAAGCCTTACGACGCGGGTGACCAGGTCTCCTTCAACGGCCCCTCCGACAAGGAGAAGGCCGACCCCGACAAGCCCCTGGAAGTCACCGTCGACGGCGACGACGGGCGCATCACCGACGTCAGCGCCGTGGACACCGGCGGCCGCCACCTCGCGGGAGAGCTCTCCGCCGACGGGAGGCGCTGGCGATCCACCGCCCCGCTCGCGGCCGGCACCGGATACACCGTCAGGGTCGCCACGGAGAACGGCGACGGCGCCCCAGGCGTCCGTACGCTCTCCTTCGACACCTCATCGCCCAAGAAGCTGCTCAAGGTCGCCTTCGGCCCGGAGGCGGGCACCTACGGCGTCGGACAGCCCATCACGGCGGAACTCAGCGCTCCGATCACCGACAAGGCGGCCAGGGCCACCGTCGAACGCGCCCTGAAGGTCCGCTCCACCCCGGCGGTCACCGGCTCCTGGTACTGGGTCGACGACAAGAAGCTGCACTACCGCCCGAAGGAGTACTGGCCCGCGAACGCCACCATCGAGGTCCGCTCCAACCTGGCGGGCATCAAGGTGACCAACGCGCTCTACGGAGCCGAGGCCAAGCCCCTGAAGCTCGCCACCGGCGACCGGATCGAGGCCGTCACCGACGCCGCGGACCACACCCTGACGGTGCTCCGGAACGGAGAAGTGATCAACACCATTCCGGTCACCACCGGCAAGCCCGGCTTCTCCACCCGCAACGGGGTCAAGGTGGTGCTCGCCAAGGAGCAGTTCGTCCGCATGCGCGGCGAGAGCATCGGCATCGCCGCCGGCTCCTCGGAGTCGTACGACCTGCCGGTCTACTGGGCCACCCGGGTGACCTGGAGCGGCGAGTACGTCCACGCCGCCCCCTGGTCCACCGGCTCCCAGGGCAACGCCAACGTCAGCCACGGCTGCACCGGCATGAGCACCGACAACGCCGAATGGTTCTTCGACACCGTGCGCGAGGGCGACATCGTCAAGGTCGTCGGCAGCGAGGGCGAGGACATGGACCCGTTCGGCAACGGGTTCGGCGACTGGAACCTCTCCTGGGAGAAGTGGCAGAAGGGCAGCGCCCTCCACGAAGGGGCGCCGGACAGCCCGCAGACACTCCAGGCCGCCCGGCTGCGTCCCCACGTCTGACCCCGGGCCCAGGAGTCCCCGACGGCGCGGAACGTCCCTCAGCGGGCCACAGGGGCCCCTCAGGCGTCCACGGCGAGCCGACGGCGCAGCAGCGCCGCCAGCGCGTCGGCGAACTCCACCGGGTCCACCGGGAGCGTCACGGCGGCCTCGGCCCGGCTCCAGGTGGCCAGCCACGCGTCCTGCGGGCGGCCGATCAGCAGGAGCACCGGCGGGCAGCGGAAGATCTCGTCCTTGATCTGGCGGCAGACGCCCATCCCGCCGATGGGAGCCGTCTCCCCGTCCAGCACGCAGACGTCGACGCCGCCGGCGTCGAGCGCCTTGAGGACGGCCGGGAGCGTCGCGCACTCCAGGAACTCCACCGGTGGCACGTCCGCGGCAGGCCTGCGACCGGCTGCCAGCCTCACCTGCTCGCGGATGTTGGCGTCGTCGCTGTAGACCAGGACCGTGGCGGTCGCCTGCATTGTTCCTCCGTGACATCGACGTCGTCGGGGCTCTCGGGGCATGAACCGATGCGCGGATCGTACTCCGCCCGACCGGCCGTCAGCACCGGTAATGACGACCTTCCGATGGGCCGTTCGGCGCAGGGTGCGACCCCTGCAGACGGTACGGACACACCGAACGGCACCCCCCGGGGTGAGGGCGGGATAAGCGACCGACATAATGTCGGTCGTGGCGACAGCAACGACAGTAGAAACCGGGCACGCGCACCCGTCGGTCAATCGGCCGAACCTCACCAGCGTCGGAACCATCATCTGGTTGAGTTCCGAGCTGATGTTCTTCGCGGCCCTCTTCGCGATGTACTTCACCCTGCGATCGGTGATGGGACCCGATTACTGGAAGGAGATGTCCGATCATCTGAACTTCCCGTTCTCGGCGACGAACACCACGATCCTGGTGCTCTCCTCACTCACCTGCCAGCTCGGCGTTTTCGCAGCCGAGCGGGGCGATGTGAAGAAGCTCCGCACCTGGTTCATCATCACGTTCGTGATGGGTGCGATCTTCATCGGCGGCCAGGTCCTCGAGTACGTGGAGCTGGTCAAGGACGCGGGGCTCTCCCTCTCGTCCGACCCGTACGGATCGGTGTTCTACCTGACCACCGGCTTCCACGGCCTGCACGTGGCGGGCGGCCTCATCGCCTTCCTGCTGGTCCTCGGCAGAACGTACGCGGCCAAGAGGTTCACCCACGACCAGGCCACCGCAGCCATCGTCGTGTCCTATTACTGGCACTTCGTCGATGTCGTATGGATCGGCCTGTTCGCAACGATCTACATGATCAAGTAACCGGGCTCGCACCCGCCCACCATCGACGCAGAAGATCCTGACACCGGGGTAATCCGTGAAAAAGCTCTCCGCACGACGACGCCATCCGCTGGCGGCGGTCGTCGTACTACTCCTCGCGCTGGCGGCTACCGGGGGGCTGTACGCCGCGTTCGCGCCTGCGGGCAAGGCGCAGGCCGATGAAACCGCCCAGTCCCTCGCCATCGAAGAGGGCAAGAAGCTCTACTCCGTAGGCTGCGCCAGCTGCCACGGAACCGGCGGTCAGGGCACCACCGACGGGCCGTCCCTCGTGGGCGTGGGCTCCGCCGCCGTCGACTTCCAGGTCGGTACGGGCCGTATGCCCGCGCAGCAGCCGGGCGCCCAGGTACCGAAGAAGAAGGTCATCTACACCCAGGCGGAGATCGACCAGCTCGCGGCGTACGTCGCGTCGCTCGGCGCCGGTCCCATCACGCCGACCGACAAGCAGGTCGACCCCGCCGGCGCGGACGTCGCCAACGGTGGCGAACTGTTCCGCACCAACTGCGCCCAGTGCCACAACTTCACCGGTAAGGGCGGAGCCCTGACGGAGGGCAAGTACGCCCCCGACCTCGAAGGCGTGAGCCCGAAGCACATCTACGAGGCCATGCAGACCGGCCCGCAGAGCATGCCCTCCTTCCCCGACACGACGATGCCGGAGCAGGAGAAGAAGGACATCATCGCGTACATCGAGACCGTGAACGGTGACGAGACGGAGAGCCCCGGCGGCCTGGCCCTCGGCGGTCTCGGTCCGGTCAGCGAAGGTCTCTTCGCGTGGATCTTCGGACTCGGCGCGCTCGTCGCAGTCGCCGTTTGGGTCGCGGCCCACACCGCTAAGGCCAAGAAGTCATGAGTAGCCAACAGATTCCAGAAGACAACCTGCCTGTGGTGCAGGAGACCGCGCACGGCGCGGTGGAGCGTCACGACGACCCGTTCGCCGACCCGGGGCTGCCGGCCCACCAGCCGCGCATCCAGGACCTCGACGAACGCGCCGCGAACCGCTCGGAACGCGCCGTCGCGTTCATGTTCACCCTCTCGATGCTGGCGACGGTGGGCTTCATCGCCTCCTACGTCATCTTCCCGGTGGACAAGATCGTCTACATCTGGCCCTTCGGCCATGTGAGCGCGCTCAACTTCTCCCTGGGGCTCACCCTGGGCGCGGCGCTCTTCTTCATCGGCGCGGGAGCCGTCCACTGGGCGCGCACCCTGATGTCCGACGTCGAGGTCGCCGCCGACCGACACCCGATCGAGGCCCCGCCCGAGGTCAAGGCGCAGGTCCTGGCCGACTTCAAGGCCGGCGCCGAGGAGTCCGCGATCGGTCGGCGCAAGCTGATCCGCAACACCATGTTCGGTGCGCTGGCCCTGGTGCCGCTCTCCGGCGTGGTCCTGCTGCGCGACCTCGGTCCGCTGCCGGAGAAGAAGCTCCGCACCACTCTGTGGGCCGAGGGCAAGCAGCTCATCAACATGAACACGATGAAGCCGCTGCGCCCCGAGCACATCACCGTCGGGTCGCTGGCCTTCGCCATGCCCGAGGGGCTCGACCCGGAGTCGCACGACTTCCAGACGCAGATGGGCAAGGCGGCCCTGATGATCGTCCGCATCGAGCCGGCCGACATCAAGGACAAGCGCCAACTGGCCTGGGCCCACGAGGGCATCGTCGCGTTCTCCAAGATCTGCACCCACGTCGGCTGCCCGATCAGCCTGTACGAGCAGCAGACGCACCACGTGCTCTGCCCGTGCCACCAGTCCACCTTCGACCTCTCCGACGGCGCTCGCGTCATCTTCGGTCCGGCCGGCCACCCCCTTCCGCAGCTGCGGATCGGTGTCAACAGCGAGGGCAACCTCGAGGCGCTCGGCGACTTCGACGAGCCCGTCGGTGCTGCCTTCTGGGAGCGCGGATGAGTACTCCGACAAAGAACCCCTCCGCCGCCGGTCCGGCGAGCGAGCGCAAGGCTCCGGCCGGCGAGCGGGTGGCCGACTGGGCGGACGGCCGGCTGGGCATCTACGGCCTCGCCAAGGCCAACATGCGCAAGATCTTCCCGGACCACTGGTCCTTCATGCTCGGTGAGGTCGCGCTCTACAGCTTCATCATCATCATCCTCACGGGTGTGTATCTGACGCTGTTCTTCCAGCCGAGCATGGGCGAGATCGTCTACCACGGTCCGTACGAGCCCATGCAGGGCATCCGGATGTCCGAGGCCTACGCCTCGACCCTGAAGATCAGCTTCGAGGTCCGCGGCGGTCTGCTCGTCCGGCAGATCCACCACTGGGCCGCGCTGATCTTCCTGGCCGCGATGTTCGTGCACATGATGCGCGTCTTCTTCACGGGCGCGTTCCGCAAGCCGCGCGAGATCAACTGGCTCTTCGGCTTCCTGCTGTTCGTGCTCGGCATGTTCACCGGGTTCACCGGCTACTCCCTCCCGGACGACCTGCTCTCCGGTACGGGTGTCCGCTTCACCCAGGGCGCGATCCTGTCCGTGCCGATCGTCGGCACGTACATCTCGATGTTCCTGTTCGGCGGCGAGTTCCCCGGCCACGACTTCGTGGCCCGGTTCTACTCGATCCACATCCTGCTGCTGCCGGGCATCATGCTCGGCCTGCTGGTGGCGCACCTGATCCTGGTCTTCTACCACAAGCACACGCAGTTCGCGGGTCCCGGCCGGACCAACAAGAACGTCGTCGGCATGCCGCTGCTGCCCGTGTACATGGCGAAGGCCGGAGGGTTCTTCTTCCTCGTCTTCGGCGTCATCGCGGCCATCTCGGCCATCGCCACGATCAACCCGATCTGGGCGCTCGGTCCGTACCGGGTCGACCAGGTGTCCACCGGTGCCCAGCCCGACTGGTACATGGGCTTCGCCGAGGGTCTGGTCCGTGTGATGCCGGGCTGGGAGATCAACCTGTGGGGCCACACGCTCGCCCTGGGCGTGTTCATCCCGCTGGTCGGCTTCGGCGTGGTCCTCACCGCGATCGCGGTGTACCCGTTCATCGAGTCCTGGGTCACCGGCGACAAGCGCGAGCACCACATCCTGGACCGTCCGCGCAACGCCCCGACCCGTACGGGCTTCGGCGTCGCCTGGATCACGGCGTACTTCATCGGCCTCGTCGGCGGTGGAAACGACCTGTGGGCCACGCACTTCCACCTGTCGATCAACGCCATCACCTGGTTCGTCCGGATCTTCTTCTTCGTCGGACCGGTCATCGCGTTCATCGTCACCAAGCGGATCTGTCTCGGCCTCCAGCGCCGCGACCGGGAGAAGGTGCTGCACGGTCGCGAGTCCGGCATCATCAAGCGCCTGCCGCACGGTGAGTTCGTCGAGATCCACGAGCCGCTCAGCCCCGGGCAGCTGCACACGCTCACGGCGCACGAGCAGTACCAGCCGCTCGACCTCGGCCCCGCGGTCGACGAGAACGGCGTCAAGCGCAAGATCTCCCCGGTGCAGAAGCTGCGCGCCAAGCTCAGCAAGGGGTACTTCGCCGACGGGAACCAGATCCCCAAGGCGACCCCCGAGGAGTACAAGGAGATCAGCGAGGGCCACGGCCACCACTGATCACCTGAACTGATCGCCACCGTGAGAGCCCCGTCCATTCGATGGACGGGGCTCTTCGCGGTCTCCCCGGCTGGATAGGGTGGAGCCATCTTTCCTGACCGGCTGTGGACCCTGGAGCGGACCATGAACGTTGTGACCCCGAACGGCGGCGACAGCGTGGCGGACCGTTCCTGGCCCGGCCTCCTGAACCCCCTCCTGCGCGGCGAGAACCTCAGCTCCGAGGAGACCGCCTGGGCCATGGACCGCATCATGAGCGGCGAGGCCACCGACGCGCAGATCGCCGGGTTCGCCGTCGCGCTGCGGGCCAAGGGCGAGACCGTCGACGAGGTCACCGGACTGGTCCGCGCGATGTACGCCCACGCCAACACCATCCACGTGCCGGGCCGTACCGTCGACATCGTCGGCACCGGCGGCGACCTCGCCAGGACGGTCAACATCTCGACCATGTCCGCGATCGTCATCGCCGGCACCGGCGCCAAGGTCGTCAAGCACGGCAACCGGGCCGCCTCCTCCGCCAGCGGCTCCTCCGACGTGCTGGAGAAGCTCGGCGTCAACCTGGAGCTGACCCCGCAGCGGGTCGTCGAGGTCGCCGAAGCGGCGGGCATCACCTTCTGCTTCGCCGTGAAGTTCCACCCCGCGCTGCGGTACGCCGCCAAGGCCCGCAAGGAACTCGGCGCGCAGACCACGTTCAACATCCTGGGCCCCCTCACCAACCCGGCCCAGGTCCGCGCCCAGGCCGTCGGCGTCGCCGACGCCCGGATGGCGCCCATCGTCGCGGGCGTGCTGGCCGACCGGGGCAACTCGGCCCTGGTCTTCCGCGGTGACGACGGTCTCGACGAGCTCACCACCACCGCCACCTCCCGGGTCTGGGTGGTGCGCGACGGCGCGGTCCGCGAGGAGCCCTTCGACCCGCGCGAGGTCGGGCTGCCCATCGTCCCCGTCGAGGCGCTGCGCGGCGCCGACGCCTCGTACAACGCCGATGTGGCCCGCCGGCTGCTGGACGGGGAGGGCGGCGCGGTACGAGAAGCGGTGCTGCTCAACTCGGCGGCTGCCCTGGTCGCCCTGGACCCGGGCCCCGGCACGCTGGCCGAACAGCTCGCGGCGAAGATCCTCGTCGCGGCCGAGGCCATCGACTCCGGGGCCGCCAAGCGGGCCCTGGAGCGCTGGGTGGTGGCCAGTAACGCCTGAACGCGCGACGGAGCCGCCCGCGGCCCCCACGGTGTGACACAGGGCGCAGTCCGGATGCCGGACTGCGCCCTTGCGTGTGTGCACACGTATGGCAAGATGCTGCGCAGGTCATGAGTGACAGCGACTACGGCCCCGGCCCGCTGTCCGGCAACCCTCCGTCCGTGGCGGGGTGCCCCGGGTGAAGACCAGGCCGCAGGCAGCGAGGTCTGTGGCAAGCGCGGGCCCCTCGGCATCCAGCGGATGCCAGCCCCCGGGGTCCTGGTCCCTAGGGAGTCTTCTGTGAGCAAGCGAATGCGCTAGGGCCCGCCGTTCGGGTCAGGCCGGGCTCGCGGGATCCGGCACGCACATCTGCGGCGTTGTCGTCAATCACCAACTTCCCCAAGCTCTCGGCTTCGCTTGAGCAGGGGAGACCCCATCCGCGTTGCCTCAATCCTCCGCCTTGCAGCTGCACGCACCGGATCCCGCTCCCTGATCCGGCCTGACCCGAACGGCGGGCCCAGGGCTGACCGCCCTCCTTCCGCGCACCCTTTCTCTTCCCCCCTGCGCTGCCGCGTACTGCCGGCGCATGGATTTCGCCTGCCTGTTACGGGAGTTCGTCATGTCTGTCCCCACCGCTGCCCCCGACTCGTCGGTTTGTGCCCCCCTGCCCGTTCTGGGGCAGAACGTCACGGTCCCGCTCGTCACCGGCGGTGAGGTGACCTACGCCGCGCTCGACTACGCCGCCAGCGCCCCGGCCCTCCAGCGGGTCTGGGACGACGTCGCCGCGTACGCCCCGTACTACGGCAGCGTCCACCGCGGCGCCGGCTACCTCTCGCAGCTCTCCACCGACCTCTTCGAGAACAGCCGCCGTACGGTCGCGGAGTTCCTCGGCTGCCGCGCGGACGACCAGGTGGTCTTCACCCGCTCCACGACCGACTCCCTCAACCTGCTGGCCGCCGCGATCCCCGCCGACTGCCAGGTCTTCGTCTACGAGACCGAGCACCACGCGTCCCTGCTGCCCTGGCGCGACGCCCAGGTCACCTACCTCAACGCGCCCCGCACCCCGGCGCAGGCCGTCGAGACCCTGGAGCACGCGCTCGCCGACCGCGACCCCTACGGCCCCGCTCTCGTCTGCGTCACCGGCGCGTCCAACGTGACCGGCGAGCTGTGGCCCGTGAGGGAACTGGCCGCCGCCGCCCACGCACACGGCGCCCGGATCGTCCTGGACGCCGCGCAGCTCGCCCCGCACCACCCCGTGGACATCGCCGAACTGGACGTCGACTGGGTCGCGTTCTCCGGCCACAAGCTCTACGCGCCCTTCGGCTCCGGCGTCCTGGCCGGCCGCGCCGACTGGCTCCAGGCCGCCGAGCCGTACCTCGCCGGCGGCGGCGCGTCCCGCAAGGTCGCCCGGCGCGCCGACGGCGGCGTGGACGTCGACTGGCACACCACGGCCGCCCGCCACGAGGCCGGTTCGCCCAACGTCATCGGCGTCTACTCCATCGCCTCCGCCTGCAAGGCCCTGACCGAGGCCGGCTTCGAGGGCCTGGTCGCCCGGGAGCAGCAGCTCGTGGGCCGGGTCCGCGAGGGGCTCGCCGAGGTGCCCGAGGTGCAAGTGCTCTCGCTGTTCGGCGACGACGCCCCCCGGGTCGGCGTCATCTCCTTCGTGGTGCGCGGCTGGAACAGCTCGCACTTCGCCGCCGCCCTCTCCGCCGAGTACGGCATCGGCGTCCGCGACGGCCTCTTCTGCGCCCACCCGCTGGTGCGTACCCTGCTCGGCAGCGACCCGCAGGACCCGGGCGAGTGCGGGGCGCCGGAGGCGGAGCCGGGCGAGCGCTCGCTCAACGCGATCCGCGTCAGCTTCGGAGCCGGTACGCCCGACGAGCACATCGACCGGTTCCTGCGGGCGGTCTCCGAGCTGGTCCGTGAGGGCGCCCGGTGGAACTACCGCACCGAGGACGGCCGCTGCGTCCCGGACCGGGGCGAAGCCGCCCAGGTCTGACACGTTCTGATGAAACACCTCGGCCGGGGACAGGCGCGCCGCCTGTCCCCGGCCGAGGTGCGTCGCCGGTGTTCCCCAGGGCCCGTCGTCAGGCCCTACGCGTCGAGGCCGATGGCGAAGGCCGCTTCCAGGTCGTGCTGGGAGTACGTACGGAACGCCACGTGCGTGTCGGTGCCCTCGACGCCCGGGATCTTGCTGATCCGGCCGGGGATGACGTCGGCGAGGTCGTCGTGCCGGGCGACCCGGACCATGGCGATCAGGTCGTAGGTGCCGGTGACGGAGAAGACCTCGCTGACACTGTCCAGCGCGGCGATGGCCTCGGCGATCTCCGGAATCCGGTCCACGCTGGTCTTGATGAGCACGATCGCGGTGATCACGGCTGGCTGTCTCCCTCGGTGGCTGGAACCTTCACTCTAGCTCTCCGTCCATAACTCACCCAGGCGCACAGGAACCCGGCCGCGAAGCCCGCCACATGCGCCAGGTACGCCACCCCGGGCCCGCTGCCCGCCCCCTGGGCCGCCGCCCACTGGAGCCCGAACCAGAAGACCAGCACCATCCAGGCGGGGAAGCGCAGCGGCAGGAAGAAGAGGAACGGGAACAGGCTGGTCACCCGGGTCCGGGGGAAGAGGTAGAGGAACGCGCCGAGCACCGCGGAGATCGCCCCCGACGCACCGACCAGCGTCTGCCCGGAGTCCGCGTGCGCCGCCGCGTAGCAGACCAGGGCCACATAGCCACAGCCCACGTAGAACAGGGCGAACCGCAACCGGCCCATGCGCTCCTCGGCCATCGCGCCGAACACGTACAGGAACAGCAGGTTCCCCAGCAGGTGCAGCCAGCTGCCGTGCACGAACAGCGCGGTGAACGGTGTGATCAGCGCATGCGTGGACCCCGCCCACAGCTCGGCGGGGATCACCCCCCACCGCTCGAAGTACCCGGCCTGCGCGGCGAGAAGCGCGTCCTCGCTCCCGTGGCCGGCGCCGCCGAACCCGGAGAGCGGGCTGATCAGGAAGATCACACCGCAGACGGCGATCAGCCCGTAGGTGACCGGGGCGCCGCTCGACGCCGCCGCGTCCCGGATCCTCCCCGCCGTGGTCCGCCGGTCGGTCTGCCGCCCATCGATCATGGACAGAGCATGACGTACCGGTGGAGAACCGGATGAAGCGCCTCGCCGTGCCGATGCCTATACGCGAGGCCGTAGGGTTACGCCAGGAATTCCGCAGTTCGACGGCGCACCGCGAGATCCTTGACGTAGACAGGTGGAGACGCGGCGGCGCGCCCGGCGCGGGCTCCTGGCGACGACGAAAGAGGACGCAACGATGACGACGGTTCCCCTGCCGACCGACGGGACCCGCTGGCGCTGCACGTTGTGCGGCAATCTCACGCGCTTCGACGTGACCCGCTCCTCCAAGGTCGTGGAGTACGTGCATCTCGACCTGGCCGGTGAGTCGAGTGTCGAGGAGCGGGAGGTCGTCAGTGAGACCATCGAGTCGGTCCGCTGTCGTTGGTGCAACGCGGTGGACCAGATCGAACTGGTGGACAGGCCGGGTGCCGCTTCCTGAGGGAGCGCACCCTTCGACATATCTATGGGGTGACGGACGGTGGATCAGCCGACCAGCGGCGCCGGACCGGCCGATGAGGCCGACGGCGGTGCGGAGGTGCTCGGCCGTCCGCTGCCCGAGGGTGTCCGGCGGCGGGTGATCGCGCTGGTCTCGGACGCCTTCGGTGGCCTGACCGTCTCCGAACTGCCCGCCCAGCTACGACAGTACGCCCGGTTCACCCCGACCCGGCGGGCGAAGTTCGCGGGGAACGCGATGGCCGCCGCCCTGGAGAGCGACGCCCTCTTCCGTCAGCGCATCGGGGAGCGGCTGGGCCAGTCCCAGCCGGAGCTGACCGGCGCGCTGGAGGCCGGTTCGCCGCCCGCCGCCGCCGATCCCCTCGATGTGGCCGCGGCCGCCTACGTGCTGCGCCCGGTCGGCTGGGTCAAGCTGGTCGAATCGGCCGGCGAGGAGGTCCAGCGCGCCGACGCGGAACGGGCCGACGAGGAGACCCGGCGCGAACTGGAGCACCTGCGCGAGGAGCTGGAGCGGGCCCGCGCCCACACCCGCGCCGAGACCGAGCGGCTGCGCACTGAGCTGGAGGCGGCCCGCAAGGAGGCCGAGTCGCTGCACCGCAAGCTGCGCAGCGCCCTGAGCGAGGTGAAGCGCGGCGAGGCCGCCCTGCGCCGCGGCGCCGCCGAGGCCGACACCGTACGCGCCGAGTCGGCCGCCCAGCTCTCCGCCGCGGAGAGCGAGTCGCGTCGGCTCAAGGGGCGGCTGGGGGAGGCCGAGGCGGCCCTGGAGGCGAGCCGCCGGGCCGCGCGTGAGGGCCGCTCGGTGGAGGACATGCGGCTGCGGCTGCTCCTGGACACCGTGCTGGACGCGGCCTCGGGGCTGCGGCGGGAGCTGGCGCTTCCCCCGGCGACGACACGTCCCGCCGACACCGTGGACGCGGTGGAGCCCGGCCGGATGTCACCCAAGGACATCGCTGCCAGGGCCCTTTCGGAGACCGATCCGGCGCTGCTCGACCAGCTGCTGGCGCTGCCGCAGGCCCACCTCATCGTGGACGGCTACAACGTCACCAAGACCGGCTATCCCCAGATGCCGCTGGAGAAGCAGCGGTTGCGGCTGCTGGGCGGGCTCTCGGTGCTCGCGGCGCAGACCGGCGCCGAGATGACCTGCGTCTTCGACGGGGCCGAACTGGCCGCCCCGGTGCTGCTGGCCCCGCCCCGGGGCGTACGGGTGCTGTTCAGCAAGGCCGGGGTCACGGCGGACGAGCTGATCCGTCAACTGGCGCGCGCGGAACCGCCGGGGCGGCCCGTGGTGGTCGTCTCCACCGACCGGGAGGTGGCGGACGGCGTGGCCAAGGCCGGCGCGCGGCCGGTCGCGTCCGTCTTGCTCCTCAAGCGCCTTTCGCGCGTCTAGCGGAACATGCGTGACATGTGTGGCATGCCGGATTTCTGGGAACGTACCGTCAAGTCGCCGCTACGCGCGGTGGGGTTGAGAGTAAAGAAGTGCCTGGTGTGACGAGAAAAATCCTGTGAGGATTTGAACTGATCACAAGATGGTCACTAGGGTCAGGCCTCGAACCTTCGCACGGTTGATCACCCATCGGGGGTGGCGGCGAAGGAACCGCCGAGTCCGTCATGTGCACGGAGCCGGGGAATCTTTCCCCCACAGCCCGGTAGGCGGCTCTGAGGAAGAAGGAGCTCGCCTTCGTGGCGTCCCACCGTCGTCCCAAGCAGCCGAGCCGCACCCGCGTGACCGTGCTCACCGCGACCGCCGCCGCGGCCGTGGCCCTGACCTCCCAGGCCGCCCACGCCGACCCCAAGCCGAGCAAGAGCGAAGTCAAGGCGAAGGTCGACGATCTCTACCACGAGGCCGAGGCGGCCACCGAGAAGTACAACGGGGCCAAGGAGCAGCAGGACAACCTGAAGAAGGAAGTCGACGCGCTCCAGGACAAGGTCGCCCGCGGCCAGGCCGAGCTCAACACGCTGCGCACCGAACTCGGTTCGATCGCCACCGCGCAGTACCGCTCCGGTGGCATCGACCCCTCCGTGGCCCTCTTCCTCGCCTCGGACCCGGACAGCTTCCTCGACCAGGCCTCCGCGCTCGACCAGCTGACGGTCAAGCAGACGGAGTCGCTGCAGAAGATCCAGTCCAAGCAGCGCACCCTCGCCCAGCAGCGCAAGGAAGCCCAGGACAAGCTCGGCGACCTCGCAGACGTCCGCAAGGCGCTCGGCGAGAACAAGAAGAAGTACCAGGGCAAACTGGCCGACGCCCAGCGGCTGCTCAACACGCTGACCCAGGCAGAGCGCGCCAAGATCAAGAAGGACGAGCAGCGCGCCAGCCGCGCCGCCGGAGACCGGGTCGAACTCGGCAACGAGTCCCCCGCGTCCGGCCGTGGAGCCGCCGCCCTGGCCGCCGCCGCCACGCAGATCGGCAAGCCGTACGTCTCCGGCGGCTCGGGCCCCAACTCGTACGACTGCTCCGGGCTGACCCAGTGGGCCTTCGCCCAGGCCGGCGTCTCCATCACCCGGACCACGTTCACCCAGCACAACGACGGCACGAAGATCGGCCGCAGCCAG
Source organism: Streptomyces sp. CNB091 (assembly GCF_000377965.1). Classification (NCBI taxonomy): domain Bacteria; kingdom Bacillati; phylum Actinomycetota; class Actinomycetes; order Kitasatosporales; family Streptomycetaceae; genus Streptomyces; species Streptomyces sp. CNB091. The sequence continues at coordinate 15,376 of NZ_KB898995.1, forward strand.
CTCAAGCCGGGCGACCTGGTCTTCTTCAACAATCTGGCGCACGTCGGCTTCTACGCCGGCAACAACCAGGTCCTGCACGCCCCGAAGCCGGGCACCAACGTCCGCTACGAGTCCATGGACTACATGGGAACCTTCCAGTTCGGCGTCCGCATCTGACGTCACGGCATGCCCGCGGCACGCCCGAACGAGGGAATCGTCGGGCACCACACTGACGCACCGCCCCGCCGGAGACCAAGGTCACCGGCGGGGCGGCGGCGTTGTACCCCTCCGCCGCCACCGGCGCGGTCTTTTGCCGGTGCGTAGTCGCGCGATTACTGTCTGGCTGCCGCGCAGCTCCCGGTCTCCGTCCGCCCGTCCCGGGCGGCAGGGGCTGCGCACTACCGCGTCAGCGGAAGGGAGTGCGGCTACCTGTGGTGTCCCATCGCCGTTCCACACCGTCCGGCTTCACCAGAGGCGTCCGGATCACGGTCGTCTCGGCGGCCGCCGCCACCGCGGCCGCGACGCTGACCGGGGCCCCGGCGAGCGCCGACCCGAAGGAGACCCGCGAGAGCGCCAAGGCAGCCGTCGACCGCCTCTACGGGGAGGCCGAGCAGGCCACCGAGCGCTACAACGAGGCCGGGGAACGCGTGGACCGGCTGCGCGGCGAGGCGGACCGCTCCCAGGACGCCACGGCCCGGGGCCAGGAACGCGTCAACCGGATGCGCGACGCGCTGGGCGCGATGGCGGGCGCGCAGTACCGCACCGGCTCCATCGACCCGGCGCTCGCCCTGCTGCTCTCCGCCGACCCGGACACCTACCTGGAGCGGGCCGCCGCCCTCGACCGGGCCGGCGCCCGCCAGGCGATGACCCTGGACAAGCTGCGGCACGCGCAGCGCAAGCTCGCCCAGACCCGCGCGGAGACCACCCGCGCCCTGACGGAGCTGGAGCGCAACCGGGCCGCCGTCACCCGCCACAAGCGCGCCGTCGAGTCCAAGCTCCGCGAGGCCCGCCGGCTGCTGGACTCGCTGCCGCCCGAGGAACGCGCCACCTTCGACCGGGCCTCCCGCTCCGGCCGCGAGGGACCGCCCGACCTCTCCGGCGTCGCACCCGGCTCGGGCCGCGCGATGTCCGCCGTGGCCGCCGCCCACCAGGCGCTCGGGAGACCCTACGTCTGGGGCGCCAACGGGCCCTCGGGATTCGACTGTTCCGGCCTGATGCAGTGGGCCTACGCCCAGGCCGGGGTGAGCCTGCCCCGCACCTCCCAGGCCCAGCGCCACGCGGGCCGCATGGTGCCCCTCTCCCAGGCGCGGCCGGGGGACCTGGTCGCCTACCGCGCGGACGCCAGCCACATCGGCATGTACGTCGGCAACGGGCAGGTCATCCACGCCCCCTACCCGGGCGCCCCGGTCCGCTACGATCCCGTCGGCATGATGCCCGTCTCCTCGGTGACCCGGATCTGACCGTACGACAGGATCTGACCGTACGATCGGCAGGGTGGCCGTACGAGGACGTGACGCGCGAGGGGGACGCCCCCGGGGACGACGGCGGGCGGCGGGCCCGCTGCTCGCCGTGCTCCTGACCGCGGCCGCCTGCACGGCCCCCGCCGACACGGACACCCACCTCACCACCGGCGCCCTCGACGCCACCCTGGAACGCCGCGCGGCGGCCGTCCTCGCCCACGACCCGGCGGGGTACGTCGACGGCCTCGCGCCGGACGCCGCGAAGCTGCGGGCCGCCCAGCGCACCGAGCTGGACCGGCTCGCCGACGTGCCCCTGAAGTCCTGGACCTACGACGTCAAGGACATCACCCAGCAGGACGGGCAGTGGGCCACCGCCGACGTGGAGCTGCGCTACCGCATCGACGGGTACGACACCGCCCCGGTCGCCACCCGCCGCGTCCTGGAGCTGATGCGCGACGGCGAGCGCTGGTACATCACCGCCGACCGGCCCGCCGAGGGAGCCTCCGGGCAGCTGTGGCAGCAGGGGGACGTCGAGGTCGTCGAGGGCGCCCACAGCATCGTCCTGGGCGTCGGCCAGTCCAAGGGCGAGCTGCGCCAGGTCGCCGACACCGTGGACCTCGCCGTGCCGGCCGTCTCGGACGCCTGGCCGAGGCCCTGGACCCGCCGGGTGGTCGTCCTCGTCCCGGACTCCGTCGAGTCCATGGCCGGGTTGCTGGGCTCGCCGGAGTCCGACTACCGGGGCATCGCCGCCGTCACCACCGGCGAGGTCGGCGGCACCGGCGAGCGCCCGGCCATCGCCGACCGGGTGATCGTCAACCCACAGGCGTACGCCACCCTGGGCAGCTTCGGGCAGCGGATCGTCCTGACCCACGAGACGACCCATGTCGCCACCCGGACCAGCACCTCCACCGCCACCCCGGTCTGGCTCTCCGAGGGCTTCGCCGACTGGACCGCCTACCGGGGCGAGGACCGCGCCGCCGACACCATCGCCCCCGAACTGGCCGAAGCCGTCCGCAGCGGCCGGACCCCCGCCGAACTCCCCGCCGACCCGGACTTCGGCTTCGACGGAGACCCGGCGAGACTCGCGGGAGCCTACGAGGGCGGCTGGCTGGCCTGCGAGCTGATCGCGGAGCGGTGGGGCAAGGAGAAGCTGATCGCCTTCTACGAGGCCGTCGGCGCGCACGACGGGCGCGAGGGGGCGGTGGAGCAGGCGCTGAACGCGGTGCTCGACACCACCCCCGGGCAGTTCACCGCCGACTGGCGCGACTACCTCGCCACCCGGCTCGGCTGACCCCCGCCCGCGAGAAGAGCGCCCCGGGCACGCGGCCTCCCCGGCACCGTCGACCGCCACAGCCGCCGCGCCGCGACCAGCGAGGCGGCCACCAGCAGCCCGTTCCGTACGAGAAGGAGCGCCACCCCCCACACGTCGCTCGCCACCACATGGCCGAAGCCGACCGGGAACTCCAGCAGCGTCACCCCCGCCGCCACCAGCACCAGCACCGCCGGAAGCGTCATCGCCGCCCCCCGGAACACCAGGCACACCGCCGCGAGCCCGACCAGCCACACCACGTACTGCGGGCTGATCACCCGGCTGGTGACCGTGAACAGCAGCACCGCGGTGAACGCCGCCTCGGCCGGGGTGCGGGCGGCGAACGTCCGGGCCCGCAGCCGCCACAGCAGCAGCCAGCCCAGCGCCAGGACGCCGAGCCCCAACGCCAGCGTCGACACCAGCTCCACGTGCGGGCCGACGAACTCCAGCGAGCCGTAGCGCAGCTCCACCCGCCCCTCCCAGCCGAAGTGCCGCGCCACGTGGAAGACCAGCGCCCCCAGGGACTCGACCTCGGTGCCCCGGTCCCGCTGGAAGGCCAGGAACGCGAACGCCCCCGGCATCCACAGCGCGAACGCCGCCGCGAGCCCCGCCGCGGTCAGCGCCGCCGACGTCCACGCGGCCCGCGTCGGAGACCCCTTGCGCACCCCGGCCAGCAGCAGCGCGGGCCAGCCCTTCAGCAGCGCCCCGAACGCCGCCAGCGCCCCCAGCGCACGGGGCCGGCGCACCCCTGCCAGCAGCGCCGCCACCGCGACCGCCGTCACCATCAGGTCGTAGCGGGCGTAGACCGTCGGACCCAGCAGCGGCACCCCCGCGACCCACACCCAGGCGCCCGCCTCCCTTAACCCCGGCCGTCGGCCCGCGTACAGCAGCAGCCCCAGCACCAGCGCGTCGCAGAGCAGTACCAGCACGAAGAACGCGGTCGCGTACTCCAGGAACGGCAGCAGGGCGGGGGAGAGGATCGCCAGGGCGGCCCCGGGCGGGTACTGCCAGGTGACGTCGGACAGCGGATACGTGCCGGTCAGCAGCGTCTCGTACCAGCTCCGGTAGATCACCGACACGTCCACCGTGACGTCCGGGCCGGGCACCGTGACCACCTGGAACACACAGGCCAGCAGCCAGGCCCGGGTCAGCGCCCACAGCGCGTACGGCCACGGCCCGGCACCAATGGGTTCTCGTCCCGTCGCCGTCGTCGCCGTCATGGCCGCCTCTTCGTCGCTCGTGTCCGGCCGGGTTCCCGGCGGCTCATGATGCCGTCGGCAGAGCGCGTCAGCGGTGAAGCGCGGCCGTTCGGTACTGTCGGCGACGATGGACAAGACCTTGATCGTGACCAATGACTTCCCGCCCCGCCCCGGTGGCATCCAGGCGTTCCTGCACAACATGGCGCTGCGCCTGGACCCCGACCGGGTCGTCGTCTACGCCTCCACCTGGAAGCGCGGCGAGGAGGGCGCGGCGGCCACCGCCGCCTTCGACGCCGAGCAGCCGTTCCCCGTGGTCCGCGACCGGACGACGATGCTGCTGCCGACCCCGCGCGTCACCGACCGGGCCACCGGTCTGCTGCGCGAGCACGGCTGCACCTCCGTCTGGTTCGGCGCCGCCGCCCCGCTAGGCCTGATGGCCCCCGCGCTGCGCCGCGCGGGCGCCCGGCGGCTCGTCGCCACCACCCACGGCCACGAGGCCGGCTGGGCGCAGCTGCCCGCCTCCCGACAGCTGCTGCGCCGGATCGGCGACGCCACGGACACGATCACCTATCTCGGTGAGTACACCCGCTCCCGGATCGCCGGGGCCCTCACCCCCGAGGCCGCCGGGCGCATGGTCCAACTGCCGCCCGGCGTCGACGAGAAGACCTTCCACCCGGCGTCCGGCGGGGACCGCGTCCGGGCCCGCCTCGGGCTCTCGGACCGCCCCGTGGTCGTCTGCGTCTCCCGTCTGGTGCCGCGCAAGGGCCAGGACACGCTGATCCTGGCCATGCCCGCGATCCTCGCGCGGATCCCGGACGCGGTGCTGCTGATCGTCGGCGGCGGACCGTACGCCAAGGACCTGGAGCGGCTCGCGGCCCAGACCGGTGTCCAGGACTCGGTGCGCTTCACCGGCCCGGTGCCCTGGGCCGAGCTGCCCGCGCACTACGGGGCCGGAGACGTCTTCGCGATGCCCTGCCGCACCCGGCGGCGGGGGCTCGACGTGGAGGGCCTCGGGATCGTCTACCTGGAGGCGTCCGCGACCGGGCTGCCCGTGGTGGCCGGCGACTCGGGCGGCGCCCCGGACGCGGTGCTCGACGGCGAGACCGGGTGGGTGGTGCGCGGCGGCAGCGCCGAGGAGTCGGCGGACCGGATCGTGACGCTGCTCGGCGACCCGGAGCTGCGGCAGCGGATGGGGGAGCGGGGCCGGGCCTGGGTCGAGGAGAAGTGGCGCTGGGACCTGCTGGCGGAGAAGCTCAAGACCCTGCTGTGACCACGCCGTACGACGGAGGAGCCCGCGCCTGGTCACCAGGCGGGGGCCCCTCCGTACACGTCGCACCGCTCAGGCGCGGTACACCCCCCAGGCGCGGCCTACCCCTCAGGAGCGGTAGATCGACTCCACCTCGTCCGCGAAGTCCTTCGCCACCACGTTCCGCTTCAGCTTCAGCGACGGCGTGATGTGGCCCGCCTCCTCGGTGAACTGAGCGGGCAGGATACGGAACTTGCGCACCGACTCGGCCTTGGAGACCGCCGCGTTGCCGTCGTCCACCGCCCGCTGCACCTCGGCCAGCAGCTCCGCGTCCTCGCGCAGCGACAGGGCCGTCGAACCGGCCGGCTTGCCGTTCTCCTCGGCCCAGCGGCTCAGGAACTCCTCGTCCAGCGTGACCAGCGCGCCGACGAACGGACGGCCGTCGCCGACCACCATGCACTCCGCGACCAGGGCGTGCGCGCGGATGCGGTCCTCGATCACCGCGGGGGCGACGTTCTTGCCGCCCGCCGTCACGATGATCTCCTTCTTGCGGCCGGTGATCGCGAGGTAGCCGTCCTCGTCGAGCGTACCGATGTCCCCGGTGTGGAACCAGCCGTCGGCCAGCGCCTCGGCCGAGGCCGACTCGTTGTTCCAGTAACCGGTGAACAGGTGCTCGCCGTGCAGCAGCACCTCCCCGTCGTCCGCGATCCGCACGACCGAACCGGGCAGCGGCTGGCCGACCGTGCCGATCTTCGGCCGGTCCCACGGGTTGAACGCGGTCGCCGCGCAGGTCTCGGTCAGGCCGTAGCCCTCCAGGACCGTGAAGCCGATGCCCCGGTAGAAGTGGCCGAGCCGCTCGCCCAGCGGAGCGCCGCCCGAGATCGCGTACTCGCCCCGGCCGCCGAGGACGGCGCGGAGCTTGCCGAAGACCAGCTTGTCGAAGAGTTTGTGCTTGAGCCTCAGCCCCAGCGCCGGGCCCTGCGGGGTGCTCAGCGCCCGGCTGTAGGCGATCGCCGTGTCGGCCGCCCGGTCGAAGATCCTGCCCTTGCCGTCGGCCTGAGCCTTGGCACGGGCCGCGTTGTAGACCTTCTCGAAGACCCGGGGCACGCCCAGGATCAGCGTCGGCCGGAACGAGGCCAGCTCGTCCGTGAGGTTCTTGATGTCCGGCACACAGCCGAGCTTGATCGGGGCCATCACCGAGGCCACCTCGACCAGCCGGCCGAAGACGTGCGCGGCGGGCAGGAACAGCAGCACCGAGCACTCGCCCGTACGGAAGAGGGGCTTCAGCCGCTCCACCACGTTGCCGCACTCCGCGAAGAAGCTGCGGTGGGTGAGCACACAGCCCTTGGGGCGGCCCGTGGTGCCCGAGGTGTAGACGATCGTCGCCGGGTCGTCGGCCTTGGCGCTGCGCGTGCGCAGGTCCATGGTCTCCTCCGAGACCTCGGCCCCCGCCCTGCCCAGCGCGTCCACCGCGCCCGCGTCGATCTGCCAGACGTGCTCCAGCTCCGGCAGCGCGTCCCGTACGGACGCCACGGAGGCGGCGTGCGCGTCGCTCTCCACGAGCACCGCCACCGCCCCCGAGTCACCGAGGATCCACTGCACCTGTTCGGCGGAGCTGGTCTCGTACACCGGCACGGTCACCGCGCCCGCGCTCCAGATCGCGAAGTCCAGCAGCACCCACTCGAAACGGGTGCGCGACATCAGGGCGACCCGGTCGCCGGGCTGCACGCCCGAGGCGATCAGACCTTTGGCGGCGGCTCTCACCTCGGCCAGGAACCGCGTGGCACTGACGTCCGTCCAGACGCCGGCCACCTTGCGGCTCATCACCGCGACTTCGGGATGCTGAGCGGCATTGCGGCGGATGAGATCCGTCAGGTTGCCGTCCGTCGGGACCTCGTACAGGGCCGGAAGGCTGAACTCGCGCAAGACTGCTGCTCCTCATCGGGCTCCGGTGCCACGGCTCTGTGTGACGCACCGGCTGCGGTCCAAGACTGGCGGGTGCTCAGTGGGGTGAGCACGACTGGACTGCCCGGACGTTACCCACCGGTACTCGGTTCCGGATAGGGGGTTCCGGCCAGATGTCTTATGCATCACACATATAAATGGCCCTTTCGCGCACAGTAGTCCACCGCCGTCCCGACGTGGAAGTAACCGCAGGTCCGGACGGTCTACCAGCGACGGAAGCGGCACCCTAGGGTGATCCCATGCGAGGCAGCGAACCGGACAGCCGGGACCGGGCCGGGGAAACGACCCGGATCCACGTGGTCAGCGACGTACACGGGAACGCCGAGGCCCTGGCCCGCGCCGGGGACGGCGCGGACGCCCTGATCTGCCTCGGTGACCTGGTGCTCTTCCTCGACTACGCCGACCACTCGCGCGGCATCTTCCCCGACCTGTTCGGCAGGGAGAACGCCGACCGCATCGTCGCCCTGCGCACCGCCCGCCGCTACGACGAGGCCCGCGCCTTCGGCCGCGAGCTGTGGGCGGGCCGCGACCGCGACACCGAGATCCTCGGCGCGGTCCGCAGGCAGTACGCCGAACTCTTCGCCGCCTTCCCCGCTCCGACGTACGCCACCTACGGCAACGTCGACGTCCCCGACCTCTGGCCCGAGTACGCCCGCCCCGGCACCACCGTCCTCGACGGCGAACGCGTCGAGATCGGCGGCCGGGTCTTCGGCTTCGTCGGCGGCGGCCTGAAGACCCCGATGAACACCCCGTACGAGATCAGCGACGAGGAGTACGCCGCCAAGGTCGAGGCGCTCGGCCCGGTCGACGTCCTCTGCTCGCACATCCCGCCCGAGGTCCCCGAGCTGACGTACGACACCGTCGCCCGCCGCTTCGAACGCGGCAGCCGCGCCCTGCTGGAGGCGATCCGCTCAACCCGCCCCCGGTACGCGCTTTTCGGCCATGTTCACCAGCCGTTGGTCCGCCGGATGCGGATCGGTACCACCGAGTGCGTCAACGTCGGCCACTTCGCCTCGACCGGAACACCCTGGGCGCTGAGCTGGTGACCGCGGGCGGCCGGGGCGTGGACCGGGGCGCCCCGGGCACGCGATAGCCTGCACAGCGGCAGGCTCCTGCCGAACGCGACCGGTAACACCGCACTGGAGGGCCACGGCGATGGCTGAACACACCAGCTCGAGCATCACGATCGAGGCGGCACCGGCCGACGTCATGGGCGTGATCGCCGACTTCGCCCGCTACCCGGAGTGGACCGGCGAGGTCAAGGAGGCCGAAGTCCTCTCCACCGACGACCAGGGCCGCGCCGAGCAGGTCCGCCTCGTCCTGGACGCCGGAGCGATCAAGGACGACCACGTCCTCTCCTACACCTGGACCGGCGCGAACGAGGTCAGCTGGAGCCTCGTCAAGTCCCAGATGCTGCGCTCCCTGGACGGCACGTACGCGCTGGCCCCGCTCGGCGGCGGCGAGCGCACCGAGGTCACCTACAAGCTCGCCGTCGACGTCAAGATCCCGCTGCTCGGCATGATCAAGCGCAAGGCCGAGAAGGTCATCATCGACCGCGCCCTCGCCGGCCTGAAGAAGCGCGTCGAGTCCGCACCGGGGAACTGAGGGCCGTGCGTACGGTCCTGGTCACCGGCCCCGGCGGCGCCGGCCGCTCCACCGTCGCCGCGGCCACCGCGCTGGCCGCCGCCGCGAGCGGCAGCCGCACGCTCCTGGTCTCCGCCGAGGCCGCCCCCGGCTTCCCGGCCGCGCCGGAACCGACCCGGGCCGCCGACCGCCTCGACCACGCCCGCATCGACTCCGGTGAGCACTTCCGCGCCGAACTCACCGAGCTCCAGAAGCGCGCCTCCGGCGTCCTGGACCTGCTCGGCGCCGGCCGGCTCGCCGGCGAGGAGCTCACCGAGCTCCCCGGCTCTCCGCAGCTCGCCCTGCTGCACACCCTGCGCCGGGCCGCCGAGGGCGACTGGTCCGGCTACGACACCCTCGTCGTCGACCTCCCGCCGCTCGCCGAAGCCCTGGCCCTGCTCGCCCTGCCGGAACAGCTGCGCCGCTACCTGCGCCGGCTGCTCCCCGCCGAACGCCAGGCCGCCCGCGCCCTGCGCCCGGTCCTCGCCCAGCTCGCCGGGGTCCCGATGCCCGCGCAGTGGCTGTACGAGGCCGCCGCCCGCAAGGACGCCGAGCTGGCCGCCGTCCAGGCCCTGATCGAGGACGGGGCCACCACGCTCCGCCTGGTCGCGGAGCCGGGCCCCGCCGGCGAGGACGCCCTGCGCGCCGCCCGGACCGGCCTCGCCCTGCACGGACTGAGCGCCGACCTGCTGGTCGCCTCCCGCGTGCTGCCCCGGCACTCGCCCGACCCCTGGTTCGCCGCGCTCGCCGCCCAGCAGGAGAAGTGCCTGGACCACTGGCACCAGGACGTGGCCCCGGACCTCCCCGTGCACGAGGCCCTCCACCTGGGCCGCGACCCGCAGGGGCCGGACGACCTGGCCGCGCTGGAGATACCCGCCCCCGACGACCGGACGCCCGGCCGGGCCGAGGACCCCTGGTGGATCGAGGAGGACCCGGAGGCCGAGGACGGGACCCGCACCCTCACCTGGTGCCTGCCCCTGCCCGGGGCCGCCAAGGAGCAGCTGCGCCTGGTCCGCCGGGGCGACGAACTGCTCCTGACCGTCGGCCCCTTCCACCGCGTCGTGCGGATCGCCTCCGCGCTGCGCCGCTGCACCGTCTCCGGCGCGGCCCTGGCCGACGGGGTGCTGCGCGTGCGGTTCACGCCGGATCCGGCCCTGTGGCCGCGCACCTCCTGAACGGCCTGCGGCCATTCGGGTAACGTCGGTAGTACGTGTACCGCAGGCCGACCGTCGGCCGCCCCGCGTAGCAGGAGTCCGCCATGAGTGAAGCCACCGATCGTCCCGTCGACGGCGACGCGTGGGCCGACGCCTGCGCCGAGGACCTCGCGGCCGAGAAGGCCCGCCGCCGGGCCCAGTACGGCCCCCAGCCCGGATCCGCCGCCGAGGAACTGCGCAAGCTGGTCGACGCGGTCGCCGACAAGGTCTCCTCGCTCCAGACCCCGCTGCTGGGCGCCGCAGCCCAGGGCGCGGTCCAGCAGGCCATCCGGCAGGCGAAGTCCGCCGTCGAACCGGTCATCGAACGCAACCCCCAGCTCTTCGACCACCTCGCCGCCGCGGGCAGCGAACTGCTGGCCGCCTACCGCTCCGCGGTCGAGGGCCAGGAGAGCCGCTGGACCCGTACCACCGAGGGAGCGTCGGGCGCCGCGCGCCCCGCCGACCCCTCGAAGAAGGCCGCCGACGACCCGTCCGACCCCCGGGACGAAGGCCCCTCCGGCACCGAGCGCATCGACCTGGACTGACCGGGCACATCGGCCGCCACCGGCCGGACGACCGGCTGATACCGACCGGACGACCGGCCGTCACCGACCGGACACATCGGCCGGGACCGACCGGTCCCGGCCGGGCCGGGCCACGCCTCGGGTACGGTTGCCCCTAGCGGGGCTCGACCGAAACTGAGGGATTCATGGGACTCACCATCGGCGTCGATATCGGCGGCACGAAGATCGCGGCTGGAGTGGTCGACGAAGAGGGCCGGATCCTCTCGACGTTCAAGGTGGCGACCCCGCCGACGGCCGAAGGCATCGTCGACGCGATCTGCGCGGCGGTGGCCGGCGCGAGCGAGGGACACGAGGTGGAGGCCGTCGGCATCGGCGCCGCCGGTTACGTCGACGACAAGCGCGCCACCGTGCTCTTCGCACCGAACATCAACTGGCGTCACGAGCCGCTCAAGGACAAGGTCGAGCAGCGCGTCGGCCTGCCCGTCGTCGTGGAGAACGACGCCAACGCCGCGGCCTGGGGCGAGTATCGCTTCGGGGCCGGCCAGGGGCACGACGACGTCATCTGCATCACGCTCGGCACCGGCCTCGGCGGCGGCATCATCATCGGCAACAAGCTGCGCCGCGGACGTTTCGGTGTGGCCGCCGAGTTCGGCCACATCCGGGTCGTCCCGGACGGACTGCTCTGCGGCTGCGGCAGCCAGGGCTGCTGGGAGCAGTACGCCTCCGGCCGCGCGCTCGTCCGATACGCGAAGCAGCGCGCCAACGCCACCCCCGAGAACGCCGCCGTGCTGCTCGGCCTCGGCGACGGCTCGGTGGACGGCATCGAGGGCAAGCACATCAGCGAGGCCGCCCGCCAGGGCGACCCGGTGGCCGTCGACTCGTTCCGCGAGCTGGCCCGCTGGGCCGGCGCCGGACTGGCGGACCTCGCCTCGCTGTTCGACCCGTCCGCGTTCATCGTCGGCGGCGGTGTGTCGGACGAGGGCGAGCTCGTCCTCGACCCGATCCGCAAGTCGTTCCGGCGCTGGCTGATCGGCGGCGAATGGCGCCCGCACGCCCAGGTGCTGGCCGCCCAACTCGGCGGCAAGGCAGGGCTCGTGGGCGCGGCCGACCTGGCCCGCCAGGGCTGAGAACGGCTTCACCCGACCCACCGGACGCCCGTCGTCGCCCTCCCGGGCCACGGCGGGCGTCCGTCGTATCGTGACCCGCATGGTCCTGACGCCCCTGCCCGTCTCCCGTACCGAGCCGGACGGTTCAGCCGTCATCAGAGTGCTGAGCTACAACGTCCGGTCGATGCACGACGACACCGCCGCGCTGGCCCGCGTCATCCGCGCGTGCGCGCCCGACCTGGTCCTCGTCCAGGAGGCCCCGCGCTTCTTCCGCTGGCGCAAGGCCGCGGCCCGGCTCGCCAAGAGCAGCGGCCTGGTGGTGCTGAGCGGCGGGGCCACCGCCGCCGGGCCGCTGCTGCTGTGCTCGCTCCGGGTGGCCGTCGAGCGCACCGAGGACGTCCTGCTGCCGCTCACCCCCGGCCTGCACCGCAGGGGCTTCGCCACCGCCGTGGTGCGGATCGCCGGGGCCAGGCTCGGGGTGCTGAGCTGCCATCTGAGCCTCCAGCGCGACGAACGCCTCGCCCAGGCCGGCCTGTTGCTGGAACGGCTGGCAGCGATGGGCGTGGACCACGCCGTGGCGGGCGGCGACCTCAACGACGTACCGGCCGGCAAGGCGTTCCGGCACCTGGCCGGGCCCCTCCAGGACGGCCGGGCCGTCGCTCCGTGGGGCGGCGAGCTGACGTTCCCGCCCGCCGAACCCCGTAAGCGCATCGACGCCGTCTTCGCGACCCCGGGCATCGAGGTGCTCGGCTGCGGTGTGCCGAGCGGGCTGGACGGGGTGAGCGGACACGACCTGAGGGCGGCCACGGACCACCTGCCGGTCCTGGCCGCCCTCAGGATTCCCGCGGGCCAAGGGCTGCGGGAAAGCCCTCACACCACCGCGCCGCGCCCCGGGTCGCCGTAGGTGTCGTCATCGTCGTCGTGCGGCATCCTGGCCACCAGGGTGGCGAAGCCGCCGAGGAAACCGCCGACGCAGAGCGTGGTGAGCCACCACGTCATCTCCCAGCGGAGCATCACCGCGATCAGCATCAGGACCGGCCCGCCGATCACCGCGAGCCAGGCGAACTTCGCCGTGACGTCGGCCTCCGGCAGCGGCGGCGGCTCCGGGGGCACGAAATGGCCCTCGTCCCCGTCGTCCGGCTCGCCGACGCCGTCGTCCTTGGACTCGGGCAGCTCGTAGTCGCGGGGGCCGGCCACACCGGGCGCGAAGACCACGGAGCTGCCGAGCGGCTTCTTCTCCGGCGGCTTCGGGGGCGTCTTGCCCGACCCCTTGTCCGCCTGATCACCGGCGGAGCCGTCCTTCGGCCCCAGCACATTGCGCTGATCGTCCTCCAGCAGCGCCAGGTCCTCGACAGCCTTGAACGGCTTGGCGCCCGGCGGGTCCGGCGGCTCCTCCCCGTACCCCTCGACGATCGCGGCCCACGCCGCGTCCTCGTCGATCGCCCGATCCTGCTCCGCTCCCTGCGCCCCCTCCGGCGTCGTCCCCTCGGGGACGGCCGCGGGCTCCGTGGGGCGCGGCTCGCGCTCCTCGTCGCTGCCTGTGCGTTCCGCGTCGTGCTCAGCCACCGGACGTGCTCCCCTTCATCCCGACGCTCGGTGCGAGACGGCCGATGAACCGGTAGCTCTCATCGAAGATCCGCTCCGCGTCATGGTCCAACGTCGCCACGTGGTAGCTCTGTTCCAACAGGATCTCCGAGACGTCCGTCGAGGAGATCCGGCTCAGGATCCGCGCGCTGTCCGCGGGCGGCACGACATGGTCCTGCGCGCTGTGCAGCACCACCACGGGCTGGGTCACCTGCGGCAGCTCCCCGTCGACCAGCCGGAAGAACTTCCGCACCGAGTGCGCGGCGTGCAGCGGCACCTTGGCGTAGCCCACCTCGTGCGAGCCCGGGAGCGCGATGTCGCCGGCCAGGCCCTTGGTCGTCCGCACCAGATGACGGGCCACCGGCAGGGCGTACGCCGAGAGGCCGTGCACCTTGTTGGCCGGGTTGACCAACACCAGACCGCTGATCGCGTCCCCGTGCTTGGCCGCGAGCCGCAGGCTCAGCGCGCCGCCCATGGACAGACCGAAGACGAAGACCCGCTCGCACTTCTCTCCGAGGACCCGCAGCTCCCGGTCCACCTCCGCGTACCAGTCCTGCCAGCCGGTGACCGCCATGTCCTCCCAGCGGGTGCCGTGGCCCGGCAGCAGCGGCAGCGAGACCGTCAGCCCGCGCTCGGCGAGATAGTCCGCCCAGGGGCGCAGCGACTGCGGCGATCCGGTGAAGCCATGACAGAGGAGGACGCCGACCTCTCCGCCCTCGTGGCGGAACGGCTCGGCTCCAGGGAGGACCGGCACCAGGGTCTCCTGTTCGTGGGACGGGGCGGGCGGGCACCTGGGGGAGTGCTTGACGGATGACTTCACCGTACGCGACCGGACCGACACCGACCAGGGCCGTCACGCCCCCCTGGGGCCGCCCCGCACGGCCCGCGCGGGCAGTCCGGTCCGCCCATGCCGGGCACAGGCCGCGAGGACCTCACAGGCTAAGGTCTCAACCACAGCACACAGGAGGCACAAGAGTTGATCTACGGCGCAATGAAGTTCTCCATCGGCGGGTCCCTGAAGCTCGCCTTCCGGCCGTGGGTGGAGGGCCTGGAGAACATCCCCGAGCGCGGTCCGGCGATCCTCGCGAGCAACCACCTGTCGTTCTCCGACTCGTTCTTCCTCCCGGCCGTGCTGGACCGCAAGGTCACCTTCATCGCCAAGGCCGAGTACTTCACCGCCCCCGGGGTCAAGGGCAAGCTCACCGCCGCCTTCTTCAAGGGCGTCGGCCAGCTCCCCGTCGACCGCTCCGGAGCGCGCGGCGCGGGCGAGGCGGCGATCAAGGCGGGCATCCAGGTCGTCGAGAGCGGCGGCCTCTTCGGCATCTACCCCGAGGGCACCCGCTCGCCCGACGGCCGCCTCTACCGGGGCAAGCCCGGCGGTCTGGCCCGGGTCGCGCTGGCCACCGGAGCGCCCGTGATCCCGGTCGCCATGATCGACACCGAGAAGATCCAGCCGCCCGGCCAGGTGATGCCCAAGCTGATGCGCCCCGGCATCAAGATCGGCAAGCCGCTGGACTTCAGCCGCTACCAGGGCATGGACGGCGACCGCTTCATCCTGCGCTCGGTGACCGACGAGGTCATGTACGAGATCATGAAGCTCTCCGGCCAGGAGTACGTGGACGTCTACGCCACCGCCGCCAAGCGTCAGATCGCCGACGAGGCGAAGGCGCGGGCCCAGGAGGCGAAGGCCAGGGCCGAAGAGGCCAAGCGCGCCCAGCAGCAGACCGCCGCGAGCGACGAGAACGGAACGGAACGGTCCGGCGCGTAACCGCGTCGTTCACCGTCCGGGGGGTGGGGGGCCATGGCCAAGCGTGAGCGGGTCGTACGGATGTCGGTCGAGCTGCCGCTCTGGCGCGCGCTGACGGGCTACCGCGTCCTGACGATGCTCTACGCGGTGCTGCTCGCGATCTTCGGGAAGGACGACTTCGGCCGGCAGAGGTTCGAGCGGCCCTGGGTGGCCGTCGCCTATCTGGCGTTCCTCCTCGTCTGGACGCTCGCCACGCTGCCGAAGGTCCGCTCGGCGGCGAGCTGCACCAAACGCTTCCTCGTCGCGGACCTGGTCGTCGCGCTGACCGGCATCCTGCTCACCCCGCTCGCCGACTTCGACTCCCAGTCGTTCGACGGCCCGACGCTGCCGTCGATCTGGACGGCCGGCGCGGTCCTCGCCTTCGCGATCAAGGGCGGCTGGCGGTGGGCGGCCTTCGCCTCCACGTTCGTCGCCGCCGCCAACATCATCCAGCGCGGCGAGCCCAGCCGGGACACCTACCACAACGTCCTGCTGGTCTGGGTCGCCTCCATCGCCATCGGGTACGTCGTCGAGGTCGCCCGGGCCAGTGAACGCACCCTGGCCCGCGCTTTGGAGATCGAGGCCACCACCCGCGAACGCGAACGGCTCGCCCGCGACATCCACGACAGCGTGCTCCAGGTCCTCGCCATGGTCCAGCGCCGGGGCACCGCCATCGGCGGCGAGGCGGCCGAGTTGGGCCGGATGGCGGGGGAGCAGGAGGTCGCCCTGCGCACCCTGGTCTCCAGCGGCCTGGTCCCACTGACCCGGGTCTCCGAGGACGCCGCCGAGGGGGCCGTCGTCCGCACGGTCGACGTGGACGACGACGAAGGCTCCGGCGCCGGGGCCGCGTGCGACCTGCGCGCCCTGCTCGCCCCGCACGCGGGATCCCGCACGAGCTTCGCGGAGCCGGGCGCCCCGGTTCTGCTCCCCGCCGAGTCGGCCCGTGAGCTGGCCGCCGCCGTCAGCGCCGCCCTGGACAACGTGACCGTGCACGCCGGTCCGGACGCCCAGGCGTGGATCCTGGTCGAGGACGAGCCGGACGAGGTGATCGTCACCGTCCGGGACGACGGCCCCGGCATTCCGGAGGGGCGGCTCGCCCAGGCGGAGGGGGAGGGGCGGCTCGGCGTCGCGCTGTCCATCCGGGGCCGGCTGCGCGACCTGGGCGGCACGGCAGAGCTGATCTCGGTGCCCGGACAGGGCTGCGAGGTCGAGTTGAAGGTTCCCAAAGCACCGAAGGTTTCCCGGGGGAAGGCAGGATCGGCCCGATGAGTACACAGAGCACGGCGCAGGACGAGCAGGGGGCCGGGGACCGGCCCATCAGGGTCATGGTCGTCGACGACCACCCCATGTGGCGCGACGCGGTCGCCCGCGATCTGGCCGAGTCCGGCTTCGACGTCGTCGCGACCGCCGGGGACGGCCCGCAGGCGGTCCGCCGGGCCAAGGCCGTGAGCCCGGACGTCCTGGTCCTCGACCTGAACCTCCCCGGCATGCCCGGCGTCCAGGTCTGCAAGGAGCTCGTCGGCTCCCACCCGGGCCTGCGGGTCCTGGTCCTCTCCGCGAGCGGTGAGCACGCCGACGTCCTGGAGGCGGTGAAGTCCGGGGCCACCGGCTATCTGCTGAAGTCCGCCTCCACCCAGGAGCTGACCGACGCGGTCCGCTCCACCGCGGCCGGCGACCCGGTCTTCACCCCGGGCCTGGCGGGCCTGGTCCTCGGCGAGTACCGCCGGCTCGCCTCCGACCCCGTTCCCGTGGCGTCGAACGAGCCCAAGGCCCCGCAGCTCACCGACCGGGAGACCGAGGTGCTGCGCCTGGTCGCCAAGGGGCTCTCGTACAAGCAGATCGCCGAGCGCCTGGTCATCTCGCACCGCACCGTGCAGAACCATGTGCAGAACACCCTCGGCAAGCTCCAGCTGCACAACCGGGTGGAGCTCGTGCGGTACGCCATCGAGCGCGGCCTCGACGACGTCTGACCGGCGGGGCCGGGGGCGGAGCCGTATATTCGCGATGTCCGGCCCCCTTCGCGCTGTCCGGACATGCGCGATGTGCGGCCCGCCCGCGGAAACAGAGGGAGTACCGGTGGAAATCCTGGCCTTCGGTGTGCAGTCCGACGAGAAGCCCCTGATCGAGAAGGCCTTCGAGGGGCTGCACGAGGTCCGCTGCCTGGACGTCTTCCTGAACCGGGACACCGCCCCCATCGCGGCCGGCCATGAGATCGTCTCCACCAGCGTCAACGCCGACCTCGGCCCCCAGGTGCTCCAGACGCTCGCCGCGGGCGGCACGCAGATGATCGCCCAGCGCTCCACCGGCTTCAACAACATCGACCTGGAGGTCGCCGAGCGCCTCGCCCTGCGCGTCGCCCGGGTCTCGTACTACTCGCCGTACTCGGTCGCCGAATTCGCCTGGACGCTCGCCATGGCCGTCAACCGGCGCATCATCCGCGCCGCGAGCCGCACCCGGGACTTCGACTTCCGCCTGGACGGGCTGCTCGGCCGGGACATGCGCGGCCGGACCGTCGGGGTGCTCGGCACCGGGAAGATCGGCGAGGCGTTCACCCGGATCGCCCACGGCTTCGGCATGAAGCTGCTCGGCTGGGACGTGGCCCAGAACCCGGCCTGCGTCGAGCTGGGCATGGAGTACGTCGACAAGGACCGGCTGTTCGCCGAGGCCGACCTGATCAGCCTGCATGTGCCGCTGCTGCCCAGCACCCACCACATCCTGGACGCGGCCGCCCTCAAGGCGATGAAGGACGACGCGATCCTCGTCAACTCCAGCCGCGGCGGCCTCGTCGACACCGCCGCCCTGGTCACCGAGTTGCGCGCGGGCCGCTTCCTCGGCGTCGGACTCGACGTGTACGAGGCGGAGGCCGGGCTGTTCTTCCTCGACAAGTCCCTGGAGGGCATCGACGATGACACCCTCGCCCGTCTGGTGACCTTCCCCAACGTCGTCGTCACCTCCCACCAGGCGTACTACACCGAGGACGCGGTGGGCCAGATCATCGACGCGACCGTCAAGAACGTCACCGACTACCTGGCCCGCCGCCACAGCGAGAACGTCCTCGTGCCGAGGGCGTGATGCCGCCCCTCAGAGGCCGTCGGGTGACCTCGGGGCGGGCAGCCTCTCAGCTCCGCACCACCGGGAGCCCCGCCAGCAGCTCCGTCACGATCACCGAGCCCCGCACCGTCAGCACCGATTCCGGGTGGAACTGCACGGAGGCGAAGCCGGGACCGCGCAGCGCGTGCAGCTCGCAGCTCGCCTCGTCGCGGCTCACCTCGATCCCGTGCGCGGCCAGCTCGACGGCGGCCGGGCCGTCGCACCGCCCGGTGAAGCTGTTGTAGAAACCCACCGTCTCCGGCCGGCCGAACAGCTCGATCCGGGTCTGCGCCCCCTGGTACGGCACGGCCTTGCGCACGATCTCCAGACCCAGCTCCGCCGCGATCAGCTCGTGCCCGAGGCAGACCCCCAGCAGTCCGTGCCGGTGGTCCCGCACCAGCTCGGCGGTGATCTCCCGCAGCAGCCGCATCTTCGGATCGGTGAGATCGCCCGGATCGCCCGGCCCCGGGCCCAGCACCACGGGCCCTTCGTGTGCCCGGACCACCTCGCGCAGTCCCGGCTCGTCATAGCGGCGCACCGAGACGTCGAGACCGGACGCCCGCAGCAGATGGGCCAGCATCGCGGTGAACGTGTCCTCGCCGTCCACCACCAGCGCGTGCCCCGAAAGATCCCGGGTGCGCTCCTGCATCCGCAGCCAGAACGGCGCGAGCCCTCCGCGCCGGTCGTCCAGCGCCGCCTGCACCCGGGGGTCGGACGCCAGCCGCGGGCGGTCCGCCTCCGCCCCGGGCCGGCCCGGCCGCACCCCCAGCGCGGCGAGCACCCCGGCCGCCTTGGCATGCGTCTCGGCGACCTCGCTCTCCGGGTCCGAGTGGCGTACGAGGGTGGCCCCGACCGGCACCTTCAGCGAGCCGTCCGGGGCGATGTCGGCGGTACGGATCAGGATCGGCGAGTCCAGCGTCTGCGCCCCGCTCGCGTCCGTGCCCAGCAGGGCCAGCGCGCCCGCGTAGTAGCCGCGGCCCCCGGACTCGTACCGCTCGATGACCCGGCACGCGTTCTGCACCGGGGAGCCGGTGACGGTCGCCGCGAACATCGTCTCGCGCAGCACGTCCCGCACATCCAGCGAGGACTTCCCGCGCAGCTCGTACTCGGTGTGCGCGAGGTGCGCCATCTCCTTGAGCCGGGGCCCGACCACCACCCCGCCCATGTCGCCCACCGTGCACATCATCTTCAGCTCCTCGTCGACCACCATGGACAGCTCCTCGCTCTCCTTGCGGTCCCCCAGGAACGCCAGCAAGCTCTCGGCGGTGGGCCCATCGGCCGGGTAGCGGTACGTCCCGCTGATCGGGTTCATCACGACCGTCCCGCCGGACATCCGTACCTGCACCTCCGGACTCGCCCCCACCAGCGTCCTGTCCCCGGTATGCACCACGAACGTCCAGTACGCGCCCCGTTCGCCCGCCAGCAGCCGCCGGAACAGCGCCAGCGCGTCCGCCCGCCCGAACCCGGGGATCTCGCCCCGGAACGTCCGCCGGATCACGAAGTTCGCGCCCTCGCCCTGCCCGATCTCGTCCCGGATCACCCGCCGCACGATCTCCGCGTACTCCGCGTCCTCCACGTCGAAGCCACGGTCCTCCACCCGCACGTCATGGCCGGGCAGCGCCGCCAGCAGCTCCGCGAGCTCCAGCTCGTGCGTCTCGTCGGCGACCAGCACGCTCAGCGGGGTGCCGTCGTCGCGCACGTCGAAGCCGCGCTCGGCGATCTGCCGGAAAGGCACCAGGGCCAGCGCGGGCGCCGCCCCCACCGGCAGGTCGGCCAGCCGGGCCGCCTCCCGCACCCCGCCGATCAGCAGTTCGACGTGATCGTGGTCACGGCCTGGCGTGCGCCGGCGCAGCAGGGCGAACGGCGGGGCGTCCTCCGCCAGCAGCCGGCGGACGAGACCGGAGGCGGAGCGGGATGCGGTCTGCGACATGGGAGCAGGTTCCTTCCGGACGGCCCGTACGGCGTTCCGTACGGGATTCACAGGGGAGGAACGGCTCCGCAACGCAGAAAGGCCGCCCCTCGGGCGGCCTTCGCGAAGTGTCAGCGCGATGAATCAGCGGGCCGCCGGATGAGCGGTCCACCACCAGTTCTGGATCGAGATCTCGATCAGTCGCGTCGACATGCCCCGACCCTAGCGGACCGGTCAGGGCATCGGAGCGCGTGTCTCATCTGTTGAGCGCACGGCTGGACGCCTCTTGCGACCCCGTAATGTTGTGCTCGTGACCGTGAACGCCAATACCTCCGTCGCCGGTGGCAACACCTGGCGAGACCTTCCCGCGGCGCAGCAGCCCGAGTACCCCGACTCCGAGGCCCTGCGCGATGTACTCGCGGACCTCGCGTCGTATCCGCCGCTCGTCTTCGCCGGCGAGTGCGACCAGCTGCGCGCCCGCCTGGGAGCCGTCGCCAAGGGCGAGGCGTTCCTGCTGCAGGGCGGCGACTGCGCCGAGGCCTTCGACGCCGTGTCCGCCGAGCACATCAGGGCCAAGCTGAAGACGCTGCTCCAGATGAGCGCCGTCCTGACCTACGCGGCCTCCGTGCCCGTGGTGAAGGTCGGCCGCATCGCGGGCCAGTACTCCAAGCCGCGCTCCAAGTCGACCGAGACCCGCGACGGCGTGACCCTGCCGACCTACCGCGGCGACTCGGTGAACGGCTTCGCCTTCACCGAGGAGGCCCGGATCCCGGACCCCGCGCGGCTGAAGCAGATGTACCACGCGTCCTCCTCCACGCTGAACCTGGTGCGCGCCTTCACCACCGGCGGTTACGCCGACCTGCGCCAGGTCCACGCCTGGAACCAGGACTTCGTGAAGTCGTCCCCCGCCGGCCAGCGCTACGAGGCGCTGGCCCGCGAGATCGACAACGCGCTGAACTTCATGAAGGCGTGCGGCACCGACCCGGCCGAGTTCAAGGCGGTCGAGTTCTACGCCTCGCACGAGGCGCTGCTGCTGGACTACGAGTCGGCGCTGACCCGTACGGACTCGCGCACCGGCGAGCTGTACGACACCTCCGGCCACATGGTCTGGATCGGTGAGCGCACCCGCCAGATGGACGGCGCGCACATCGAGTTCGCCGCCCGGATCCGCAACCCGATCGGCATCAAGCTCGGCCCGACGACCACGGTCGACGAGGCGCTCGGCTACGTCGACCGCCTCGACCCCGAGCGCGAGCCGGGCCGGCTGACCTTCGTCGTCCGGATGGGCGCCGACAAGGTCCGCGACAAGCTCCCCGAGCTGGTCGAGAAGGTCACCGCCTCCGGCGCGACCGTCGCCTGGGTGACCGACCCGATGCACGGCAACACCTTCGAGGCCGCCTCCGGCCACAAGACGCGCCGCTTCGACGACGTCCTGGACGAGGTCAAGGGCTTCTTCGAGGTCCACAAGGGCCTCGGCACCCACCCGGGCGGCATCCACGTGGAGCTGACCGGCGACGACGTCACCGAGTGCGTGGGCGGCGGCCACGAGATCTTCGTGGACGACCTGCACCAGCGCTACGAGACGGCCTGCGACCCCCGGCTCAACCGCAGCCAATCCCTCGACCTGGCCTTCCTCGTCGCCGAGATGTACCGCGACCAGTAGCCCGGCGGGCCGGGAGGGTTCCCGGCAGTCGCACCTGTGGGGCACGGATCCATGTGATCCGTGCCCCACAGTCGTATCCGGGCTTTTACGCCGGTTGAGCGGCGGGTAAGGTTAGGTTAGCCTCACCGTGGAAATCGGAGCGGCGCCCGTGACCGACCCGCAGGGAGGTGAACCGCATGTACGTCTGTTCCTGCTTCGGCATCACGGAAGCACAGGTCAAGAAGCATGCGGACGCCGGAGCCTGCACACCCCGGCAGATCGCCTCGGCCTGCAAGGCCGGGACGGACTGCGGTGGATGTGTACGCCGCATCCAGGCGCTGCTGGGCCGGGGCGACTGCCCCCGTCGTGAGCTGCTCGACCAGCGGCAGGAACCCGCGACCGGCTCCCTCGCGCACCCGGTCGCCGCGACCGTCGCGGCATCGGCCGCCGCGGCAGCCGCCATCGGCGCGATCCGCGACGTGACGCTCTCCGACGCCGCCTGACCGCCCCGCGCGCCCCGCGCGCCCCGTGAACAGTCTCCGCCCGGGTGCGGCCCCGGTCAGCTGTCCGGCTGCTCGATCAGCTGGGCGATGTAGAGCGGCTCACCGAGCTTCTCGACCAGCTCCAGCTGGGTGTCGAGATAGTCGATGTGGTGCTCCTCGTCCGCCAGGATCGACTCGAAGATGTTCGCGGACGTGATGTCGCCCTTGCCGCGCATCACCTCGATACCGCGCTTGAGGCGGTCGATCGCCTCCACCTCGACCTGGCGGTCCGCCTGGAACATCTCGGTGACCGTCTGGCCCACCCGCACATGGAAGAGCCGCTGGTAGTTCGGCAGCCCTTCGAGGAACAGGATCCGGTCGGTGAGGATCTCGGCGTGCTTCATCTCGTCGAAGGACTCGGCCCGGGTGTATTTGGCGAGCTTCGTCCACCCGAAGTTGTCCTGCATCTTGGCGTGCAGGAAGTACTGGTTGATGGCAGTCAATTCGGCGGTCAGCTGCTCGTTGAGAAACTCAAGGACCTCGGGGTCGCCCTGCATGGCAAAGGCTCCTTCCAACCGGTGATCGATCTGGCGAGTTGGCGAGATCCTCGCACCGCGCCCGGCGGCCGTCCAGTAAGTGCACGCTTAGTACGAGTTGCCCGGATGGGATACTCCCCTGGTCATGACCACCCCTGCCTGTCTGTCACCATGGAGGCATGGGTCAGCCGGAAAGCCGGGAAAACCGCGAGGCAGAGCAGTCCGAGCTTCCGCCGGGACAGCGACTGCAACGCGGATGGCCGGTCACCCACTACGGGCCCGTTCCCAAGTTCAAGCCCGACCGCTGGGAGTTCCGGGTCTTCGGGGCCACCGCCGACGGTGACAAGCACTGCTGGAACCACCAGGAGTTCTCGGCGTTGCCGTTCTCCTCGGTCGTCGCCGATCTGCACTGCGTGACGAAGTTCAGCATGATCGGCGCCGAATGGGGCGGGATCCCCGCCCGTACGGTCCTCGAACTGGCACCGCCCGCCCCCGACGCCACCCATGTGATGGTCTGGGCGGAGTACGGCTTCTCATCGAACCTGCGCCTCGACGACTTCGCCTCCGAACGCACCCTGTTCGCCACCCACAAGGACGGCGAACTCCTCACCGCCGAGCACGGCTTCCCGCTCCGCCTCGTCGTCCCGCATCGGTATGCCTGGAAAGGCCCCAAATGGGTCCGGGGCATCGAGTACATGACGGCGGACCGGCGCGGATTCTGGGAGGAGCGGGGCTACCACAACATCGGCGACCCCTGGGGCGAGCAGCGCTACTCCTATCAGGAGGAGCCCGGGGACGGCCCCGAGCTCTGACCCGTCTCCCGTAGCCCTTTCAGCCGGGCCACGTCCGCCGCGTGCCCGTCCTTGCCGCCGGGCGTCTCGATGACCAGCGGCACGCCTTCGGTCGCCGGATGCGCGAGCAGCTCCCGGAAGGGCTCCACCCCGATGTGACCGGCGCCGATGTTCTCGTGCCGGTCCTTGTGGGCGCCCACGACGTCCTTGGAGTCGTTGGCGTGGATCAGCTTGAGCCGTCCCTCGCCGACCGTGTCCACCAGCAGGTCGAGCGTCTGCCGCATCCCCGAGGGGCCGGCCAGATCGTGCCCGGCGGCGTAGATGTGGCAGGTGTCCAGGCAGACGCCCAGCTTCGGGTGGGAGTCCAGCGCCTCGAAGTACGGACCGAAGTCCCAGGTCCGCGAGCAGAGCGAGAAGCCCTGGCCGGCCGTCGACTCCAGCAGCAGATCCGGGGAGTCGTCGTGGGTCAGCTCGTCCAGCAGCGGGCGCATGTGCTCGCGCACCTGGGCCAGCGCATCGGCGCGCGGCCGTCCGCCGGTCGCCGAACCGGTGTGCACCACCACGCCCAGCGCGCCGATCTCGCGGGCCCGCCGCAGTGAGTGGCGTAGGGACTCCACGGACTTCTCGACCGTCGCCTCGGTGTGCGAGCCGAAGTTGATCAGATACGGGGCGTGGACGTACGCCGGGATCGATTCCGCCGCACACGCGGCCCGGAACAGCTCGTCCTGCGCCGGGTTCCCGGCGGGCGTGGCCCAGCCGCGCGGATTGGCCACGAAGACCTGCACGGTCTCCGCCGCCAGCTCCCGGGCGTACTCCAGGCCGACCTTGGCCAGACCGCCGGCCACCGGGACGTGTCCACCCACCGGATTGCGCAGAGCGTGCATCTGGTTCTAGAACCCCTTGGTCTTGATCGTGATCGTGGACCCCTCGGGGGCCTGCTCGCCGCCGTCCACGGACTGGCTCGCGATCGTGTCGCTGAAGGAGAGGAACGGCCGGTCGACCTTCACGTCGAAGCCCGCCTCCTCCAGGGTGCTCCGCGCCTCGTCGACGTCCCGGCCGGTGACGTCCGGGACGTCCAGCATCCGGGGGCCCTTGGAGACGGTCAGCTCGATCGTGTCGCCCTCCGCGGCCTCGGTTCCTCCGCCGGGGGACTGCTCGGCCACATCGCCCTCGGCCTCGGCGGAGTGGACCCGGCCCGGCAGCACCTCGGACTTCAGCCCCTCGGCCGCCAGCTCGGCGGTGGCCTCCTCGGCGGAGAGCCCGGTGACGTCCGGGACGTCGATCGGGGCGCCCTTGCTGACGACGAGCGCCACCGCCGTGTCCGGGGTGCGGTCGGTGCCCGCGCGGGGATCCGTGCGGATCACCTCGCCGCGGGCCACGTCCTGGCTGAACTCCCTGGTCACCATCCCGGGGACCAGGCCCACCTTCTTCAGGGAGCGCCGGGCGTCCGCGAGGGAGCGGCCCACCACATCGGGCACCCGCACGATCTCCGGACCCCGCGAGACGACGAGCCTCACCGAGCCGTTGCCCCGGATCCGGTCACCCGAGGCGGGGTCGCTGCTCACGACCGAGCCCCGTTCGACGGTGTCGCTGAAGACCCGCTCCACGCCCTTGAGCCCGAGCCCCTCGTCGGAGAGCCGCTTCTCGGCGGTCTGCTGGGTCTGGCCCAGCAGCGAGGGGACCTGGGTGAACTGCCCGGAGTTGATGTACCAGACGCCCGTCCCGATGCCCAGCGTCAGCAGGACGGCGGTGAGCGCCATGATCAGCTTGCGGTGCGGCCCGCCGAACGGGCCCCGACGGCCGGTCCCGCGCCGGGGAGCGGCAGGGTCCGCGGGCGGCATCACCAGCCGGCTGGTGCGGTGCACTCCGGCTCCGTCGCCGTCCGCCGGGAGGGCCCGCGGGATCACGCTCGTACGGTCGTCCGCGCCGTCATGGGCATCCGACAGAGCCCCCGGCGGTACGGCGTCCAGCTCGGCGTCGGTCAGCGTGGCACGGGCCTCACGCGCCTCGGCCAGCAGCAGCACCGCGTCGTGCGGGCGCACCTCGGGATTGCGGGCGGTCGCGCTCGCCACCAGGCTGTCCAGCGCGACCGGGAGCCCCGGCACGACGGCGGACGGGGCCGGGACGTCGGAGTTGAGGTGCCGGTAGATGACCTGGGCGGCGTTCTCGCCGGTGTGCGGCTTGACGCCGGTCAGCATCTCGTAGAGCACGACCCCGCAGGCGTACACGTCGCTGCGGGTGTCGGCGCTGCCGTGCTCGATCTGCTCGGGGGCCAGGTAGGACACCGTGCCCAGCAGCGAGCCGGTCGTGTCGGTGGCCGTGCCGACCGCCCTGACCAGGCCGAAGTCGGCGACCTTCACCCGGCCGTCGTCCCCTATCAGGACGTTCTCCGGCTTCATGTCGCGGTGCACGAACCCGGCCCGGTGCGCGGCGCCGAGCGCGGCGAGGACCGGCTCCAGGATGTCCAGCGCCGCCCGGGGCTGGAGGGCCCCGCGCTCGCGCAGCACGTCGCGCAGGGTGCAGCCCGCCACGTACTCCATCGCGAGGTAGACATACGCGCCCTCGGCGCCCTGGTCGAAGACCGCGACGACGTTGGGGTGCGCCAGGCGGGCCACCGACTTGGCCTCCCGGATGAAGCGCTCGACGAACGAGACGTCGGCGGCGAGCGCCGGGTGCATCACCTTGAGGGCGAGCACCCGGTCCAGGCGGGTGTCCACGGCCCGGTAGACCGTGGCCATCCCGCCGACGGCGATGCGCGCCTCAACGCGATACCGGCCGTCGAGCAGCTGCCCGACGAGAGGGTCCTGGAGGGTCGTGTCCACCCCGAGAGTCTACGAGCCGCCACCGACACCCCCGCAACGCAAGCCCCTCCGGCGATTGAGGAGCGGGGGTTCGGGGGCGGCGCCCCCGACCACGTACCGTCGCTCAGAACGCCGGGCGCTCCGGGTCGAGTGCCGCCCGCCCGTCCACCGGCGAGGACGCCTCGGCGAAGTGGCGGCGCGGAATCCGGCCCGCCCGGTACGCGAGCCGCCCGCCCTCCACCGCGTGACGCATCGCCCCCGCCATCAGCTCCGGCTCCTGGGCCCGGGTCACCGCCGAGGCGAGCATCACAGCGGCGCACCCCAGCTCCATCGCCTGCGCCGCGTCCGAGGCGGTCCCGGCCCCCGCGTCGAGGATCACCGGCACCCCGGCCCGCTCGACGATCAGCTCGAAGTTGTGCGGGTTGCGGATGCCCAGCCCGGAGCCGATGGGGGAGCCGAGCGGCATGATCGCCGCACACCCCACGTCCTCCAGCTTCCGGGCCAGGACCGGATCGTCGTTGGTGTAGGGCAGCACGGTGAACCCGTCGTCGACCAGGACCTCGGCCGCGTCCAGCAGCTCGATCGGATCGGGCAGGAGGGTCCGCTCGTCGGCCACCACCTCCAGCTTCACCCAGTCGGTGCCCAGCGCTTCCCTGGCCAGCCGGGCGGTCAGCACCGCCTCGCCCGCGGTGAAGCAGCCGGCGGTGTTCGGCAGGACCTGGATGGAGAGCCGCTCCAGCACCGAGAGCACGGAACCCCGCACGGTCGGGTCCAGCCGGCGCATCGCGACCGTGGTCAGCTCGGTGCCGGACGCGATCAGCGAGCGCTCCAGCACCTCCAGGCTCGGGGCCCCGCCGGTGCCCATGATCAGCCGGGAGCCATACGTGGCGGGCCCCAGCGTGAAGACGTCGTCCGACATGCTCAGCCTCCCTGTACCGCGGTCAGGACCTCGACGCGGTCGCCCTCGCCGAGCGTCGTCGCGGCCCACTGGCCGCGCGGGACGACGCTCTCGTTGACGGCGGCGGCGACCCCGGAGCGGGCCGGGGTCAGCGTGGCGACGAGGGCGCCCAGATCCGTCCCGGCGGGAACGGCACGGACGTCCCCGTTCACCGAGACGGAGACGGTGGCGGCGGACACCGGGACGGAGACGGTGGCGCCGGATTCCGGTACGGCGTGCTGCTGGGTCATACGGGCTGCTCCTGGAGTACGGGGGCGGCGAGGGCGGCGGTCTCGAAACGGCCGGGGGTGAAGGGGCGGGCCGTCTCGGGCAGCTCGCCGGTGGTCAGGACGTCGGCCATCGCGTCCCCGGTGACCGGCGTCAGCAGAACGCCGTTGCGGTGGTGGCCGGTGGCGAGCAGCAGACCGGGCAGGGCGGTCGGGCCGAGCAGCGGGGCGTTGTCGGGCGAAGCGGGACGCAGACCGGCCCGGGTCTCGGTGAGCGGCAGCTCGGTGATGCCCGGTACCAGCTCGTGGGCGTCGCGCAGCAGCTCGTACACCCCGCCGGCGGTGACCGTGGTGTCCCAGCCCATCTCCTCGCTGGTGGCGCCGACGACCAGCTCGCCGTTCTCGCGCGGCACGAGGTAGAGGTGGCCGCCCCGGACCACGGCGCGCACGGTGCGGCTGAGGAAGGGGGCGTACGCCCGGGGCACGGTGAGCCGGAGCACCTGGCCCTTGACCGGGCGGACCGGCGGCAGGAGCTCCGGCGGGAGCCCGGCGAGCCGGCCGCTGAGACTACCGGCGGCGAGCACGACCTGATCGGCCGCGAACTCCGAACCGTCGCCGAGCAGCGCCCCGGCGGCCCGGCCCCCGGTAACCGTGAGCCGCTCGGCGGTCGCCCGGCGGAACGCGACCCCGGCCCGTTCGCACGCGGTCAGCAGCGCCGAGGCGAGGCGGCGGGGATCCACCTGGTGGTCGCCGTCGACCCGGAGGCCGCCCCGGACGCCCGGGGCCAGCATCGGCTCCAGGCGGCGGCACTCACGGCCGCTCAGCCAGACCGACTCCAGGCCCGAACGCTCCTGGAGGGCGTGCAGTTCGCGCAGATGCGCCCGGTCGTCGGAGTCCAGTGCGACGGCGAGCGTGCCGCAGGTCCGGAAGCCGGTGTCCCGGCCGCTCGCCTCCTCCAGCTCGGCGACGAACGAGGGATAGCGGGCGGCGGAGGCGAGGTTGAGCCCGAGCAGCATCTGCTCGCCGTAGTGCAGTTCGGTGACGGCGGCCAGCATGCCCGCCGCGACCTGGGCGGCGCCGCCGCCCGGTTCCGGGTCCGCGACCGTGACGCGCAGCCCCCGCTGGGCGGCCCGCCACGCCGTGACCAGGCCGATGATTCCGCCCCCGATGACGAGGACGTCGGATCCGGAGCCTCTCTTGACGAGGGCATCGGATCCGGAGCTTCTCTCCGAGACGCGCATGGGTGTCCAGCCCCTCCCTTCGCCGGCATGACCCGGAGCAGGTTCGTACGGTCGGAGGCCGGCCAGCCTCCCTCTCAGCCCGGTGCGTCCGGGCTCCCGCGAGTGTTCTACCTTGGCCACCCTAAACCCCGCCGCCCCCGGCCAGTAGAGGAGCGCCCGCCATGGCCCGTTCGCTCGACGGACTCGTCCTGTCACCCGTCGCCGACCAGGCCCCGGGCCAGGTCGGCACCCGCACCCGCTTCACGTACCACGAGCTGGACGGCCGGATCTGGGCCGAGTACGCGGGCGGCGACGTGGTCCGCGGTCATCTCGTCGGCACCCGCGACGGGGACGCGCTGGACTTCCGCTACGTGCAGCTCAAGCAGGACGGAACGACCTCGTCCGGGCACTGCCTCTCCACGGTCGTCGACCTCGCCGACGGCCGGGTGCGGCTGGAGGAGCGGTGGGCCTGGGAGTCCCAGGAGGGCAGCGGCACCAGCGTGGTGGAACAGCTTCCTTCCTGAGCTCCCTCCCGGGTTCCTTCCCGGGTTCCTTTCCGCCACCCCCCTACCTGATGGTCCGTCAGGTGATTAAGGTGGACGGGTGAGCGAGCAGACGGAACAGCGGGCGGCGCGGCAGGCACGGCACGTCGTGGTCGTCGGGGCGGGCATGGCGGGCGTGCAGAGCGCCGTGGCCCTGCGCGAGGCGGGCTTCACCGGGCCCGTCACCCTGATCGGCGCCGAACCCCATCAGCCCTACGACCGGCCGCCGTTGTCCAAGGCCGTCCTGCTGGGCAAGGCCGAGGACTCCGCCTTCGACGTCGACTTCGAGGCCTTGGACATCACCCTGCGCCTCGGCCTGGACGTCACCGCCCTGCGCGCCGCCGACCATGTGCTGGACACCGCCGACGGGCCGGTGTCCTACGACGCCCTGGTCCTCGCGACCGGCGCGGAGCCCATGACCCTGCCCGGCGCCGAGGGCGTGCCCGGCGTCCACCTGCTGCGCACCCTCGACGACGCCGCCCGGCTGCGGCCCGTCCTGGACCGGCAGCACGACGTGGTCGTCGTCGGGGCGGGCTGGATCGGCGCGGAGTTCGCCACCGCCGCCCGTTCCGCGGGCTGCACCGTCACCGTCGTCGAGGCCGCCGCCCGCCCGCTCGCGGGCACCCTGCCCGCCGAGGTGGCCGCCCCGATGACCGCCTGGTACGCCGACAGCGGCGCCGAACTCCTCACCGGGACCCGGGTCGACCGCGTCGAGGAGGGGGCCGTCGTCCTCGACGACGGCCGGGTCCTGCCCGCCGGGGCCGTGGTCGTCGGCATCGGCGCGCGCCCCGCCACCCGCTGGCTCGCCGGCTCCGGGGTCGCGCTCGGCCCGGACGGCTCGGTCACCGCCGACAGCGCCCTGTGCACCTCGGTGCCCGATGTGTACGCGGTCGGGGACTGCGCCTCCTTCCCCTCCGCCCGCTACGGGACACGCCTGCTGGTCCACCACTGGGACAACGCCCTCCAGGGCCCACGCACCGCGGCCGCCGCGATCATGGCCGTACAGGCCGGGGAGCCGCTCCCCGTCTACGACCCCGTCCCGTACTTCTGGTCCGAGCAGTTCGGCCGCTTCGTGCAGTACGCCGGCCACCACGCGGACGCCGACACCCTGGTGTGGCGCGGAGACGGGGCGGACACCGCCTGGTCGGTGTGCTGGCTGCGCGACGGCGCGCTGGTGGCGGTGCTCGCCGTGGGCCGCCCGCGCGACCTCGCCCAGGGCCGCAGGCTCATCGAGTCGGGGGCCGCCCTCGACCCGGAGAAGGTGGCCGACCCCGCCGTACCGCTGAAGTCCGCCGCCCTGTGACGGACCGGTGACCCGCCGGGCCGCCCCCGTACGGTCGGCCCGGCTACCGGCTGTCAGTCCGGGATGGCACGCTTGTCCCTGTGACCGAGATTGACGCAAAGACCGATGCTCTCGTCCCCGCCTGGCTCCACCTTCCCGACATCGCGGAAATGCTCGATGTCCAGGTGACGCGCGTACGGCAGCTGGTCAGGGATGGCCAGCTCATCGCCGTACGCCGTGGTGAGAACCGGGCGCTCCAGGTGCCCGCCGCCTTCATCGACGGCGACAAGGTGGTCAAGGGCCTCTCCGGCACCCTGACCCTCCTGAGGGACGACGGCTACTCCGACGAAGAGATGCTGGAGTGGCTCTTCACTCCCGACCCGACCCTGCCCGGCACCCCCGCGCAGGCGCTGAGCGAGAATCGCGGTACGGAGGTGAAGCGCCGCGCCCAGGCGCTCGCCGTCTGAACCGATACGACGGAAAACGGAAAGCAGTGCACGGGCCGCCCGGCGCGGCCCGTGCACCGTCACGACCACGGGGGAGCCCACCCATGTCCACGCCTCGCGAGCAGCTGTCCGATGCCCGGCTCTACCTGTGCACGGACGCCCGCAAGCGCCAGGGTGACCTCCCCGCCTTCCTGGACGCGGTGCTCGCCGCCGGCGTCGACATCGTCCAGCTCCGGGACAAGGGCATGGAGGCCGCCGAGGAGCTGGAGCACCTCGCCGTGTTCGCCGACGCCTGCCGCCGGCACGGCAAGCTCCTCGCGGTGAACGACCGCGCCGACGTCGCCCACGCCATCGGCGCCGACGTGCTCCACCTCGGCCAGGGCGACCTCCCGGTCCCCGCCGCCCGGGCGATCATCGGCGCCGACCGCCTGATCGGCCGCTCCACGCACGCCGAGGCCGAGGTCGACGCGGTGCTCGCCCAGGAGGGTGTGGACTACTTCTGCACCGGCCCCTGCTGGCCCACCCCCACCAAGCCCGGCCGCCACGCCCCCGGCCTCGACCTCGTGCGCTACACCGCCTCCCTCGGCGGGTCACGGCCCTGGTTCGCGATCGGCGGGATCGACGCGGGCAATCTGGACCAGGTGCTGGACGCCGGAGCCCGCCGTGTCGTCGTCGTCCGGGCCATCACCGAGGCCGACGATCCCGCCGCCGCCACCGCCGAGCTGGCCCGACGCGTCAGGGCCCGCGCGCTCTGATTCTCTGCGCGCCGATCAGTGCGCCGATCAGTGCGCCGATCAGCGCGCCGCCCCCGCATGCCGGCCCGCGTACCGACGCATCTGTCGAGGTTCCGCGCCGGCGCGGAACCTCCCGTCTCACTTGTCCGAGGGATGGACAACAGTCCGGCAAAACGAGACAAAGTCGGTTGCGCCGGTTGGGGGAGCGTTCCCCGTCTGGTTAACCTCCCCCTATGGCCCTTGGCACACCCTCCACCAGGACGGATCACGCGCGCACCGTGCGTGACCAGCTAGCGACCGGCAAGACGTCGTACTCCTTCGAGTTCTGGGCGCCCAAGACGGAGAAGGGCGAGCGGAACCTCTGGAACGCGCTCCGGCGCGTCGAGGCGGTCCGTCCCAGCTTCGTCTCCGTGACGTACGGCGCCGGCGGTTCCACCCGCGCCGGGACGGTCCGGGCCACCCAGCAGATCGCCGCCGACTCCACCCTCACCCCGGTCGCCCACCTCACCGCGGTCAACCACTCCGTCGCCGAGCTGCGCAACATGGTCGGGCAGTACGCCGACGCGGGCATCAGGAACATCCTCGCGGTCCGCGGCGACCCGCCGGGCGACCCGATGGGCGAGTGGGTCGAGCACCCGCAGGGGGTGAAGTACGCCGCCGACCTGGTCCGTCTCATCAAGGAGTCGGGCGACTTCTGCGTCGGCGTGGCGGCATTTCCCGAAATGCACCCCCGGTCGTCCGACTGGGAGACGGACATCGGCCATTTCGTGGACAAGTGCCGGGCGGGCGCGGATTATGCGATCACCCAGATGTTCTTCCGTCCGGAGGACTATCTCCGGATGCGTGACCGTGTGGTCGCCGCGGGTTGCGAAACGCCGGTGATCCCCGAGGTCATGCCCCTTACCAGCGTGAAGCAACTGGAAAAGTTCTCCCAGCTCAGCAACGCGACCGTGCCCGCGTCGCTGAAAGAGCGCATCCTCGCAGCCAAGGACGATCCAGCCGCTGTACGCTCCATTGGCATCGAGTTCGCAACGGAGTTCTGCGCGAAGCTGCTGTCCGAGGGTGTGCCCGGACTGCACTTCATCACGCTCAACAACTCGACGGCTACGCTCGAAATCTACGAAAAACTCGGACTGCACAAGCAGTCGTGACCGGTCGTACCCGCCGCCGACGCGGCTACGGCCGAAGGAGGGGGCGGGCGTGGGCTGGACGGTCCTCTACATCGCTTTCGGTCTGGTGGCCCTGTGGCTGCTCGGCGAGGTGCTGTTGCAGTACAAGGCACGACTGCGCTGGCGGCTCCTCGCCTTCGGCGGCTTCCTCGGCGTGGTGGTCGGGGTGCTGCTGGCCTCCGTTCCGGTCATCGTCGTCGGGACGCTGGCCTTCGCCACCGGCCAGACCTTTGTGACGCTGTCCTTCCGGCGCGGCTTCTCCACCGGCTGGGCCATAGGCGGCAGTCCGGGGGAGAGCCGTCGCCGCAGGGGCGGCGGCGAGGGCGCCGCCGTGAAGGAGCCCACGCTGGAGGTCTCGGACCTGGAGGTCACAGGCCCCGGGTACGACCAGCCCCCGGCCGGCCCGCCCGCCCAGTCCGTCTACGCACCGCAGCCCCTGCCCGACGACACCGGCCAGTACGGCGTGTACGGGGACACGGGCCACGACGCGAACGGCAGCGCCCGCCAGGGACACGGCCACGAGGCCGACCCCTCGGCCCAGCCGCAGTACGCCGCGTACGACCCGTACACCGGCTACGAACAGCCCCCGGCCCAGGACCCCTACGCCGGAACCTACGACTACGGCACCGGCCCGCAGAGCTACGCCGCCTACTCCGACCCGTACATCGGCACCACCAACGGAGCTTCCTCCTACGGCGGTCACGACGCCTACGGCCAGGGCGGCGACGGCCACGACAGCCAGGGCGGGCAGCAGAGCCACCCCGACCCCTACGTCCAGGGCTACGTCGCCGACACCCCGCCCGGCGGCGTCTGGGTCCCGCAGCAGCGCGACACCGAGCAGTACCCCCCGATGCCGCCGGAGCAGCCCGCGACGCCCGCTCCGTACGCCAACGGCAACGGCTACGACAGCGGCCAGAACGAGCAGTACCGCTACTGAAGCCGCGCCGCTGCCGGGGGAAGGCCCCTCGGCAGCGGCACACGCGCAGCCCTCTCCCGCTCAGCGTGAGCCGCGGAAGTCGTCGCCCTCCACGACCAGCCCGGCCACCAGCGCCCCCGACATCCCGGCGTGCGCCAGCCCGCCGCCCGGGTGCGACCAGCCGCCGACGAGGTACAGCCCCGGCAGCCGCGTGAGGTTGCCCGGGTGCAGATACGCGCCGCCGGCCCCGGCCAGCGCGGGCGGCGGCACCGCACCGCCCTCGGCGCCCGTCCCGTCCTCGGTCTCCGCGGGCGTGCGGACCTCGGTGTGCAGGATCCGCTCCCGCAGCCCGGGAACGGCCGCCGCCGCCCGCTCCACCAGGACCTCGGCGAACCGCTGCCGCACCCCGGCGTCCCGCCAGTCGACCGGCCCCTGCGGAGCCACCGTCGCGGTGAGCGTCACCGCCTCGTGCTCCGCGTCCGGACGGGTCGCCGGATCGTCGGGGCGCAGCACCGTCACCGTGGGGCTCCCGGCGACCCGCCCCCCGAACACCGCCTCCTGCTCCGCCGCCCCGTCGGCGCCGTGCACCACGGTCCGGTGCACCGCGTCCGCCTCCCGGGCCCCGCGCAGCGACAGCAGCACCGTGAACCGGCCCGCCGCGCCCGCACCGGAGCCCGGCCGGACCGTCACATCGCCTCCGCCCCACACCTGCTGACCCGGCACCAGACCCGGGCGCGGCCGGACCCCGAGCACCACCCGGTCCGCCTCGGCCACCTCACCGTCCGCCAGCTCCACACCCGCCGCCCGGCCGTCCTTCTCGACGACCCGGACCACCTCGGCCCCGAAGACGAACCGCACCCTGCGGGCCACGCACCGCTCGTACACCGCCCGCGCCAGCTCGCGCATCCCGCCCATCACGTACCAGCTGCCGAAGGTCTGCTCCATGTACGGCAGCAGCGCGGCGCTCGCGGGGGCGGTGCGCGGGTCGAGGCCGTGGGACAGCGCGTACCCGTCGAGCAGGGCGGCGAGCCGGGCGTCCGCCAGCTCCCACGCGCCGATCTCCGCGACCGTGGCCGCCTGCCGGGAGCCGCGCAGCAGGCGGCGCTGCCGCACCGCCGGATACGGATCGCGCCCCAGCACCTGGTGGTCCGCCCGCAGGGGCTCCTCCAGGAGCGGCCGCCGCGACCGGTCCCAGGCGTCCCGGGCCCGGTCCATGAAGCCGCTCCAGCGTGCCCCGGCGCCCGTACCGAGGGCGGCGTCGAGGGCGGTGGCCACCCCGGCCCGGGAGGCGTTGGGCAGGGACACGGCCGTGCCGTCCGCGAAGAGATGGCGGCTCGCCGGATCGACCTGCGTCAGGGTCACGGACCGCTCCAGCGACTCCTTGCCGGTCTTCACGAAGAGGTCCCGCTGGACGGCGGGGAGATGCAGCAGCCCGGGCCCGGTGTCGAAGACGAAGCCCTCGTGCTCATGGCGGCCGACCGAGCCGCCGTAACTCGCGGACCGCTCGTAGACCGTCACCGTCTCGCCCGCCACGGCCAGCCGGGCGGCCGCCGCCATCGCGCCCGTCCCGGCGCCGATCACCGAAATTCGTGCCATGCCGGTGACTTTATCCGGGATGACCGACACGCAGGCGATCACAACGACCCCGCGCGGGGCCCGGGTGGGGTTCGGCGCGGGGCCCTGAGTACCCGTACTCAGGGACGGAGATGAGTAGCTACGCGGATAGGCCCCCACCTGCGGGGACGGCAGAGTGATGACCACGGAAGGGGCGCTGCGCCAGGACCGCCGGCACGGGGCGGCGGAACGGCACGGTTCCCCCGACGCAACGGGGGTGCACGACGGAGACCCGGGGACCACGGGGGACACGGGGTCACGGGGAACGGGTTTCCGGAAGCACGGAAGACGCCGGTCCGGTGAGGTTCGCGGGGGATGCGAACGTCAGCGGCCGGCGTCTTCGGCTTTCCCGGTACGTTTCCCGCCCCGGACCCGTCCTGGACCCGTCCCGGACCCGTCCTGGACCCGTCCCGGACCTGGACCCGTCCCGGACCCGGACCTGGACCCGTCCCGGACCCGGACCTGGACCCGTCCCGGACCCGCCCCCGACCCGACCCGACCCGCCCCGGACGGCCGGAACGCCCAGGACCCGCTGCGCCCGGCCGGCCTCAGTGCCCGCTGACCCGCCCGTGCAGCAGCAGGGACAGCGCCGAGTGGACCTCGTCGATCGAGCGCTCCGGCTGGAACGCCTGCCAGTCCAGCGCCGCCACCAGCACCATTCCGACCAGCGCGGCGGCCGTCAGCGGGATGTCGATCTCCTCGCTCAGCTCACCGCTGTCCACGGCCTCCCGCAGCACGTCCTCGACGACCGCGACGGCCTCCTGACGTACCACCAGCAGGGTGGACTGCCACGCGCGGTTGGTGCGCCAGAGCTCGGCCACGTACAGCTGGGTGAAGGCCGGGTAGCGGTCGATGAAGGCGAGCCCGGCCCGGATCATCGCGTCCAGCGCCTCGACCCGGGTGCCGCCGCGCTCCTCGGACTCCTCGGCCGCGGCCCGCAGCGAGGCCGTCAGCAGCCCCACGCCGTGCCGGAGCAGCTCCTCGAACAGCTCGGTCTTGCTCTTGAAGTTGTAATAGACCGTGCCCTTGGCGACCCCGGCCCGCTCGGCGATCTCGTCGACGGTGGTCGCCGAGAACCCCTTCTCGGCG
Source organism: Streptomyces sp. CNB091 (assembly GCF_000377965.1). Taxonomy (NCBI): domain Bacteria; kingdom Bacillati; phylum Actinomycetota; class Actinomycetes; order Kitasatosporales; family Streptomycetaceae; genus Streptomyces; species Streptomyces sp. CNB091. Next base: position 51,777 of record NZ_KB898995.1, read on the forward strand.
ATGAGCGTCACCGCCGCCTCGTAGAGCCTCTGCCGGGTGGCCTGGCGGCGCGTGGTGCCACTGCTTTCCATGACGCCGATTCTTTCAGGCCCCGCCGCGCTCGCAGGCGCTGCTCCCGCCGCACTCACAGGCTCAGCTCCGGGTGCAGCCGGCTCAGGCTCCACACCTGCTTGCGGCGGGCGGTGAACGCGGTCAGGGCCAGCGCGCCGACGGTGAAGGCCCCCAGCACCGCGCAGCCCAGCCACACCGGGCCGAGAGGGCCGCCCGTGATCAGCCTGCGCAGCCCCTCGACGACGTACGTCATGGGGAGGTACGGGTGGATCGCGCCGAAGAAGCCGGGGCTGGTCTGGACGGGGTAGGTGCCCCCGGCCGAGGTCAGCTGGAGCATCAGCACCACCAGCACCAGGATCCGCCCGGCCGCCCCGAAGCAGGCGTTCAGCCACTGCACGATCGCGGCGAAGCAGCAGGTCACCAGAGCCAGGAAACCGATCGTTCCGGCGGCGTGGGTCATCTGGAGGCCGAGACCCCAGTGCAGGACGGCCATCAGGGCGCCGACCTGGAGCGTGCCGATGGCGGCGACCGGGAGCCAGCCGGCGAGCGCGATCCGCCACGAGGAGGCCCCGGCGGCGAGCGCCCGCCTGTTGAGCGGCTGGATCAGCATGTACGCCACCATCGCGCCGACCCACAGGGACAGTGGGATGAAGTACGGGGCGAAGCCGGTGCCGTAATTGGGTGCCTCGTGCAGCGACTTGGAGGCCAGCTGGACGGGGTCGGCCATGACGTCGGTCCGCGCGTCGCGGTCCTTCCTGTCGTAGTCCGGGATCTTGTCGACGCCGTCGTTGAGGCCCCGGGCCAGCTCGGTCGAGCCGTCGCCGAGCCGGAAGAGTCCGCCGTCCAGGTTCTCCGCGCCGGTCTTCAGCTTGCCGACGCCGGTGTCCAGGTCGCTGGAGCCGGTCTGCGCGCCGCCGAGTCCGGTGTGCAGCGCCCGCGCGCCCTTGGCGACCTTCTGGGCACCGGTGTTCAGCTCATTGACCTTGGCCACGGCCGACGCCAGGTCGTCGTCCAGCGTCGGCGCGCGCTTCGCGAGGTCGTCGGCCTGCTTCTGGAAGGCGGTCAGCTGGGTGCTCAGCTTCTTCAGGTCGCCGTTCTGGTTCGTGACCAGGGTGTTCACATCGGCGGCGATCTTCGCGACGTCGTCGGCCGTGACCTTCGCGCGCTCCAGCGGGGGGCAGACCGTGGCGTCGGGCTCGTCGGCCTCCTCGCACCGGGTGCGGTGGATCCCGGTCAGCTCGTCGGCCGCCTCCTCGGCGCCGGCGGCGGCGGTGGGCGCGCTCTTCACCAGCAGGTCCAGGTTGTGCCGTACGGCCCCGGAGGCGTCGGCGACCAGCCGGGCCGTGTCGCGGATGGACTTCCCGTTGTCCCGGAAGAAGGGGCGCACGTCATCGGCGATCCCGTTGACCTTGTCGGCCAGGACCTGGGTGCCGCCGGCCACCTGGGCGGAGCCCGTGGCGAGGTCCCGCGAGCCCTGGTTCAGTTTGACGATCCCGTCGGAGAGCTTCTTGCTGCCCGCCTTGGAGTCCTTGAGACCGTCCGCGAGGTCCTTGGAACCCTGCTTCGCCTTCGAGATGCCGCCCTTGAGGTCGTCGGCCCCCTTGGCCGCCTCGGCGGTCTTGTCGTGCAGATCGGAGAAGTTGATGAAGATGCGGTCGAGGAAGGACCGGGAGGCGTTCGTGGAGGCGGCGTTGCGCACCTCTCCGAAGACCGTCCTGGAGATCTGCCCGACGATGTAGTTGTTCGCGTCGTTCGTCCGCACCTGGAGCGCGCCGGTCTCGGGGGAGTCCCCGCCGCTGGACGCGATCTTCCTGCTGAAGTCCGACGGCATCGTCAGCGAGAGGTAGTACGTACCGTCCTCGACGCCCTTCTCGGCCTCGGCGGAGCTGACCTCGTGCCAGTCGAACACCTTGGAGTCGAGCAGCTTCTCGCTGATCTCGTCCCCGGCCGCGACGCGCTTGCCGTCGCTGGTGGCCCCCCTGTCGTCGTTGACCAGGGCGACGGGCAGCTTGTCGAGCTTCCCGTACGGGTCCCAGAAGGAGTACAGGTACAGGGCGCCGTAGAGCAGAGGCAGGAGCAGCAGAGCCACCAGCGCGGCGGCCGGCAGCCTCCCCCGCCCGAACCGCTTCAACTCGAGCGCGGCCAGCTTCGGGCTACGCATCGGCCGTCTCCTCATCGGTGGTGGGTTCCTCGGCGACGGGCGCGGTACGCACGACCTGGGCGTCCCCGGGGGCCTCGCTGCACACGGCGAGCACGGTCGTCCCGGCGTCGGCCACGGCGCGCAGCAGCTCCCAGGCCCGGTCGCGTTCGGCGTCCGGGAGCTTGAGATCGGTGTCGTCGACGGCGAGCAGCCGCGGCTCGCCGATCAGCGCTAGCGCTATGGACAGCCGCAGCGCCTCAAGACGCTCCAGATCCCGTACGGAGGTGCGCCCCGCCTTGGGCAGCGTGGCGAGGTCGAGCCCCGCGGCCTCAAGAGCCCCGTCGACCCGGGCCCGGGCCGCTGCCCGGCGTTCGGCGCGCGGGCGCAGCAGGGTGCGCAGGGAGGCGCCGTAGCGGCCCTGGAGGAGGGCGCGCTCGCCCAGGTGCTCGGCGACGGTGAAGGCGGGGTCCAGCTCGCTGACGCCCGGGACCGGCCCCAGGGCGGCGATCCGGCGGACGGCGGCGGCCTGCTCGGGCAGTCGCAGCCCGCCGGTCTCGGCGCGGCCCCCGGTGGGGCGCATCCGGCCGGTCAGGGCGAGCAGCAGGCAGGTGCGGCCCGATCCCGAGGGTCCCTCGATGGCCACCAGCGTTCCTGGCTCGGCACTGAACGTCACGTTCCGGAAGACGCAACCGCGCGGCCCTTCCAGTCCGAAGTCCTCGGCGGCGACAGCCGCGCCGTGCGGGCTCTCCACAGACCCTCCCCTTTTGAACTGACCAGTCAGTGCAAAAAGGTAGTCCGAACGCGCGCTCGAAGCAAAACGGCAGCTCAGGGGCGTACTGAGGTCGATTGTCAGTGGGGCCCGCCACCATGGACACAGACGGCCACGAAGCCGTCACACGACGACAGGAGGTTCGTCATGGCCAGCTCGTCCGCAGCCGCCGCCCCGCGGCGCCGCGCAGGCAGCCCTGCCCCCTCACTGACCGGTCCGGCCGGCGATGTCCACCCCGTGCTGCGCCGCAGCACGGCGCCGCCCGCCGCTCTCGAACTGCTCGCCAAGGCCCGCTCCGGCCTCGACGAGGCCGCCGTGCTCCACGAGCCGAACGAGCGGTACGCCACCGCGCACCTCGCCGCCCTGCGCACCGCGGCGGCCGTGCTGGCCGCCCGAGGCCGCCCCGAGACGAACAAGCGCCGCCGCGAACGCATCCGCAGCGCCTGGGAGGTCCTCCCGGAGACAGCACCGGAACTGACCGAATGGAGCGCCCTCTTCGCCTCGGGAGCCCTGCGCCGGGCCCGTGCGGAGGCCGGTATGCCGGGAGCCGCCAGCGGGCGCGACGCCGACGACCTGCTGCGCGACGCTGCCATGTTCCTGCGCCTGGTGGAACGGCTCCTGGTCCTCCAGCCGGTGCTCCCGCAACCACGCCCGGAGCGTCCGGGCGGCGGGTGACCCGGGGCGAGGCAATAGGGTGGTGACCGCTCACCGCACCACCCGCACTGTTCACGCTCCGCCGTCCCCGGCGGCACGTTGCCGAGGAGTCATCTGCTGTGTCGGACCAGCCGCGCCCCCGCGCCTCCCTCCGTACCGCCGTGGTCTGGGAGGTCCTCAAGGACGCTCTGGACCGTCAGGTCAAGGCGACCGGCAGGGACGCCCTGGATGTTCTGGATACCGGCGGCGGCACCGGCAACTTCGCCGTGCCCGCGGCCCGGCTGGGCCACCGGGTCACCGTCGTCGACCCCAGCCCCAACGCGCTCTTCGCGCTGGAGCGCCGCGCGGCCGAGGCCGGGGTCGCCGACCGGGTCCGGGGAGTCCAGGGCGACATCCTCGGTCTCTTCGACGTCGTGGAGCGCGACGGCTTCGACGCGGTGCTCTGCCACGGCGTCCTGGAGTACGTCGACGAGCCCGCCGAGGGCGTGCGCAACGCGGTCGAGGCGCTGCGACCCTCCGGCGCGCTCAGCCTGCTGGCCGCCGGCCTGGGCGGAGCCGTCCTGGCCCGCGCGCTCGCCGGTCACTTCACGGAGGCCCGGCAGGCGCTCACCGACCCGGCGGGCCGTTGGGGCGAGGGGGACCCGGTGCCCCGCAGGTTCACCGCCGAGCAGCTCTCCGGCCTGGTCTCCTCGGCCGGTCTGGAGATCACCGCGGTGCACGGGGTCCGGGTCTTCGCCGACCTCGTGCCGGGCGTCCTGGTGGACACCGAGCCCGGCGCCATGGAGGCGCTCCTCAAGCTCGAAGCGGCGGTCGCCGAGCAGCCCGCGTTCCACTCCGTCGCCACCCAGCTCCACGTTCTGGGCGAGAAGCGCCGCTGATCAGCAACGCAAGCGCGGACGGAGTGGGACTCAGGACCCCCGTACCGGGCGTACGCCCCGTATGATCGGGTGACACCATCCGGCATGGCGGATCGGTCGTCGGGGAATCTACGCCTCAGCAGCCGAGCCGACACAGCGGTCCGGACTGGCTGAGCGCTAGAGGGCGGGTTTCACGGGGGCGAATCCCTGCCTATCCTGGAAGGGCCGCATACCGGTCGCCCCCGCGGCCGACGACGAGGAGGATCCCGTGCCGCTCTCGGAGCACGAGCAGCGCATGCTCGAGCAGATGGAGCGAGCGCTGTACGCCGAAGATCCCAAGTTCGCGACAGCGCTCGAGGGAAGCGGACTGCGTACGTACACCCGGAAAAGGGTCTATCAGGCGGTCGCTGGCTTCCTGGTGGGTATCGCGCTCCTCATGGCCGGAATGGTCGCCCAACAGATCTGGATCAGCGTGGTGGGGTTCCTCGTCATGCTCGGCTGCGCCGTGCTCGCGGTCACCGGATGGCGCAAGGCGCCCAAGCCCGGTGAGCAACAGCCGGCTGCCGCAGGCAGCGGGGACAGCGGCGCAGGCCGCCGACCGAGACAACGCCGGTCGATGATGAACCGCATCGAGCAGCGGTGGCAGCGCCGCCGCGACGAACAGGGCCAGTAGACACCTGGGGAGTGTCCGCACCGTGTCGTCGTCCGCCCTCCGGGCGGGCCGGACGAGACGGTGCGGACACGACCTGGGTCCTGCTCTTCTCCGCAGGGCCGGGCGGAGGTACGTGACACCGATGGGTGAGGGGTGGCCGCAATCTCTGCGGCCACCCCTCAGCCGTCGTCCGACGGCGCCACGCGAGCCGTTGCCCACGATGCCCCTTGCCCGACCGCACCGCCGGCAGAGGCGCCGCTGCCCGACCCGACAGCGCTGAGCCTCCGGTCCCGGACCCTGCCAGGGTCCGGGACCGGAGGCTCTGTCGTGCCTCGCCCCGGTCGCCTCAGCCGTGCTGACGGGTGAGGCGACGCAGCCGGGCCGTCCAGCGACCGGCTCCCGGGCGGCCCGCCCATCGCTCACCGAGGGCCGACCGGCGCTCCGCGAGGGCCCACACCACCCGGACGGACGATCGGGGCAGGAGCGTTGCCCGCAGTCGGACAGAGCGGTCGGCCGATGCCCGCAGAGCCGCCCGTACCGCCTGCGCGTCCTCGGTCAGTCCCGACGCGGGGCGCGGCTCGGCGGCGTACAGCACCTGCTCCACCGAGCCCGCGATCCGGTGCACCGCCTCGGCCGCGGTGGTGTCGAGGCGGCCCAGCCGCACGATCCTGGCCGCCGCCTTCCGTGGCGTCAGCGACCCGTCCGGCGCGATGCCGTGGTCCCAGGCCACATCGGTGATCTCCCGCCAGGCAGCCAGCGTGCGCGCGGCGGCGTCCGCGGGCGTACGGCCCCCGGAGCCCAGCCGGCGATTCCGCGTCCGGATCCGCCACAGCAGCGGCGACAACGCCAGCGCCGCCACCAGCAGGACCGCCGCGTGGACCACCAGCAGCACCTTCCAGAGCGGAGTGCCCCGGTCGGTCGGCAGCGCGGCTCCCGGCTCCTGCGAGGGACCGCACCCGCCTTCCTGACGCAACTGCGGCGGGCAGCTGTCCTCGGCGGTGGGCGCCGCGGACGGCTCGTCGGAGGTCTCCGCGGAGGGCTCGGCGGCGTCGCTCGCACTGTCCGTGGGGACTTCGGGGCGGGTCCACGAGGGCGTGCTGCCCCGGCTCGGCGTGGGCTCGAACCGGGTCCACCCGACCCCCTCGAAATACAGCTCGGGCCAGGCGTGCGCGTCACGCAGCCCGACCGACATCGCCCCGTCCGCCTGCACGGTCCCCGGGGTGAAGCCCACCGCCACCCGGGCCGGGATGCCCAGCGTCCGCGCCATCGCGGCCATCGAGAAGGAGAAGTGGACGCAGAAGCCCTCCTTGTCGCTGAGGAACCGGGCGATGGCGGACGACCCCGTCCCCGAGGTGACCGTCGTGTCGTACGTGAAGCCGCCGTCGGACGCGAACCAGTCCTGGAGTTTCACGGCCTGCTCGTAGGCGTTGGACGCGCCTTCGGTGACCTGCTCGGCGGTCTCGGCGACCACCTTCGGCAGGGAGCCGGGAACCTGGGTGTATTCGCGGACCAGCTCCTCGGGCGGTGAGCCCGCGGCCGCGAGCTGGTCCGCCGTGGGTTCGACGACCAGACTGCCGACCTCGTAACGCGCGTCGCGCGTGGTCTGCCCGTCGTCGCCGACCAGGGTGCGGCCCTCGGGTTCGTACCGCCAGCGACCGTCGACGCGGACTTCGCTGGCCGGGTAGGGGAGCGGCAGATAGGTCTGCTGGTAGGAGCGCGACGCGGAGATGTTCGTCCGGACCTCGGTGACGGAGACGTCCCTGCCGAGACCGGTGGGCTGCGGGAGGCGGTCGGGAACGTCCGTCAGCCGGCGGGTGGAGGAACGCCACTCGCTGCCGTTGAACTCGTCCAGGGCCAGGATCCGGAGGTAGAGACTCTGCGGGTCCTCGATGTTGCTGCGGTACGTCATCACCTCCCGGTTGTCCGGCTGGTTGAGGTTGTTCTGCAGCGAGACCAGCGGATTCACCGCGGAGATGGTGCCACCGCCGCTGCCCCTGCCGTTCCCCGGCCCGTCGCCGCCCAGCAGGCCGCTGTCCAGGGCGGGCAGGGCCAGGGGGGCCACCAGGGCGATGCCGAGCGCGAACACGCCGATCCGCCGCCCGGTCCGGACGGGGGAGGAGCCGCCGCTCACCCCGGCCAGCCCGTCGGCCAGACCGCCCGAATTCCGCGTGGCGCCACCGAAGACGCGGCCCCACTGGGAGAGCCGGTCCCGGCCCTCCGCCAGCAGGAGCAGCAGATAGCCGGAGGCGGCCAGCAGGAACCACAGCCAGCTCGCTCCGCCGTCGGAGAGACCGGCCGCGACCGAGTACAGGGCGAGGAGGGGCAGTCCTGCGGGGGCCGCGCTGCGGAAGGTCACCGCCAGGGCGTCCACGGCAAGGCCGATCAGGACCACCCCGCCGACCACCATCAGCTTGATGCCGTCGGTCATCGGGGCCGGGATGGCGAACGTGCCGACGTCCTCCCCGCCCGCCACCAGCAGCTCACCGAGGCGCATGAGGGCCCCCGGCCCCGGCACCACCCCGAACAGGGCGTGGTCCCGGACGAACACCAGCGTCAGCAGCAGCAGGGTGACCAGCGTCTGGACGCCGATGGTCAGCGTCCTCGCCAGCGGCACCCGGCGCGCGAGGGCGCCCACCCCGCTCTGGACGCCGAGCAGCACCGCCGCCTGCACCAGCCAGCCGACCCCCTCCACCAGCGGGATCAGCGCCCCCGCCGCCAGCAGAGTCGCCGCATAGGCGCACAGCGCCAGCCTGGCCCGCCCGCTCATGACCATCTCCCCGTGAAACCTGTCGCGCCGCCGCTCGTGGCCGACGGTGAATCCGTGCGCATCCCGCCCGCCAGCTGCCACAGCGCGGGCAGTTCGGCCCCCGGCTCCACGGGCACCGCGGTCCAGCCCGACTCGCGCAGCCGCCGCAGCCGCTCCTCGGCCCGCCCCGCGCCGTCCTCGTCGCCGGCCCAGGCGGCGCTGTCGAGGACGAAGGCGACCCCCGCCCCGGCCCGCTGCCGCATCCGGGCCGCGACCGCGGCCTGTTCCTCGTCCAGATCGCCGAAGAAGGCGATGAGCAGTCCCTCGTTGCCGCCGCGCAGCACGTCATGGGCGCGCGAGAGGCCCCCGCCGTCGGAATGGCCGACCACCGCGAGCGTGTCGAGCATCAGGCCCGCCGAGTCCGCGGACTCCTGGGTCGAGCCCGCGTAACCGCCCGACCCCTCGCCGGGCACCGCGTTCCCGTCGTCCGTGAGCAGCCGTACGGCGAAGCCGCGCTCCAGCATGTGCACCAGCGCCGAGGCCGCCCCGGAGACCGCCCATTCGAAGGCGGAGTCGGGGCCGGCGCCCTGGTAGCCGATCCCCCGGGTGTCCAGCAGGACCGTGCACCTGGCCCGCTGCGGCTGTTCCTCGCGGCGCACCATCAGCTCGCCGTGGCGGGCGGTGGAGCGCCAGTGGACCCGGCGCAGATCGTCGCCGTGCCGGTAGCCGCGCGGAATGATGTCGTCCTCACCGGCCAGCGCGAGGGACCGCTGCCGCCCGTCGCCGTATCCGGAGGCCTCGCCCGCCAGCCGCAGCACGGGCAGCGGCACCGTGCGCGGGACGACGACGAGGGTGTCGTACGCGCTGAAGGAGCGGGTCAGCTCGCACATCCCGAACGGGTCGCTCAGCCGCAGCTGCAACGGGCCCAGCGGATAGCGTCCGCGCAGGTCGGAGCGGACCCGGTAGGACACCTCGCGCCTGCCGCCCGCCTCCACCCGGTCCAGGACGAAGCGGGGGCGCGGGCCGAGGACGTACGGAACGCGGTCCTGGAGCATCAGCAGTCCGGTGGGCAGCCGGGAGACGTTCTCCATCCGCAGGTGCACCCGGGCCTCCGCGCCCGCGGGCACGCGCGACGGTGAGAGCCGCCGGGTGCCCGTCACCCGGTAGCGGGTGCGGTAGAGCACGGTCACGCAGACCAGGGGCAGCACGGCCAGCAGCAGTCCGACCCGCAGCAGATCGCCCTGGCCCAGGACGTACGCGCAGACGGCGGCGGCGAGACCGGCGGCCAGGAACGAGCGTCCCCGGGTGGTCAGTCCGCCCAGGGCCGCCCGGAGGCCGCCCTTCCTGTCGCCGTCCTCCACGGCGCCGGGCTCGCCGGCCGCCATCACAGCCGCCGTGCCCCGGGCTGCTGCTGGTGGTACAGCGGGCGGCCCGGCTCCTGCCCCACCGGCGCGGGCGGCGCGGTGCCACCGGCCGAGGTCGGCACGGGGGTGCGCTGGATGATCTCCAGGACCACCTGCTCCGCCGTGCGGCGGTTCAGCTGGGCCTGGGCGGTCGGCAGCAGCCGGTGCGCGAGCACCGGCGTGGCCAGCGCCTGCACGTCGTCCGGCAGGGCGTAGTCGCGCCCGCTGAGCGCGGCGGACGCCTTCGCGGCGCGCAGCAGGTGCAGCGTCGCGCGCGGGGAGGCGCCGAGTCTCAGATCGGGGTGGCTCCGGGTGGCCCCGACGAGCTCCACGGCGTAGCGCCGCACGGCGTCGGCGACATGCACCGTACGGACGGCGTCGATCAGCTTCACGATGTCGTGGGCGTGGGCCACCGGCTGGAGGTCGTCCAGCGGGGAGACGCCCCCGTGCACGTCGAGCATCTGGAGCTCGGCCTCCGGGCTGGGGTAGCCGATGGAGACCCGGGCCATGAAGCGGTCGCGCTGGGCCTCGGGCAGCGGGTAGGTGCCCTCCATCTCGACCGGGTTCTGGGTGGCCACCACCATGAACGGGTCGGGCAGCTCGTAGGAGTGCCCGTCGATGGTGACCTGGCGCTCCTCCATCGACTCCAGCAGCGCCGACTGGGTCTTCGGCGAGGCGCGGTTGATCTCGTCGCCGATCACGATCTGGGCGAAGATCGCGCCCGGCTTGAACTCGAAGTCCCGCCGCTGCTGGTCGAAGATCGACACACCGGTGATGTCCGAGGGCAGCAGGTCCGGTGTGAACTGGATCCGTCGCACCGAACAGTCGATGGACCGCGCCAGCGCCTTGGCCAGCATGGTCTTGCCGACACCGGGGACGTCCTCGATGAGGAGATGCCCCTCGGCGAGGAGCACCGTCAGCGATAGCCGTACGACCTCGGGCTTGCCCTCGATCACACTCTCCACCGACCCGCGCACCCGCTCTGCTGTGGTGGTCAGATCCGTGAGGCTCGCTCGATCGTCATAGGTCGTCACCCGGCCCTCCTCGGCCCTTTTGCGCAGGGGCCGTCGCGCGTACCCGCGCGGCCCACCCCGAAAAAATCGGACACTCCGCCGGAAGGCCCGGGGATGTCACACCCGCATTCTTGTTGCCGTTACCGCTTCGTGTCACTCGCCTGTGGATAAGTGGGTGTGAAAAGTCAGCGTCTGTCGCGATTTCGGCACCGCGAGACGCGGTGACGCGTGCGTGAGGTGCGGCGGAGGGCCGGGAAAGCGAGGTGGGCGCGTTCAGGAAACGGAGTGGATCTCGCGCAGCAGGCCGGTGGTCACGTCGAAGACGAACCCGCGCACGTCGTCGGTGTGGAGCAGGAACGGTGAGGTGCGCACCCGCTGCATCGACTGGCGTACGTCCTGGTCGGCGTCCGTGTAGGCCTCGACCGCCCAGACCGGACGCTGGCCCACCTCGCGCTCCAGCTCCTGCCGGAAGTCCTCGGTGAGGGACTCCAGGCCGCAGTTGGTGTGGTGGATGAGGACCACGCTGCGGGTGCCGAGCGCCCGCTGGCTGATGGTCAGCGAGCGGATCACGTCGTCGGTGACCACGCCGCCCGCGTTACGGATGGTGTGGCAGTCGCCGAGCTCCAGGCCGAGCGCCGCGTGCAGGTCGAGACGGGCGTCCATGCAGGCGACCACGGCCACCTGGAGGACGGGGCGCGCGTCCATGCCCGGATCGCGGAAGTCCTCGGCGTACCCGGCGTTCAGGGCGACGAGCCGGTCGGTGACCTGGCCCCCCTCACGGACCGCCGCAGCGGTGGACGTCACGGACTCGGCGGGAGAGTGAGCAGAAGTCGACATGGATACGACGTTAGCCTTCCCGCCTGGCCCGGGCGTGCTGTGAGAGCGGACAAAAAACGTCAACTCGGCTTGTTGTGAGCTAACCCACAAGACGCGCGGGGGTGCACCCGTTCGGGTGAGTTCGCCGCATCCGGACGGGTGGCGCGACTCGCTGCCCGGTTCGTTGATCGTGAATCGATCGAATGGCAGGGTGGACTAAAGTAACGCGAAGTCACCGACCACCGCCGTATCCACTGCCCCATCGCACCCCCTGCACCTCCTGCATATTCCGTATTTCCCCCGTGATGTGCGGCGTACGTGCGACCCGGCCCTCTCCCGCTCTCGGTCGGCCGACGCCCCTTCCCCGGCGCCGGCGACCTCCCCTTCAGAGCGGGCGGGGACCAGGACGTACGTGCCGGCCGCGCGGGACAGAGCCTGAGAGGGCGCCTTGAGCCAGACCCGACACGTCCCCGTGATGCTCCAGAGGTGTCTGGACCTGTTGGCCCCGGCTCTCCAGGACCCGGCCCACCCGGAACCCGTGGTCGTCGACTGCACCCTCGGCCTCGGCGGCCACAGCGAGGCGCTGCTCGCCTCCTTCCCCACCGCCCGGCTGATCGCCCTGGACCGCGACAAGGAGGCCCTCCGCCTCTCCGGCGAACGGCTCGCCCCCTACGGCGACCGCGCCACCCTCGTCCACGCGGTCTACGACGAGCTCCCCGAGGTCCTCGCACGGCTCGGGATCCCGAAGGTCCAGGGCGTGCTGTTCGACCTCGGCGTCTCCTCCATGCAACTGGACGAGGCCGACCGCGGGTTCGCGTACGCCCAGGACGCCCCGCTCGACATGCGGATGGACCAGAGCACCGGCATGGGCGCCGCCGAGGTGCTCAATACCTATCCGCCCGGCGAACTGGTCCGGATCCTGCGTCAGTACGGCGAGGAGAAGCAGGCCAAGCGGATCGTCTCCGCCGTCGTCCGCGAGCGCGAGAAGGAGCCGTTCAGCAACAGCGCCCGGCTCGTCGAGCTGATCCGCGACGCGCTGCCGCAGGCCGCCAAGCGCACCGGCGGCAACCCCGCGAAGCGGACCTTCCAGGCCCTGCGTATCGAGGTCAACGGCGAGCTGAGCGTCCTGGAGCGGGCCATTCCGGCCGCCGTCCAGTGCCTCGACGTCGGCGGCCGCATCGCCGTGCTGTCCTACCACTCGCTGGAGGACCGGCTGGTCAAGCAGGTCTTCGCGGCCGGCGCCGCCAACACCGCGCCCCCCGGCCTGCCCGTCGTTCCCGAGCGCTACCAGCCCCGGCTGAAGCAGCTCACCCGGGGCGCCGAGCTGCCCGCCGAGGAGGAGGTCGCCGAGAACCGGCGCGCCGCTCCCGCCCGGCTGCGCGGCGCCCAGCGCATCCGCGCGGAGGAGCGATGAGCACCCGCCGTCGCCCGACGCGCAGCGGCCGCCCGGCGCCGGGCGGCAGGGGAGCCGTACGGTGAGCAAACCGGCCGCACCACTGAAGGGGCGGGCCGCGCGGCTCGCCCGGCTGATGCCGTCCACCGGGCCCAGCACGGCGGCCCGTACCCCCTTCGTGCTGCTGGTCGTCCTGCTTCTGGGCGGCGGGCTCATCACCTTGCTCCTGCTGAACTCCGCGCTCAACGAAGGATCGTTCAGGCTCAGCGAGCTGAAGCGGGACACCACCGAACTCACCGACGAGCAGCAGGCGCTCCAGCGCGACGTCGACAGCCGTTCCCAGCCCGACGCCCTGGAACGCCGGGCCCGGGAGCTGGGCATGGTCCCCGGCGGCAGCCCCGCATTCCTGAACCCCGACGGCACGGTCCGCGGCAACCCCACCGAGGCCACCGCCCCGCCGTCGCCGAGCCCCAGCCCCACGCCGAGCCCCAGCGCCCCGGCCGACGCCGGCACCCCCGCCGCCGGGACCCCGGCCGTGCCCTTCGGCTCCGCCTCGCCCTCCGGATCCGTCCCCGCGACCGCCCTCGCGACCGAGCCCGACCCCGCAACCGCGGCGGAGAGCACCCCGCCCCCGACGAGCCCCGGCAGGTGACGCAGTGCCGCCCAAGGAACCGCCGCGCCGCCGCGTACCCGGCCCGGCCCGCCCCCGCAGCGGGGGATCGGGATCCGGCCGCCCCGGCGCGCGCCCACCGGCCCGCCGCCCCCGTTCCTCCCCGGGGCGCACCACCGCGCGCCCAGGCGCACAGCGCTCCCTGCGCCTCGGCAGCCCCCGCCCCCGGCTGCGGCTCGTCAGCCTCGGGCTGACGCTGGTCATGCTGGCCTTCGTGGCCCGCCTGCTCCAGGTCCAGGCCGTCGACGCCAGCGCGTACGCGGCCAAGGCGGAGAAGAACCGCTACCTGGAGTACACGGTCGCCGCCGAGCGCGGCGAGATCACCGACCGCAAGGGCGTCGCGCTCGCCACCAGCGTGGACGCGCACAACATCACGGCCGACCCGAAGATGTTCACGCCCGAGGACAGCAAGGCCCCCGACGCGCCCCAGCAGGCGGCGGCCCTGCTCGCCCCGATCCTGGGCAAGGACGTCGACGAGCTCGTCAAGAAGCTGTCGGCGCCCAAGTCCCGCTACACCGTCCTCGCCTACCGGCAGACCCCCCAGGTCTGGAAGCAGATCAAGGACCTCAAGTCCGTCTTCGCCGAGAAGGCGTACGAGGACAAGCTGAAGGGTGGTCCGGGAGCCGACGTCCTGGCCGGCGTCCTCCAGGTGCCCACCACCAAGCGCGTCTACCCCAACGGAGATCTCGCCGCCGGGATACTGGGATTCGTCAGCGCCGACGGCAAGGGCGGCGGCGGCCTCGAATCGCAGCTCGACAAGGAACTCGCCGGCGAGGACGGCATGATCCGCTACGCCCAGGCCGGCGGCCGCCGGGTCCCCACCGCGGGCAGCAGCGAGATCCCGGCCGTGCCCGGCTCCGACATCGAGCTGACCATCGACCGCGACATCCAGTGGGCCGCCCAGAAGGCCATCAGCGACCAGGTCGAGAAGTCCAAGGCCGACCGCGGCTACGTCATCGTCCAGAACACGCGGACCGGCGAGCTGCTGGCCATGGCCAACGCCCCCGGCTACGACCCCAACGACCTCTCCCAGGCGACCTCCGCCTCTCTCGGCAACGCCGCCCTCCAGGACGTGTACGAGCCCGGCTCCACCAGCAAGGTCATGTCCATGGCCGCCGTCCTGGAGGAGAAGGCCGCCACACCCGGCACCCACGTCACCGTCCCCAACCGGTTGCACCGCGGCGACCGGCTCTTCAAGGACGACGTGGACCACCCCACCTGGTACCTCACGCTCAACGGGGTCCTCGCCAAGTCCAGCAACATCGGCACCATCCTGGCGACGGGTCAGCTCGGCAAGACCCAGGCGGAGTCCAACCGGGTCCTCTACTCCTACCTGCGCAAGTTCGGCCTCGGCTCCAAGACCGGGCTCGGCTACCCCGGGGAGTCGCCGGGACTGCTGGCCCACCCCAAGGACTGGTCGACCTCGCAGCAGTACACGATCCCCTTCGGCCAGGGCCTCTCGCTCAACGCCGTCCAGGCCGCCTCGGTCTACTCCACCATCGCCAACGGCGGCGTACGGATCGCCCCCACCCTCGTCCGCGGCGCCAAGGGCTCCGACGGGCGCTTCACGGCCGCCGAGGCCCCCGAGGAGAACCGGGTGGTCAGCGAGAAGACCGCCAAGACCCTGGCGACGATGCTGGAGTCCGTCGTCGACGATCGGGAAGGGACCGGCACCAAGGCCGCCATCCCCGGCTACCGGGTCGCGGGCAAGACCGGCACCGCCAACCGCGTCGACCCCGTCCGCGGCGTCTACAAGGGCTACACCGCCTCCTTCGCGGGCTTCGCCCCCGCCGACAACCCACAGGTCACCGTCTACTGCGCGATCCAGAACCCCACCAAGGGCAGCTACTTCGGCGGCCAGATCTGCGGCCCGATCTACAAGCAGGTCATGGAGTTCGCGCTCAAGACGCTCCAGACCCCACCGTCCGGCAGCGAGCCGCCCCGGCTGCCGGTGTCCTTCAAACCCGGCGAGTGAACACGGGGATGCGCGAGCATCTCCTCCAAGGGAACCCTCAGTGACAACCATCACCCCCGATCCAGGGAACCGGAACGAGAACCGCCGGAACCAAGGTCCCTCGCTTCGCGAGACGCCGCACCGGCCCGGTACGCTCACCGCCGTGCCCCACGCTGATCAGTCCCAAACCTCTCAGAAGGACGCGCCTGTGACCTACCCGGGAGCGCCCCGACCGGACCGGCTCCGGCCCACCCCTCTCGGCGAGCTGGCAGACCGGCTCGGCGTAGAAACGGCCGGGACCGGTGAGGTCACCGGCATCACCCACGACTCACGGGCCGTGCGACCCGGAGACGTGTACGCGGCCCTGCCCGGCGCCCGCTTCCACGGCGCCGACTTCGCGGCCCAGGCAGCCGGCCTCGGCGCCGCCGCCGTCCTCACCGACCCCGCCGGCGCCGAACGCGCCGCGGCCACCGGCCTGCCGGTGCTGGTCACCGAGGACCCGCGCGCCGTCATGGGCGAGCTGGCAGCCGACATCTACGGGCGGCCCGGCATCGGCCTGCTCCAGCTCGGCATCACCGGCACCTCGGGCAAGACCACCACCGCGTACCTCGTCGAGGGCGGACTGCGCGCCGCCGGACGCCCCACCGGGCTGATCGGCACCGTCGAGATGCGGATCGGCGACGAGCGCATCAAGTCCGAGCGCACCACCCCAGAAGCCACCGACCTCCAGGCCCTGTTCGCCGTCATGCGCGAACGCGGCGTCGAGGCCGTCGCGATGGAGGTCTCCAGCCACGCCCTGGTGCTCGGCCGGGTCGACGGCTGCGTCTTCGACGTCGCCGTCTTCAACAACCTCAGCCCGGAGCACATGGAGTTCCACTCCGGCATGGAGGACTACTTCCAGGCCAAGGCCCAGCTGTTCACCCCCGAACGCAGCCACCGCGGCGTCGTGAACTTCGACGACGAGTACGGCCGCAGGCTCCTGACCGAGTCCGGGGTGCCGGTCACCAGCTTCTCCGTCGAGGGCCACCCGGACGCCGACTGGCACGCCGAGGACGTCGAGGTCGGACCGCAGGACAGCACCTTCACCGCCGTCGGCCCGAAGGGCGAGCGGATCACCGCCCGCGCCCCGCTGCCCGGCCCGTTCAACGTCGCGAACACCCTCGCCGCCATCGTCACGCTGGCCGTCGCGGGCGTCGACCCGCAGACCGCCGCCGACGGCATCGCGGCCGTCCCCGGGGTCCCCGGCCGGCTGGAGCGGGTGGACGCCGGACAGCCCTACCTCGCCGTCGTCGACTACGCGCACAAGACCGACGCCGTCGAGTCCGTACTGCGCTCCCTGCGCAAGGTCACCGAGGGCAAGGTGCACATCGTCCTCGGCTGCGGCGGCGACCGCGACACCACCAAGCGCGGCCCGATGGGCGCGGCAGCCGCCCGGCTCGCCGACACCGCCGTGCTGACCTCCGACAACCCCCGCTCCGAGGACCCCCTCGCGATCCTCGCCGCGATGCTCTCCGGCGCCGCCGAAGTGCCCGTCCACGAGCGCGGCGACGTGCTGGTCGACGCCGACCGCGCCTCGGCCATCGCCGCCGCCGTCGCCCGCGCGGAGGCGGGCGACACCGTCCTCGTCGCGGGCAAGGGGCACGAACAGGGCCAGGACATCCACGGGGTGGTACGCGCCTTCGACGACCGCAAGGTCCTGCACGCAGCCATCGAGCGGTCCCTGACGCGCCCCGGCGCCGCGGACCGTGCCCCTCACCTCGAGAACAACAGTCAGGGATGACCAAGTGATCACCCTTTCCCTCGCCGAGATCGCCGAAATCGTCGGCGGGCAGCCGTACGACATACCGGATCCGGCAGTCACCGTGACCGGACCCGTCGTCATCGACTCCCGCGAGGTCGCGCCAGGCAGCCTGTTCGCCGCGTTCGCCGGCGAACGGGTCGACGGCCACGACTACGCCCGGCGCGCCGTCGAGACGGGCGCCGCGGCCGTCCTGGCGGCCCGCCCCGTCGGCGTTCCGGCGATCGTCGTGGACGACGTCGTCGGCGCGCTCGGCGCCCTCGCCCGCGCCGTGGTCGAACGCCTCGGCACCACCGTCGTCGGGCTCACCGGATCCGCCGGCAAGACGTCCACCAAGGACCTGATCGCGCAGCTCCTCCAGCGCAAGGGCCCGACCGTCTGGACGCCCGGCTCCCTCAACAACGAGATCGGCCTGCCGGTCACGGCGCTGACCGCCACCGCCGAGACCGAGCACCTGGTCCTGGAGATGGGGGCCCGCGGCGTCGGCCACATCCACTACCTGGCCAACCTCACCCCGCCCCGCATCGGCCTCGTCCTGAACGTCGGCTCCGCGCACCTCGGCGAGTTCGGCAGCCGGGAGGCCATCGCCCAGGCCAAGGGCGAGCTGGTCGAGGTCCTGCCCGAGGACGGCTGCGCCGTGCTCAACGCGGACGACCCGCTCGTCCGCGCCATGGCCTCGCGCACCCAGGCCCGGGTGCTGCTCTTCGGAGAAGCCCCGGAAGCGGACGTACGGGGCGAGAAGGTCAGAATGACCGCCGACGGGCGGCCCGCCTTCGAGCTCCACACACCCACCGGGTGCAGCGACGTGACCATGCGCCTGTACGGTGAGCACCACGTGTCGAACGCGCTCGCCGCGGCCGCCGTCGCCCATGAGTTGGGCATGTCCGTGACCGAGATCGCCGAGGCGCTCTCGGAGGCGGGCACCCTCTCCCGCTGGCGCATGGAGGTCACCGAGCGTCCGGACGGTGTGACGGTCGTCAACGACGCCTACAACGCGAACCCCGAATCCATGAGAGCCGCACTGCGTGCGCTGGCTGCCATGGGCCAGGCCCGAGGGGCCGACGGGGGACGCACCTGGGCGGTGCTCGGTCAGATGGCCGAGCTCGGTGACGCGTCGCTCGCCGAGCACGACGCGGTCGGACGGCTCGCCGTCCGGCTCAACGTCAGCAAGCTCGTAGCTGTCGGGGGGAGAGAAGCCTCCTGGCTGCAACTGGGCGCATATAACGAGGGTTCGTGGGGTGAGGAGTCGGTGCACGTGTCCGACGCACAGGCGGCCGTCGACCTGTTGCGCAGTGAACTGCGCCCGGGAGACGTCGTGCTGGTGAAGGCGTCCCGGTCGGTCGGCCTGGAGAAGGTCGCCCAGGCACTGCTGGAGAACTCGACCGAGGGCGAGGTCGCCGGCCGATGAGGCAGATCCTCTTCGCGGGGGCCATCGGGCTCTTCCTGACCCTGGTCGGTACCCCGCTGCTGATCAAGCTGCTGGCCCGCAAGGGATACGGGCAGTTCATCCGGGACGACGGCCCGCGCACGCACGGCAGCAAGAAGGGCACGCCCACGATGGGCGGCATCGCCTTCATCCTGGCGACGATCATCGCGTACCTCCTCGCGAAGGTCATCACGGGTGAGGACATCCGCTACTCCGGCGTCCTCGTGCTGTTCCTCATGGCAGGGATGGGCCTCGTCGGGTTCCTCGACGACTACATCAAGATCGTCAAGCAGCGTTCGCTCGGTCTGCGGGCCAAGGCGAAGATGGCGGGACAGCTGATCGTCGGCATCGCCTTCGCGGTGCTCTCGCTCCAGTTCCCCAACTCCGCGGGCAGCACCCCGGCCTCCGACCGGCTCTCCTTCGTGGAGGACTTCGGCTGGTCCATCGGCCCGGTGCTGTTCTGCGTCTGGGCACTGTTCATGATCCTCGCCATGTCCAACGGCGTGAACCTCACCGACGGCCTCGACGGTCTGGCCACCGGCGCCTCCGTCATGGTCTTCGGCGCCTACACCTTCATCGGCCTCTGGCAGTTCCAGGAGTCCTGCGCCAACGCGGACAAGCTGACCAACCCGAGCGCCTGTTTCGAGGTACGCGACCCGCTCGACCTCGCCGTCGTCGCCGCCGCCCTGATGGGCGCCTGCTTCGGCTTCCTCTGGTGGAACACCTCGCCCGCCAAGATCTTCATGGGCGACACCGGCTCGCTCGCCCTCGGCGGCGCGATCGCTGGCCTCGCGATCCTCTCCCGCACCGAGCTCCTGATGGCCGTCCTCGGCGGCCTCTTCGTGATGATCACCATGTCCGTGGTCATCCAGGTCGGTTCGTTCAAGATGACCGGCAAGCGGGTCTTCCGGATGGCGCCCCTCCAGCACCACTTCGAACTCAAGGGGTGGTCCGAAGTCCTTGTCGTGGTCCGCTTCTGGATCATCCAGGGCATGTGCGTCATCGTCGGCCTCGGCCTCTTCTACGCGGGATGGGCAGCCAAGAAGTGAGCAGCACCGTGGACTGGCAGGGCAAGCACGTCACCGTCGCCGGGCTCGGCGTCAGCGGGATCCCCGCGGCCCGCGCCCTGCACGAGCGCGGCGCGCTCGTCACCGTCGTCAACGACGGAGACGACGAGCGCGCCCGCGCGCAGGCGGCCGAACTGGAGGCGCTCGGCGTCACCGTGCGCCTCGGCGACGGCGCGACCCTGCCGCCCTCCACGGAACTCGTCGTCACCGCCCCCGGCTGGCAGCCGGACAAGCCGCTCTTCCTGGCTGCCGCCGAGGCGGGCGTCCCGGTCTGGGGCGACGTCGAACTGGCCTGGCGCCTGCGCGGGACCAACGGCCGCGAGCCCGCCCCCTGGCTCGCGGTCACCGGCACCAACGGCAAGACCACGACCGTACGGATGCTGGCCTCGATCCTTCAGGCCGCGGGCCTGCGCACCGCGGCCGTCGGCAACATCGGGGTATCCCTGCTGGACGCGGTGCTCGGCGAGACCGAGTACGACGTCCTCGCCGTCGAACTCTCCAGCTACCAACTGCACTGGGCGCCCTCCTTGCGCGCCCACTCCGCCGCCGTCCTCAACCTGGCCCCGGACCACCTCGACTGGCACGGCTCGATGGCGGCGTACGCCGCGGACAAGGGCCGCGTCTACGAGGGCAACACGGTCGCCTGTGTCTACAACGCGGCCGACCCGGCCACCGAGGACCTGGTGCGCGAGGCGGACGTCGAAGAGGGCTGCCGGGCCATCGGCTTCACCCTCGGCGCCCCCGGCCCCTCGCAGCTCGGCGTGGTCGACGGCATCCTCGTCGACCGGGCCTTCGTCGCCAACCGCCAGAAGCAGGCCCAGGAACTGGCCGAGGTCACCGACGTCAACCCGCCGGCCCCGCACAACATCGCCAACGCACTCGCCGCCGCCGCTCTCGCCCGCGCCTTCGGCGTGGAACCGGCCGCGGTCCGCGACGGACTGCGCGCCTTCCGGCCGGACGCCCACCGCATCGAACACGTCGCGGACATCGGCGAAGTCGCTTACGTGGACGACTCGAAGGCCACCAACACCCATGCCACCGAGGCCTCCCTCGCCGCCTACGACTCCATCGTCTGGATCGCGGGCGGACTGGCGAAGGGCGCCACGTTCGACGAGCTGGTCACCGGCGCGGCGAAGCGGCTGCGCGGGGTCGTGCTGATCGGCGCCGACCGGGCGCTGATCCACGAAGCCCTGACGCGACACGCCCCCGAAGTCCCGGTGGTCGACCTCGACCGGACCGACACTGGGGCGATGTCCGAAGCGGTCGCGCGGGCGGCCGAGCTCGCCCGGCCGGGCGATACGGTACTGCTGGCCCCGGCCTGTGCCTCGATGGACATGTTCACCAACTACAACAAGCGGGGCGAGGCGTTCGCGGACGCGGTCCGCGCACGCGCCGACGAGAGCGCCTGACCGACGGGGCCTCCGCGCCCGGGGTCCACGGGCCCCGGGCACGAGCAGTGGAGGGGACAGCGACAATGCCGGCCGACGAGAGATTCGCCGTACGGCGGGACCGCGCGCGGGCCTCGGTTCCCCGCCCCCTCACCGCGACGCCCGCCCTCTCCGGAGTACCGCTGCCCGACGGGCTCGCCCTGCGCGGGCGCCTCGCCACCGGTGCCCGGCGCCCCGAGAAGCCCCGCGGCTCCGGACGCGGCGGCTCGGGACCCCGCCCCCCGCGCACCGGGCGCGGTGGTGGACCCCGCCGTACCTACGAGCGGGCACGACGGGCCTGGGACCGGCCCCTGACCGCCTACTACGTGATCCTCGGCTCCAGCCTCCTGATCACCGTGCTGGGCCTGGTGATGGTCTACTCCGCCTCGATGATCAAGGCGCTGGACATCAGCAAGCCCTCGACGTACTTCTTCGGCAAGCAGTTCCTCGCCGCCGTCATCGGTGGCACGCTGATGCTGATCGCCGCCCGGATGCCGGTGAAGCTCCACCGGGCGCTGGCCTACCCGATACTGATGGTCACCGTCTTCCTGATGATCCTGGTCCAGGTGCCGGGGATAGGGATGTCGGTCAACGGCAACCAGAACTGGCTCTACCTGGGCGGCCCGTTCCAGCTCCAGCCCAGCGAGTTCGGCAAGCTGGCCCTCATCCTGTGGGGGGCGGACCTCCTGGCCCGCAAGCAGGACAAGCGGTTGCTGGCGCAGTGGAAGCACATGCTCGTACCGCTCGTGCCGGTCGCCTTCATGCTGCTCGGACTGATCATGCTCGGCGGCGACATGGGAACCGCGATCATTCTCACGGCGATCCTGTTCGGTCTGCTCTGGCTGGCGGGCGCTCCCACCCGGCTGTTCGCCGGGGTGCTCGGCTTCGCCGCCGTCATCGCGTTCCTGCTGATCAGGATGAGCCCGAACCGGATGTCCCGGCTCGCCTGCATGGGCGTGAGCGAGCCCGATCCGGAGGGCGGCTGCTGGCAGGCCGCACACGGGATCTATGCTCTGGCGTCCGGCGGATGGTTCGGTTCCGGACTGGGGGCGAGTGTGGAAAAATGGGGTCAACTCCCGGAACCTCACACCGACTTCATCTTCGCCATCACCGGTGAGGAACTGGGTCTGGCGGGGACGCTGTCCGTGCTCGCCCTGTTCGCGGCTCTAGGCTATGCGGGTATCCGCGTGGCCGGACGCACGGAGGACCCCTTCGTGAGGTTTGCCGCGGGAGGCGTGACCACGTGGATCACGGCCCAGGCCGTGATCAACATCGGTGCGGTGCTCGGTCTGTTGCCGATCGCCGGGGTGCCGCTCCCGCTGTTCTCCTACGGGGGGTCGGCCCTGCTGCCGACGATGTTCGCGGTCGGGCTGATGATCGCCTTCGCACGGGAGGACCCAGCCGCCAAGGCGGCCCTGGCCATGCGGAAGCCCGGGGTGAGATGGAAGACGATGAGACGGCGCGTCAAGAAGCGTCCGTCCGGAGAGCGGTGAATTTCGGTGCATGTCGTACTCGCCGGCGGGGGGACCGCCGGACACATCGAGCCCGCGCTTGCCCTCGCAGACGCCCTGCGCAGGCAGGACCCGACCGTGGGAATCACTGCCCTCGGCACGGAACGCGGACTGGAGACCAGGCTCGTGCCCGAGCGGGGGTACGAGCTGGCGCTCATTCCCGCCGTGCCACTGCCCCGTAAACCCACACCCGAACTGATCACCGTCCCGGGCCGGCTGCGCGGCACCATCAAGGCCGCCGAGCAGATCCTGGAGCGCACCAAGGCGGACTGCGTGGTCGGCTTCGGCGGCTACGTCGCGCTGCCCGGCTACCTGGCGGCCAAGCGGGCCGGTGTGCCGATCGTGGTCCACGAGGCCAACGCCCGCCCGGGCCTGGCCAACAAGATCGGTTCGCGGTACGCCCACGGGGTCGCCGTCTCCACCCCCGACAGCAAGCTGCGCGGCGCCCGCTACATCGGCATCCCGCTGCGCCGCACCATCGCCACCCTGGACCGCGCCCGGGTCCGCCCGGAGGCCCGCGCCTCCTTCGGCCTCGACCCCAACCTGCCCACGCTGCTGGTCTCCGGCGGCTCGCAGGGCGCACGCCACCTCAACGAGGTGGTCCAGCGGGTCGCGCCGCTGCTCCAGCGCTCCGGGATCCAGATCCTCCATGTGGTCGGCCCGAAAAACGAATTGCCGCGTATCGACAACATGCCCGGGATGCCGCCCTACATCCCGGTACCGTACGTGGACCGGATGGACCTCGCGTACGCCGCGGCCGACATGATGCTCTGCCGCGCGGGCGCGATGACCGTCGCCGAACTCTCCGCCGTCGGGCTCCCCGCCGCCTACGTCCCGCTGCCCATCGGCAACGGCGAGCAGCGGCTCAACGCCCAGCCGGTGGTCAACGCCGGCGGCGGCCTGCTGGTGGACGACGCGGCGCTCACCCCGGAGTGGGTGCAGGGCAACGTCCTGCCGGTACTGTCGGACCCTCACCGGCTGTACGAAATGTCCCGCGCCGCGGCCGAGTTCGGCCGGCGCGACGCCGACGACCTGCTCGTCGGCATGGTGTACGAAGCGATTGCCGCGCGCCGCTAGGCGCCCGGCGCGATGCGGTGCGGACCCGGGGCGGGCGCCCCGGGTCCGTCGAAGGAGCGAGCGTGGCCGGACCGACGACCGCCCAGCGCGGCGCACCCGGGCGGGCGGACACCTCCGCCGGCCCGCCGCACAGCGGCCCCGAGGGGCCCCGGATCGGCCGCCGCACCCTGCTGATCCTGATCGGCGTCGCGGTCGCCCTGCTCACCGCGTTCGTGATCTGGGTGCTCTACGGCTCCTCCTGGCTCCGTGTCGAGAAGGTCAGCACGAGCGGCGTCGAGGTGCTGACCCGCGAAGAAGTGGAAGCGGTTGCCGCCACTCCGATCGGCGCCCCGCTGGTCTCCGTGGACACCGGTGCCATGGAGCGCCGGTTGCGCCAGAAGTTGCCTCGTATCGACACAGTTGATGTCGTTCGGTCCTGGCCGGACGGCATCGGCCTTAAGGTGACCGAACGGAAGCCGGTCCTGCTGGTCGAAAAGGGCGGCGCGTTCGTGGAAGTGGATGCCGAGGGCGTGCGCTTCGCCACCGTGGACAAGGCGCCGAAGGGCGTGCCCCTGCTGGAGCTGACTCCCGAACCGTCCGCGAGCCTTCGCCGCTTCGGCGGTGACGGTCTGTTGCGGGAAGCGGTCCGGGTCGCCGGCGACCTTCCGGCAGGTGTGGCCGAGGACACCGAGACCGTACGGGTCACCTCGTACGATGCGATCTCCTTGCTGCTCACCCGGGATCGTGTGGTGACCTGGGGGAGTGGTGAAGACGGGGCGGTGAAGGCACGCGTGCTCACCGCACTCATGAAAGCGGCTCCCAAAGCGGGACAGTTCGACGTAAGCGCTCCCACCGCCCCGGCGGTATCGACGAGTTGACGGGTATTTGTGCTGGCCAGCACCCTGGTTGGTCAGCGCTACGGGTGATCACATAGGGTGAAAAGAAAAACGGGAGGTTCGGCGTGTTCGTTGAACGTGCGCCACTTGTCGACTTAGTGTCCTGTTCGGAAGAGTCCAGGAAGCAGACACACTGGTAACCCTAAACTTCAACGTTAGGGTTTGGGTCGGCGTTCGGACCGTCCCCATCGACATCAGTCGTCGCCGCGGAGCTACCGCAGAGCGACGACACGTAACTCGAGGCGAGAGGCCTTCGACGTGGCAGCACCGCAGAACTACCTCGCAGTCATCAAGGTCATCGGTGTCGGCGGCGGTGGTGTCAATGCCATCAACCGAATGATCGAGGTCGGTCTCAAGGGCGTCGAGTTCATCGCGATCAACACGGACGCACAAGCCCTGTTGATGAGCGACGCCGACGTCAAGCTCGACGTCGGCCGCGAACTCACCCGGGGCCTCGGCGCCGGGGCGAACCCGGCCGTCGGTCGTAAGGCGGCAGAGGACCACCGTGAGGAGATCGAGGAGGTCCTCAAGGGGGCCGACATGGTCTTCGTCACCGCCGGAGAAGGCGGCGGCACCGGCACCGGCGGCGCACCCGTCGTCGCCAACATCGCGCGCTCGCTCGGCGCCCTGACGATCGGCGTGGTCACCCGCCCGTTCACCTTCGAGGGCCGGCGACGCGCAAACCAGGCGGAGGACGGCATCGCCGAACTCCGCGAAGAGGTCGACACCCTCATCGTCATTCCCAACGACCGACTGCTGTCCATCTCGGACCGCCAGGTCAGCGTGCTCGACGCCTTCAAGTCGGCCGACCAGGTGCTGCTCTCGGGTGTGCAGGGCATCACCGACCTCATCACCACCCCGGGTCTGATCAACCTCGACTTCGCCGACGTCAAGTCGGTCATGTCCGAGGCCGGATCGGCGCTCATGGGCATCGGCTCGGCGCGCGGCGACGACCGCGCGGTGGCGGCGGCGGAGATGGCGATCTCCTCGCCGCTCCTGGAAGCCTCCATCGACGGCGCCCGCGGTGTCCTCCTCTCCATCTCCGGCGGCAGCGATCTCGGTCTCTTCGAGATCAACGAGGCCGCCCAACTGGTGAGCGAGGCCGCGCATCCCGAGGCCAACATCATCTTCGGCGCCGTCATCGACGACGCCCTGGGCGACGAGGTGCGGGTCACCGTGATCGCGGCGGGCTTCGACGGCGGACAGCCGCCGGCCCGCCGGGAGAACGTCCTCGGCGCGAACAGCAACAAGCGCGAGGAGCCGGCCGCCCCGGCCAGGTCCTCCGCCGAGTCCACGCGCCCGACGGGCGGACTCGGTTCCGTACCTCCGCGCGAGGAGAGCCCGGCTCCGGCCGAGTCCGCCCCCGCGTCGGCTTCGAGTGAGAGCGCGCTCGGGCCGGTCTCGCCGCCGCACGTCCCGCCGGCCCGTCCCTACCAGGACACCCAGGCCGAAGAGCTGGATGTTCCGGACTTCTTGAAGTGATAGCCCATCACCGGACGGCACCCGTCACGGGCAGCGCTCATTTCGCCTTCACCGACCGGTGGGGCGGAGTGAGCGCGGCTCCGTACGGTGAGCTCAACCTCGGCGGCGCGGTCGGCGACGACCCCGCCGCCGTCGGCGCGAACCGGGAGCGCGCGGCCCGACGCCTCGGTCTCGACCCGGCCCACGTCGTCTGGATGAACCAGGTGCACGGCCGGGACGTAGCGGTGGTGGACGGGCCCTGGGGCGCGGACGCGGAGATTCCGGCCGTGGACGCGGTGGTGACCGCCCGGCGCGGACTGGCGCTCGCGGTCCTCACCGCCGACTGCACCCCCGTTCTTCTCGCCGACCCGGTCGCCGGGGTCGTCGGGGCGGCGCACGCCGGGCGGCCGGGGCTGGTCGCCGGAGTCGTTCCGGCGGCGGTCGAGGCCATGGTCGAGCTCGGCGCACACCCCTCCCGGATCACCGCGCACACCGGACCGGCCGTCTGCGGACGGTGCTACGAAGTGCCGGAGGCGATGCGGGCCGAGGTCGCCGAGGCCGTCCCCGGCGCCTGGTCCGAGACCAGCTGGGGAACCCCGGCGGTCGACGTCACCGGCGGAGTCCAAGCCCAGCTCACCGCCCTCGGTGTGACGGACCGGCACTCCTCGCCGTACTGCACCCTGGAATCGGGCGACCACTTCTCGTACCGCCGCGACCGCACCACCGGGCGGCTCGCCGGATATGTCTGGTTGGACTGATAGGGCATGACGGATCGTAAGGCTGAACTCGCCGCGAATCTGGCACAGGTGGAGGAAAGGATCGCCTCCTCCTGCGCCGCGGCCGGTCGTCAGCGCGAGGAAGTGACCCTGATCGTGGTCACCAAGACCTACCCCGCGAGCGATGTGCGGATCCTGCATGAACTCGGTGTGCGCCATGTCGCGGAGAATCGCGACCAGGACGCCGCCCCCAAAGCCGCCGCTTGTGCGGATCTTTCGCTGACATGGCACTTTGTCGGACAATTGCAGACGAACAAGGTTCGTTCTGTGACCAGTTATGCCGATGTCGTGCAGTCGGTGGACCGCGCCAAGCTGGTCACGGCCCTCTCCGCCGCCGCGGTGCGCGGGGAGCGTGAACTCGGCTGCCTGATCCAGGTCGCCCTGGACGCGGAGAGCGGTGAGCGCGGTGAGCGCGGCGGCGTCGCGCCGGACGGGATCGAGGAGTTGGCGGCCGCGATCGGCGCGGCCGACGGACTCCGGCTCGACGGGCTGATGACCGTGGCGCCACTGGCCGGGGAGTACGCCGGCCGGCAACGGGCCGCGTTCGACCGGCTGATGGAAATCTCATCCCGCCTGCGCGCAGGTCATCCGGCTGCGAACATGGTCTCCGCAGGTATGAGCGGGGACCTGGAGGACGCGGTGGCGGCCGGAGCGACACATGTACGCGTCGGTACGGCGGTACTCGGAGTCCGACCCCGGCTCGGGTAACGTCGCGAAGCAAGTCGGACCACAGCAGAAAATATGGTCATTACCGCTCACAGCGGGCAGACCACAGTGGATCGCGGGCACTTGGTGACGAATGCCGATCCACCACAGAGCGGAGGACTCGGAGCATGGCCGGCGCGATGCGCAAGATGGCGGTCTACCTCGGCCTCGTGGAGGACGATGGGTACGACGGTCCGGGGTTCGACCCCGATGACGAATTCGAACCTGAGCCGGAGCCCGAGCGCGACCGGCGGCGGCATCAGCCCCCCCACCAGGTGGAGCGGGAACGCGAGCGCGAAAGGGACGAACCGGTACGAGTAGTGCAACCGCCCGCCCAGCGCGAGCCGGTTCAGCTCCCCGCGGAAAGCGTGCGACCCGCCCGGATCGCGCCCGTGGCATCCATCACACCTGAACGCCCGAACATGGAGAAGAACGCACCGGTGATCATGCCCAAGGTCGTGTCCGAGCGGGAGCCGTACCGCATCACCACGCTGCACCCCAGGACCTACAACGAGGCCCGTACCATCGGGGAACACTTCCGTGAGGGCACTCCGGTGATCATGAATCTCACGGAGATGGACGACACGGACGCGAAGCGACTTGTCGACTTTGCCGCGGGACTCGTCTTCGGTCTCCATGGCAGCATTGAACGCGTGACGCAGAAGGTGTTCCTGTTGTCGCCTGCTAACGTCGATGTCACGGCGGAGGACAAGGCCCGCATCGCAGAGGGCGGATTCTTCAACCAGAGCTGAGAACACGACACCGGAACAACCCGGCCGAGAGGCCGGTGCCGGCCACGAGGCCGGAGCTGACGAGAGCCAGGGGAGAGGGAACCGCGGGACATGGGCGTCGCACTGGATGTGGTCTATATCGCGCTGATGTGTTTCCTCATCGTGCTGATCTTCCGGCTGGTCATGGACTATGTCTTCCAGTTCGCACGTTCATGGCAACCCGGCAAGGCGATGGTGGTCGTACTTGAGGCCACCTACACTGTCACCGATCCACCGCTCAAGCTTCTGCGGCGGTTCATTCCGCCGCTGCGTCTCGGGGGCGTGGCACTCGACCTGTCCTTCTTCGTTCTGATGATCATCGTCTACATCCTGATCAGCGTTGTGGTCAGGTTGTGAGCGATACGGTCTTGCCGACTGCCGACGACTACGTAGAGGTGAAGAAGAGATGCCGTTGACCCCCGAGGACGTGCGGAACAAGCAGTTCACGACCGTCCGCCTCCGAGAAGGCTATGACGAGGACGAGGTCGATGCCTTTCTCGACGAGGTCGAATCGGAGCTGACCCGTCTGCTCCGTGAGAACGAGGACCTGCGCGCCAAGCTGGCCGCCGCGACGCGTGCCGCCGCGCAGAACCAGCAACAGCAGCAACAGCAGCAACAGCAGCAGGGTATGCGCAAGCCTCCGGAGCAGCAGGATCGCCCGGGTGCGCCCGTTCCCGCCGCCATATCAGGACCGCCGCAGCAGCAGCAGCCCCCGCAGATGGGTCCGCCCCAGCTGCCCGGTGGCGCGCCGCAGCTGCCCGCAGGTCCCAGTGGCCACGGCCCCCAGGGTGGCCATGGTCCCGGTCCGCAGGGCCCGCACGGCCCCGGCCCGATGCAGGGCGGTCCCATGGGTGGCCCGATGCAGGGCGGCCCCATGGGTCAGCACCCCCAGCAGCAGCAGATGCAGCAGATGCAGCCGCCGCAGATGCAGCAGCAGGGGCAGGGCCCCGGTGGCGACAGCGCCGCCCGTGTCCTCTCGCTCGCACAGCAGACCGCCGACCAGGCGATCGCGGAGGCCCGTTCCGAGGCCAACAAGATCGTCGGCGAGGCGCGCAGCCGTGCCGAGGGCCTGGAGCGCGACGCGCGTGCCAAGGCCGACGCTCTGGAGCGGGACGCGCAGGAGAAGCACCGCGTGGCGATGGGCTCGCTGGAGTCGGCCCGCGCGACGCTGGAGCGCAAGGTCGAGGACCTGCGCGGCTTCGAACGCGAGTACCGCACGCGGCTGAAGTCCTACCTGGAGAGCCAGCTGCGTCAGCTGGAGACCCAGGCGGACGACTCGCTCGCCCCGCCGCGGACTCCGGCAGCCGCTTCGCTGCCGCCGTCCCCCTCGCTGGCCCCGGCCGGTGCGGGTGCGATGGGTCACTCCATGGGCGGCTCCAACCACGGTGGCCACGGCGGCCAGCAGATGGGTGGCGGCCCGTCCACGATGGGCGGCGCGCCGTCCTACGGGGGTCAGCAGCAGATGTCGCCCGCGATGACGCAGCCGATGGCGCCGGTGCGGCCGCAGGCGCCGCAGCCGATGCAGCAGGCGCCTTCGCCGATGCGTGGGTTCCTGATCGACGAGGACGACAACTGAGCGGTTCGCGCTCGCTGAGCGCGTAGCCGTCGGCAGGCAGAGGGCCGGGCCCCGGGATTTCCCGGGGCCCGGCCCTTTGGCGTGGGGCCGGCCGCGGCTGCCGGGGGCGGGGCCGTGTCGGCCGGGTGCGGGTGGGGCGCCTGCGGCGGGCTGTTCCCCTCCCCGCCCCTTCCCGAAACCGGGGCGCTGCCCCGGGCCCCGCTCCTCAAACGCCGGAGGGGCTATAGATAGCCTCGCCGGCGTTTGAGGCGCGGGGGTTCTGGGGCGGAGCCCCCGAGGGGGTACGCGGAAGGGCCCGGCCGGAAACCTTCCGGCCGGGCCCCGTAGACGTGCCGGCTACCGCTTGCGCAGGCGGAACGTGAGCGCCAGGCCCTCGTCCTCGAACACCTCGCCGTAACTCTCGTCCGCCTCGCCCTCCGCGTACTCCAGGGCGAGCACCTCCTCGGAGATCAGCGAGGTGTGCTCGGTGAGCGCCTCCACCGTCGCGGGGGACGTCGAGGTCCAGCGGACGGCGATGCGGTCCGCGACGTCCAGGCCGCTGTTCTTGCGGGCTTCCTGGATCAGGCGGATCGCGTCACGGGCCAGGCCCGCGCGGCGCAGTTCCGGGGTGATCTCCAGGTCCAGGGCGACCGTCGCGCCCGAGTCCGAGGCGACCGACCAGCCCTCGCGCGGGGTCTCCGTGATGATGACCTCGTCGGGGGAGAGGGTGATCCGCTCGCCGTCGACCTCCACCGTCGCCGTGCCCTCGCGCAGGGCCAGGGACAGGGCGGCCGCGTCCGTGTTCGCCACCGCCTTGGCCACCGCCTGGACGCCCTTGCCGAACCGCTTGCCCAGGGCGCGGAAGTTGGCCTTCGCCGTCGTGTCGACCAGGGAGCCGCCCACCTCCGAGAGCGAGGCCAGCGACGTGACGTTCAGCTCCTCCGTGATCTGGGCGCGCAGTTCGGGGGAGAGGGCCGGGAAGTCCGTCGCCGCCACCAGCGCGCGCGACAGCGGCTGACGGGTCTTCACGCCCGACTCGGCGCGCGTCGCCCGGCCCAGCTCCACCAGTCGGCGCACCAGCGCCATCTGCGTGGAGAGCGCCGGGTCGATCAAAGACAGGTCCGCCTTCGGCCAGGAGGCCAGGTGGACCGACTCCGGGGCGTCGGGAGTGACCGGTGCCACCAGGTCCTGCCAGACCCGCTCGGTGATGAACGGGGTCAGCGGGGCCATCAGCCGGGTCACCGTCTCGACGACCTCGTGCAGCGTGCGCAGCGCGGCCTTGTCGCCCTGCCAGAAGCGGCGGCGCGAGCGGCGTACGTACCAGTTGGAGAGGTCGTCCACGAACGCCGAGAGCAGCTTGCCGGCGCGCTGGGTGTCGTAGCCGTCCATCGCGACGGTCATCTGGTCGACCAGCGCGTTCAGTTCGCTCAGCAGCCAGCGGTCCAGGACCGTGCGGTCCGCCGGGGCCGGGTCGGCCTCGGAGGGTGCCCAGCCCGACGTGCGCGCGTACAGGGCCTGGAAGGCGACCGTGTTCCAGTAGGTGAGGAGCGTCTTGCGGACGACCTCCTGGATCGTGCCGTGGCCCACGCGCCGTGCCGCCCACGGGGAGCCGCCCGCCGCCATGAACCACCGCACCGCGTCCGCCCCGTGCTGGTCCATCAGCGGGATCGGCTGGAGGATGTTGCCCAGGTGCTTGGACATCTTGCGGCCGTCCTCGGCGAGGATGTGGCCCAGGCAGACGACGTTCTCGTAACTCGACTTGTCGAAGACGAGGGTGCCGACCGCCATCAGCGTGTAGAACCAGCCGCGGGTCTGGTCGATGGCCTCTGAGATGAACTGCGCCGGGTAGCGGCTCTCGAAGACTTCCTTGTTCTTGTACGGGTAGCCCCACTGCGCGAACGGCATCGAACCCGAGTCGTACCAGGCGTCGATGACCTCCGGGACGCGGTACGCCTCCAGTTGGCAGTTCTCCTGCGTGCAGGTGAAGGTGATCTCGTCGATGAACGGGCGGTGCGGGTCGAGGGCTGACTGGTCGGTGCCCGTGAGTTCCGTCAGTTCGGCGCGTGAGCCCACGCAGGTGAGGTGGTCGTCCTCACAGCGCCAGATCGGCAGCGGCGTGCCCCAGTAGCGGTTGCGGGAGAGCGCCCAGTCGACGTTGTTGTTCAGCCAGTCGCCGAAGCGGCCGTTCTTGACCGAGTCCGGGAACCAGTTGGTCTTCTCGTTCTCATCGAGGAGCCGGTCCTTGATCGCCGTCGTCCTGATGTACCAGGACGGCTGCGCGTAGTAGAGCAGCGCCGTGTGGCAGCGCCAGCAGTGCGGGTAGCTGTGCTCGTACGGGACGTGGCGGAAGAGCTTGCCGCGCGTGTCCAGGTCCGCGGTGAGCGCCTCGTCGGCCTTCTTGAAGAAGACGCCGCCGACCAGGGGGAGGTCTTCCTCGAACGTGCCGTCCGGGCGGACCGGGTTGACCACCGGGAGGCCGTACGCACGGCAGACCAGGAGGTCGTCGGCGCCGAACGCGGGAGACTGGTGGACCAGACCCGTACCGTCCTCGGTCGTGACGTACTCGGCGTTGACGACGTAGTGCGCTTCGGACGGGAAGTCGACCAGGGTGAAGGGGCGCTCGTAGCTCCAGCGCTCCATCTCCGCGCCGGTGAACGACTGGCCCGTCACCTCCCAGCCCTCGCCGAGGGCCTTCTCCAGGAGCGGCTCGGCGACGACGAGCTTCTCCTCGCCGTCGGTCGCCACGACGTAACGGACCTCGGGGTGGGCGGCGACCGCCGTGTTGGAGACCAGGGTCCAGGGGGTGGTCGTCCAGACCAGGAGGGCCGCCTCACCGGCCAGCGGGCCCGAGGTGAGGGGGAAGCGGACGAAGACCGAGGGGTCGACGACCGTCTCGTAGCCCTGGGCCAGCTCGTGGTCGGACAGGCCGGTGCCGCAGCGCGGGCACCAGGGGGCGACGCGGTGGTCCTGGACCAGCAGGTCCTTGTTGAAGATCTCCTTGAGCGACCACCACACGGAGTCCACGTACTCCGGGTCCATCGTGCGGTACGCGTCGTCCAGGTCGACCCAGTAGCCCATGCGGGTCGTCAGCTCGGCGAACGCGTCGGTGTGCCGGGTCACCGACTCGCGGCACTTGGCGTTGAACTCGGCGATGCCGAACGCCTCGATGTCCTTCTTGCCGTTGAAGCCCAGCTCCTTCTCGACCGCGAGCTCGACCGGCAGGCCGTGGCAGTCCCAGCCGGCCTTGCGACCGACGTGGTAGCCCTGCATGGTGCGGAAGCGGGGGAAGACGTCCTTGAAGACGCGGGCCTCGATGTGGTGCGCGCCCGGCATGCCGTTGGCGGTGGGCGGACCCTCGTAGAAGACCCACTCGGGGCGGCCCTCGGACTGCTCCAGGCTCTTGGCGAAGACCTTGCTCTCGCGCCAGAAGTCGAGCACGGCGTGTTCGAGCGCGGGCAGGTCGACCTGGGCGGGCACCTGGCGGTACTGCGGCGATGTCATGTGCGGCTTCCTCCGGCGGACGTCTTCCACTTCCGTCGGAGGGACGAGAGCGTCTCGGCTCCCGCGGTACCACCCTCCTTGGCCCCGGGCGCAGGCCCGTGGCCCCCTCATTGGGGTCGCGATGCCGGGTCTAGTGACCTTGCGCCGGTGGGCGGGGCCCATCGGTCAAGGCGTTCTTCCGGCGGCTCCGGGGTGATCTTCACGGCGCGCTCGCCCCCGGGCTCCCACCGTCCCCGGGTCGCTTCTGGCTGCGTACGGCGCTACTCGTCCCATCCAAGCCTCTCGCTGGGCCCAGTGTACGGGCCCGTACGGGCGACGGCCGACCGGTTATCCACGGCGCGAGGGTGTGACCCGAGTGGCGGGACGGGGTACAAGGCTTCCCGGGCGGGGCCCGAGGGCCGGATTACCGGACGGGGAGCTGGGAACAACGGAGGCAGGCGCGCCACGACCGGACACGGGGAGGGGCGAGAAGGCGGCGTGCCCCGTTGCCGCGGGGCTGGAGTCGATTTATCGTCCCAGCACGACTCGCGAGCAAGATCACAATATGTGAAGGGGCCGCGGCCATGGTGGCGAAGAAGACGGCGGAAGAGACCGCGGCCGAGCACGACGGCAGCCACGAGTCGCCGGCCGAGCAGGCGCCCGCGCCCGCGAGGAGGACGGCGAAGAAGGCCGCCGCCAAGAAGGCGTCCGCCAAGAAGACGACGGCGAGGAAGACCGCCGCCAAGAAGAGCACCGCCAAGAAGAGCGCGGCCAAGAAGGCCTCGGAGAAGGCCACGGAGGCGGCACGGGCCGCCGAGCAGACGGGAGCCCACACGGTGGTAGCCAAGAAGAGCGCGAGTCGTCCCGCAGCAGGCGCACAGGCCACGGCCCCTGTGCCGCCGGCCCGCGCCGCCGCCCCCGACGAGCTGGCCGTCCGGCCCGGGGAGGACCCCTGGACGCCGGAGGAGGTCACCGAGGCGCGCACCCTGCTGACGAGCGAGACGCTGCGGCTCCGCAGCGAGCTGGAGGCCTCCGGTGCGGCGCTCGCCGGGCTGATGCGGGACTCCGGCGACGGTGCGGGTGACGACGAGGCCGACACCGGCACCAAGAACATCACCCGCGAGCACGAGCTGTCGCTGGCCGCCCACGCCCAGGAGACGCTGGAGCAGACCGAGCGGGCGCTCGCCCGGCTGGAGGCGGGGACGTACGGGCTCTGCGAGGTCTGCGGCAAACCGATCGGCAAGGCGCGGATGCAGGCCTTCCCCCGGGCCACCCTGTGCGTCGAGGACAAGCAGAAGCAGGAGCGGCGCGGCTGATCCGCACAGGTGTGTCGTACCCTCATCCTCAGGCAGGCACCTAGGTTGAGGGACTCACGTGGCAGAGGCGGAGCGCATCATCGGTACGCCGGACAATCCCGAGGCCGAGGGCACGGACGAAGCCGGCAGCACGGCCGCCGACGCGGCCGTGAACGCGGGCAGGGGCAAGCGGAAGGTCCTCGTTCTCCTGAGCGTGGCCGTCGTGGCCTATCTGCTGGATCTGGTCACCAAGATGATCGTGGTCGCGAAGCTGGAGCACCAGCCGCCGATCGACATCATCGGCGACTGGCTCCAGTTCCGGGCGCTCCGGAACGCGGGCGCCGCGTTCGGGATCGGCGAGGCGTTCACGGTGATCTTCACCATCATCGCCTCCGGAGTGATCGTGGTGATCATCCGGCTGGCCCGCAAGCTCTACAGCCTGCCGTGGGCCATCGCCCTGGGCCTCCTCCTGGGCGGTGCGCTCGGCAACCTCACCGACCGCATCTTCCGGGCGCCCGGCGCGTTCGAGGGCGCGGTGGTGGACTTCATCGCCCCCAAGCACTTCGCCGTCTTCAACCTCGCCGACTCCGCCATCGTCTGCGGCGGCATCCTCATCGTGATCCTCTCCTTCAAGGGCCTGGACCCCGACGGGACCGTGCACAAGGACTGACCGTCCGGCGCGGGGACCCGCGGGCGCAAGGCATACTCGACAGGTGAGTACGCACCCCGAGATCCGCACCCTGCCCGTACCGGACGGCCTGGAAGGCGAGCGCGTCGACGCCGCCATCTCCCGGATGTTCGGTTTCTCCCGCACCAAGGCCGCCGAGCTGGCCGCAGCCGGGAAGGTCCAGGTGGACGGTTCG
The DNA here is from genome assembly GCF_000377965.1 of Streptomyces sp. CNB091. Lineage (NCBI taxonomy): Bacteria > Bacillati > Actinomycetota > Actinomycetes > Kitasatosporales > Streptomycetaceae > Streptomyces > Streptomyces sp. CNB091. The sequence continues at coordinate 86,981 of NZ_KB898995.1, forward strand.
GTGGCCGGGAAGTCCGAGCGGGTCCACGGGGGCGCCTGGCTGGAAGTGGAGATGCCGGGTGCGCCCGCCCCCGTCCAGATCGTCGCCGAGCCCGTCGAGGGCATGGAGATCGTCCATGACGACGATGACATCGTCGTCATCATGAAGCCGGTCGGCGTCGCCGCCCACCCCAGCCCCGGCTGGACCGGCACCACCGTCATCGGCGGCCTCGCCGCCGCCGGCTACCGGATCTCGACGTCCGGCGCCGCCGAGCGTCAGGGCATCGTCCACCGCCTCGACGTCGGCACCTCCGGCCTGATGGTCGTCGCCAAGTCCGAGCGCGCCTACACCCTGCTCAAGGCCCAGTTCCGCGACCGGGTCGTCGACAAGAAGTACCACGCGCTCGTCCAGGGCCACCCGGACCCGATGAGCGGCACCATCGACGCCCCCATCGGGCGCCACCCCAACCACGACTACAAGTGGGCGGTCACCGCCGAGGGCAAGCCGTCGGTGACCCACTACGACCTGATCGAGGCCTACCGCGCCGCCAGCCTCCTCGACATCAAGCTGGAGACGGGCCGCACCCACCAGATCCGGGTCCACATGTCCGCCCACCGCCACCCCTGCGTCGGCGACCTCACCTATGGCGCGGACCCGACCCTGGCCAAGCGCCTCGGGCTGACCCGCCAGTGGCTGCACGCCGTGCGCCTGGGCTTCGAGCACCCGAGCGACGGCAGCTGGGTGGAGTTCTCCAGCACCTACCCGGCCGACCTCCAGCACGCCCTCGACACCATCTCCGCGGAGAGTCAGTGACCGCCGTTCCCACCCCGTACAGCACCCGCAGGGCCGTCGAGGAGAGCGACCTCCAAGCCTGCTTCCAGGTCCGCAAGGAGGTGTTCGTCGGCGAGCAGAACGTGCCCGAGGAGCTGGAGTACGACGCTTACGACGCGACCGCGGTGCATGTCCTGGCCGTCGCGGCGGACGGCACCGCGCTCGGCACGGGCCGGCTGCTGCACGGCGCCGACGCGGCCGGGAAGACCGGCGGCGACCCGGCGGTCGGCTCGCTGGGCCGGCTCGCCGTCAGCCGGGAGGCCCGTGGCCTCGGCGTCGGCGCCGCCCTCGTGCGGGCCATCGAGGACGAGGCGCGGGCGCTGGGCCTGGCCGCCGTCGACCTGCACGCCCAGACGCACGCCCTCGGCTTCTACGAGCGGCTCGGATATGTCGCGTACGGCCCCGAGTTCCCCGACGCGGGCATGCCCCACCGGGCCATGCGGCGGGAGATCCGCCCGGCCTGAGTCCCGGTAGCGGGGAGTATCGGCCGATTCGCGCACCCCGCGTGGCAGGGTGGGAGCCCTGTTCGGCCGCTCGTGGTGTGCCGGACCCGCATGCTCCGGAAGGCACCTCGTGGAACAGATGTCCCTGCTGCTCCTGCTGCTGCTCGGAGCCGTGGTCACGGTGCCGCTCGGCGACCGGCTGGGGCTGCCCGCGCCGGTGCTGATGACCCTCATCGGCGTCGCGATGGCCTTCATGCCGTTCGTGCCGAACGTCGACATCCCGCCGGAGATCATTCTCCCCGCGCTGCTTCCGCCGCTGCTCTACGCCTCCGTGCAGCGCACCTCCTGGCGGCAGTTCGCCGCCAACAGACGCCCGATCTTCCTGCTGGCCGTCGCCCTCGTCTTCGTCACCACCGCCGCCGTCGCCGCGGTCGCGAACTCGATCGTGCCGGGGCTGCCCGTCGCCGCCGCCGTCGTCCTCGGCGCTCTCGTCGCCCCGCCCGACCCGGTCGCGGCGACGGCCGTGGCGGGCTCCGTGGGACTGCCGCGCCGACTGGTGTCGATCCTGGAGGGTGAGGGGCTCTTCAACGACGTGACCGCCATCGTGCTCTACCACGTGGCCATCGCCGCCGCCGTCAGCGGCACCTTCTCGCTCCCCGAGGCCTTCGGGCTGCTGGTCCTCTCCGCCGTCGTCGCGGTCGCCGTCGGCCTCGCCCTCGGCTGGCTCACGATCAAGCTGATGAATCTGCTGGGCGACGCCACCCTCCAGGTCGGGCTGACCCTGCTGGTGCCGTTCGTCGCCTACGTCCTCGCGGAGGAGCTGATGGGCTCCGGTGTGCTGGCCGTCCTGACCGTCGCGCTGTTCCTCGCCGAACACACCGCCGACGCCGACGACGTGCTGGGCCGGCTCACCGGACGCACGTTCTGGGACATCGTCGACACCCTGGTGACCGGCGTGGCCTTCGGGCTGATCGGCCTGGAGCTGCACAGCGTGTTCGGCACCGCCGACGGGCACGCCCTGGAGATGGTCGGCTGGGGGCTCGCGATCGTCGCGGTCGTCGTCGGCGTACGGCTGCTGTACCTGCTGCCGGCGACCTGGCTGGCCAAGCGGCTCCACACGCGCCGTGACGTCAGCGAGGAGATCCCCACCAGCTGGCGGGAGACCGTCGTGATGTGGTGGGCCGGGATGCGCGGGGTGGCCTCGGTCGCCCTGGCGCTGGCGATCCCGCTGGAGACCGACGACGGGCAGCCCTTCCCCGGCCGTGACGAGATCATCTTCATCGCGTTCGCCGTGATCATGGCCACCCTGGTCTTCCAGGGGCTCACCCTGCCCTGGCTGGTGCGCAGGCTGAGGGTCCGGGCCGACACCGACGCCGAAGAGGCGCTGGAGCGGGACCTCGCCGTCCGGGCCGCCAAGGCCGCCAAGTACCGCCTCAAGGAGATCCAGGAGGTCGAGGAGTTCCCCGAGGAGGTCATGGAGCGGCTCCAGCGCGCCGCGTACGACATCGGAGCCCGGATCAGCCCGGACATGGTCGACGAGGAACGGCGCGAGGCCTACGCCCAGCGCGCGGAACGCTTCAGGGCGATCAGCCGTGTCCAGCGCGAGATGATGTCGGCCGCCCGCCACGAAGTGCTCTCCGCGCGCAGCGAGCCCGGCTCCGACCCGGAGGTCGTGGACCGGGTGCTGCGGTATCTGGACTTCCGCTCGCTGCGCTGAGGAGCCGTCGCGGGGCAGCCTCAGCCGCGGCCCGTGCGCGGGGCCCTGGAGTCGTCCCCGTCGGCCGGCACCGCCTTCCCGCGGCCCGCCCGGGGCCCGGCACCCGTCAGCTCCGCCCACTGTTCGCCCGGCGGCAGTACGGCGGGCGAGGTGGCGACCCGCGGCAGGGCGTACGGGTGGTGGTCGCGCAGCCAGCCGATCAGCTGCTCGCGCACCGCGCAGCGCGCCGTCCAGATGTCGTCCGCGTCCTTCGCCGTGACCACCGCGCGCACCTCGATCGTGGTCGGCGTGGTGTCGGTGACCGCCAGCGACCAGTCCCGGCCGTCCCAGGCGGCGATGTCCCCGAGGAGGTCCCGCAGCTTCGTCCGCATCGCCGCGATCGGAGCGGAGTGGTCGAGGTGGAAGTAGACCGTGCCGGTCATCTGCACCCCGCCGCGCGACCAGTTCTCGAACGGCTGGCTGGTGAAGTACGAGACCGGCATCGTGATCCGCCGCTCGTCCCAGGTCCGTACCGCCAGGAACGTCAGGGTGATCTCGTCGATCGTGCCCCACTCGCCGTCCACCACCACGGTGTCACCGAGCCGCACCATGTCGCCGAACGCGATCTGGAATCCGGCGAAGAGATTGCCGAGCGTCGACTGGGCGGCGACACCCGCGACGATGCCGAGCAGACCGGCCGAGGCGAGCATCGACGTGCCGACCGCCCGCATCGGCGGAAACGTCAGCAGCATCGCCGCGATGGCGACCACCGTCACCACCGCGATGACCACCCGCTGGATCAGCGTGACCTGCGTACGGACCCGGCGGACCCGGGCCGGGTCGCGGCCGGCCGTCGCGTACCGGGCGTAGCTGGCCTCCACGACCGTCGCCGCGACCCGGACGACCAGCCAGGCGGACGCGCCGATCAGCACCAGGGTCAGCACCTGGCCGATCCCGGCCCGGTGCTCCCACACCCAGGAGATCCCCATCTGGCGGTAGCTGCCGCGCAGCAGCGCCGTGATGATCACCACCTGGAGCGGAGGCCGGCAGCGCCGCAGCAGCCCCCACAGCGGGGTCTCGTGGTGACGGCTGTCGGCCCGCCGCAGCAGCCGGTCGACCAGCCAGCCGACCAGCAGGGTGATCACCACGGAACCGCCGATGACGATCAGCGGGCGCAGCACGCTCTCCATTCCCTCGTCCTCCAAGCTGTAGGGCGGGCTCCAGGGCACAAATGGCACCATGGGCCTCATGAACATCATGCTTTTCCACTCGACGTACGGGCTCAGGCCCGCCGTGCACGCCGCGGCCGCGCGCCTCAGGGACGCCGGCCACGAGGTGCGCGTGCCCGATCTGTTCGAGGGGCACACCTTTGACACGGTGGAAGAGGGCATGGCCTACAAGGACGAGATCGGCAAGGAGGAGCTGCTGAAGCGCGCCGTGCTGGCCGCCGCACCCTACTCCGACCAGGGGCTCGTCTACGCCGGCTTCTCCCTCGGGGCGGCGACCGCGCAGACCCTGGCGCTCGGCGACGCGAAGGCCCGCGGGCTGCTGCTGTTCCACGGCACCTCGGACCTCGCCGAGAACGCCTCCGTGGACGAGCTCCCCGTGCAGCTGCACGTCGCGGACCCGGACCCCTTCGAGTCCCACGACTGGCTGAACAGCTGGTACCTCCAGATGCAGCGCACCGGCGCGGACGTCGAGATCTACCGCTACCCCGGGGCCGGGCACCTGTTCACCGACCCCGATCTGCACGACTACGACCAGGCGGCCGCCGAGCAGACCTGGAAGGTCGCGCTCGGTTTCCTCGCCACCCTGTAGACCCGGCGACCCTGTGGGCCCGGTGACTCCGTGGAGACGCGCGACATCCGGCGCGTCGGGGCGGTCGGCCCGCCCGGTGCGCCGGGTGTCGCGGAAGACGGACGCCGTTACGCCTTGAGCGCCTTGTCGATGGCCTTCGTGAACTCGGCGGCCGTCATCGGGGCGTTCTCGCTGCCCTCGGCCGTGATCTTCTCGCCGTCCATCTTCACCGTCGGCGTGCCCTGCACCCCGCTCTTGTCGAACGTCTTGGACATCTTCATGGCCCAGGCGTCGTACGTGCCGTCCTCGACGTCCTTCTGGAAGTCCTTGTTCCCCTTCAGCGCGTCGACCGAGTCCGCGACCTCGATGAGGTAGCTGTCCTTGGCGAACTTGTCGTCGCTCTCCTCGGGGTGGAACTTGGCCGAGTACAGCGCGGCCTTGTACTCCATGAACGCCTCGGGGCTCACGTCCAGCGCCGCACCGAGCGCGCTCAGGGCGTTCTTGGAGCCCTCACCGTTGTCCGTGTTGTCGATGAAGGTCGCGCCGACGAACTTGACCTTGTACTTGCCGGCCTCCACGTCCTTCGAGACGGTCTCGCCGACGCCCTGCTCGAACGTGGCGCAGACCGGGCAGCGCGCGTCCTCGTACAGCTCCAGGGTCTTCTTCGCGCCCGGCTCGCCGACGACCACGGTGGTGCCGTCGTCGCCCGAGGTGTTCTTCGGCGCGGTGACGTTCTTCGCGTCGGCGGCGCTCTCCCAGGCGTCCGGCTTGTTCAGCTGCATCACGCCGTAGCTGATGCCGCCGACCACGGCGAGGGCGGCGACGACCGAGACCGCCACGACGAGCTGCTTGCGGGTCTTGTCCTTCTTGGCCTGGGCCTCGCGCTCGGCGCGCAGCCGCTCGCGGGCCGCTGCCTTGTTCGCCTGGGTGTTGCGCTTGCTCATGGTCGTTCTCCGTGAGTACGTGTGTGGGGGTGGGCGGGTGCTGCCGTCGTCGCGTGGCCGTGCCCTCAGGCGGCGGCGTACGTCGCGAGCGGCGGGCCCCTGCGTCCCACACAGTGCACGAGGAAGCGGGCGGTGAGCGGCGGGTGCGGACGCCCGGCGGGCCGGGAGCGGCGGGCCGCGGCCCGGACGCCCGCGCGCACCACCGCGACCGCGACCAGCAGCGGGCGGAACGCCAGCAGGGCCGCCGCGCGCAGCAGCCCGGCCAGGGCCACCTCACCGCGCCGCAGCCAGGCCGCGGCGAGCAGCCCGACCGCCACATGGGCGACGAGCAGCAACCAGGGCACGGCCGGTCCCGGCTGCGCCAGCAGCGCCGCCGCACGGTCGCCCGCACCGGCCACATCGGCCAGCGGGGCGCCCACCGCGCCGACGCCCGCGATCCGGGCCCCGCCCGCGCCGACCTCGCCGCCGCCGCACAGGACGTCGAAGCCCACCGCGCGCAGCGTGCCCGCGACCGGGCCGCCCGCCGCCCCGTAGCAGAGGTGCTGGCCCGTGGTGAAGAGCGTGTCGGCGGCCAGCTCCAGTGGGACCAGCAGGCCCGCGATCGCCCCGAAGCCGCGCTCCCGGCCGGCCAGCGCGTACGCCACCGCGAGGACGACACCGGCGAGCAGCGCGACCGCGGTCAGCGGCAGCGGGGCCCCGGAGAGCAGCACATGGGACGCCGTGGACAGGGTGACGACGAGCGCGGTGAAGACCGCCGCGCGCGCGACCCTGAGCTGCGTCCCTGAGATGTCCATCGCCGGAAAGTGTGTCATGCGCCGAGGTAAGCGGACCTTAAAAGAGGTCGAGGTGAGCGGGACCTTAAAAGAGGCTGAGAGCCCCGGGACGGCTTCCCGGGGGCTCCGACGCCCTACAGGCCCGGGATCCGGCCGTTGCGGAAGAGGTCCACGAAGATCTGGTGGTCCGCGCGGGCTCTCGCCCCGTAGCTGTGGGCGAAGTCGACCAGCATCGGCGCGAAGCTCTCCTCGTCGGCCGCGATGGCCGCGTCGATCGCCCGCTCGGTGGAGAACGGCACCAGCGAGTGCCCGCTCTCGTCGTCGGCGGCCGCGTGCATCGTGGCCGTCGCCCGGCCCAGATCCGCGACGACCGCCGCGATCTCGTCCGCCTCGTCGATGTCGGACCAGTCCAGGTCGACCGCGTACGGCGAGACCTCGGCGACCAGCTGACCCGAACCGTCCAGCTCGGTCCAGCCCAGCCACGGGTCCGCGTGGGCCTGGAGCGCGCGCTGCGAGATCACCGTGCGGTGCCCCTCGTGCTGGAAGTACTCCCGCACGGCGGCGTCCGTGATGTGCCGGGAGACCGCCGGGGTCTGCGCCTGCTTGAGGTAGATCACCACATCGTTCTCCAGGGCGTCGCTGTTGCCCTCCAGAAGGATGTTGTACGAAGGCAGGCCGGCGGACCCTATGCCGATGCCCCGGCGGCCCACCACGTCCTTGACCCGGTAGGAGTCGGGACGGGTCAGGCTCGACTCGGGGAGCGTCTCCAGATAGCCGTCGAACGCGGCCAGCACCTTGTAGCGCGTCGCGGCGTCCAGGTCGATCGACCCGCCGCCGTCCGCGAACCGGCGCTCGAAGTCCCGGATCACCGTCATCGAGTCCAGCAGCGAGAAACGCGTGCGCGACCGGGCGGCGCGGAGCGCGCCCAGCAGCGGGCCGTCCGCCGTGTCCAGCGTGAACGGCGGCACCTCGTCGTTCTTCGCGCCCGTCGCCAGCGCGTGGATCCGCTCGCGGTAGGCGATGGCGAAGATCGTCACCAGCTCGCTGATCTGCTCGTCGGCCAGCGCCTTCGCGTAACCGATCAGCGCCACGGAGGCGGCGAAGCGCTTCAGGTCCCAGGTGAAGGGACCCACGTACGCCTCGTCGAAGTCGTTGACGTTGAAGACGAGGCGGCCGTTGGCGTCCATGTAGGTGCCGAAGTTCTCCGCGTGGAGATCGCCGTGGATCCACACCCGGCCGGTGCGCTCGTCCAGGAACGGGCCGCCGTGCCGCTCCCGCTCCAGGTCGCCGTAGAACAGGCAGGCCGTGCCCCGGTAGAAGGCGAAGGCCGAGCCCGCCATCTTGCGGAACTTGACCCGGAAAGCTGCCGGATCGGCGGCCAGCAGCTCCCCGAAGGCGGTGTCGAAAACGGCGAGAATCTGCTCCCCGCGCTGCGCTGCGCCGGTCTGCGTTTCCGACATTTCTTGCTGCCTCCTGCTGTAGCTGGCGTGTCCGGCCGGACCGTGGTCCACCCGATCGGGTCCTGACCGAGTGCATGACAAAACGGACAGGTGTCCCGCTCTCTCCAACGCTCGGCGGAAGCCGGGAGTGCCCGTCGTTCGACTCCGTCACGTCGTAGACTTCCACGCTGTCCCCCCGTCCGTCATCGCCCGACTTCCCGGAGGCCCGACGCCGTGACCAAGCCGCCCTTCACGCACCTGCACGTTCACACCCAGTACTCGCTGCTGGACGGTGCGGCGCGGCTCAAGGACATGTTCGATGCCTGCAACGAGATGGGCATGTCGCATATCGCGATGACCGACCACGGCAACCTCCACGGGGCCTACGACTTCTTCCACTCGGCGACGAAGGCGGGCGTCACGCCGATCATCGGCATCGAGGCGTATGTCGCCCCGGAGTCCCGCAAACACAAGCGCAAGGTGCAGTGGGGACAGCCGCACCAGAAGCGCGACGACGTGTCCGGATCCGGTGGTTACACCCACAAGACGATCTGGGCGTCCAACAAGACCGGACTGCACAACCTCTTCCGGCTCTCCTCCGACGCGTACGCCGAGGGCTGGCTCCAGAAGTGGCCCCGGATGGACAAGGAGACCATCTCCCAGTGGTCCGAGGGCCTCATCGCCTCCACCGGCTGCCCCTCCGGCGAGGTGCAGACCCGGCTGCGGCTCGGCCAGTTCGACGAGGCGGTCCAGGCGGCCTCCGACTACAAGGACATCTTCGGGGCGGACAAGTACTTCCTGGAGCTGATGGACCACGGCATCGAGATCGAGCGCCGGGTCCGCGACGGGCTGCTGGAGATCGGCAAGAAGCTCGACATCCCGCCGCTCGTGACGAACGACTCCCACTACACGTACGCCCACGAGGCCACGGCCCACGACGCCCTGCTCTGCATCCAGACCGGCAAGAACCTCTCGGACCCCGACCGCTTCCGTTTCGACGGCACGGGCTACTACCTCAAGACGACGGACGAGATGTACGCCGTCGACTCCTCCGACGCCTGGCAGCAGGGTTGCGCCAACACGCTCCTGGTCGCCCAGCAGATCGACACCGCCGGCATGTTCGAGGCGAAGAACCTCATGCCGAAGTTCGAGATCCCGGACGGCTTCACGGAGATCACCTGGTTCCAGGAGGAGGTCCGGGTCGGCATGGGCCGACGCTTCCCGAACGGCGTCCCCGACGACCGGCAGAAGCAGGTCGAGTACGAGATGGACATCATCATCCAGATGGGGTTCCCGGGGTACTTCCTGGTCGTCGCCGACTTCATCATGTGGGCGAAGAACAACGGCATCGCGGTGGGCCCGGGCCGTGGTTCCGCCGCCGGATCGATCGTCTCGTACGCGATGGGCATCACCGACCTCGACCCGATCGAGCACGGACTGATCTTCGAGCGGTTCCTCAACCCCGAGCGCGTCTCCATGCCCGACGTCGACATCGACTTCGACGAGCGCCGGCGCGTCGAGGTGATCCGGTACGTCACCGAGAAGTACGGCGCCGACAAGGTCGCCATGATCGGCACCTACGGCAAGATCAAGGCCAAGAACGCCATCAAGGACTCCGCCCGCGTCCTGGGCTACCCGTACGCGATGGGCGACCGGCTCACCAAGGCCATGCCCGCCGACGTCCTCGGCAAGGGTATCGACCTCAACGGCATCACCGACCCCAAGCACCCGCGTTACAGCGAGGCGGGCGAGATCCGGGGGATGTACGAGAGCGAACCGGACGTCAAGAAGGTCATCGACACCGCCAAGGGCGTCGAGGGCCTGGTCCGGCAGATGGGCGTGCACGCCGCCGGCGTCATCATGTCCAGCGAGCCGATCGTCGACCACGCGCCGCTCTGGACGCGACACACCGACGGCGTCACCATCACGCAGTGGGACTACCCGCAGTGCGAGTCGCTCGGCCTGCTGAAGATGGACTTCCTCGGCCTGCGCAACCTGACGATCATGGACGACGCCATCAAGATGGTGAAGTCCAACAAGGGCGTCGACCTGGAGATGCTCTCCCTCCCGCTGGACGACCCCAAGACGTACGAGCTGCTCTGCCGCGGTGACACGCTCGGCGTGTTCCAGTTCGACGGCGGGCCGATGCGCTCGCTGCTGCGCCAGATGCAGCCCGACAACTTCGAGGACATCTCCGCCGTCTCGGCCCTCTACCGGCCGGGCCCGATGGGCATGAACTCGCACACGAACTACGCGGAGCGCAAGAACGGCCGCCAGGAGATCACCCCGATCCACCCGGAGCTGGAGGAGCCCCTCAAGGAGGTCCTCGGCCTCACCTACGGCCTGATCGTCTACCAGGAGCAGGTCCAGAAGGCCGCCCAGATCGTCGCCGGGTACTCCCTGGGCGAGGCCGACATCCTGCGCCGCGTGATGGGCAAGAAGAAGCCCGAGGAACTGGCGAAGAACTTCGTCCTCTTCGAGGCGGGCGCCAAGAAGAACGGCTTCTCCGACGCCGCGATCAAGGCGCTGTGGGACGTGCTGGTCCCGTTCGCCGGGTACGCCTTCAACAAGGCGCACTCCTCCGCGTACGGGCTGGTCACCTACTGGACCGGATACCTCAAGGCGAACTACCCCGCCGAGTACATGGCCGCCCTGCTGACCTCGGTCAAGGACGACAAGGACAAGTCCGCGGTCTACCTCAACGAGTGCCGCCGCATGGGCATCAAGGTGCTCCCGCCCAACGTCAACGAGTCGCTGTCCAACTTCGCCGCCCAGGGCGACGACGTGATCCTCTTCGGCCTGACCGCCATCCGCAACGTCGGCCAGAACGTCGTCGACTCGATCATCCGGTCCCGCAAGGCGAAGGGGAAGTACAGCACCTTCCCCGACTTTCTCGACAAGGTCGAGGCGGTCGTCTGCAACAAGCGCACCGTGGAATCGCTCATCAAGGCCGGCGCGTTCGACGAGATGGGCCACACCCGTAAGGGCCTCGTCGCCCACCACGAGCCGATGATCGACAACGTGGTGCAGGTCAAGCGCAAGGAGGCCGAGGGACAGTTCGACCTCTTCGGGGGCGGCGAGGAGGAGAGCGGCGAGCCGGGGTTCGGGCTCGACGTGGAGTTCTCCGACATCGAGTGGGAGAAGGCCTACCTGCTCGCCCAGGAACGGGAGATGCTCGGCCTGTACGTCTCCGACCACCCGCTGTTCGGCCTGGAGCACGTGCTGTCCGACAAGGCCGACTCCTCGATCTCCCAGCTCATGAGCGGGGACTACGGAGACGGCGCCATCGTTACCGTCGGCGGCATCATCTCCGGCCTCCAGCGCAAGATGACCAAACAGGGCAACGCCTGGGCCATCGCCACCGTGGAGGACCTGGCGGGCTCCATCGAGTGCATGTTCTTCCCCGCCACCTACCAGCTGGTCTCCACCCAGCTCGTCGAGGACACCGTCGTCTTCGTCAAGGGACGGCTCGACAAGCGCGAGGACGTGCCCCGGCTGGTCGCCATGGAGATGCAGGTCCCCGACATCTCCAACGCCGGGACCAACGCGCCCGTCGTCCTCACCATCCCCACCGTGAAGATCACCCCGCCCATGGTCACCCGGCTCGGCGAGGTCCTCAGCCACCACCGGGGCGACACCGAGGTACGCATCAAGCTCCAGGGCCCCCGCAAGACCACGGTGCTCCGGCTCGACCGGCACCGGGTCAAGGCCGACTCGGCCCTCTTCGGCGACCTGAAGGTGCTGCTCGGCCCGGCCTGCCTGGCCGGCTGAGCGGACGCGCCTCCGGCGACGCGAACGGCAGGAGGGGCGTCCCGCACGTGCGGGACGCCCCTCTCGCTGTCCTCGACGCCTGTCTCCGCCGGCGTCTGTCCCTACCGCACGCGGCCGACGGGTCAGTTGTGGCCGAAGCGTCGCTGATGCTTGCGCGCCACGTCGGACGGGCTGCCCTGGGCCTGCGCCTGCGGCTGATTCTGCGACTCGTACGCCGTCGACTTGGCCTGCTCCGCGCTGCGCTCCGACGCGGACGCGCGGTCGTGCTGGCTGCCCTGCTTGCGGTTCTTGTTCTTGGCCATGGTGAATGCCTCCTGTGGGGAATCCTGGGGGGCCAGGACCGCTGTCAGATTCACATAGCGCCGTAAACGCCGCATGTTGGATCATTACCGTGCGTAGTGGTTTCCGCAGTGGGGCCGGCCCCGCCGCCCTCGCCCGGCCTCTCAGCGCCTCGCGCGACGCGTCCCTCTTCGCTTCTCACCCTCCCCTCCCTCTTCCTTTCCGGATCCGCCACGCCGATGATCCAGTTCCGGCCGTTAACCCCCGCGCGGTCGGGCAGACTCGAAGGAAACCCTGGGTAAGCGGACCCGGTCATCGAGGAGCGGGCCGCTGAACCGTTCCCGAATTCGGAAGAGGGTGGAACGCGTGGACCGTTGCGTCGTCCTGGTGGACGCCGGCTACTTGCTGGGCGCAGCCGCGAGTCTGCTGGCCGGAGAGCCCGCCCGTTCCCGCATCACCGTCGACCACGCGGCCCTCATCCAGGGGCTGCGCGAGCGTGCCGAAGCCGACACCCAACAGCCCCTGCTGCGCATCTACTGGTTCGACGGCGCCCCCGACCGGGTGCCCCAGCCCGAGCACCGCCGGCTCCGCGTGATGCCCCGTGTGACCGTCCGGCTCGGCGCCCTGACCCGCAGCGACGGACGCTGGGCGCAGAAGGGCGTCGACGCCGCCATGCACGCCGAGCTGACCGAACTGGCCAGGAACCGGGCCTGCTCCGACATCGTCCTGGTGACCGGTGACGGCGATCTGCTGCCCGGCCTGATGTCCGCCAAGGAACACGGGGTCGCCGTCCACCTCTGGGCCGTCCAGGCAGCCGACGGCGACTACAACCAGTCCGAGGACCTCGTCGCCGAGGCCGACGAACGACGGGTCCTGGACCGGGTCTGGATCACCAAGGCCGTACGCGCCAAGGACCTCGGCGGCACCTGCGCCCCGCCGCCCGTCCCGCGCCCCGAGATCGCCGCGATCCTCTCCGCACCGCTGCCGGAGGCGGCCCTCGCCGCCTCCGCCGAACGCGCCTCCGAGGCCCAGGCCGCCGCGGCCCGGAGCGGCGCCGCCGCCCCCGCCGAGAACGCCGCCGCTTCGACGTCCGACACCTCGTCCGCCCCCGGACACAAGACCGTCCCCACCCCCAAGGACCTGGCCGCGCTGCGCGCCCACGCCACCCACCCGGACCGCCAGCACCCGCCCCAGCCCGCCAACGCCACGCTGCGCTGGTCCTCCGACAAGGGCTGGGTGGAGCGCGGCGGGCCCCTGGGCGAGCCGGCGGAGACCGCGTCCCTGCCGACCCTCGCCCAGGTCACCAGCGCCGAACAGCGCTGGGCGGACCGGGAGGAGGACATCACCACCGTCGGCGGCGACCCCTTCGAGGTGGGCCAGGTCTTCGCCCGCCGCTGGATGGAGCGCCTGCCGGAAACCGTCCACCTGCAGAAACTCTCCACCATGTACCCGCGCATCCCGCACCGGATCGACGGCGAACTGCTGCGGTACGCGGCCCGCTTCGGGCTCCTCGCCCACAAGGACGACCAGATCGACGAGCACGACCGCTACGCGATCCGGGCCGGCTTCTGGCGGGAGATCGACGTGCGGGCCGCCGCGGAGCACGTACCGGCGGGGGAGTAGCCGTCCCGCCCCGTTCCCGTGCCGTCCGGCGACGCGGGGTGGCCCCGGACGTGAACCGGGGCAGGTGACCCCGTACCCTCATACCTCGTGAGTACGGGCACTGCACAGGCGCAGCGGGACACCGGCACCGTGTGCGCGGTACGTGATCTGGTCAAGACCTATCCCGCCGTCCGAGGCCGCCGGGGCGCCCCCGCGACGCCCGAGATCCGCGCCACCGACAGCATCAGTCTGGACGTCGAGCGCGGCGAGATCTTCGGACTGCTCGGCCCCAACGGCGCCGGCAAGTCCACCCTGGTCCGCCAGCTCACCGGGCTGATGCGGCCCGACTCCGGCAGCGTCGAGGTGCTGGGCCACGACCTCGTACGCCACCCCGAGCGGGCCTCCCGGCTGATCGGCTACCTCGGGCAGGAGTCCACCGCCCTCGACGAACTGACCGTCTCGCTCGCCGCCGAGACCACCGGACGGCTGCGCGGTCTCGCCGTCCGCGACGCGCGCGCCGAGCGCGACGCGGTCCTGGAAGAGCTGGGCCTCACCGCGATCGCCGGGCGGCCCCTGAAGAAGCTCTCGGGCGGTCAGCGGCGGCTCGCCTGCTTCGCCGCCACCCTGGTCGGCGACCGGCCCGTCCTCGTCCTCGACGAACCGACCACCGGAATGGACCCGGTCGCCCGCCGCGCCGTCTGGGCCGCCGTCGACCGCCGCCGGGCGGAGCGCGGGGCCACCGTCCTGCTGGTCACCCACAACGTGATCGAGGCCGAGACCGTCCTCGACCGGGTCGCCGTCCTCGAACGCGGCCGGGTCATCGCCTGCGACACCCCCGCCGGGCTCAAGGAGCAGGTCGCCGGGGAGGTGCGCGTCGAGCTGGTGTGGCGTGAACGGGCCCCGCTGGACGTCCCCGAGGTGGCGGCCCTGCGGCCGTCCGCCCAGGAGTCCGGGCGGCGCTGGGTGCTGCGGCTCGGGCCGGACGAGGCACGGGCAGCGGTCGCCGCGGTGACGGGCGGCGCGGCCTTCGCCGCGCTCGACGATTTCACCCTGGCCACGCCCAGCCTGGAGGATGTCTATCTCGCGCTCGGGGGAGACGCGGCCAATGCGACCAAGGGGCTGGTCAAGGCGTGATCGGCGTGATCGGCATGAGAGACGGCGTGGGCAGCGTGAACGCGGTGAACGCGATGGATGCAGGTGGCAGTTCGGACGTGTCTCAGGGGGGCAGCCGCAGGTGACGAGCATCATTCCGGCCAGGACCGCACCGCCGAGCGTCCGGTCCGCGCCCGGCACCTCTCCTACGGGCCCCGCCCGTACCGTCGCCGCGCCTCTCGCGCCGCGCGCCCGGCTGCTGCCGTCGCTGGCCGCCGTCTACCGCGCCCAGCTCTCCCGGGCGCGCGTCGCCCGGATCCCGCTGCTCTTCGTGGCGACCTTCCAGTCCGTCGGGATCATGGTCCTGATGCGGGGCGTCGTCGACGGCGGTGCGGAGGCCCGCGCGGTGGTCGCGGGATCCAGCGTCCTGGTCGTCGCGTTCGTCGCGCTCAACCTGCTCGCCCAGTACTTCGGGCAGCTGCGGGCGAGCGGCGGGCTCGACCACTACGCCACCCTGCCGGTGCCGCCCGCCGCGGTGGTGCTCGGCACGGCCGCCGCCTATGCATCCTTCACCGTGCCCGGCACGGTCTTCACGGCGATCACCGGCAGCGTGCTGTTCCAGCTGCCGATGACCCATCTCTGGGTCCTGGTGGCCGTCGTCCCGCTCTCCGGCGCGGCCCTGGCCGGTCTCGGCGCCGCCCTGGGGCTGCTCGCCCCGCGGCCGGAGCTGGCGACCCTGCTGGGCCAGCTGGGGATGTCGGCCGCCCTGCTGCTCGGGGTGCTGCCGGCCGACCGGCTGCCTACGCCGGTGGGGTGGGCGCGTGACCTGCTGCCCTCGACGTACGGGGTCGAGGCGCTGGCCCGGTCCTTCGACGCCCGC
This sequence comes from Streptomyces sp. CNB091, assembly GCF_000377965.1. Taxonomy (NCBI): domain Bacteria; kingdom Bacillati; phylum Actinomycetota; class Actinomycetes; order Kitasatosporales; family Streptomycetaceae; genus Streptomyces; species Streptomyces sp. CNB091. The sequence goes on from NZ_KB898995.1 coordinate 102,507, forward strand.
CCGGACTGGGGGCTCATCGCGTTCTTCCTGGCGATCTGCGCGGCGGTGGGGGTTCTCTCGCTGGCCGTGGCGACGTGGGCGTACCGGCGGGCCGCCGTACGGTAGGGGCTCCTGGCGCTGGGCGGCGTGCCCGGCGCCCGGGTGCGGCATCCGGTGAGGCGCCTCACCGGATGGCCTGGCACGATGGCACGGTGACCGCACCTCTGACGCCGCCTCACCAGCCCGGCCCCCACGACCCGTGGCAGGCCCCGCCCTCGGGCTCCCACCCGGCACCCTCGGTGGGCGGCCCGGACCACCCGGATACGGCCACGGAGCTTCGTCAGGCCGCCGGCGTCCTTGTTCTGGTCGCGCTCGCGGGCATCGTGCTCGGGCTGCTGTGGCTGTGGCTCGCGCCGCGTGTGCCGCTGATCTCCGACGACACGGCCGTCTTCCTCAAGAACAGCGAGGGCGAGGAGGCGATCGGGGCGGACGGAACGTTCGTCCTGCTGGCCCTCGGCTTCGGCGCGCTCTCGGCCGCCGCCGTCTTCTGGCGGCTGCGTCGCGGAGGCGTCCTCGTGGTCGTGGGGCTGGCACTGGGCGCCCTGCTCGCCTCGCTGGTGGCGTGGCGGGTCGGCATCTGGCTGGGACCGTCGTCCGACGTGGTGGCGCGGGCCCGGGAGGCCGGCCAGGGCGTGACGTTCGACGCGCCGCTGGAGCTGCACTCGGTGGGGGTGGCGGTGCTGGCGTGGCCGTTCGCGGCGATGGGGATCCATCTGCTGCTCACGGCGGCGTTCGGGCCGCGGGATGTGGAGCCGGGGTGGTCGGGGTACGGGTCGTACTACGACGGGCCCGTGCAGGGGCCCCTGGCGGGGCCGGGGTCCGGGCCCCCGTCGTCGCCCGCCGGTGGCGGTGGGGCGGCCTAGAGTCGCCTGCGGCGGGCTGTTCCCCACCCCGCCCCTTCCCGAAACCGGGGCGCTGCCCCGGACCCCGCTCCTCAATCGCCGGAGGGGCTGGAAATGTGGGGCGCTGCCCCGGACCCCGCTCCTTGAGGAGAAGCAGAGGCGCTAGGCGCTCCGCGCGATCTCCGCGAACACCGCCCCCGTCAGCTCCGCCAGATCCGTCGCCGCCAGTTCCACCTCCAGGCCCCGGCGGCCCGCCGACACGCAGATCGTGGTGTGGGCGCGCGCCGAAGCGTCCAGCACCGTGCGCAGGCGCTTGCGCTGGCCCAGGGGGGAGATGCCGCCGCGTACGTAGCCCGTGGTGCGTTCCGCGGCGGCCGGGTCCGCCATCGCGGCGCGTTTGCCGCCCACCGCGGAGGCCAGGGCCTTGAGGTCCAGGGAGCCGGCCACCGGGACCACCGCGACCGTCAGGGCGCCGTCCACCTCCGCCACCAGGGTCTTGAAGACCCGGTCGGGGGAGACGCCCAGGGCCTCGGCCGCCTCCTCGCCGTAGGACGGGCTCGCCGGGTCGTGGTCGTAGGCGTGGACCGTGAAGGCCGTGCCCGCCGCGGTCAGGGCGACCGTGGCCGGGGTGCCGCCCGACTGCTGCTTCTTGGGTTTCTTCGCCACCGGGCGCCGGTCCTCGTCAGTTGGGGTGGGTGGGGGCCCTGGTCAGGTCGGTCGCGGGCAGCGAGGGCAGGTAGCGGATGACCGCGGTCTCCTTGCGCAGCAGCGTCAGCTCCTCGCGCAGCCGGGTCGCCGTGTCCGGGGCCTGGAGCAGGCGCTGCTTGGTGGGGACGTCCAGGACCGTCGCCGCCGCGACCAGGTAGGAGATCACGGACGGGTCGTCGGGGAGCTCGGAGCCGGTCGCCAGCGACCGTTCGCTCGCCCCGGCCAGCCGCTTCTGGTAGGCGCGGAAGGCCCGCAGGACGCCCTCGCCGAGCGCTCCCGCCTCGTCCCCCTCGTCCTCGCCCGGCGGTTCCTCGGCCACCTCCTCGACCTCGGCGGTCAGATACGGGCCGCTCGCCTCGACGGACAGCAGCCTGACCCGGGTGGTGCCGGTGGCCAGGACCTCGAAGCTGCCGTCGGCGCGCTCGCGGATCGTCGCCGCGTCGGCGACGCAGCCCACCCGGTGGAAGGTCTGGATCGGGTCGGGGCCGAAGCCCTCCGCCGGGGCGCGTTCGGGGGGAGGGGCGGCCGCGACGGTGTCCGGCATGCCGGTGGCCGTCGGGGCGGTCTCGCGGCCGTCGCGGATCGCGACCACGACGAAGCGGCGAGGTTCGTCCTCGTCGCTCTTCAGCAGTTCCCGCATCATGGCGCGATATCGCTCTTCGAAGACGTTGAGCGGCAGCACCAGGCCGGGGAACAGCACCGCGTTGAGCGGGAAAAGGGGAAGGCGGGCGGTGGTCACAACGCTCAAGCGTAATGGCCCCGGGGGCGGCCGTGGTCGGCCCGGTCGCGCAAGGGGGGCAGCGAGGCCGCCTGGAGCCGTGCGCCGTCCCGCGCGTCCAGGAACCGGCCGAGCGCGTCCTCGGACACGGACGACCACGGGAACGACGTCGCGTGCAGGCCGATCAGGTTGAACTGGTGCAGCGCCTCCGCCCAGCGCCCCCGGGCGAGCAGCACGTACGCGAGGAGGTTGCGGACCTCGGCCGGCCAGGGATCGCCGGGCCGGTAGGCGGCGGAGAGCCTGATCGCCAGGTCGGCCGCCGCGTCGATCCGCTCCTCCAGTACGGAGGTGGTGCGGCCCGCCGCCTGGGTGTCCAGGAGCAGCGCGAAGGCCGCCCGGGCGGGGAGGGCCTGCACCAGGGAGTCGGGCAGCGCGTCCTCGGCGGCCTGCTCGGCGAAGTCGAAGCATTCCCGGTGCGAGCCGTACCAGGCGGCGGAGAGGTAGCGCAGGGCCGCCACATGGCAGCCGTAGTGGTGCGCGGAGCGCCGTACGGCCTGCTCCCACAGCGCTTCGAAGGCGGTGTGCGTGGCGTGGGTGCCGCGCGCGTGGTCCAGGGCGAGCCGCCACGGCACGGGGTCGCGCGGGTCCGCGTCGGCGGCGGCGGTGATCAGCGGGCCGACCTCGCGGAGCCGTTCCGCGCGGGCGGGCGACTCCCAGGCCCGGCGGACCGACAGCTCCGCCTTGACCAGCAGCGCGTCCGGGTCGCGCGGGGCGGCGGCCAGCCAGTCGACGAGCCAGCCGTCCCGGCCGCGGGCGAAGGCGACGAGCCGGCCGAGGTAGCGGTCCCGGTTCTCCCAGTCGGCGGCGGACCGGGTGGTGGCGAGCAGCTCGGCGGCGGGTTCGTAGTCGCCCAGGGCAGCGGCGACCAGCGCGGGAGAGAGCCGCTCGTCCGGGGCGTCGAGCAGCACCGCGTCATCCGCGGACAGTCCGGCGGACAGCGGAGGGCTGTGCCGGATCATGCGCGCGGTACTGAGCAGAGCGCGAAGGAAGGCCATGGTGCAGACCATTGAAAAGCGCTGGTGAGGGCCGCGCCAGGGGTGTGCTGTGAAGCTTCTGTGCCGAGTGAATGGGTTGTATCGGACCGGGTCAAGAAAGGGCAAAGGAAATGTCCTCCGCTGGCTTGATCGCACCCTCTCGTGACGCTCGCTCCTCCCTCCGGTCACGGGGCGCGGGCGGTCGGGCCCCCTGGCCCCGACCGCCCGCAACCTGCCGAAGAGCCCTCCGCGGTCAGCCCCTGCGCAGCATCCGGGACGCCCCCGCCGCCACCGTGGTGGCCAGAACCCACCCCACCAACACCAGACCTGCCGCGGCCCACTGCCAGGCGTCCTCCATCCGCCAGTAGCCGTCCTGCCCGAGGTTGATCACCGGGATCAGCAGATCCAGCGCGTACAGGGCGGGGTTCCACTGCGGATGCTCCTCGCCCTTGATGGAGGGCGGAACGTGCTGCGCGAACGCCGCCGTGCCCGCCGCCCACAGCACCGCCATCCACACCGCGGCCCGCCCCGGCCGGTAGCCGTACGCCACCGTCCAGTCCTGGAGGTAGCCCCACGCCTTCGCGGCGGGCGGCAGCGTCTCGCGGCGGCGGCGCTGCTTGGCCAGCAACACCTCGCGCGCGTCCGCGTCCTCGCCGCAACTGCGCATCACCGTGGCCAGCCGCTCGTACGGCTCGGGGACGTACTCCGGCGTCGCGGCCTGCACCCACTCCAGCCGCCGGGAGAGCGGGAAGTGGCCGTAGGGGACGAGGTTCTCGTAGACGAAGCCGCCCATCGCCAGACCGCCCGGGCCCGGCCAGCTCGTCGACAGGTCGATCAGCGTCACCACCTTCGCGCCGTTCAGCACGACGCGGCCCTCCTCCGGGCGCTCCGCGTTGAACCGGAGCTCCGGCGTCACGATCCGGCGCAGCGACAGCTCCTCCTGCCGGGTCATGGTGAACCGGGCCTTGTGCAGGTCCACCGCGTCCCCGAACCGCCCGTCGTCCAGGCGCACCCCGCCCCGGCACTCGAAGATCTGCGAGCGGGTGCCGCGCGCCGGCGTCGGGGCGTAGACCACGCCGTACGGGGGAGTGGTGCCCTGGTTCCCCGTGTCGACGCTCACCCACGCCTCGGTCATGTAGAGCGTGCGCTCCACCGTCAGCTGTGGGGCGTTCAACGCGCGACGGTCCTCCGCGGCGCGCAGCCGGCTGCCGCGCAGGCTCAGCGAACCGCCCACCTTCGCCCCGCGCAGGCTCAGCTCGCCGAGCGTCTCGATCATCTCGGCCTGGAGGTCCTGGGCGACCGCCATGCCGTCCCCGACGATGGCCCGCCCGTGCCGGTCCGGGCCGACGCTGAGCTGGTTGATCAGCAGATCCGTGCCGATCTGGGCGTCGGTCAGCCGGATGCCCCGGTCGATCCGGCAGCGCGGCAGATGCAGGTCGCCCTCCGTGCGCAGCCGCGCGGCCTCCAGCCGGGGCAGCGCGCACCCCACCAGCCGCAGGGTCGTGAAGTGGCACTCGGGGAGCGACACCTCCTGCTCGAAGCGGCAGCCGGTCAGCTCCACGTACGGAGCCACCCGGCCGCCCGCCAGGTCCAGCTTTCCGGTGATCCGCACCCCCCGGAGCTTCAGCGCCGCCACCCGGCCGGGCCGGGCCGCCGGGCCGCTCAGCAGCAGCCGCGCCACCGTGCGCGCGCCGACGCTCCGCTCGGGCCCCCACAGCTGCGGGGCGAACGGGTCGTTGTGGGCCGGGTCGTAGCTGCGTAAGTCGTAGGTGGTCCCGTTGCGGAAGGACTGCCACATGCCCAGCTCCGCTGCGCTGAGGCCGTCCGGGATATCGCCTTCGTGCGGCTCGGTCACGGCCGCTCCCTCCGTGCACACATGCTGTAGTGCTGTTCTTCCCTCTGTGTGACGCCGTGAAAGCTAGCGGTCAGCAGTGACAGCCGGACATGGCCGAGACGCGTATCGGCCAGTGGTACGGGCGACCGGTATCAGCCAGTGATACGGGCGACCGGCCGCTCCGAGCGGTCTGAGAGAATTGCCGTGTGATCTCTCGAATCGATCTGCGCGGTGACGCCCTCCCCGAGGGCGCCGCCCTGCGCGACCTGCTGCCCCGTGCCGAGTTCGACGTGGAAGCCGCCCTGGAGACGGTGCGGCCCATCTGCGAGGACGTGCGCCATCGGGGCTCCGCGGCAGTGATCGACTGGGGCGAGAAGTTGGACGGTGTCCGGATCGAGTCGGTCCGGGTGCCCGCCGACGCCCTCTCGCGCGCTCTGGCGGAGCTGGATCCGGCCGTCCGGGCAGCACTTGAGGAGTCGATCCGCCGCGCCCGCCTCGTCCACCGCGAACAGCGCCGCACCACGCACACCACCCAGGTCGTTCCCGGCGGCACCGTCACCGAGAAGTGGGTGCCCGTCGAGCGCGTCGGGCTCTACGTCCCCGGCGGCCGCTCGGTCTACCCGTCCTCCGTCGTGATGAACGTCGTCCCGGCCCAGGAGGCGGGCGTCGAGGGCATCGCCGTCGCCTCCCCGCCGCAGAAGGACTTCGGCGGGCTGCCGCACCCCACGATCCTCGCCGCCTGCGCCCTGCTCGGCGTCGACGAGGTGTACGCCGCCGGCGGCTCCCAGGCCGTCGCGATGTTCGCGTACGGCACCGAGGACTGCCTTCCGGTCAACCTGGTCACCGGCCCCGGCAACATCTACGTCGCCGCCGCCAAGCGCCTCCTCAAGGGCCGTATCGGCATCGACGCCGAGGCCGGGCCCACCGAGATCGCGATCCTCGCCGACGCCACCGCCGACCCGGCGCACGTGGCCGCCGACCTGATCAGCCAGGCCGAGCACGACCCGATGGCCGCCGCCGTCCTGGTCACCGACTCCGAGGAGCTGGCCGCCGCCACCGAGGCCGAGCTGGCCCCCCAGGTCGCCGCCACCAAGCACATCAAGGACCGCGTCGAGCCCGCCCTCGCCGGCCGCCAGTCCGCCATCGTCCTGGTCTCCTCCATCGAGGACGGCCTCAAGGTCGTCGACGCGTACGGCGCCGAGCACCTGGAGATCCAGACCGCCGACGCGGCCGCCGTCGCCGACCGGGTCCGCAACGCCGGAGCGATCTTCGTCGGCCCCTTCTCGCCGGTCTCGCTCGGCGACTACTGCGCCGGCTCCAACCACGTCCTGCCCACCGGTGGCTGCGCCTGCCACTCCTCGGGCCTGTCCGTGCAGTCCTTCCTGCGCGGCATCCACATCGTCGACTACAGCCGCGACGCGCTCGCCGAGGTCACCCACCACGTCGTGACCCTCGCCGAGGCGGAGGACCTCCCCGCCCACGGCGCCGCCCTGAAGGCACGGTTCGGCTGGAAGGTTCCGCAGCAGTGACGAACAACCCCGCGCCCGGCAACCCCTGGGACGAGCTCCCCATCCGCGACGAACTGCGCGGCCAGTCCCCGTACGGAGCACCCCAGCTCGACGTCCCCGTACGCCTCAACACCAACGAGAACCCGTACCCGCTCCCCGAGGCACTGGTCGACCGGATCGCCGAGCGGGTCCGCGAGGCCGCCCGCGGCCTCAACCGCTACCCCGACCGGGACGCCGTCGAGCTCCGCACCGAGCTGGCCTGCTATCTGACCCGCACCGCCGGGCACGAGGTCGGCACGGCCAACGTGTGGGCCGCCAACGGCTCCAACGAGGTCCTCCAGCAGCTGCTCCAGACCTTCGGCGGGCCGGGCCGCACCGCGATCGGCTTCGAACCCTCGTACTCCATGCACGCCCTGATCTCCCGCGGCACCGGCACCGGCTGGATCTCCGGGCCGCGCAACGAGGACTTCACCATCGATGTGGACGCCGCCCGCGCCGCCATCGCCGAGCACCGGCCCGAGGTCGTCTTCATCACCTCGCCCAACAACCCCACCGGCACCGCCGTCGACGCGGAGACCGTCCTCGCCCTGTACGACGCCGCCCAGGCCGCCGGCCCCTCGGTGGTCGTCGTCGACGAGGCCTACGGAGAGTTCAGCCACCACCCCTCGCTGCTCCCGCTGATCGAGGGCCGCCGCAACCTGGTCCTCTCGCGGACCATGTCCAAGGCGTTCGGCGCGGCCGGGCTCCGGCTCGGCTACCTCGCCGCCGACCCGGCCGTGGTCGACGCGGTCCAGCTGGTGCGGCTGCCGTACCACCTCTCCTCCGTCACCCAGGCCACCGCGCTCGCCGCCCTGGAGCACACCGATACGCTGCTGGGATACGTCGCGCAGCTCAAGAGCGAGCGCGACCGGCTGGTGGCCGAGCTGCGCGCCACCGGTTACGAGGTCACCGACTCGGACGCCAACTTCGTCCAGTTCGGCCGCTTCGACGACAGCCACGCCGTCTGGCAGCAGATCCTCGACCGGGGCGTCCTGGTCCGGGACAACGGCGTACCGGGGTGGCTGCGGGTCACCGCGGGCACCCCGGCAGAGAACGACGCGTTCCTCGATGCGGTACGCGAACTCAAGAAGGAGCACGACGCATGAGCCCCCGCGTAGGCCGCGTGGAACGCACCACGAAGGAAACGTCCGTGCTCGTCGAGATCAACCTCGACGGCACCGGCAAGGTCGATGTCGCCACCGGGGTCGGCTTCTACGACCACATGCTCGACCAGCTCGGCCGCCACGGCCTCTTCGACCTCACGGTCAAGACCGAGGGCGACCTGCACATCGACAGCCACCACACCATCGAGGACACCGCGCTCGCGCTCGGCGCCGCCTTCAAGCAGGCCCTCGGCGACAAGGTCGGCATCTACCGCTTCGGCAACTGCACCGTCCCGCTGGACGAGTCGCTCGCCCAGGTCACCGTCGACCTCTCGGGCCGCCCCTATCTCGTGCACACCGAGCCCGAGAAGATGGCGCCGATGATCGGCGAGTACGACACGACGATGACCCGGCACATCCTGGAGTCCTTCGTCGCCCAGGCGCAGATCGCCCTGCACGTCCACGTGCCGTACGGGCGCAACGCCCACCACATCGTCGAGTGCCAGTTCAAGGCGCTCGCCCGCGCCCTGCGGTACGCCAGCGAGCACGACCCGCGCGCCGCCGGAATCCTGCCCTCCACGAAGGGCGCCCTGTGACCGGCCTCAACACCATCCTGATCGTCGTCGGCCTCTTCCTGGCCGGCGGCGTCTACTCCTTCGCGAAGCAGGGGATGCCCAAGGGCGTCATCGTGCTGCTGTCGATCGGCTCCGTGATGTGCCTGGTGGCGGGCATCCTGCGGATCCAGGGACTGTGGGACTGAGAGGCACGCTGTGACTGACACCAAGAAGGTCGTCGTCTTCGACTACGGCTTCGGCAACGTCCGTTCCGCCGAGCGGGCCCTCGCCCACGTCGGCGCGGACGTCGAGATCACCCGCGACTACGACCGTGCGATGAACGCCGACGGGCTCCTCGTCCCCGGCGTCGGCGCGTTCTCCGCCTGCATGGACGGGCTCAAGCGGGCCCGCGGCGACTGGATCGTCGGCCGTCGGCTCTCCGGAGGCCGCCCCGTCATGGGCATCTGCGTCGGGATGCAGATCCTCTTCGAGCGCGGCATCGAGCACGGTGTGGAGACCGAGGGCCTGGACGAATGGCCCGGCACGGTCGGCCCCCTGAAGGCCGACGTCGTCCCGCACATGGGGTGGAACACCGTCGAGGCCCCCGAGGACTCCCGGCTCTTCGCGGGCCTGGACGCCGAAGCCCGGTACTACTTCGTGCACTCCTACGCGGCGCACGACTGGTCCCTCGAAGTGACCAACGCCAAGATCCGTGCCCCCAAGGTCACCTGGGCCACGCACGGCGAACGGTTCGTGGCCGCCGTGGAGAACGGCGCGCTGTGGGCCACCCAGTTCCACCCCGAGAAGTCCGGCGACGCCGGCGCCCAGCTGCTGACCAACTGGATCGAGACGCTGTAATGCCGAAGCTTGAACTGCTCCCCGCCGTCGACGTCCGCGACGGCCAGGCCGTCCGCCTCGTGCACGGCGAGTCCGGCTCCGAGACCTCCTACGGCTCCCCGCTGGAGGCCGCCCTCGCCTGGCAGCGCGCCGGCGCCGAGTGGCTGCACCTCGTCGACCTGGACGCCGCCTTCGGCACCGGCGACAACCGCGCCCTGATCGCCGAGGTCGCCGGGGCCATGGACATCAAGGTCGAGCTGTCCGGCGGCATCCGCGACGACGCCTCGCTCGCCGCCGCCCTCGCCACCGGCTGCCGCCGGGTCAACCTCGGCACCGCCGCCCTGGAGACCCCGGAGTGGGTCGCCAAGGTCATCGCCGAGCACGGCGACAAGATCGCCGTCGGCCTCGACGTCCGCGGCACCACCCTGCGCGGCCGGGGCTGGACCCGCGACGGCGGCGACCTCTACGAGACCCTCGCCCGCCTCGACGCCGAGGGCTGCGCCCGCTACGTCGTCACCGACATCGCCAAGGACGGCACCCTGGAGGGGCCGAATTTGGGCCTGCTGCGGGACGTCTGCGCGGCCACCGACCGCCCGGTCGTCGCCTCCGGCGGGGTCTCCTCGCTCGACGACCTCCGCGCGATCTCCCTCCTCGTCCCCGAGGGCGTCGAGGGCGCGATCGTCGGCAAGGCGCTGTACGCGAAGGCGTTCACGCTGGAAGAGGCCCTCAAGGCGGTCGCCGCATGACCGATTCGCCTGGGTCCACCGAAGCTTCCTCCGTACGCCGGATCTCCACCGGCGCGCCCTGGGAGGAGAAGTTCGGCTACTCGCGCGCCGTCGAGCTCCCCAACGGGCTCGTCCTGGTCGCCGGCTGCACCTCCGTGGTCAACGGCCAGATCTCCGCGGGCTCCCCGTACGAGCAGGCCGTCACCTCCTTCGACGTCGCGTTCGCCGCGCTGGAGCAGGTGGGCCTCACCCGCGAGGACGTCGTCCGCACCCGGATGTACCTCACACACGCCCGGGACGTGGAGGACATCGGGCGCGCCCACAAGGAGCTGTTCGACGCCGTGCGCCCCGCCGCCTCCATGATCATCGTGTCCGGTTTCGTGGACCCGGGCCTGGTCGTCGAGGTCGAGGTCGAGGCCTACCGGGGAGGCGCGAAGTGAGCCTCGCCGTACGGGTCATCCCCTGCCTGGACGTCGACAACGGCCGGGTCGTCAAGGGCGTCAACTTCCAGAATCTGCGCGACGCGGGCGATCCCGTCGAGATGGCCAAGCTGTACGACGCCGAGGGCGCCGACGAGCTGACGTTCCTCGACATCACCGCCTCCAGCGGCGACCGCGAGACGACGTACGACGTGGTCCGCCGCACCGCCGAGCAGGTCTTCATCCCGCTCACCGTCGGCGGCGGCGTCCGCACCCCCGACGACGTCGACAAGCTGCTGCGCGCCGGGGCCGACAAGGTCGGCGTCAACACCGCCGCCATCGCCCGCCCCGACCTCATCCGCGAGATCGCCGAACGGTTCGGACGCCAGGTCCTGGTGCTCTCCGTCGACGCCCGCCGCACCCCGGAGGGCACGTTCGAGGTCACCACGCACGGCGGCCGCAAGGGCACCGGCATCGACGCCGTCGAGTGGGCCCACCGGGCCGCCGAGCTGGGCGCCGGCGAGATCCTGCTCAACTCGATGGACGCCGACGGCACGAAGGACGGCTACGACACCGAGATGATCGAGGCGGTACGGGGGCACGTCACCGTCCCCGTCATCGCCTCCGGCGGCGCGGGCCGACTCGCCGACTTCGCCCCGGCGATCGAGGCGGGGGCCGACGCGGTGCTCGCCGCGTCCGTCTTCCACTTCGGTGACCTGCGGATCTCCGAGGTCAAGGGCGCCCTGCGGGAAGCGGGCCACCCGGTCCGCTGAGCCCTTGACGAGAACCGGCGGTGTCACCGGCCCACCCGAGGCCGGTGATACCGCCGATGCGTGTTCACGGGACGCGGCGTGAGAGTGGCGAACGCCGACGGACGACGTCGGCGGCCACGCGACGCACCCCGAGCCCCCGGACGACGGGCTTCACGGGCCTCGCGTGGTGCGGTTCCGCCACCACCGAGAGGATCCCCCTCGTGCAGCAGCACCTCCTCCCCTCGCACCAGCACCCCCCCCACGCCCGAGCCGCCCCCGGGCACTCGCGGGTCTGCTGACCGCCGCAGCGGCCACCGCCGGTCTCCTGATGACCGCCCTGGTCCCGGCCGCCCAGGCCGCCGACAACCCCTACGAGCGCGGCCCCGCCCCCACCAACGCCTCCGTCGAGGCGAGCCGCGGCTCCTACGCCACCTCGCAGACCTCCGTCTCCTCGCTCGTCGTGAGCGGGTTCGGCGGCGGCACCATTTACTACCCGACCTCCACCGCCGACGGCACGTTCGGCGCGGTCGTCATCTCGCCCGGCTTCACCGCCTACGAGTCCTCCATCGCCTGGCTCGGCCCGCGCCTGGCGTCCCAGGGCTTCGTGGTCTTCACCATCGACACCAACACCACGCTCGACCAGCCCGACAGCCGGGGCCGCCAACTCCTCGCCGCTCTGGACTACCTGACCCAGCGCAGCTCGGTGCGGACCCGGGTCGACGCCTCCCGCCTCGGGGTGATGGGCCACTCGATGGGGGGCGGCGGCAGCCTGGAGGCGGCCAAGAGCCGCACCTCACTGAAGGCGGCCATCCCGCTGACCGGCTGGAACACCGACAAGACCTGGCCCGAACTGCGTACGCCCACCCTCGTGGTGGGTGCGGACGGTGACTCGGTCGCCCCCGTCTCCACGCACTCCGAGCCGTTCTACGAGTCGCTTCCCGGCTCCCTGGACAAGGCGTATCTGGAGCTGCGCGGCGCCTCGCACTTCACGCCGAACAGCTCCAACACGACGATCGCGAAGTACAGCATTTCCTGGCTGAAGCGATTCATCGACAACGACACCCGCTACGAGCAGTTCCTCTGCCCGCTCCCGCAGCCGAGCCTGACCATCGCGGAGTACCGGGGCAACTGCCCGCACACCGCGTGATCCCGGCGTCCTCCGGCCCCGCCGCGCTGTGCTCCGGCACAGCGCGGCAGGGCTCCGGCTGGGAGCGCGCACCGCACCGGGCCGACCCCGCCGGGGACCCGGACGCGGCGCTTCCACCCTCGCCGCCGCGACCGTACGGTGCCGGTGTGACCCCATCGACGACCGTGCGCAGTCCGCTCCGGCTGTACGGCCGGGACGATGAACTCGCCACTCTGGAAAGCCTGTTGGAGCTGCTGTGGCGAGGTGACGGAGGTGCGCTCGTGCTGGCCGCACCGCCCGGTCTCGGCCGTACGGCGCTGCTGCGCGCCGCCGCCGACGCACACCGGGACCGGGGCCCCGTGCTGTACGCCACGGCCGCCTCCACCGGACGGCCCGTGCCGGGCGGCGGGCCGGTCGCCCCGCTCGGTCCTTCCCTCGCCGTCGGCCTGGCGCCCGCCGTCCGTACTGACCCGCAGGGCTGTTCACGCGGCCGGCCGGGGTGGGGTCGGTGTCAACGGCGAGGCAGCGGTTGCGCCTGTCCCCGTGTCCGGTGCCGCTTGGCGTACGACCAGGTCACCGCGGTCATCAGGGCCGGGATGGCGAACAGCGGAGCGAACGCGAGGCCCCAGACCGTCTGTGCCGTACCGCTCGACAGGTACGTCTGGCTCTCGACGGTCACGGCGACCACGAGCTGCCACAGCGCCACCAGAACCAGGGCGCCCGAGGCGGTCCAGGCCAGCGGGGCGAGGACCCTCGGGCGGAGCGGTCGCCACCGGTCGCTGACGAGCAGCAGCGGAAACAGCGCGGCCAGCTCGGCGAGGACGGAGAGGCCGACGACGTACGCGATGCCCCAGCCCGGGATGTCGAAGACGTCGCGCAGCACCTGGTCGCTGTAGCCCACAGGGACACCGGAAGCCATGGCGATGCGCCACAGGCCCGACGGGACGGCGCACAGAGCGATCGCGTGGGCGGCGCGGCGAGCCCAGGCGGGCGCGGAGGCGGGGAGGGGCGGGGGCGTTGGCGTCATGACGTCCATGCTGGTCCTGAGCACGGCGGCCGCGCTTCGTCCGCTGCGGCGGACCGTCTCCGCCCTGCGGGTGAGGGGCGTACCCGCCGGGGAGGACCTGGAACCCCTCAGAAGGGCCGAGGGCGGTCGGGGAGGAACCGGACCCGGTCGCCGAGCGTGACGCGGACCCGGACGTGGTCGGTTGCGAGACCGTGATGACGAGTTCCGCGCAGACCCCTAGGTACCGACCGGGCGGTATGTCATTCTGCGGGCGTCAGGATCGTGTCGCCGCGCTCGCGCCCCGCCCGGGCCGGGTGCCGGGCCCGCCGCTCGCGCGGCCGGTCGATTCCCGGTGGAGGCCGCCATGTCACAGGTCGTACGTTCGCGGATCGGGGCGCCGCACGGCCCGTCCCCGGCAACGCCGTTGCCGCACCGCTTTCGGTCCCTGGCCGACCGCGAGGCCGTCGAGGTGCTGCACCGGGCCGCCCGGGTCCTCGTCGCCTCGCTGCCGGCCCTCACCGACCGGCTCGTCGAGGCCCTGTACGCCCAGGAGCCCGGCTATCGGGCGGCCATCGACTCCGGCCGGGCCGAGGTCTGGCAGGAGGTCCACCACTCGCTGCGGCACAACGTCGGCTCCCTGATCCAGCCCCGGGAGTTCCGGGAGTCCGCCCACCGCACCTCCCGCTGGATCGGCGAGATCCGCGCCGAGCAGGGCGTGCCGCTCGACGCCGTCCTGCACGCCTTCCGGATGGGCGGCGCGATGGTCTGGCAGGACCTCGTGGACGAGACCGCCCGGCGCGACCCCGACGACGTGCGGCTGCTCGTCCATGTCGCCGCCGACGTGTGGAACTTCGTCGACGAGCACTGCGGGATCGTCGCGGACGCCTACCGGCAGGCCGAGCGGCGGCTGTCCTGGCGGCGCGAGAACCGGCAGCGGCTCATGGTCGCCGCCCTGCTGGACGGGACCGCCCGGATCGCGGACCTCGCCGAGGCGGCCGCGATGCTGGGCCTGCCGGAGCAGGGCCGCTACGCCGTGCTCGCGGTGGCCGCCGCCCCGCGCGGCCCGGGGTCCGCCGCCCGCCCGCCGCTGCCGCTGCCCGGCGGCCCGGCCGCCCCGGCGCTCTGGCATCCGGGCCCGGAAGCCGAGTTCGCGATCCTGCCGCTGGCGGGCCCGCCCGGCGAGCTGGGCGAGCTGGCCGCCGCGCTGGACGTGCCGGCCGGCGTCCGGGCCGGGATCGGCTCGGCGGTCGAGGGCCTGGCCGCCCTCGGCGACGCCCGGCGGCTGGCGGAGACCGCGCTGCGCGCCTGCCCCGCGTCCGGGGGCGCCGTCCTGCTCGACGAGCACCTCCCGGACGCCCTGGTCGTGTCGTCCCCGGCGCTCGCCGGGGCGCTCGCCGACCGGGTGCTGGGCCCGCTGGGCCGCCTGGACCCCGCCGACCGCGACGTCATCGTGGAGACCCTCACCGCCTGGCTGGACGCGGACGGCTCGGCGCAGCGGGCGGGCGCGCGGCTCTACTGCCACCGCAACACCGTCCTCAACCGCCTCCGCCGTTTCGAACAGCTCACCGGCCGCTGCCTGACCCGCCCCCGGGACGCGGTCGAGGTCTCGCTCGCCCTGGCGGCGCGGCGGCTGCTGGGCACCTGAAGGGCTGACGCCTGAAGAGCTGACATCTGAAGAGCTGACGCCTGGAGAACTGACATCCGAAGAACGGGCACCTGGAAAACCTCACAACAAATATTGCGCAATTATTCTTGCGCAACTTTTCCTGTGCATCTACGGTCGAGTCATGCCCAGTGAAGAGCGACGCCGCGTCTCCGACCTCGACACCCTCAAGGCGATCGGCCACCCCCTGCGCCTGAAGCTCTACCGAGCCCTGCACATCAAGCGCACCGCCACCGCCTCCCAGCTCGCCGACCAGGTCGACGAGGCGGTCTCCCTCGTCAGCTACCACCTGCGCAAGCTCGCCGACCACGGACTGATCGAACCGGCCGAGGGCCAGGGCACCGACGGCCGGGAGCGCTGGTGGCAGCCGTCCTCCCGAGGGCTGACCTTCAGCGACACGGACTTCGACGACGCACCGGACAAGGCGGCCGTCTACGCCGCCGCCGGCCGGATGTCCTTCGACCAGCACGTCGAGCTCTACCGGGCTCACCAGGACGCACGGCACACCTGGGACGCGGATTGGCGCGGCGCCTCCTGGAGCGCGGAGAACCTCCTGCGACTCACCGCGGCGGAACTGGCCGCCCTCGGCCGGGAGATGGGCGCGCTGATCGACCGCTACGAGGAAACGGGCCGCGCCCGCGAGGAAGCGGGCGACACGGAGGGCCGCGAGAGCGTCGCCCTGCACACGTACGGATTCCCCTTCCGCCCCTGAGCCCGTCACTTCGCCCGGAAGGACGAACGACATGACCGTCACCGCCGTGGAAGCCCCTGAACGCCCCGCCCACCGCGACCCCAACGTCCTGCGCTGGCTCGGCGCGTACACCGCGTCGATGATCGGCGACAGCATCTACTTCATGGCCCTCGCCTGGGCCGCCGCCCGCACCGGCAGCGCCGCCGGCACCGGCCTCGTCCTCGCCGCCGGCTCGATACCCCGGGCTCTCCTGATGCTCGGCGGGGGAGTGCTCGCCGACCGGCTCGGGCCCCGCCGCGTCGTCATCGGCAGCGACGCCGCCCGTGCGCTGCTCGTCCTCGGGCTCGCCGCGACCTTGATCCTCACCGCACCCACGGTGGGCGTCCTGGTGGCCGTCGCCCTGCTCTTCGGCGCGGTCGACGCCCTGTTCCTGCCCGCCGTCGGAGCCCTGCCGCCCCGGATCAGCCCTCCGGGCCAGCTCGCCCGGATCCAGGGCCTGCGCGGACTCGCCGCACGCGGCGCCTCGATCATCGGCGCGCCGCTGGGCGGGGTCGCCGTGGCGACCGGCGGCCCCTCGCTCGCCCTCGCCGCCGCCGGAGTGCTGTTCGCCCTCTCCCTGCCGCTGCTCCTGAGCCTGCGGATCAGACCGCTGCCCGGGCCGGTCAAGGACGGCGGGACCCCGGCCGAGTCCGACGAGGCGCCCGCGGACACCGAGGCGACACCGAACGCCTGGCAGGACCTCGTCGACGGGCTCCGGTACATCCGCCGCCACCCCGTGCTCGGCCCGCTCATGATCGTCATAGGCCTCAGCGAGCTCGGCTTCGTCGGGCCGCTCAACCTCGGGATGATCCTGCTCTCCGAGCAGCGCGGCTGGGGTGCGGCCGGCATGGGCTGGATCGTCGCCGGATTCGCCGCCGGCGCGGCCGGGTCCGCCCTCCTCCTCGCCGTCCGGGGCCGGGTGCCGCGCGCCGGGCTGGTGATGTGCCTGACCGCCCTCGTCGGCGCGACGGGCATCGCCGCCCTGGCCCAGGCCCCGTCGGTGGCCCTCGCCGCCGCGGCCGCCGCGTTCGTCGGCCTCGTCGGCGGACTGGCCGCCGCACTGTGCGGAGCCCTCGTCCAGACCACCGCCGATCCGGCGTACCTGGGCCGGGTCACCTCCGTATCGACGTTCTTCACCTACGCGCTCATCCCGCTGAGCTACCCCGTCACGGGGGCTGCCATCGCCCTCTGGGGCACCGGGCCGGTCTACGCCGTCAGCGCGGCCGTGTGCGCGACCGGTGGCGCGGCCGGCCTCGCCTTCACCGCACTCCGCCGCGCCGAACTGCCCCGCTGACCCGGCTCCCCCGGATGACCCGGAACGGCCGACTGATCCGGAATCGTAGGCGCCCCGGCACCCCCCGCCCCGGGCCTACATGCCCAGCTCGGCCGTCCTCAGCCGCTCCACCGCCGCCTGGTCGCCCTCCACCTCGACGTCCGCCGCGTCCTGCCGGCCGAACGCGTACAGCAGCAGCTCGGCGGGCTCCCCGGTCACCGTCACCACCGGCGTCCCCTTGTGGGCCACCGCCGTCTGGCCGTCCGGGCGGCGCAGCACCAGCCCCACCGGGGACCTGCGGCCCAGCAGGCGGGCCGTCCTCTCGGTCCGGGACCACAGCACATCGGAGAAGACCGGGTCCAGCTCGCGGCGCGACCAGTCGGGCTGGGCCCGGCGCACATCCTCCGCGTGGACGAAGAACTCCACGGTGTTCGCCGCCTCGTCGACCTGCTTGAGGGACATCGGGGAGAACCGGGGAGGGCCGGTGCGGATCAGCTGGATCAGTTCCTCGTACGGTTTCGCCGCGAACTCCGCCTGCACCCGCTCCAGCCGGGCCTTCAGCGCGCTCACCAGCAGCCCGCCCGCCGCGTCCGCGCGGCGTTCGCGGACCACCACATGGGCGGCCAGATCGCGGGTCTTCCAGCCGTCGCACAGGGTGAGGGCCTCGGGGCCGGCCGCTTCCAACAGATCGGCGAGCAGAAGACGTTCACGCTTCGCATGGGTCGACATGCACGCCAGCGTACGACCGTCACCCCTGGTCCGCCCAGTGGACGTCCGCCCGGAAAGCCCTCGCGGCCACGGCACAATGGGCCCATGACGAGCACGCCCGGCGCCATGCCGCCCGCCAGCAGCCTCGACCCGGCCATCGCAGCCCGCCTCAAGCGCGGCGCCGACGGCCTGGTCCCGGCCATCGCCCAGCAGTACGACACCGGCGAGGTACTGATGCTCGGCTGGATGGACGACGAGGCGCTGCACCGCACCCTCACCACGGGCCGCTGCACCTACTGGTCGCGCAGTCGTCAGGAGTACTGGGTCAAGGGCGACACCTCCGGTCACGTCCAGCACGTGAAGTCCGTCGCCCTGGACTGCGACGCCGACACCGTCCTCGTCAAGGTCGACCAGACGGGCGCCGCCTGTCACACCGGTGACCGCACCTGCTTCGACGCCGACGCCCTGCCCCTCCTCGACAGCTAAGGTCCGGCCATGGATCTCGACACCTTCCGCAAACTGGCCGTCGACCGGCGCGTCGTCCCCGTCAGCCGCCGCCTCCTCGCGGACGGCGACACCCCGGTCGGCCTGTACCGCAAGCTCGCCGCCGAACGCACCGGCACCTTCCTCCTGGAGTCCGCCGAGAACGGCCGGACCTGGTCGCGCTACTCCTTCATCGGCGTCCGCAGCGACGCCACCCTCACCGCCCGCGACGGCGAGGCCCACTGGCTCGGCACCCCGCCCGTCGGCGTTCCGGTCGCCGGCGACCCGCTGGACGCGCTGCGCGCCACCGTCGAGACCCTCCACACCCCCCGCGACCTGGTGAGCGACGCGGGCCTGCCGCCCTTCACCGGCGGCATGGTCGGCTACCTCGGCTACGACGTCGTACGCCGTCTGGAGAAGATCGGCGAGCACGGCGGCGACGACCTGAAGCTGCCCGAGCTGACCATGCTCCTCACCTCGGACCTCGCCGTCCTCGACCACCGGGACGGCACCGTCCTGCTGATCGCCAACGCGATCAACCACAACGACCTCGTCACCGGCGTCGACGAAGCCCACGCGGACGCCGTCGCCCGCCTCGACGCGATGGAGCGCGACCTGCGCCGTCCGGTCGCGAGCGCCCCCGCCGTCCTGCCCCCGTCCGAACTGCCGCCGTACACCGCACTGTGGGGCGGCGAGGCCTACAGGGACGCCGTCGTGGACATCAAGGAGCGCATCAGGGCGGGCGAGGCCTTCCAGGTCGTCCCCTCCCAGCGCTTCGAGACCCCGTGCACGGCGAGCGCCCTGGACGTCTACCGGGTGCTGCGGGCCACCAACCCGTCCCCGTACATGTACCTCTTCCGCTTCGACGGGTTCGACGTCGTCGGCTCCAGCCCCGAGGCCCTCGTCAAGGTCGAGGACGGCCGGGCCATGGTCCACCCGATCGCCGGGACCCGGCACCGGGGCGCCACCCCGCAGGAGGACCAGGCGCTCGCCGACGAACTCCTCGCCGACCCCAAGGAGCGCGCCGAGCACCTGATGCTCGTCGACCTCGGCCGCAACGACCTGGGGCGGGTCTGCGAACCCGGCAGCGTCGAGGTCGTCGACTTCATGTCGATCGAGCGCTACTCCCACGTGATGCACATCGTCTCCACCGTCACCGGCCGCGTCACCGAGGACCGCACCGCCTTCGACGTACTCACCGCCTGCTTCCCCGCGGGCACCCTCTCCGGCGCCCCCAAGCCCCGCGCCATGCAGATCATCGAGGAGCTGGAACCGAGCCGCCGCGGACTGTACGGGGGCTGCGTCGGCTACCTCGACTTCGCCGGGGACTCCGACACCGCCATCGCCATCCGGACCGCCCTGCTCCGCGACGGCACGGCGTACGTCCAGGCCGGAGCCGGGGTCGTCGCCGACTCCGACCCCGTCGCCGAGGACACCGAGTGCCGCAACAAGGCCGCGGCCGTGCTCCGCGCCGTCCATACGGCCAACCGGCTCCACGACCGCTGAACCGCTGACTGCCGACCGGCTCCACGGGCGTCGGGGCGGTAGGGGATAGTGGAGGGCGTGAGCGCTGTCCCCGTACCCCAGCCCCGTGCCCGAACCGCCGACTCCGCGTCCGGCGCCGCGCCCGACTCCGCAGGGAGCCGGCGCAGTCTCGCGGCCGGTCTGCTCCTCGGCGCTGTCGGCGCGACCGTCGTCCTCCTCGCCTCCGGGCAGACCTGGGCCGAGGGCGACGCGGCCACCGGCGGCGGCGCCCTCCCGCTGAGCGTCGACGGCCAGGACGTCACCGGCGCCCCGGCCGCCCTGGCCGTCGTCGGCCTCGCCGCCCTCGTCGCCGTCTTCGCCGTACGCGGGGTCGGCCGCCGGATCGTCGCCGCCCTCCTCGCCCTCAGCGGCCTCGGAGCGACGCTCAGCGCCTGGGCCGGCGGCTCCGACAGCACGGCCCTCGACGAGGAGGCCGCCAGGACCACCGGCGACGCGGCGGCCACCATCCACGCGATCGGTCACACCGCCTGGCCCTACGTCACCGCCGCCGGCGGTCTGCTGATCCTGCTGGCCGGGCTCCTCGCCCTGCGCTACGGCAACCGCTGGCCCGCCATGTCCGGAAAGTACGAGCGCGACGGCACCCCCCGCCCCGGCAAGGCGCCCCGCACCGCCCCCGACCCGGACCGGCCCGAGGACCTGTGGAAGGCCCTGGACCGCGGCGAGGACCCGACGCGCGAGGCCTGACCCCACGCTCACCTCCCACGGTCCCGTACGGGACAATGAACCCGAGCCGTCCCCGGGCGGCGGCCACACGTACAGCGCCACCCACGGCGCAACACCAACGAGGAGCAACTCATGGCGGGCACGAGCCACGGACACACCCCGGCCGCCTGGACCGGTGTCATCATCGCCTTCATCGGCTTCTGCGTCGCAGGCGTCTTCATGGTCGCGGCCAACCCGCTCGGCTTCTGGGCCGGCATCGCCGTCATCTTCGCCGGCGGTCTCGTGGGCCTCGCCATGAAGGTGGCCGGCCTCGGCATGCCGAAGGAGTCGGCCGAGCTGATCGAGGCCAGGGAGCGCGCCGGGCGGGCGCAGATCTCCCACTGACCCCACGGACGCCGGCCCGTCCCGGCGACCGACACGCCGACAGGCGCAGCCCTCACCCGGGGCTGCGCCTTTTCGCGTCGGCGGGGGACAATCAGCGGGTGGACGCCTCGCCTACCCCCTCAGCCGCCCAGCCGCCGGACCGGGAATCGGCCCCTCAGCAGGCTCCCGGGCCCATGCCGCTGACGGTCTGCCCGACCCCTGACATGGCCCGGCCCGCCCCAGCCCGTCCGGCGGCTGAGGACGCAACCTCCGCCGGGGTGGACCCGCACCCAGCCCGTCCGGCGGCTGAGGATGGAGCTCCCGCCGGGGTGGACCCGCACCCAGCCCGTCCGGCGGCTGAGGATGGAGCTCCCGCTGGGGTGGGCCCGCACCCAGCCCGTCCGGCGGCTGAGGATGGAGCTCCCGCTGGGGTGGGCCCGCACCCAGCCCGTCCGGCGTGTGGGGACGGAACTCCCGCTGGGCTGGGCCCGCACCCAGCCCGTCCGGCGTGTGGGGACGGAACTCCCGCTGGGCTGGGCCCGCACCCAGCCCGTCCGGCGTGTGGGGACGGAACTCCCGCTGGGCTGGGCCCGCACCCAGCCCGTCCGGCGTTTGAGGACGGAACCTTCGCGGGGGTGGGCCCGGACCCAGCCGGTCCGGCGTTTGAGGACGGAACCCTCGCGGGGGTGGGCCCGGAGATCACAGGTTCCCCGGGCGAAGGGCCCTCGCAGGTGCCCGGCCCCCAAGGCCACGGTTCCGTCTTCAAGCGCCGGACGGGCTGGTTGGGCGCCCCGGAACGCCGGACGGGCTGGTCGGGCGGCTCCGAGCGCCCCGCGGGCCGGGTGCGCCGCCTGGCCACCCCCATCGGCATCCTCGCCGCCGTCGCGGGCGCCTTCGCGTACGTCGGCGCCGTCGACCCCAACGAGTCCGGCCACTACCCGGCCTGCCCGCTGCTCAAGCTGACCGGCGTCCTCTGCCCCGGCTGCGGCGGGCTGCGCAGCGCCCACGCCTTCATCCACGGAGACCTCGGCGCGGCGCTCGAAGCCAACGCGATCGCCACCGTCGGCTACTTCCTCTTCGCCGCGGTCTGGGCCCTCTGGCTGGTCCGGGCCTGGCGCGGACAGCCCCTGCGCATCGGGCTGGCGCCCGTCTGGTGGTGGGGTGTGGGCGCCGTCCTGCTGCTCTTCACCGTGGTCCGGAATCTGCCGTTCGGCTCGGCCCTGGCCCCCTGAGCGCCCGGCCCGGCCCAGGCGAATGACCAGGAAGTGGGACGCGACGTGGCCGGATGCGAGCCCCGGGGCCTCCTGCGGATACCATCGGCAGGGCTGATCCAGTCCACCGTCAACCGTTCGGAAGGGGGCCGCTCGCGTGAGTGTGCTCGACGAGATCATCGACGGCGTTCGCGCCGACCTCGCGGAGCGGCAGGCGCGCGTCAGCCTCGACGAGCTGAAGGAGCGCGCGGCCCGCGCTCCCCAGGCCAAGGACGGAGTCGCCGCTCTGCGCGGCGAGGGCGTGACCGTCATCTGCGAGGTCAAGCGCTCGTCCCCCTCCAAGGGGGCCCTCGCCGCCATCGCCGACCCGGCCGCGCTCGCCGCGGACTACGAGGCGGGCGGCGCGTCCGTCATCTCGGTCCTCACCGAGGAGCGCCGCTTCGGCGGTTCGCTCGCCGACCTGGAGGCCGTCCGCGCCAAGGTCGACACCCCGATCCTGCGCAAGGACTTCATCGTCACCTCGTACCAGCTGTGGGAGGCCCGCGCCTACGGCGCCGACCTCGCCCTGCTGATCGTCGCCGCCCTCGACCAGGAGGCCCTGGTCTCCCTCATCGAGCGCGCCGAGTCGATCGGGCTCACCCCGCTCGTCGAGGCGCACGACGAGGAGGAGGCGGAGCGCGCCGTGGACGCCGGAGCCAAGATCATCGGCGTCAACGCGCGCAACCTGAAGGACCTCAAGGTCGACCGCTCCACCTTCGAGCGCGTCGCCCCCGAGATCCCCGACCACATCGTCAAGGTCGCCGAGTCCGGCGTCCGGGGCCCGCACGACCTGATCGCGTACGCCAACGCGGGCGCCGACGCCGTCCTGGTCGGCGAGTCCCTGGTCACCGGCCGCGACCCGCGCGCCGCCGTCGCCGACCTCGTCGCCGCGGGCGCCCACCCGGCGCTCCGCCACGGCCGCGGCTGACGGGGAGACCGACGACCATGACCGACCGTCCCGTGCGCCGCACCCGGCCGGGCCTCCGCCCGGCCGGGGCTCCGGCCCGGGACCCGCACGCCCCGCTGGCACGCGGGTGCAGGCCGCGAGGCTGCCGCGCCCCCGCCCGCCGCGTGCACGGCCGACGCGTCCGGTACGTCATCGGCGACGAGCCCGGCCAGGTGAACGGCATGCGATGGCGCCCGGGGTCCGCGCAGTAGGCGAGCCCCGGCCGACGTACCGCAGCACCCCTTCTCGTACGTACGACCGCTCCGCCGCGACCGCATGCCGGTCCCGGTGGCGCTCGCCGCTTCGCGCATACGGTCAACCAATCCGTTGCCATGCCAAGGAGCACGTCGCATGTCGTCCGACTTCTTCATTCCGGACCCCGAGGGTCTGATCCCCAGCGCCGAGGGCTATTTCGGCGCGTACGGCGGCAAGTTCATCCCGGAGGCGCTCGTCGCCGCCGTGGACGAGGTCGCCGTCGAGTACGACAAGGCCAAGGCCGACCCCGCCTTCGCCGCCGAGCTCAACGAGCTCATGGTCGACTACACGGGCAGGCCCAGTGCGCTGACCGAGGTCCCGCGCTTCGCCGAGCACGCCGGCGGCGCCCGGATCTTCCTCAAGCGCGAGGACCTGAACCACACCGGCTCGCACAAGATCAACAACGTGCTGGGCCAGGCCCTCCTCACCAGGCGCATGGGCAAGACCCGGGTCATCGCCGAGACCGGAGCGGGCCAGCACGGCGTCGCCACCGCGACCGCCTGCGCCCTCTTCGGCCTCGAATGCACCATCTACATGGGTGAGATCGACACCGAGCGCCAGGCGCTGAACGTGGCCCGGATGCGGATGCTCGGCGCCGAGGTCGTCGCTGTTAAGTCCGGCTCGCGGACGCTGAAGGACGCCATCAACGAGGCGTTCCGCGACTGGGTCGCCAACGTGGACCGCACGCACTACCTCTTCGGCACGGTCGCGGGCCCGCACCCCTTCCCGGCGATGGTCCGCGACTTCCACCGCGTCATCGGCGTCGAGGCCCGCCGCCAGATCCTGGAGCGCGCCGGCCGCCTCCCCGACGCGGCGGTCGCCTGCGTCGGCGGCGGCTCCAACGCCATCGGCCTCTTCCACGCCTTCATCCCCGACGCCGACGTCCGCCTGGTGGGCTGCGAGCCCGCCGGGCACGGGGTGGAGACCGGCGAGCACGCGGCGACCCTCACCGCGGGGGAGCCCGGCATCCTGCACGGTTCGCGCTCCTACGTCCTCCAGGACGACGAGGGCCAGATCACCGAGCCCTACTCCATCTCGGCGGGCCTGGACTACCCCGGCATCGGCCCGGAACACGCCTACCTCAAGGACGTCGGGCGCGGCGAGTACCGCGCGGTCACCGACGACGCGGCCATGCAGGCCCTGCGGCTGCTGTCCCGCACGGAGGGGATCATTCCGGCCATCGAGAGCGCCCACGCCCTCGCCGGAGCCCTGGACCTCGGCAAGGAGCTCGGCAAGGACGGGCTGATTCTCATCAACCTGTCCGGCCGCGGCGACAAGGACATGGACACCGCCGCCCGCTACTTCGGGCTCTACGACACGGACGCCGCCGTCGAGGCGGACGCCGACAGCGACCGCGCCGAGATCGAGGGGGACGCCAAGTGAGCGGCAACATCGAGCTGTTGAACACCACCCTGGCCGCCACCAGGGCCGCGGACCGGGCGGCGCTCATCGCCTACCTCCCGGCGGGCTTCCCGACCGTCGACGGCGGCATCGAGGCGGTCAAGGCCGTCATCGCGGGCGGCGCGGACATCGTCGAGATCGGTCTCCCGCACAGCGACCCGGTCCTGGACGGGCCGGTCATCCAGACCGCCGACGACATCGCCCTGCGCGGCGGCGTCCGGATCGCCGACGTGATGCGCACGGTCCGCGAGGCGCACGAGGCCACCGGCGTCCCGATCCTGGTCATGACGTACTGGAACCCCATCGACCGCTACGGCGTCGAGCGCTTCACCGCCGAGCTGGCCGAGGCCGGCGGCGCCGGGTGCATCCTGCCCGACCTGCCGGTCCAGGAGTCCGCGCTGTGGCGCGAGCACGCCGACAAGCACGGCCTCGCGACCGTGTTCGTCGTCGCCCCCAGCAGCCAGGACGCCCGCCTCGCCACCATCACGGCGGCCGGGAGCGGCTTCGTCTACGCCGCGTCCCTGATGGGCGTCACCGGCACCCGCGCCTCCGTCGGCGCCCAGGCCCAGGACCTGGTGGGACGCACCCGCGCCACCACCGATCTCCCGGTCTGCGTCGGCCTCGGCGTCTCCAACGCGGCGCAGGCCGCTGAGGTCGCCGGGTTCGCGGACGGCGTCATCGTCGGCTCGGCCTTCGTCAAGGCCATGCTGGACGCCCCCGACGAGGCCGCCGGTCTCGCCGCCGTCCGCTCCCTGGCGGGCGAACTGGCCGAGGGTGTTCGAAAGCGCTGACCCCTTGAATCACCCGAATGGGTGGATTGTGGACCGGGGAGGCGCGGAGGTGCCTCCCCGGTTCGTTCCCCGGGTGTGAGCGACAAGATCCCTGAGGGAAACAGAAGCGCGCGTGAGCGCCTGGCCCAGCAGCGCGAGCGGGAGAAGGGGCGCGAGAAGCGCCGCCGGACCCTGATCGTCGCCTCGGCGGTGGTCGGGGTGCTCGCCCTGGCCGCCGTGGTCGGCCTGATCGCGGCCAACGCGGGCAAGGACGACGGCGGCGACACCGCCTCCGGCCCCGCCATCGCCCCTTCGGGCGCGACCGGCGAGGCCGCCCTGACCCTGCCGGTCGGCGCCGCCGACGCCCCGTCCACCCTCACGATCTGGGAGGACTTCCGCTGCCCCGTCTGCGCCCAGTTCGAGACCGCCTTCCGGGACACCATCAAGGAGCTGGCGGACGACGGCCGGCTCAAGGTGGAGTACCACCTGGCCACGATCATCGACGGCAATCTCGGCGGCAAGGGGTCGCTGCGCGCCGCCAACGCCGCCGCCTGCGCCCAGGACGCCGGCAAGTTCGCGCCCTACCACGACGTGCTCTTCGCCAACCAGCCTCCGGAGCCGGACGACGCCTTCGGCAAGAACAGCCGGCTGATCGAGCTGGCGGGCGAGGTCAAGGGGCTAGACACGCCGGGCTTCCGCAGCTGTGTGGAGGACGGCGAGCACGACAGCTGGGTGCAGAAGTCCGACACGGCGTTCCGCGAGGGCGGCTTCCAGGGCACGCCGACGGTGCTGCTCAACGGGGAGTCCGTCTTCCCGAGCAAGGGCGGGGAGCAGATCTCCCCGGAGAATCTGAAGAAGTGGGTCGCCGCGGCCAACAAGGGCAAGAAGCCGGGCACCGCCACCCCGGCCGCCCTGGCCGACGGGTCCTCCGGCCCGGCCGACCCGTCGTCGGCCCCCGCTTCCTGACCGCGTCCCGCGCCCGCCCGTGAGGCGGTCCTCGTTACCCAGAAGTTGCCGGGGAGCTTGCCGTACCCACGGCCCGGCAAGGTAGCGTCGACCTCGCCATGAATCTTGCCTTCATCCCCAGTCCGTCGACCGGCGTGATCGAGCTCGGCCCGATCCCGCTCCGCGGCTACGCGTTCTGCATCATCATCGGTGTCTTCGTCGCCGTCTGGTTCGGCAACAAGCGCTGGGTAGCCCGGGGCGGCAAAGCCGGCACCGTGGCCGACGTCGCCGTCTGGGCGGTGCCCTTCGGCCTCGTCGGCGGCCGGATCTACCACGTGATCACCGACTACCAGCTGTACTTCAGCGACGGTGAGAACTGGGTCGACGCATTCAAGATCTGGGAGGGCGGCCTCGGCATCTGGGGCGCCGTCGCCTTCGGCGCGGTCGGGGCCTGGATCGCCTGCCGCCGCCGGGGCATCCCGCTGCCCGCCTGGGCCGACGCGCTGGCCCCTGGCCTCGCCATCGCCCAGGCCATCGGCCGCTGGGGCAACTGGTTCAACCAGGAGCTGTACGGCAAGCCCACCGATCTCCCCTGGGCGCTGGAGATCAGCGAGGGCCCGAACCGGCTCGCCGGGACGTACCACCCGACCTTCCTGTACGAGTCGCTGTGGTGCATCGGCGCCGCGCTCCTGGTCATCTGGGCCGACCGCCGCTTCCGGCTCGGCCACGGACGGGCGTTCGCGCTGTACGTCGCCGCCTACTGCGCGGGACGCGGCTGGATCGAGTACATGCGGGTCGACGAGGCCCACCACATCTTCGGCCTCCGCCTGAACGTGTGGACCGCGATCATCGTCTTCGTCCTCGCCGTCGTCTACATCGTGATCTCCGCGAAGATCCGCCCGGGCCGCGAGGAGATCGTCGAGCCCGACCGGGACGCCGCCCCCGCGAAGGGCTCCGACCAGGACGGTTCCGACGAGGACGGCCCCGCGAAGGCGGACGCCGACGAGCAGGACGCCGGGGCGAAGAAGGACCCGCTCACGAAGGACGAGCCCGGCAAGGACCCCACCGCAGAGAACGCCGGAGCGGCCGGCGCGACCGGAGCAGCCGAGAAGAGCTGACCGGCCGCGCGCCTGGGTCCTGATCCAGGGCGCACCCCCGCACACCTCCCGCTCGCCGGGTGGGCCCGCACTCTCAGGCCCGCCCGGCGAGCGCGATCGTTCTGCGGGCGGACGCCACCACCGCCGCGTCCACGAACCTCCCGTCCGGCAGCGCCAGCGCCCCCGCCTCCACCTCCGAGGCCGCGACGATCTCCTCGGCCGCCTCGACCTCCTCGGCCGTCGGCCGGAACGCCCGCTCGATCACCGGCAGCTGCCGCGGGTGGATCGCCGCCCGTCCCAGCATCCCGAGCGCCCGCCCCCGCCCGCACGACGTCCACAGCCCGTCCAGGTCCCGGACGTCCGGGAACACCGACTGGGCGGGCGGCGGAAGAGCCGCCGCCCTGGCCGCCACCACGACGCGGCTGCGCGGCCAGTCGAGCCCGGCGTCCTCCCGTACGCCCAGATCCGCCCGCAGGTCCGCCTCGCCCAGGGCGATGCCGCGCACGGCGTGATGGGCCGAGGCGATCGAGTACGCGTGCTCGACCGCGAGCGCCGACTCCAGCAGCGGATACAGCGCCACGCCCGGGGCCACGGCCGCCACATGGGACACCGAGACCGCATGGGTGATCTTCGGCAGCCGGAACGCGGCCAGGCCCGGCAGCCCCGCCAGCGCCCGGATGTCGTCCTCGCCGTGCACCCGGACATGGACCGGCACCGCGTCCGGGGCCGCCGTGACCTGGTCGCCGAGGAGTTCGGCGGTGGCGGAGCGCGCGTACTCCTTACGGTCCGGGGCGACGGCGTCCTCCAGGTCGACGATCACCACGTCCGCCCCGCTGCCCAGCGCCTTGGCCACCACCTCCGGCCGGTCCCCGGGCACGTACAGCCAGGTCAGCGGCGGCCGGCCGAGGGGTGGCGGCGGGCCCTCGGGCAGCGGCGGGGCGGGGATCGGGCGGCCGGTCACAGTGCCCCCTGGTCCCGCAGCGCCGCGATCCGGGTCTCCGAGAGGCCGAGGCCGGCCAGGATCTCCTCGGTGTCCGCACCGTGCGGCCGGCCGGCCCACCGGATCCCGCCGGGGGTCCCCGAGAGCCGGAAGAGCACGTTCTGCATCCGCAGCGGCCCCAGCTCCGGGTCGTCGACCTCGGTGACGGTGTCCAGCGCCCGGTACTGCGGGTCCTCCATCACCTCCCGTACGTCGTGGATCGGCGCGACGGCCGCCTCCGCCTTCTCGAAGCCGCCCAGCACCTCCTCGCGGCTGTGCCGGGAGATCCAGTGGCCCACGGCCGCGTCCAGCTCCTCGGTGTGCTCGGCCCGGGTGGCGCCCGCGCCGAACCACGGCTCGTCGATCAGGTCGGGGCGGCCGACCAGGCGCATCACCCGCTCCGCGACGGACTGGGCGGAGGTGGAGACCGCGACCCAGTGGCCGTCGGCGGTGCGGTAGGTGTTGCGCGGGGCGTTGTTGCGGGAGCGGTTGCCGGTGCGCGGCTGGACGTAGCCGAGCTGGTCGTACCAGAGCGGCTGCGGGCCCAGCACGGTGAGGATCGGCTCGATGATCGCGAGGTCCACCACCTGCCCCTCGCCGGTCTTCTCGCGCCCCGCGAGCGCGGCCATCACCGCGTACGCCGTGGCCAGCGCCGCGATGGAGTCCGCGAGCCCGAACGGCGGCAGCGTCGGCGGCCCGTCCGGCTCCCCGGTCATCGCCGCGAAGCCGCTCATCGCCTCGGCGAGGGTGCCGAAGCCGGGGTGGTGGGCGTACGGTCCGAACTGGCCGAAGCCGGTGACCCGGGCCAGCACCAGACGCGGGTTGACGGCGTTCAGCTCCTTGGGGCCCAGGCCCCAGCGCTCCAGGGTCCCGGGCCGGAAGTTCTCGATGATCACATCCGTCCCGGCGGCCAGCTCCAGCAGCACGTCCCGGCCGCCGGGCGCGGACAGGTCGAGGGTCAGGGTGCGCTTGTTGCGGCCGAGCAGCTTCCACCACAGGCCGATCCCGTCCTTGGCGGGCCCGTGTCCGCGCGAGGGGTCCGGCTTACGGGGGTGCTCGACCTTGATCACATCGGCGCCGAAGTCCCCGAGCATGGTGGCCGCGAGCGGTCCGGCGAAGAGGGTGGCCAGGTCGATGACCTTGAGCCCGGTCAGGGGTCCTGCTGCGGTGGCGCTCATGAGGCCTCGATCTCGCTGCGGTAGGGCATGGAAGTGGACGCGCCGGGCTTCCGGACGCAGAGCGCGGCGGCCGAGGAGGCGAACGCCACGGCCTCGGCCACCGGCCGTCCCTCGCCGAGCGCCACGGCCAGCGTCCCGACGAAGGTGTCCCCGGCCCCGGTCGTGTCGATGGCGTTCACCGAGGGGGCCGCGAAGAGCACCGGCTCGCCGCCACGGGCCGCGTACAGGCAGCCCTTAGCGCCGAGCGTGACGATGACCTCGGGCACCCGGCGGAGCAGGATCTGGGCGGAGGCGTGCGGTTCGGCCTGCCCGGACAGCTCGGCGGCCTCGTGCTCGTTGGGGACCAACAGGTCGATGTGGTCGAGGAGTTCATCGGGCAGGGGCTGGGCGGGGGAGGGGGTGAGGATGGTCCGTACGCCCTGGGCCCTGGCCGCGCGGGCTCCCTCGACGACGGCGGACAGGGGGAGTTCGAGCTGCATCAGCAGCAGATCGGCCGCGGCGATCGCGGCGATCTCCCCGGGCCCGAGCGCCGTGAGGACGCCGTTCGCGCCGGGGACCACCACGATCGCGTTGGCCCCGGTGTCGTCCACCACGAGGTGCGCGGTGCCGCTGGGGCCCTCGGCGGTGTGCAGGAGGTCGGTGTCCACCCCCGCGTGTTCGAGTCCGTCGCGCAGCAGGGCGCCGTAGGCGTCGTCGCCGACCGCGCCGATCATCGTCACCTCCCCGCCCGCGCGGGCGGCGGCGACGGCCTGGTTGGCGCCCTTGCCGCCGGGGACCGTCCGGAACTCCCGGCCGGTGACGGTCTCGCCGCGTCCGGGGGCGCGAGCCGTGTAGGCGACGAGGTCCATGTTGGTGCTGCCGAGCACCGCGATGCGGGTCATGGGCGCAGAGCCTCCTGGTGGGTCAGTGCGGCGAGGGTGTCGAACCCGGTCCGGTCGAAGCCGGGTACGGAGGTGGCGAGCCGGTTCTTCAGCGGTGCCGTCCAGTGCGCGGGCAGGGCGTCCGGCCCGCCCGCCAGGAGTCCGGCCAGCGATCCGGCGGTCGCCCCGTTGGAGTCGGTGTCCCAGCCGCCGGAGACCGCGAGACCGATCGACCGGGTGAAGTCGCCGTCGGCGTGGGTGAGGGCGGCGGCCAGCAGCGCGGCGTTGGGCAGCACGTGCACCCAGTGGTGGGTGTCCGCGTAGACGGCGTGCAGCCGGTCCACGACGGTGTCGAACTCCCCTTCCGTACGGGCCGTTTCGATGCCGAGGCGGATCGCGCGGGCGTACCGCGAGTGCGGTGGCACCACCCGCAGCCCGGCGGCCAGACAGCCGTGCACATCGCTCTCGCCGCCGGCCGCGACGGCGAGGGCCGCCGCTGTGAACATCGCGCCGTAGACCCCGTTGCCGGTGTGGGTGAGGAGCGCGTCGCGGTGGGCCTGGGCGGCGGCTCCGGCCGGGTCGCCGGGGTGGGTCCAGCCGTGCACGTCGGCCCGGATCTGCGCGCCGATCCACTCCCGGAACGGATTGCGGCGGCGCGCGGTCTCCGGGGGCTCGACGCCCGCCAGGAGGTTGCCGTACGCGATGCGCTCGGCGGTGAAGGTCCGCCCGGCCGGCAGTTCGTCGAGCCAGAGGCGGGCCAGGTCGGCGGTGGTGAAGGAGCGGCCGTGCCGCTGGAGCAGCAACAGGGTGAGCAGCGGGTGGTTGAGGTCGTCGTCCTCCGGCATGCCGTCGATGTTCTCGGCCAGGGACGTGGGGGCCGAGCGGCGGTTCCAGGGGTGGGCGGCCAGCATTTCGGCGGGTACGCCGTGCGCGGTGAACCAGCTGGTCGGGGGCCAGTCGCCGGTGGCGCGGGCCAGGGCGCGGATGCCCTGAAGCGGCAGCTTCTCGACCGGTTTGCCGAGCAGGCAGCCCGCCGCCCGGCCGAGCCACGCCGCGTGGAGCCGGTCCCGGCCGACGGCGGGCGCGCTGTCCACCGGGCCCGGCCAGTGCGGGCAGGCGGCCCTGATCTCGTCCAGCCCGGTCGGCTCATCGGCCGCCAACGGCGCATCCAGCAGGGCGAGTTCGTCGAGAAGCCGTTCGGCCAGCGCTCGCAGGCGCGGCGGTGCGGCCGGCTCGGACGCACCTGCCCGGGCCGGGGCGGGGGCGCCCCCGGCCGCGTACCACCGCTCCTCGATCTCCCGGGCGTCCCGGCCGTCCTGCGCGGCCTGCCGCAGCTCGTGACCGACCAGATCCTCGGGCTGCACCCAGGTGAGGCGGACGTTCACCGCTCACCGGCCAGCGCGCCGAACGCCTGCTCATGGGCACGGCGGCGCTCCAGGTCCCGGGCGAAGACCTCCCGGGCCACCTGCGCCAGCACCCTCGCCGGGGCGTCCAGGTCCAGCCGGCTCGCCTCCGCGACCGTGGCGGCCCAGTCGGCGGGGACCTCGCCGCCCAGCGCGCCCACGATCGCCCCGCTCATCGTCGCGATGGAGTCGCAGTCCCGCCCGTAGTTCACCGAACCGAGCACCGTGCGCCGGTAGTCACCGCACCCGACCAGCAACATCCCCAGCGCGATGGGCAGTTCCTCGATGGCGTGCAGCCGGGAGGGGCGGCGTGCGCCGAGCGAGGGGCTCCGGTAGTCGGGGCCGACCGTGTCGAAGGGCTCCACGGCCGCCCTCAGCGGGGCGAGCGCGGACTCGAAGTCCTCGTGGCGCACGGCCACTTCGGCGACCGCCTCGATCGCGGACCGGGTGCCGTCCCTGGCCGTGGAGAGGGCCGCGTCGACCACCGTGCCGGGGGTGGCGCCCGGGCGGCAGGCGGCGGCGACGGCGGCGGCGAAGACCCCGGCGGCCTCCCGGCCGTAGGAGGACTGGTGGGGGGCCGCGACCTCCAGCGCCTCGGCGTACGCGGCCTCCGGGTGGCCGGCGTTGACCAGCCCGACCGGGGCCATGTACATCGCCGCCCCGCAGTTGACGATGTTGCCCGCACCGGCCTCGCGCGGGTCCACGTGCCCGTAGTGCAGCCGGGCCACGATCCACTTCTCCGCCAGGAAGATCCGCTGGAGGGGGAGGGCCTGCGCCTCCAGCTCCGGGATCCAGCGGGGCGACAGCAGGTCCGGGACGAGGTGGTCCGCGACGGCGTACGCGTCGAGGTGGTCGCGGACCCGGCCGTAGACCCGGATCAGGGCGTGGGTCATCAGGGTGTCGTCGGTGACGTGCCCGTCGCCCTTGTGGTACGGGGCGATGGGGCGCGCGGTGCGCCAGTCCTCGCCGTACCAGGGGCCGACGATCCCGGTCACCCGGCCGCCGTGGCGCTCGGCGATCTGGTCGGGGGTCCAGCCCTCGACCGGGCCGCCGAGGGCGTCGCCGACGGCGGCCCCGACAAGCGCCCGGCGGATGCGTTCATCGAGTCCGGGCGTGGTGAGGGATGAGGGGCGCGGGGCCGAGAGGGCGGCTTCCATGGCCGTTGTGGGTGTCATGTCGGAATTGTCCACCCGGGGTGGCCGGTTCCGTGGCTGCCAGCAGCCCGGCGAGTTCGATCAGGTCCGTGCCCGCGAGCCGGGGCAGCGCACAGCCCGCCAGCGTCCGGCACGCCTCGCGCCAGCCCGCCGGCACGGCGGTGATCGAGCCGATCGCCCCGGTCAGCGCCCCGGCCAGGGCGGGCGCGGAGTCCGCGACCCGGGACAGGCAGGCGGCGGCCGGGACCGCCTGGGCGATCTCGCCCCGGGCCGCCGTGGTGAGGGCCAGGGCGACCGGCACCGTCTCCGCCGCCGCGATCCCGTAGCTGTAGACGTGGTCCACGATCTGGTGTTCCACCACCGGGACCAGGGCGAACGCCCCGGCGGGCTCGTCCGCGAACTCCCGGGCCAGGCGGACGGCGTGCGCGGCGTTGCGGGCGATCTCGGTGCCCTCGGGGAGCTGGGCGAGGGCCGCGTTCACCACGGTGTCGACGTCCGCCCCGGCCAGCGCCACGGCGATCGCGGCGGCCACGGCCCGTGCCCCGTGCACCCCGTCGCCGTCCTGGGTGTAGCGGGCGTCGAACTCGGCGAGCGCCGCCGCTTCTTCCGGGTCGCCCGGGTGGACCACGGCGAGGACGGCGGCCCGTACGCAGGCGGCGTCGTCGAAGTAGTGCGGGTTGTCGTGCCCGGTGGCGGGGGGCCGCAGCCCGGCGGCCAGGTTGCCGAGCCCGGCCCGCACCGAGATCCGGGCCCGCAGCGGGAGCACCGCGGCCTCGACCTCGGGGGCCCGGGCGCTGGCGGCGGCGACGGTGGCGGCCAGCGCGTTCCAGGCCCGGTCGACCGCGTCCCGCATCCGGCGGCCGGGGGTCAGGCCCACCGCGTCCTCGGCCGCCGCCAGCACCGTACGGGCGGCGAACGCGGCCCACTCGGCGTCGTCGGACGGGCCGAGCCGCAGCGGCTCGGGAGGCTGGTTCAGGGCGATGGGCACCGGGAGCGTGGTGGTGGCGTTCTGCTCGGCGAAGGTGTCCAGCTCCCGGGTGAGCCGCCGGGTCCACTCGGGCATCCGGGCCGCCCGGTGCCGGGCGGCGGGCCAACCGGCGGCGTCGCCCGCCGCGAGACCGAGCAGCAGCCCCTCGATCCGGGCGCGGCGGGCGGGGGCGGGGAGCCCGGGGACGGCCGCCCCCGGGCTTCCCGGGACGGCCGTCGGCCCGGCCGCGTCGCGTGCCGTCTTCGTCGGGTCTCCCGTCGGGCCTTCCGCCGGTGCTCCCGCCGGCCCTCCGCGCGGTGGGGTCACGGCCGGTCCGCCTCCGGTCGCCCCGCCTGCCGTCGTCATCGCCGGTCCTCGCGTACGGGTACGGAGGGTGCCGTCGCGGACGTCAGGATCTGTGTCGGTGCGGAGGAAGTCGCCACGGATGTCATGCCCTGTACGGGCTCGAAGGGGGCCGCCGTGGATGCCATGCTCTGTGCCGGCGCGGAGGAAGCCGCCGCTGATTTCATGTCCCGTACGGGTACTGAGCGGGCCGCCACCGATGCCATGTCCCGTACGGGCTCGGAGGAAGCCGCCACCGACGCCATGTCCCGTACGGGCTCGAAGGGGGCCGCCACCGACGCCATGTCCCGTACGCCCGACGGCTCGCCGCCGCCCCGCACCTGCGGGGACCCCGCCGGCCCGGTCCCGTCCGGGTCCTCCGGGGTCAGCAGCTCCGCGATGTCCAGCACGTGGTAGCCGCGCATCGAGGGCAGGCAGCTGCCCCGGACCGGGCCGATCGCGCCCGCCCAGTCGGGCGGGATGGCGCACTCGCCGTTCAGCGCCCCGGCCAGGGCGCCCGCCACCGCCGCCGTCGTATCCGCGTCGCGGCCCATGTTGACGGCCGTGAGCACCGCCGTCCGGAAGTCCCCGCGCGCCGCCGTGAACGCCCCGAACGCCAGGCCCACCGCCTCCGGCGCAAGGTCCGTCCACGGGTAGCCGGCGATCACCACCGCCGAGCGCACCGCCCGCTCCATCGTGAGCCGGTCGGGGTAGGGCCGCTGCGCCGCCGTCACCGCCCGGCGCAGCGACCGGGCGGTCCAGGAGTCCATCGGGACCACCGAGAGCGCGGCCGCGATCACCGAGGCGAGGCCCGAGCCGACCATGGCCGCCGCCACCCCGGCCGCGACCGCCTGGCCCCCGTAGATCCCCTCGCCCTCGTGGCTGACCCGGCCGTCCACCGCGACCAGCCGGGCCGCCTCGGCGGGGCGGCCCGCCGCGAAGACCCCGAAGGGGGCCGCCCGCATCGCGAGTCCGTCGCTCCAGGCGTGCCGGTGCTGGGCCGAGATGGGGGCGGCCAGGCCCCGGCGCAGGTTCTCCAGCGTGCCGCGCTCGCTGAACCCGGCCCCCCGGAACGGGCCCTCGTCCAGATCGGCGATCCAGTGGTGCCAGGCCCGTTCCACATGGGAGACGTCGAGTGCCGAACCGTGCCGGGCCAGCAGCAGCCCGGAGAAGATCGCGTACTCCGTGTCGTCGGTGCCCGCCGGATCATCGCTCACGAAGCCCTCGATCCGCCCCCAGCGGCGGCGGATCTCGGAGGGCCGCAGGTTCTCCGCCGGGGCGCCGAGCGCGTCCCCGACCGCCAGTCCCAGCAGCGCACCCCTGGCCCGGTCACTGCCGACGGCCGTGTTCATCGCGTCGCCCTTCGCTCGTCCGGCGGTGTGCATCCGCATCCGGGCCCGGATCGGATTCCGTTTTCGGGCCCTGTTCGCATCTGTGCCACGCGGAGGGCGAAGGGAGGCGGGAAACACGAGGAAAGGGGCCGGGCGGATGACGGCCCGGATAGCTAAGGCTGACCTTTCTTCGCAGGTCAGAGGGGTGGTTAGCCAGGCCTGGCTTGCTGGCGGAGGTCACCCGGACGGCGTAGTTTGGACTTTGTCGAAAGTTGTATTCAGCGGGGAGCGGCGGGGTGACGGCCCGCCGGAGCGAAGGGGAGAAGCACGCCGTGGCCATCATCGAGACCGAAGCCGTCCTGCACGAGGCGCACCGGGACAACCACACCCACCGGGATGTGAACGGCGGCTGGCTGCGCCCCGC
Source organism: Streptomyces sp. CNB091 (assembly GCF_000377965.1). Lineage (NCBI taxonomy): Bacteria > Bacillati > Actinomycetota > Actinomycetes > Kitasatosporales > Streptomycetaceae > Streptomyces > Streptomyces sp. CNB091. The sequence continues at coordinate 138,481 of NZ_KB898995.1, forward strand.
CGTCTTCGGCGCGATGGACGGTCTGGTCTCCAACCTCGCTCTGATGACCGGGGTCGCGGGCGGCGCGGTCTCCCAGCAGACCATCGTGATCACCGGTCTGGCGGGGCTCGCGGCCGGGGCGTTCTCCATGGCGGCGGGTGAGTACACCTCCGTCGCCTCGCAGCGTGAGCTGGTCGAGGCCGAGCTCGACGTCGAGCGCCGCGAGCTCCGTAAGCACCCCAAGGACGAGATGGCCGAGCTGGCCGCCCTCTACGAGTCCCGCGGCGTGGACGCCCCGCTGGCCGCCGAGGTCGCCCGGCAGCTGTCGCGCGACCCGGAGCAGGCGCTGGAGATCCACGCCCGCGAGGAGCTCGGCATCGACCCCGGCGACCTGCCCTCGCCGCTCGTGGCCGCAGTCTCGTCGTTCGGCGCGTTCGCGCTCGGCGCCCTGCTGCCCGTCCTGCCCTACCTCCTCGGCGCGAGCGCCCTGTGGCCCGCGGTGCTCCTCGCGCTGATCGGCCTGTTCGCCTGCGGTGCGGTGGTGGCCCGGGTGACCGCCCGCAGCTGGTGGTTCAGCGGGCTGCGCCAGCTCGCCCTGGGTGGCGCGGCGGCGGCGATGACGTACGCACTGGGCACCCTGTTCGGCGTCGCCGTCGGCTGACGGAGCGCCTTCCCCTTCCCCTGCACGACGAAGGCACGGCCCGCCCCGGGCCGTGCCTTCGTCGTGCACGCGCGACCGTTACCGGATGCCGGCGAAGCTCTTCCAGCCGGTGCCGATCTTGACTCCCGCGCCGATGCCCCCCGTGCCGTTGCCCGCGTACCGGTAGAGGTCTCCGCCCGTCGTACGGCCCAGGACGTCGTCCTTGCCGTCGCCGGTGAGGTCGCCGATGCCGACGATGTCGGCCATCCCGCCCCAGCCGGTGCCGATCTTCACACCGTTGCCGATGGCGCCCCTGCCGGTGCCGTCGTAGCGGAGGAGGTCGCCCGCGGCGGTGCGGGCGACGAGGTCGGCGTGCCGGTCACCGTTGAGGTCGCCCGCGCCGACGATGGTCAGGTTCTTCCAGCCGTTGCCGATCTTCCCGGTCCGGGTGAGGCCGCCCGCGGCGGTGCCCGCGTACAGGTACAGGTCGCCGGTCGCGGTCTCCCTGGCCACCAGGTCGGGCCGGCCGTCCGCCGTGAAGTCGCCGGAGCCGGTCAGGCCGTCAAAGGCCTTCCAGCCGCTGCCGATCTTCTTCGCCGGCCCCTGGGGCGTGACGACGCTGCCCCGCTGCGGGCTGTGGCGGTACAGGTCGCCCGCGCTGTTGGTCACCAGGGTGTCGTTCGCCCCGTCACCGTCGAGATCCCCGAAGGGGATCAGCGTGGAGGTCGTGGGCCAGGTCCCGCCGTCGGCGGTGCCCGGCAGCTTCCCCGCGGCGTCGCCCCGGTACACGCGCAGCGAACCGTTCGTCCCCCGCGCGTAGAGGTCGGGGAAGCCGTCGTCGCCGACGTGGTCCCGGTGCGTCGGCTTCGCCGCTCCGGTGGCCGTCGCCCAGACCTGATCGATCGGGTAGTAGTCACTTGTCGTGCCGAGCCGCTTGTTCCATACGGCGACCGCGCTGCCGTCCGGGCCGGCAGCGACGGAGCCCACCGTGTGGAGGTCGGCCCGACCCACGTACAGCGGTTTGGGCCAGGTGCCCTCCGAGCGGACCAGCGCCCACAGGTCGCCTTCGAATGTCGTCCACATGACCGCGAGTGAGCCGTCCCGGCCGATGTCGGGGACCCAGAACCTGGACGCTTCGCTGTTCTCGACCAGGGTGCGGATCGGCGACCACGTCCCGTTCACCGCGCGGCTCGCCGTCCGGAGCTGGGCGCCTTCGAATTCCCAGAGAGCCGTCACCCGGCCGTCCGGTTCGAGCTGCGGCGCGAGCGTGGAGTTCCTGGCCTCGTCGACGGGAAGGTATTCGGTCCGGCCCCACGTCGTGCTGCCGGCCGGGCGGTAGACGAAGGAGCGGCCGGAAGTGACCCCCGACCAGCTGACGAGGGCCGCGCCGTCGGGTGCGGCCTGGACGTCGAGTTCGCCCGGGTTCGAGCCGTCGTTCCTGATGATCTCGGGAGCACTCCAGCCGGCCGCCCCCGCCGCCCGGGTCGAGACCCGCAGCGCCTCCGGTCCGGAGATGTCCGCCTGCCAGGCGACGGTCACCGCGCCGTCGCCCGCCGCTGCCGCCCGCAGCTCGTAGGCCGACCCGCTGCCGATCTGCACCGCCTGTGACCAGGCGGCTCCCCGCTCCGCCAGATCGGAGGTGAAGACCCCCACGTCGCTCTCGTCCTCACCCGGGGTCGGGTTCCCGTTCCAGACGGCGGTGAGGCGGCCGCCGGGACCGCTCACCAGCATGAGGTCGTGCCCGAAGAGCGCGGACGTGATCGGCGCGGGCGCCGTCCAGGACGCGGCGCCGGGCAGCAGTGTCGAGGTGCTGTGCGAGTCGAAGTGCTCCGACGTGAAGCGGTCCCAGGAGACGGTGGCGGAGCCGTCCAGGCCCATGACCAGATACACGTCGGACACACGTTGCTGATCGGCGGCGATACGGACCGGAGCACTCCACGCGTCGGCACCGGCCGGGCGGGTGGCGCCCCACAGCTCCTGAGGGCCGTCGCCGGTACCGCTGATCCACACCGTGACGGCGGTGCCGTCGGACGTGACCTTCACACCCTTGCCGGTGTTGGCGCCGCGCTCGTCCGTCAGCGCGACGGGCGTCCCCCACGCCCGCTCGGCGGCGAAAGCCGCCGGAGTCCCCACGATGAGGGCTGTGGTGAGGCCCGCGCCGACGACGCCGAGCGTCAGGGTGAGCGTAGGTACGAGTGCGATGCCGATGATCTTGATGCGGCGCATGTGTTCCCCCCTGCTGTCCATTGACAAACGCCCTGAACCTAGCAAGGGGGAACGGCTCTCACCAGCGACTTTTCCGCCCCCTGCGCTCTGCGCCGGCGTCTCGGTGTGACGTACGTCGTGACGCACCCCTCTGGGCGGAGGACGCGAGCCGGCCGTAAAATGGAGCACTATGCGGCGCTGCACATAAGTAGCCATTACTCGGCGGTTTCGATTCTGTGTCCGCAGGGAAAGAGCCGTAGACACCGCAGGCAACGACGCCTGCTCTCTGCGGGTCCCCGGGCGCCGATCGTTGCGACCGCGACCCACCCCCTGGTCAACCCGGTCACTTCTGGTCACCCAGTCACTTCCGGTCACCATGGTGTCCGCATGTTGGAACACGCCTTCCGCTTCTTGAGAAGCGCCCCATCATGTAACCTGCACGAAATTTCGCAGAGGGCCAACGTCGTCCCTCGGCACCGCAAATGCCACGACGACGACGGGAGAGCCGATGCGTATCGACGCCTGGTCGCCCATGGACGGTCGCCCCGCCCAGCAGGGGATGTACGACCCCCGTAACGAACACGACGCCTGTGGTGTCGGGTTCGTGGCCACTCTGACCGGTGTGGCCAGCCATGAGCTGGTCGAGCAGGCGCTGACCGTACTGCGCAACCTCGAACACCGCGGCGCCACCGGCTCCGAGCCCGACTCCGGCGACGGCGCCGGCGTTCTCTGCCAGGTCCCGGACGCCTTCCTCCGCGCCGAGACCTCCTTCGAACTCCCCGAGGCAGGCTCGTATGCCGTGGGCATCGCCTTCCTCCCCGCGGACGACTCCGCCGAGGCCGTCCGGACGATCGAGCACATCGCCGCGCAGGAGGGCCTGACGGTCCTCGGCTGGCGCGACGTCCCGGTCACCCCCGCACTTCTCGGCAACGGCGCCCGCGCCACCATGCCCACCTTCCGCCAGATCTTCGTCGCCGACGGCGAGTCCACCGGCATCGTCCTGGACCGCAAGGCCTTCGTCCTGCGCAAGCGTGCCGAGCGTGAGGCCGGGGTGTACTTCCCCTCGCTCTCCGCCCGCACCATCGTCTACAAGGGCATGCTCACCACCGGGCAGCTGGAGCCGTTCTTCCCGGACCTCTCCGACCGCCGCTTCGCCTCCGCGGTCGCGCTGGTCCACTCCCGCTTCTCCACCAACACCTTCCCCAGCTGGCCGCTGGCCCACCCGTACCGCTTCGTCGCGCACAACGGCGAGATCAACACGGTCAAGGGCAACCGCAACTGGATGAAGGCCCGCGAGTCCCAGCTCGCCTCCGAACTCTTCGGCCAGGCGCAGCTGAGTCGGATCTTCCCCGTCTGCACCCCGGACGCCTCCGACTCGGCCTCCTTCGACGAGGTCCTGGAGCTGCTCCACCTCGGCGGGCGCTCGCTGCCGCACTCGGTGCTGATGATGGTCCCCGAGGCGTGGGAGAACCACGACTCGATGGACCCGGCCCGGCGCGCGTTCTACCAGTACCACGCCACGATGATGGAGCCCTGGGACGGCCCGGCCTGCGTCACCTTCACCGACGGCGTCCAGGTCGGCGCGGTCCTCGACCGCAACGGTCTGCGCCCCGGCCGCTACTGGGTCACCGACGACGGCCTCGTCGTGCTCTCCTCCGAGGTCGGCGTCCTGGACATCGACCCCGCGAAGGTCGTCCGCAAGGGCCGCCTCCAGCCCGGCAAGATGTTCCTCGTCGACACCGCCGAGCACCGCATCATCGAGGACGACGAGATCAAGGCGTCCCTCGCCGCCGAGCAGCCCTACCAGGAGTGGCTGGAGACCGGCGAGATCGAGCTGAGCGACCTGCCCGAGCGTGAGCACATCGTGCACACCCACGCCTCGGTCACCCGCCGCCAGCAGACCTTCGGCTACACCGAGGAAGAGCTCCGCGTCATCCTCGCGCCGATGGCCCGCACCGCCGGCGAACCGCTCGGCTCCATGGGCACCGACTCGCCGATCGCCGCGCTCTCCGAGCGCCCCCGGCTGCTCTTCGACTACTTCACCCAGCTCTTCGCCCAGGTCACCAACCCGCCGCTGGACGCCATCCGCGAGGAGCTCGTCACCTCGCTGCGCTCCTCGCTGGGCCCCCAGGGCAACATCCTGGAGCCGACCGCCGCCGCGTGCCGCAGCGTCACGCTGCCCTTCCCGGTGATCGACAACGACGAGCTCGCCAAGCTGATACACATCAACGCCGACGGCGACATGCCGGGCATGACGGCCGCCACCCTCTCCGGCCTCTACCGGGTCGGCGGCGGAGGCGACGCGCTGGCCGCGCGGATCGAGCAGATCTGCACCGAGGTCGACGCCGCCATAGAGGACGGCGCCCGCCTGATCGTCCTCTCCGACCGGCACTCCGACGCCGAGCACGCGCCGATCCCCTCGCTGCTGCTCACCTCCGCCGTCCACCACCACCTCATCCGCACCAAGCAGCGCACCCAGGTGGGCCTGCTGGTCGAGGCCGGGGACGTCCGCGAGGTCCACCACGTCGCGCTGCTCATCGGCTACGGCGCCGCCGCGGTCAACCCGTACCTCGCCATGGAGTCCGTCGAGGACCTCGTCCGCGCCGGCACCTTCATCGAGAACATCGAGGCCGAGCAGGCCATCCGGAACCTGATCTACGCGCTCGGCAAGGGCGTCCTGAAGGTCATGTCCAAGATGGGCATCTCCACCGTCGCCTCCTACCGCGGCGCCCAGGTCTTCGAGGCCGTCGGGCTCGACGAGGCCTTCGTCGCGACGTACTTCAACGGCACCGCCACCAAGATCGGCGGCGCCGGCCTGGACGTCGTCGCCAAGGAGGTCGCCGCCCGGCACACCAAGGCGTACCCCGCCTCCGGCATCGCGGCCTCGCACCGCGCGCTGGAGATCGGCGGCGAGTACCAGTGGCGGCGCGAGGGCGAACCGCACCTGTTCGACCCGGAGACGGTCTTCCGCCTCCAGCACGCCACCCGCAACCGGCGCTACGACATCTTCAAGCAGTACACCGAGCGGGTGAACGAGCAGTCCGAGCGCCTCATGACGCTCCGCGGCCTCTTCGGCTTCGACTCCGGCCGCGAGCCGATCCCCCTCGACGAGGTCGAGCCCGCCTCCGAGATCGTCAAGCGCTTCTCCACCGGCGCCATGTCGTACGGCTCCATCTCCCGCGAGGCGCACGAGACGCTCGCCATCGCGATGAACCAGCTCGGCGGCAAGTCCAACACCGGCGAGGGCGGCGAGGACCCCGACCGCCTCTACGACCCGGCGCGCCGCTCCTCCATCAAGCAGGTCGCCTCCGGCCGCTTCGGTGTGACCAGCGAATACCTGGTCAACGCGGACGACATCCAGATCAAGATGGCGCAGGGCGCCAAGCCCGGCGAGGGCGGCCAGCTGCCCGGCCACAAGGTCTACCCGTGGGTCGCCAGGACGCGGCACTCGACGCCCGGCGTCGGCCTCATCTCGCCGCCGCCGCACCACGACATCTACTCCATCGAAGACCTCGCCCAGCTGATCCACGACCTGAAGAACGCGAACCCCCAGGCGCGGATCCACGTCAAGCTGGTCTCCGAGGTCGGCGTCGGCACGGTCGCCGCCGGTGTCTCCAAGGCCCACGCGGACGTCGTCCTCATCTCCGGCCACGACGGCGGAACGGGCGCCTCCCCGCTCACCTCGCTCAAGCACGCGGGCGGCCCCTGGGAGCTCGGCCTCGCCGAGACCCAGCAGACGCTGCTCCTCAACGGCCTGCGCGACCGCATCGTCGTACAGACCGACGGCCAGCTCAAGACCGGCCGAGACGTCGTCATCGCCGCGCTGCTCGGCGCCGAGGAATTCGGTTTCGCGACCGCGCCGCTCGTCGTCTCCGGCTGCGTCATGATGCGCGTCTGCCACCTGGACACCTGCCCGGTCGGCATCGCCACCCAGAACCCGGTGCTGCGCGACCGGTTCTCCGGCAAGGCCGAGTACATCGTCAACTTCTTCGAGTTCATCGCCGAAGAGGTCCGCGAGATCCTGGCCGAGCTGGGCTTCCGCACCGTCGAGGAGGCCGTCGGCCACGCCGAGCTCCTCGACACCGACCGGGCGGTCACCCACTGGAAGGCGCAGGGCCTGGACCTGGCTCCGCTGTTCTACGTCCCCGAGCTGCCCGAGGGCGCGGTCCGCCACCGCACCGTCGAGCAGGACCACGGTCTGACGAAGGCGCTCGACAACCAGCTGATCAAGCTGGCCGCCGACGCGCTCGGGGCCGAGACCCCCGAGACAGCCCAGCCGGTCCGCGCCCAGGTCGCGATCCGCAACATCAACCGGACCGTCGGCACCATGCTCGGCCACGAGGTGACCAAGAAGTTCGGTGGTTCCGGCCTGCCCGAGAACACCATCGACCTCACCTTCACCGGCTCGGCCGGCCAGTCCTTCGGCGCGTTCCTGCCGAGCGGGGTGACCCTGCGCCTGGAGGGCGACGCCAACGACTACGTCGGCAAGGGCCTCTCCGGCGGCCGGGTGATCGTCCGCCCCGACCGGGGCGCCGACCACCTCGCCGAGTACTCCACCATCGCCGGCAACACCATCGGCTACGGCGCGACCGGCGGCGAGGTCTTCCTGCGCGGCCGCACCGGCGAACGCTTCTGCGTCCGCAACTCCGGTGCGCTCGTCGTCTCCGAGGGCGTCGGCGACCACGGCTGCGAGTACATGACCGGCGGCCAGGCCGTCGTCCTCGGCGAGACCGGCCGCAACTTCGCCGCCGGCATGTCGGGCGGCGTCGCGTACGTCATCGACCTGAACCGCGACCACGTCAACGTCGGCAACCTCGGCGCGGTCGAGGAACTGGACGACACCGACCGGCAGTGGCTGCACGACGTCGTGCGCCGCCACCAGGAGGAGACCGGCTCCACTGTCGCCGAGAAGCTCCTCACCGAGTGGGACACCGCCGTGACCCGCTTCAGCAAGATCATCCCGTCCACGTACAAGGCCGTGCTCGCCGCCAAGGACGCCGCTGAGCTCGCCGGTCTCTCCGAGCAGGAGACCACCGAGAAGATGATGGAGGCGGCGACCCATGGCTGACCCCAAGGGCTTCCTGACCACCGGACGCGAGGTCGCCCAGACCCGCCCCGTGGCCGAGCGCGTCAAGGACTGGAACGAGGTCTACGTTCCGGGCTCCCTGCTCCCGATCATCAGCAAGCAGGCCGGCCGCTGCATGGACTGCGGCATCCCCTTCTGCCACAACGGCTGCCCGCTCGGAAACCTCATCCCCGAGTGGAACGACTACGCCTACCGCGAGGACTGGACCGCCGCCTCCGAGCGGCTGCACGCCACGAACAACTTCCCGGAGTTCACCGGGCGGCTGTGCCCGGCCCCCTGCGAGTCGGCGTGCGTGCTCGGCATCAACCAGCCCGCCGTCACCATCAAGAACGTCGAAGTCTCCATCATCGACAAGGCGTGGGACAACGGCGACGTCACCCCGCAGCCGCCCGAGCGGCTCTCCGGCAAGACCGTCGCGGTCATCGGCTCGGGCCCGGCGGGACTCGCCGCCGCCCAGCAGCTGACCCGGGCCGGCCACACCGTCGCCGTCTACGAGCGCGCGGACCGCATCGGGGGCCTCCTCCGCTACGGCATCCCCGAGTTCAAGATGGAGAAGTCGCACATCAACCGCCGCATCGAGCAGATGCGCCTGGAAGGCACCAAGTTCCGTACGGAGGTGGAGATCGGCAAGGACATCGACGCCGCGAAGCTCCGCCGCCGCTACGACGCGGTCGTCATCGCGGCCGGCGCCACCGTCTCGCGCGACCTGCCTGTCCCCGGCCGTGAGCTGGGCGGCATCCACTTCGCGATGGAGTACCTGCCGCTCGCCAACAAGGTGCAGGAGGGCGACCTGACCGTCGCCCCGATCCACGCCGGCGGCAAGCACGTCGTCGTCATCGGCGGCGGCGACACCGGCGCCGACTGCGTGGGCACCGCCCACCGCCAGGGCGCGGCCTCCGTCACCCAGCTGGAGATCATGCCGAAGCCGGGCGAGGACCGGAACGCAAACCAGCCGTGGCCGACCTTCCCGATGCTCTACAAGGTCACCTCCGCGCACGAGGAGGGCGGCGAGCGGGTCTACTCCGTCTCCACCACCCACTTCGAGGGCGACGAGGACGGCAACGTCGCGGCCCTCCACCTGGTGGAGGTCGAGTTCAAGGACGGTAAGCTGGAGCAGAAGCCCGGCACGGAGCGGCGCATCCCCGCGCAGCTCGTCACCCTCGCCATGGGCTTCACGGGAACCGACCAGTCCAACGGTCTGGTCCAGCAGTTCGGCCTGGAGCTCGACCAGCGCGGCAACGTCGCCCGCGACGAGCACTACGCGACCAACGTCGACGGCGTCTATGTCGCCGGTGACGCGGGACGCGGCCAGTCGCTGATCGTCTGGGCGATCGCCGAGGGCCGCTCCGCCGCCCGCGGAGTGGACCGCTTCCTGACCGGGACCAGCGCCCTGCACGCGCCGATCCGCCCGACGGACCGGTCCCTGCTGGTCTGAGCCCCACCCGGGTTCCCCCTGGGCCACGCGGCCCGGGGGAGCCCCTCAAGACGTCCCGTACAACGGCGTACGGAACTGAACGCGGCGCCTGCCTGTCCCCGACCGGACTCCAGCGGGCGCCGTGGCGCGTCCGGGGCCGGGCTCCCGCTACGGGCCGGGCTCCCGCTACGGGCCGGGCTCCGCTACGGGCCGGGCTCCCGCTACGGGGCCAGGCCTCAACGCCGCCCCGCCCCAACGCCGCCCCGCCTCAGCCGCCCGTCAGAGCCGAGGTCTTCAGGGCCACCGCCACCGCGAACAGGCCCGCCAGCACCAGCCCGCCCGCGAGCTGGACCGGCCACACCCGCAGCTTCGCCGGTGCGAAGGCGAGTCCGTACGTCACCAGTGCCCCGGTCAGCAGCCCGCCCAGGTGCCCCTGCCACGACGTGAACGCGGCCGAGATCAGCATCCAGAGCAGGAATCCGGCCATGAAACGGTTGACGGCCGCCATGTCACGGCCGAGCCGCCGGTGGATGACCCAGTACGCGGCGGCCAGCCCGAAGACCGCGCCGGAGGCGCCGACCGTCGAGGTGTCCGGGGCCAGCAGGTACACCAGGACCGAACCGCCCACCGCCGACAGCAGATACAGCGCCAGATAACGGGCCCGCCCGAGCTGGCCCTCCACCGCCCGGCCGATGTTCCACAGCGCGAACATGTTGAACACCAGGTGCATCACCCCGAACGAGGCGTCCGGCGGAAGGTGCAGGAAGGCCCCGGTCACCAGCCGGTACCACTCCCCGTCCGCGATGCCCGTCAGCTCGTACCCGGGATAGGTGTCACCCCGGTAGTAGTACTGCTCGCCGTCCGGCCCCGTGAGCGCGGCCCCGAGTACCGCGAACCGGTCCACGATCTCCGGCCTGACCACCTCGCCGACGTAGGCCAGGACGTTGAGCGCCATCAGGACGTACGTCACGATCGGCGCCGTCGCCCGGGACACCGCACCGCCGAAGACGGTACGTGCCTGGCGCACCGAGCGCTGCCCCTCCTTCACGCACTCCACGCAGTGGTGCCCTACGGCCGCCTCCCGCATGCAGTCCGGGCAGATGTAGCGGTCGCAACGGGTGCAGCGGACATACGTCTCGTAGGACGGATGGCGGTAACACGCGGTGGCGGCGGCCTCCATGGCCGGCTCCTTCACTGGGGATGTGCAACGGGGCCGGTGGGGGCGGCGGCGATCAAGATAGCGAACCGGTGCGGTGGGCCGTGTGCCCGGGGCCCGGCGGTGGCCTACGCTCAAGGTCCGCGAAGCACAGAACGGGGGGCCGTCATGCAGGGTGCGAACACGGCCGTGGGCGCCGGCCCGGCCATCAGCCTCACCAAGGTCCGGGAGACGGCCCCGGCCCTGGTCGGCCACTACACGAGCGCCGGGACCTCGCTGGAGAAGCACGGCCTCGGCGGTCACCGCGCGGCCGTCTACCTCGTCCTCGACCACTCCGGCTCGATGAAGCCGTACTACAACGACGGCAGCGTCCAGGCGCTGGCCGACCGGGTGCTGGGCCTTTCGGCCAACCTCGACGACGACGGCACGGTGCCGGTCGTCTTCTTCTCCACCGATGTCGACGCGGTCACCGACATCGCCCTCGACAACCACCGTGGCCGGGTCGACGAGATCTGGGCGGGCCTCGGCCACATGGGGAAGACCAGCTACCACCTGGCGATGGACGCGGTCATCGACCACTACCTCGACAGCGGCTCCACCGCGCCCGCCCTGGTCGTCTTCCAGACGGACGGCGGGCCGATCAACAAGCTCGCCGCCGAGCGCTACCTGTGCAAGGCCGCGAAGCTGCCCCTGTTCTGGCAGTTCGTCGGTTTCGGCAACACCCGCAGCAGCCAGTTCGACTTCCTGCGCAAGCTCGACGAGCTGGCCGTCCCCGCCAAACGGATGGTCGACAACGCCGGGTACTTCCAAGCCGGCGAGGACCCCCGGAAGGTCCCGGACTCCGAGCTGTACGACCGGCTCGTCGCCGAGTTCCCGCTCTGGCTGGCAGCCGCCCGGGAGCAGGGGGTCGTCCGATGACGGTACGGATCCTGCGCGCCGCCGACCGTACGCCCGCCCCGTGGAAGAACGGCGGCGGGACCGTCCGCGAGATCGCCACCGGCCCCGAGAGCGCGGGGACGGACGCCTTCGACTGGCGGGTGAGCCTGGCCGACGTCACCGCCGACGGGCCGTTCTCCGCCTTCCCGGGCGTGGAGCGCGTGCTGACCGTGGTCGAGGGCGCGGGCATGGACCTCGTCGTCGGCGGCGAACACCACATCGTCGACGAGCCGCTGTGGCCGCACGGCTTCCCCGGCGACCTGCCCACCGAGGGCTTCCTGCTGGGCGGCCCCGTCGTCAATCTCAACGTCATGTACCGCAGGGCCCGTACGCGGGCGGAGACCGCAGTCGTCTGCGGCACGGTCCGCCTGCTGCCTCCGGAGGGCGGCGCGGTGCTGGCCGTCTCCCTGGACGACGGCGCGGAGCTGGAGGGCGGGGGCGTCCGGCTGGACCGCTACGACGCGGTGCTGGCGGCCGGGGCGTCGCCCGGGGTCCTGCGGACGATGGGCCAGGCGGTGCTGATCACCTTCTCGGACGCGTGACCGGCCTGCCCCGGCGGACCCCAGGGCCTTTCGTGAGCGGGAAACTCGGCTGCCGATCGCCCCGCCGCGGGATACGGTCGCGCGCATGCCCGAAAACGCATCCGAACCCGCCGTGATCCGCCGCTACGCCGCCGCTGACGAGAACGCGGCGGTGGACGTCTGGTCCCGTGCCGGCAGCCTGGCCCACCCCTTCATCCCCGGCGAGGGCGAGGGCGAGCGCGCCCGCAAGATGCGCGAGGTCTATCTCGTCCACGCCGAGAACTGGGTCGCCGAGACGGACGGCCGTGTGGTGGCTCTCCTGGGGCTCCTGGACACCGAGATCGGCGGCCTCTTCGTGGCCCCGGAGGCACAGGGCACCGGGGTGGGCCGGCGCCTCGTAGAGCACGCGGCGGCGCTGCACGGGGCGTTGACCCTGGAGGTGTACGAGAAGAACACGGGGGCCCGGAGCTTCTACGCCCGGCTGGGCTTCGTGGAGGAGAGCCGCCGCGTCGACGAGGAGTACGACGAGGTCATGCTGCGGCTCACCCGGCCGGCTCCGGAGAACCACGCCTGAAGCGGTGAGACGCCGAGGCAGGGGGCCGTGGAGAAGGTGAAGGCGTTCTGTTCGCCGGAATTCGTCCGCCTGTCGCGCGCAAATACCGACAGGAGTTGTCGGGTATCCGGTGTTCCATGGCATCCATGACGTCTTCACCCTCTTCGCGATTCCCTTCGCACGCGCCTGTCTCCTGGGACGGCTTCGCCGCCGCCGAGCCCGAGTTCGCCGACACCGTGCAGCGCCGCTTCCGGCTCTACAAGCACCACGTCCTGGCCACCCTGCGGAAGGACGGCTCACCCCGGGTCACCGGCCTGGAGGCCGACTTCCGCTTCGGCGAGCTGCTGCTCGGCATGATGCCGAACTCCCGCAAGGCCCTGGACCTGCGCCGCGATCCGCGCTTCGCGCTCCAGGCCAACCCCGGGCCCGACGCCGAGCTGAACGACGGGGACGTCCGCGTCAGCGGCCGGGCCGTGGAGGTCACCGACCCGCGGATGATCGCCCGCTTCATCGAGGAGGCGACCCCGCCGGAGCCGTTCCACCTCTTCCGGGCCGAGCTGGCGGAGGTGGTCCGCATCGGGCTCGACGGAGAGGCGCTGGTCATCCGGTCCTGGCGTCCCGGGCAGCCGCTGCGCACCGTGCGCCGCAGCAACGACGACACCCCGCCGACCGACGTGTCCTGAACCGGGGCGGCGCACGGGCCGGGCCCGGCAGGCGCACGGGTTTCAGCCCGCCAGCACCCGGGCCCGGCAGGCGGACGGCGTCCCCCAGGCGTCCCGCAGCGGCCGGGCCCGGCGCAGCCACCAGGCGAGGTCCAGCTCCTCGGTGTAGCCGACCGCGCCGTGCGACTGGAGCGCGGTGCGGGCCGCCGCGTACCCCGCCTCGCCCGCCGCCGCCTTCGCCGCCGCGACCGCCGCCCCCGCACCGGCCGATCCGCCTGCCAGCTCCACCGCCGCCCCGTACAGCAGCGGGCGCGCGAACTCCAGGCCGAGCAGGGTGTCCGCGAGGCGGTGCTTGACCGCCTGGAAGGACCCGACGGGCACCCCGAACTGGGTGCGCTGCTTCACGTACGCCACGGTCGCCCGCAGCAGCTCCTCCCCGCAGCCCAGCGCCAGGGCCGCCGTGGCGAACGCCGCCAGGTCGCCCGCCGCCCGCGCCGCCTCGCGCACCCCGGGACCGGCCGCCGCCACCGTGCCGCCCGCCTCCGGCCGGAACAGCCGCCGCGCCGGATCCGCCGACGCCGACGGCTCCCCGGGTCCCGGCGCGAGCCGCAGTTCGTCGCCGTCCACCGTGAACACCGCGTCCGCCGCGTCCGCGTCCAGGGCGTACGGCCCGTGCCCCGCCAGCCGCAGCGAGACGACCGCCCCGCCGGAGGCGATCCGGGGCAGCCACTCCGCGGCCGCCGGTCCGCCGGTCCCACCCAGCAGCACCCCGGCGGCCAGGGTCTCCGCCACCGGTCCGGGCACCGCGTGCCGCCCCAGCTCGACGCAGGCGACGGCCAGCTCCACGGGGAGCGGCCCGAGACCCCCGTACGCCTGAGGGACCGCGAGCGCGAACACTCCCGCGTCCGCGAGCCGCCCCCACAGGGCCCGCCCCGGCGCGTGGTCCCCGGCGGCCCACGCCCGCAGGACCGACGGTGTGCCCCCCGCCGTCAGCATCGCGTCGAGCGACCGGGCGAACTCCCGCTGCTCGTCGTCGAGGAGGAAACGCATCAGCGCCGTCCCTTCGGCAGGCCGAGCAGCCGCTCGGCGATGATGTCCCGCTGGATCTCGTTGGTCCCGGCGTACACGGGGCCCGCGAGCGCGAAGACGTACCCCTCCGCCCACACCGTGTCCGCCAGCTCCGCGTCCGGGCCCAGCAGATCGAGCGCCGTCTCGTGCAGCGCGATGTCGTAACTCGACCAGAACACCTTGTTCAGGCTGGACTCGGGCCCCAGCGAGGCCCCCGCCGCGAACCGGGCCGCGGAGGCGGCGGTGAACAGCTGGTACGCCCGCGCCCCGATCACCGCGTCCGCCACCCGGTCCCGCAGCGCCGTGTCCGCCGGGTCCCCCGACTCCCGCCACAAGGCCCGCAACCGGTCGGCGGCGGCCAGGAAACGGCCGGGGGAGCGGAGGGTGAGCCCGCGCTCGTCGCCGGTGGCCGACATGGCGATGCGCCAGCCCCGCCCCGGCTCCCCGATGACGTCCGCGTCCGGTACGAAGACCTCGTCGAGGAAGATCTCGGCGAACGCGGGCTTCCCGTCCAGCCGCCCGATGGGGCGGACCGTGACCCCCGGGTCCCGCAGCCCGAACATCAGATACGTGAGGCCCTGGTGCGGTTTCGCGGCCCCCGGGTCCGTACGGAAGATGCCGAAGGCCCGGTCCGCGAACGCCGCCCGCGAGGACCAGGTCTTGACCCCCGACAGCAGCCAGCCGCCGTCCGTGCGCACCGCCCGCGACCGCAGCGCCGCCAGGTCCGACCCGGCCTCCGGCTCCGACCAGGCCTGCGCCCAGATGACCTCGCCGCTCGCCATCGGGGGCAGCACGCGAGCCCGCTGCTCGGCCGTGCCGTGGGCGAGGAGGGTCGGGGCGAGGAGACTGATCCCGTTCTGCGAGACCCGGCCCGGTGCGCCCGCCGCCCAGTACTCCTCCTCGAACGCCAGCCAGCCGAAGAGATCCGCGCCCCGGCCCCCGTACTCCTTGGGCCAGGAGACCGCCGACCACCGGCCGGCGCCCAGCAGCGCCTCCCACTCCCGGTGCGCGGCGAACCCCTCCCCGGTCTCCAGGGAGGGCAGCGGCCGGGCCGGTACGTGGTCCCGGAGCCAGGCCCGGGCCTCGGCCCGCAGGGCTGCCGTCCGTGCCGTCTGCGCCAGATCCATGAAGCGCCCGCCTTCCGTCCGGTCGGCAACCGTCGCCGTCGCTGTCGCCGTCGCCGAGAGTGTTCCCTAACAAGTGTTTGGTAGGTTAACGTACCGCCCACAGACCGTCGAGAAGTCGGGGGACCGGGCCATGGACACACCGCCGTACCTGCCGGGACACGGACTGCTGGCCGGCCGCACCGCCGTCGTCACCGCCGCCGCCGGAGCCGGGATCGGCGGTGCGACCGCCCGCCGCTTCCTGGAGGAGGGCGCCCGCGTCGTGATCGGCGACGCCCACGCCCGCCGGCTGAAGGAGAGCGCACACGCCCTCGCCGACGAGTTCGGCACCGACCGCGTCACCCACCTGACCTGCGACGTCACCGACGAGGACCAGGTCGGGGCCCTCTTCGCACACGCCGAACGCGCCCACGGCGGCCTCGACATCGTCGTCAACAACGCGGGCCTCGGCGGCACCGCCGAACTCACCGAGATGACCGACGACCAGTGGACGAGGATCCTCGACGTCACCCTGAACGGCACCTTCCGCTGCACCCGGGCCGCCCTGCGCTCCCTCAAGGCCGCCGGCACCGGCGGAGTCCTCGTCAACAACGCCTCCGTCGTCGGCTGGCGCGCCCAGCGCGGCCAGGCCCACTACGCCGCCGCCAAGGCGGGCGTCATGGCCCTCACCCGCTGCGCCGCCGTCGAGGCCGCCGACTACGGCGTACGCGTCAACGCCGTCGCCCCCAGCCTCGCCATGCACCCCCACCTGGCCAAGGTCACCTCCGCCGAACTCCTCGCCGAACTCACCGGAAAGGAGGCCTTCGGCCGGTACGCCGAACCCTGGGAGGTCGCCAACGTGATCGTCTTCCTCGCCAGCGGCTACTCCTCGTACATGACCGGCGAGGTCGTCCCCGTCAGCAGCCAGCATGCGTGATCGCCTGCGTGGACACCCCGGCCGCGGGCGGACAATGGGCGGGTGCCTACCAAGAAGAAGCCCCAGGTGACCCCCACGCCGGAGCGACGCCGTGAACTGCTCGCCACCGCCGCCGAGGTCTTCGCCGCCCAGGGATACAACGCCACCACCGTCCGCCGGATCGCGGACGAGGCCGGGATGCTCGCGGGCAGCCTCTACTACCACTTCGATTCCAAGGAATCGATGATCGACGAGATCCTCTCCACCTTCCTCGACGAGCTCTGGCAGGGCTACGACACGGTCCTGGAGGCCGGCCTCGGCCCCCGCGAGACCATCGAGGCCCTGGTCACCGAGTCCTTCCGGGAGATCGACCGGCACCGCCCCGCCGTCGCGATCTACCAGAAGGAGTCCAAGCACCTCGCCACCCAGCCGCGCTTCGCCTACCTCGTCGACTCGCAGACGAAGTTCGAGAAGGCCTGGCTCGGCACCCTGGAGCGCGGCGTCGCCGAAGGCGCCTTCCGCGACGACCTCGACATCCGCCTCACCTACCGCTTCGTCCGCGACACCGTCTGGGTCGCGGCCTCCTGGTACCGGCCCGGCGGACACCACAGCCCCGAGGAGATCGCCCGTCAGTACCTCTCGATGGTGCTCGACGGAATCGCCCTGCGTACGTAACCGGAGAACCGGTCCATCCGAGCGCCCCGAGGAGTAGCAGCCATGGCCGAGGCCTACATCGTCGAAGCGGTACGCACCCCCGTCGGGCGGCGCGGAGGCGGCCTCGGGGCCGTCCACCCCGCCGACCTCGGCGCACATGTGCTGAAGGAGCTGATCGCCCGCTCCGGAGTCGACCCGGCGGCCGTCGAGGACGTCGTCTTCGGCTGCCTCGACACCGTCGGACCGCAGGCCGGCGACATCGCCCGGACGTCATGGCTCGCCGCCGGACTCCCCGAGGAGGTCCCCGGCGTCACCATCGACCGGCAGTGCGGCTCCTCCCAGCAGGCCCTCCACTTCGCGGCCCAGGGCGTCCTCTCCGGCACCCAGGACCTCGTCGTCGCGGGCGGCACCCAGAACATGACCCAGATCCCCATCGCCTTCGCCTCCCGGCAGGCCGCCGAACCCCTCGGCCTCACCCAGGGCCCGTACGCCGGCAGCGAGGGCTGGCGCGCCCGCTACGGCGACGCCCCCGTCAACCAGTTCCACGGCGCCCAGCTGATCGCCGAGAAGTGGGGCATCAGCCGCCGGGACATGGAGGAGTTCGCCCTCACCTCCCACCGCCGCGCGATCCGCGCCATCGACGAAGGCCGTTTCGCCCGAGAGACCGTCGCGTACGGGGACGTCACCGCGGACGAGGGGCCGCGCCGGGACACCACCCTGGAGAAAATGGCCGGTCTGCGACCTGTCGTGGAGGGCGGCACCATCACCGCGGCCTGCTCCTCCCAGGTCTCCGACGGGGCCGCCGCCCTGCTCATCGCCTCGGAGCGGGCCGTCGCCGAACACGGGCTCACCCCGAGGGCCCGGGTCCACCACCTGTCCGTACGGGGCGAGGACCCGATCCGGATGCTCTCGGCCCCGATCCCGGCCACCGCGTACGCCCTGAAGAAGACCGGCCTCACCCTCGACGCCATCGACCTCGTCGAGATCAACGAGGCGTTCGCCCCGGTCGTCCTCGCCTGGCTGAAAGAGACCGGTGCCGACCCCGAGCGGGTCAACGTCAACGGCGGAGCCATCGCGCTGGGTCACCCGCTCGGCGCGACCGGGGCCCGGCTGATGACGACCCTGCTGCACGAACTGGAACGCACCGGCGGCCGCTACGGGCTCCAGACGATGTGCGAAGGCGGCGGACAGGCCAACGTCACCATCGTCGAGCGGCTCTGAGAACCCGGCCCCGGGCCCGGCCGGGCCCCGCCCGCGGACCCCGGCGGCCCCGCGCGTACACCCTCTGGTCAGCCAAGTTTTCCCTCCGGCGGTGCGGCGCGCTCCGCCGCCCGAGGAGAGGGCGTGCTAGGATGTTTCCCGTTGCAGTTTTGGTACCCATGAACTTTATGTGCGCCTGACGGGAATGCTTCCTCAGGCGCTTTATTGTTTTCCGGCTTTCTCCGGGTGGGGCTCAATGCGGCGACTTGGAATCCGTAAAGTGCGGGTTCTCGGCACTGCACCTCTTTTAGGAGAATGACATGGCTACTGGAACCGTGAAGTGGTTCAACTCGGAAAAGGGCTTCGGCTTCATCGAGCAGGACGGCGGCGGCGCCGACGTCTTCGCCCACTACTCCAACATCGCCACCCAGGGCTTCCGTGAGCTCCAGGAGGGCCAGAAGGTCTCCTTCGACGTCACGCAGGGCCAGAAGGGCCCGCAGGCGGAGAACATCGTCCCGGCCTAATTGCCGGACGCGTACCTCGCTGACCGGGGCCCGCACCGTGAAGGTGCGGGCCCCGGTTTGTGCTGTCCGAGCGACAACCCGTCGCAACAACCCGTTCTGTGCGCACATCCTGGGGGCGCACCCGGACGGTCGGGCCGGCACATCGCAGTAATCCCACTCGGCAGTTGCCCAGGAATCCCCCAGGAGGGCAATTCCGTATGACCAGCTCCGAACGCCAGGACCGCACCCCCCGCTCGCGACCGGCCCGTGGCCGAGGCCGCGGCCAGGGCGCCGGCGCCCAGGCTCCCGCGAACGGCCGGGGCGGCGCACCCCGCTCCAAGGTCCAGGGCGGCTCCAAGCCCCCGGCCCGCCGCCGCGCCACCCCGCCGCAGGGCGAGTTCGCCCTGCCGGAGACGGTGACGCCCGCACTGCCGTCCGTGGACGCCTTCGCCGACCTGGACATGCCCGCCGGGCTGCTGAAGACCCTCACCGCGCAGGGCGTCACCGAGCCGTTCCCGATCCAGGGCGCGACCCTGCCGAACTCGCTGGCCGGCCGCGACATCCTCGGCCGCGGGCGCACCGGCTCCGGCAAGACGCTCGCCTTCGGCCTGGCGCTGCTGGCCCGCACCGCCGGACGCCGCAGCGAGCCGCGCGCGCCGCTCGCCATGGTCCTCGTGCCGACGCGCGAGCTGGCCCAGCAGGTCACCGACGCGCTGACCCCGTACGCGACCGCCGTGAACCTGCGGATGGCCACCGTCGTCGGCGGCATGTCGATCACCAAGCAGTCCGCCACCCTGCGGCGCGGCGCCGAAGTGCTCGTCGCCACCCCGGGTCGGCTCAAGGACCTCATCGAGCGCGGCGACTGCCGCCTGGACGAGGTCTCCATCACCGTCCTCGACGAGGCCGACCAGATGGCCGACATGGGCTTCATGCCGCAGGTCGTCGCCCTGCTCAAGCAGGTCGAGACGGACGGACAGCGGATGCTGTTCTCCGCGACCCTCGACAAGAACATCGACCGGCTCGTGAAGATGTTCCTCACCGACCCGGTCGTGCACTCCGTCGACCCGTCCGCCGGCGCGGTCACCACGATGGAGCACCACGTCCTCCACGTCCTGGACGAGACCGACAAGAAGGCCGTCGCCACGAAGATCGCCGCCCGCGAGGGCCGGGTGATCATGTTCGTCGACACCAAGCGCGCCGCCGACCGCTTCGCCAAGCGGCTGCTCGCCAGCGGTGTACGGGCGGCCGCCCTGCACGGCGGGCGCTCGCAGCCGCAGCGCAACCGGACGCTCGACCAGTTCAAGAACGGCCAGGTCACCGCGCTCGTCGCGACGAACGTCGCGGCCCGCGGCATCCACGTCGACGACCTCGACCTGGTCGTCAACGTGGACCCGCCGACCGACCACAAGGACTACCTCCACCGCGGCGGGCGCACGGCGCGCGCCGGGGAGTCCGGCAGCGTCGTCACGCTGGTGCTGCCCGAGGAGAAGCGCGAGATGACCCGGCTGATGCAGGACGCCGGCATCGCGCCGCGCACCACGCGGGTCACCTCCAGCGACGCGGAACTGGGCCGGATCACGGGTGCCCGCGAGCCCTCGGGCGTCGCGATCGTCATCGAGGTGCCGCAGCAGACCCCGCCGAAGCAGCGGACCCGGCCGGGCGGTTCCGGCGTCGGCTCCGGCGGGGGAGCGGTGCGGTCCGGCAGCCGGGGACGCGGGCGGCGAGGGGCCGGTACGGGTGCCGGGTCCGGCGGTGCCGGTGGCGGCGCGGCGCGCTCGGGCGGGGCCGCGCGCTCCGGTGGCGGGGCGGCGCGCTCCGGTGGCGGGGCGCGATCGGGCGGCGAGTCCCGTGGCGCAGGCCGCTCCGGCGCGCCTGCGCGGGGGCGTCGGGCCGCGTAGGGCTGGGACCGGGCCCCTCGGCCGTCGGGCGCTTGAGGACCGGGGTCACCTTAAGCCGTCCGGCGATTGAGGACCGGGGTCCGGGGCAGCGCCCCGAAAGCCCCGGACCCGGGGTTTGTCCTCAAGCGCCGGACGGGCTGGGCGTCGCGGACAGTGGGATACGGCCGCTGGGCCGTTGGCCTCGGGCCGATGTGAGCCAGGGCCTGCCCTCACGCGTCGGCCGGGCCGAATTCGGTGCCCAGGGTCGCGAGGGCCGTCTCCGCCTCGGCCACGATCCGGTCCACCAGCTCCGCCACACTCGGCAGGTCCTGGATCAGGGCCGCGACCTGGCCCGAGGCCATGATGCCGAGGTCCGTACGGCCGTCGACCATCGACGCCCTCAGCAGCATCGGGGTGTTCGCCGCCAGCAGCACCTGGCTCCAGCTCAGCTCCTTGCCGTGCCGCATCGCCAGGCCGTCGCGGACCATGCCCGGCCAGCTCAGGCCGGAGATCCGGCGGAAGCCGGACGCCCGGCGCAGCGCCCGGTACAGGGAGCGCAGCCGGCCCGCACCCTCCAACTCCGCCACCATCTCCGTACGGAGCATCCGGTGCGGGAGGCCGTCCACCGCCCTCGTCAGGGTGATGTCCTTGGCGGTCGCCGCCAGATAGCGGGCCTTCACCGCGCCCGGGACCGTCGAGTCCGAGGTCAGCAGGAACCGGGTGCCCATCGCGACGCCCGCCGCCCCGTACGCCAGCGCCGCCACCAGCCCCCGGCCGTCGTGGAAACCGCCCGCCGCCACCACCGGGATGTCCACCGCGTCGACGACCTGCGGCAGCAGCACCGTGGTGGCGACCTCGCCGGTGTGGCCGCCGCCCTCGCCGCCCTGCACGATCACCGCGTCCGCGCCCCACGCCGCGACCTTCTCCGCGTGCCGCCGGGCCCCCACCGACGGGACGACGACCACGCCCGCGTCCTTCAGCTCCGCGATGAGCTCCCTCGACGGGGCGAGCGCGAACGACGCCACCCGCACGCCCTCCTCGACCATGATCCGGACCCGCTCCCGGGCGTCCCCCGCGTCCGCCCGCAGATTCACCCCGAACGGCGCGTCGGTCCGGGACTTCACCTCCCGTACGGCCGAACGCAGCTCGTCCGGTGACATGGTCGCCGACGCGAGGATGCCGAGCGCCCCGGCCCGCGCGGTCGCGGTGACCAGGCGGGGGCCCGCCACCCAGCCCATCCCGGTCTGCACGATCGGGTGCCGGACGCCGACGAGGTCGGTCAGGGCGGTGCGCATCAGGACCGGACCTCCCGGTCCCGGGTGCCGGCCGGGTCGACGACCTCGCGGATCAGGGCGAGTTCGGTGGGGGAGGGGGCGCGGGTGTCCGGGACGCCGTCCGGGACCGTGAGCGTGAAACCCGTCGCCTCTCGGACCTGGTCCACCGTGACGCCGGGGTGGACCGAGGCGAGGCGCATCGAGCGGTCGGGCGTCGCGAAGTCGAAGACCCCGAGATCGCTGACGACCCGGGGGATGCGGTGGAAGCGGGTGGCGGACGGGCCCGCCGCCCTCGCGCTGTCGTGGCCGACCCCGCAGATCATGTCGACGCGTTCGACGAAGACCCGGGGGGAGTGCCGGGGGATCCAGTAACTCACCGGATTGTTCAGCGTGTTGACGGGTGCGCCACGGACCCCGAGCAGCTGGCGGGAGGGCTGTTCCCAGTCGCCGACGCAGGAGATGTTCTGGTTGCCGAAGCGGTCGATCTGGCTCGCGCCCATCATCACGTGCCGCCGTCCGCCGGTCACCAGGGCCAGGTGCCTGCGGTAGGGCAGCCAGCCCTCCGCCTCACCGTCCGGGCCGACGAGCGTCGCCTCGCCGTCCGTGAGCAGCAGGTCGGGGGCGAAGGTCAGCCGGGCCAGCCGCGCCCCGGCCGACGGCACGGCGCCCATCGGGCTGGCCAGGATCTCGCCGTCGCCCCGCCAGGCCTCCGCGCACGCGATCACGCAGTACTCGGCACGGGTGATGCCTCCGGTCGTGGTCGCGTTCACTTCTGCTCCTCGTGCCAGGTGCGGACCGCCTGCCGGTAGCCCTTCTCGTCGCCGTCCGGCGGCAGGAAGCGGGCTGCGAAAGCCGCCCAGGCCGTCGGGTCCGCCGCAGCGGCCGCGTACGCCTTCTGGAACGGCTCGTCACGCGGGTGGTCGGGTACGCAGGACGTGAAGTGCGCCCCGCCCGGCGTCTCCACCACACCGGCGACCGAGTGCCGTTGGACGAGAAGGGTCTGCGGGGCGAGGGAGTTCTCCGTCAACTCCCTCGTGCTCACGATGCGTTCGCAGGAGACGTACGCGGCGTCCGCCGCTTCGCAGAACAGGTCGTCGAAGTACGGGTCGGGGCCCAGGTACTGGCCGTTGCCGAGCCGGTCCGCCCGGTTGAGGTGGACCAGCGCCGCGTCCATCCGCAGGGCCGGCGCCGCCACGAACTCCTCGCCGTCCTCGTACGGTGAAGTCACCGTGCGCAGCCCGGGGTTGACCCGCATCACGTCCGAACCGATGCCCGCGCGAACCGGCAGGAAGGGCAGCCGGTTCGCCGCCGCGTGCAGTCCCCACATGAACATCGCCTCGTCGATCTCCGTCAACGCGAACGCCCCGCGCTGCCGGGCCGCTCGGTAGTGCGGCTCCAGCGGGATCGAGTCGAGCGTCACGAACGCCGTGACCAGACGGGCTATCCGGCCCGCCGCGGCCAGCAGTCCCACGTCCGGGCCGCCGTAGGAGATCACCGTGAGATTGGTGACGGACGACCGGAGCAGCGCCCTGACCAGGGCCATCGGCTTGCGGCGCGACCCCCAGCCGCCGATCCCGATCGTCATGCCGCTGCTCAGCCGGTCGACGACCTCCTCGGGCGTCATCGTCTTGTCGCGCGGACGAGGGGGAGTGGTCACGGTTCAGGCCTCCTTGCCGAAGGTGTCGCGGACCCGGGAGGCGGTCCCGGCGAGGTTCGCCTCGAAGGTGAAACCCTGCTCGAAGCGGTAGCTGTGCTGTACGTCGACGGGGTCGATGCCGTTCAGTGCGGCTTTCGCGAGCCGCAGCAGATGACCGTCCTTGGCGGCGATCTCGGCCGCCAACCCCATGGCGGCGTCCGTCAGTTCGTTGGCCGGGACCACCCGCCAGACGGAACCGTGGGCGAGCAGCTCGGCCGCGGTGACGGTGCGGGAGGTGTAGTACAGCGTGCGCATCAGGTGCTGCGGGACCAGCCGGGCCAGGTGGGTCGCGGCGCCGAGCGCGCCCCGGTCCAGCTCCGGCAGGCCGAAGACCGCGTCCTCGCTCGCGACGATCGCGTCGGCGTTCCCGACGAGTCCGACCCCGCCGCCCAGGCAGAACCCCTGCACCGCCGCGACGACCGGGACCTCGCAGGCGTACACCGCGGCGAACGCCTCGGCGCAGCCGCGGTTGGCGCCGATCAGGGCCTCGTGCCCCGTATCGCGCTGCAATTCCTTGATGTCGACGCCCGCGTTGAAGCCGCGCCCGGCGGCGGCCAGGACGACGCACCGGACCCCGGGATCGCGGCCCGCCGCCCGGACGGCGTCCGCCAGGTCGTACCAGCCCTGTACGGGGAGCGCGTTGACGGGCGGGTGGTCCACGGTGACGACGCGGACGCCGTCCGAGGGGCAGGCGGTGGAGACACTCATCGGAGGATCAGCTACCTTTCCACCAAACATTTGTTAGGTGGACGGTAGCAGTCCCGCCCCCGCGCGCCAACCGGCCGTCCACCGGTCGCCAATCGACCGCCGGCGGGCTGCCGGCAGTCAACCAGCCGTCGATCCTGGGGAGATGAGATGACCGCATCCATCGCACGCCGTGCCGGACTCTGCGCGGACCGGGTCGTCGCCGTCACGGGCGCCGGGCGGGGGCTCGGCCGGGCCCACGCCCTGGCCTTCGCCGCCGAAGGGGCGCGCGTCGTCGTCAACGACCTCGGCGTCGGACCCGGCGGGGACGGGGAATCCGCAGGCCCGGCCCGGGCGGTCGTCGACGAGATCGTGGCGGCGGGCGGCGAAGCCGTCGTCCACGCCGGCGACATCGCCACGGCCGAGGGCGCCGACTCCCTGGTCATGGCCGCCGTGGACGCCTTCGGCCGCCTCGACACCCTGGTCAACAACGCGGGCTTCCTGCGCGACCGGATGCTCGTCAACCTGGACGAGGACGACTGGGACGCGGTGATGCGGGTCCACCTCAGGGGCCACTTCCTGCCCCTCAGGCACGCCGCAGCCCACTGGCGGGCCGAGGCGAAGGCGGGCCGGGCGCCGGTCGCCCGGGTGGTCAACACCAGCTCGGGCGCCGGGCTCCTCGGCAGCGTGGGACAGGGCAACTACGCGGCGGCCAAGGCCGGAATCGTCGCCCTGACCCTGGTCGCGGCAGCCGAGCTGGGCCGGTACGGGGTCCACGTCAACGCCCTCGCCCCGGCCGCCCGGACCCGGATGACCGAGCGGACCTTCGCCGAGACGATGGCGGCCCCGGGGGCGGGGGAGTTCGACGGCATGGCCCCCGCGAACGTCTCCCCCCTCGTCGTCTGGCTCGGCTCCGCCGCGAGCGAGGGGGTGACGGGCCGCGTCTTCGAGGCCGAGGCGGGCCGCATCACCGTCATGGAGGGCTGGCGCCCGGGCCCCACCGACGACCGGGGCGCGCGCAGGTCCCCGGCCGAGGCGGGCGAAACGGTGCGCCGACTGCTGGCGGACGCGGAGGAGCCGGGGCGGGTCTACGGGGCGTCCTGAGGCTTCTCGTTCGGATCATGCCGGGCTCCCGTGTCCCGTGCCCCGCGACCGCGCCCCGCCGATCGCGTACGGCGCGGGAAACCCGCTTGCGCAGCCGTACGGGCGCCCGGTATCCAGCAGAGGACACCCAAGGAGCGCACGATGACGCGGCACGGCCCGATGAACGAGTTCTGCTGGATGGACCTCAAGACCCGCGACCCGTCCGGCACCGCCGCCTTCTTCTCCTCGGTACTGGGCTGGGAGTTCGCCGTGGACGAGGAGGACTGGCGGCGGGCCGTCAAGATCTCCGCCGGGGGCGACCGGATCGGCGGGGTGAGCGATCTCGCCCAGCCGGTGTACCCGCCCGGTACGCCGCCGCACATCGCCTACTACCTCGCGGTCGACGATGTGGACCACCGTACGGCTCTGGCCGTGGCGAACGGGGCGCAGGTCGTCGTCCCGCCGTTCGACGCGGGGGACCAGGGCCGGATCGCCACACTGATCGACCCGGCGGGCGCCGTCCTCTCCCTCTGGCGGCCGCGGGGGTTCGCCGGGTGGCCGGCCTCGGCCACGGCCGACGGCACCCCCCACCACGCGGTCCTGGCCTGCGAAGACCCCGAGCGGGCCCGGGAGTTCTACGCCAGGACGACGGGCACGCCCCTCGGCCGGGCGGTCTTCCGGGAAGCCGGTTCGGGCGCGGCCGGCACCGCCACCGGCTCCGGGCCCCAGTGGGAGCTGGCCCTCGCCGTGGACGATCCGGACGCGGTGATCCGCCGGGCCCGCGCCCACGGGCCGGACCTCGTCACCCTCGCCGGAGAAGGCGCCCGCCGCGTCGTGCGGCTGCGCAGCCCGGAAGGGCTGACGTTCCTGATCCAGGGCCGGGACCACCTCCAGGGCCGGGACCACCTCCAGGGCCCGGGACCTGGTCCAGGGCCCTGATCCCGGGCCGGGCGCCAGGGCCCCGGCCCGGACCGTTGACCCCCGCACATATCGGGTGGCGCGGCCCGGCCGCCGGCGGGGAGGATCGCTGTATGCGCACCTTCCTGGAGACCGACCGGCTCGTCCTGCGCCCGGTCGCGCACGCCGACGCTCCCGACCTGCTCGCCCTCGACAACGACCCCGCTGTCATGCGGTACATCAACGGCGGCCGGCCGACGAGCGCCGAGGACATCCGGGACCGGACCCTGCCGAGGCTCCTCCACGACCACCCGTGCACCGGAACCCGCGGCTTCTGGGCCGCGCGGGAGAAGGACACCGGAGCCTTTCTGGGCTGGTTCGAGCTCCGGCCGCTGGACGACCACGACCCCGCCGTCGCCGAACTCGGCTACCGGCTGAACCGGGCCGCCTGGGGCCGGGGTTACGCCACCGAGGGCGCGCGGGCCCTGGTCGACAAGGGGTTCACCGACCTCGGGGTCCAGCGGGTCACCGCCAACACCATGGCGGTCAACACCGGGTCCCGGCGCGTGATGGAGAAGACCGGGCTGACCTTCCTGCGGGCCTACACCGAGGACTGGCCGGAGGCCATCGAGGGCTCCGAGCACGGCGAGGTCGAGTACGTACTCACCCGTGAGGCCTGGGAGCGCGGCCGGCCGGGAGCCCGGTAGCGGCTACGACGGCCCGCCCAGCAGGGCCGCGATCTCCCCGTGGCCCGTGTGCTGGTCCGCGCCGGCCGCGGGCACCCCGTCCCTGAGCAACTCCACCGCCACCGTCTCCTCGCCGTCCCTGCGGTCGCGGAGCGTCACCGTCTCGATGCCGGAGCCGTACGACTCCTCCAGCAGCCGCCGCAACTCCCGCTCCGGATCGAGGGCGGCGACGCGCCGCGCCTCGGCCAGCGCGAGCGCGACCACGGACTCCTGCCCCGCCGCCCCCGCACCGTGCGCGAGCAGCGCCCGTACCGTCCGCGGGGATCCGCGCTGCGCCGCCAGCACCAGCATCGCCTCGCCCTGCGGGCCCGGCAGCAGCGGGTCCGCGCCCCCGGCCAGGAGCACTTCCACCGTCGGGGCGTGCCCCAGACCGACCGCCCACCGCAGCGCGGTGAAACCGAACTCCTCGCGCAGATCCGGCCGGGCCCCGGCGGACAGCAGCGCCTCCACCACCTCGGTGTGCCCGCCGCACGCCGCCCCGCACAGCGGCAGGTCGCTCGCCTCCGGGCCGCTCGCCCGGTTCGGGTCCGCCCCGACGGCGAGCAGCAGGCGCACCGCCCCCAGCAGGTCCTGCACCGACGCCAGATAGAGCGCCGTCGTGCCCTCCTCGTCGCTCGACTCGGCCGGCGCGCCCGAGCGCAGCGCCCGTACGACCGCGTTCTCGTCCTCGTACAGCGCGTCGAACAGGTGTAGTTCGTCCCTGATCGGCTCGTTCGTCATGCTTCGATCCTACGGTGGCCGGAACGACGCTCAGGTGTCGCATTCCAGGGCGGTCCGGCACAGCCCGCAGCGCGCGGTGAACCGGCCCCGGACGGGGACCCGGATGCGCTGGTGGCAGGTGGGGCAGGGGAAGGAGACGCGCAGTCCCCGATCGCCGGCCTCGAAGGCGTACGGGACGTTCGGGTCCGGGCTCGTGCCGGGGTGGTCCTGGGCGTACCGCCGGTCCTTGGCGTAGCGGCGGCGGCCCGCCCAGCCCGCGGCGGTCAGCGGGGGCCTGCGCAGATCGTGCAGCGCCCGCTCCCGCCCCTTGGTGTACGCGGTGTACGCCTGGGGGCTGGTGAACCACGGGGAGGGGTCCTCGCCGAAGGCGAACGCCCGCTTGGCCAGGACGTATCCGAACTCCTCGGGGGTGAGATAGCCGAGCTTCTGGCGGGAGGTGGCGTCCTCCCGGAACGCGTCCAGCAACAGCCAGCCCGCGCCGAGGTAGGCCGTCGTCGTGTCGGTCAGGATCTCGTTGGCGCGGGTGCCGGGGAACTCCAGGCCGAGCCGGTGCAGCAGTACATGGGTGACCTCGTGCGCGAGCGCCGCCCCGATGTCCCTGCGGTGGGTGCGGAAGCGGTCGTTGAGCTCGATGAAGTACTCGGGGCCGGCGGTCAGTTCCACGCTCGCCGCGTGCTCCATCGCCCGGAAGCCGACGATCATGCGGGCCTCGGGCAGATGGAGGTGCTGGACCAGGGCCCGGGCCACCCGCTGGGCGCCGAGGTGGAGATCGTCCGCGTCGGAGAAGGCGGCGTCGGCGGGGACCAGGCTGGTGCCGTAGGTGTGGACGCCGTCCGGTGAGAGCCGCCGGTACAGCGCGGTGATCGCGGACCGGACCGTGTCCAGATGCGGAAAGCCGTGGACGACCGGTGCGCCCGGACTGCCGTCCCTCACGTCCGTACCCCCATCCGCTCCGGCCGAGGCCCCGCCCGCGGCCGGTCTCCACTGTAGGCCGGGCCGCCCGAGGGGCGCGGGAATCCACCGCACAGGGCTTGGCCGAAAAGTGTGCCTTGTGGCAGCGGTGACCACATCCCGATAATCGGATGGCCTTGACGGGTTCATGACTAAGTCATGGAGTCGTCCCGTCGTGGTTCCCACAGCAACCCCCCACGAAAGAAGGCTCCCCGTGAAGCAGCTCCTGCGTGCGCTGAAGAGATGTTCCGTCGTCGTCGCCACCGTCGCCATAGCCGTCGTCGGCCTCCAGCCCGTCACCGCTTCCGCCGCCCCCAACCCCATCGTCGGCGGAACCCGCGCCGCCCAGGGCGAGTTCCCCTTCATGGTCCGGCTCTCCATGGGCTGCGGCGGCGCCCTCTACGCCAAGGACATCGTCCTCACCGCCGCCCACTGCGTGAACGGATCGGGCAACAACACCTCGATCACCGCCACCGCCGGCGTCGTCGACCTCCAGTCGACGAGCGCCATCAAGGTCCGCTCCACCAAGGTCCTCCAGGCCCCCGGCTACAACGGCACCGGCAAGGACTGGGCGCTCATCAAGCTCGCCCGGCCCATCAACCTGCCCACCCTGAAGATCGCCACCACCACCGCCTACAACCAGGGCACCTTCACCGTCGCCGGCTGGGGAGCCAACCGCGAGGGCGGCAGCCAGCAGCGCTACCTGCTCAAGGCCGACGTCCCGTTCGTCTCCGACACCGCCTGCCGCTCCGCCTACGGCAGCTCATTCGTCGCCGGGGAGGAAATCTGCGCCGGCTACCTCAGCACCGGTGGCGTCGACACCTGCCAGGGTGACTCCGGCGGCCCGATGTTCCGCCGGGACAACGCCGGAGCCTGGGTCCAGGTCGGGATCACCAGCTACGGCCAGGGCTGTGCCCGACCCAACTACCCCGGCGTCTACACCGAGGTCTCGACCTTCGCCTCCGCCATCGCCTCCGCGGCCGCCGGTCTCTGACGCTCCCGACCGCCCGCACCCCCGCGGGTGATCACGGCTGAACCACCCCGGGGGCGCCCGTCCGTACGGGCGCCCCCGGGCCCAGCTCCACACACGGCTCGCCCGCGCTCTCCAGCTCCAGCACCCAGACCTCGTTGACGCCCTCCCGGAGCACCGGACCCGGCACGTACAGCGTCTCCTGCGGACCCGCCGACCAGTACCGGCCCAGACAGAAGCCGTTCACCCACACGAAGCCGCGCGTCCAGCCGGGCAGCCGCAGCCCCGCGTGATCGACGCCGTCCGTCCCCTCGACGCTGAACGTCC
Source organism: Streptomyces sp. CNB091 (assembly GCF_000377965.1). Lineage (NCBI taxonomy): Bacteria > Bacillati > Actinomycetota > Actinomycetes > Kitasatosporales > Streptomycetaceae > Streptomyces > Streptomyces sp. CNB091. Next base: position 168,302 of record NZ_KB898995.1, read on the forward strand.
CCCGGAACAACCCAGTCCCCCCAGGGACCCTCGGCACCGGCCCGAACGGCACCCCCGCCACCGCGCCCCCCTCCTCGAAGGCGTCCAGCCGCAGCCCCCGGGCCCGTACCCCGTGCAGATACTGCCGCTCGTGCAGCACCCCACCCGTGACGCCCTTCGGCTCGCCGAGGCGCGGCCCGTAGTTGACCCGGCCCAGCGACTCCACCCACAGCTCGACCTCCGCCGGGCCCGCCACCGGCTCGGGCAGCGTGCCGGACTCCTCGGTCAGCACCCCGGCCCGGACCCCGTCCACGTACACCACCGCCCGGTCCCGCAGCCCCGCGGCCCCCAGCGGATACGCCTGGCGCGGCCCCGGCACCGCCACCCGGTAGCGCACGAGACCCCGGTCCACGCCCAGCTCCTCGAACGTCGGCGGCACCCCCGACTCCGTCTCCGGATCGCCCAGCGCCTCCAGGACGTCCCCGAGCCCGGCCCACTCCGCCAGCTCCACCCGAACCGGCCCGGCGAGCCCGACCGGCTCCGGCGGCAGCGCGGGCAACGGCCCCTCGGCGTAAGCCTCCAGGACCTCCCGGAACAGCCGGAACTTCTCCGTGGCCCGCCCGTACTCGTCGACCGGCGCGTCGTAGTCGTACGACGTCACCGTCGGCCGGAACGACTCGTCCTGATGCGGGCCGGACCGGTTCGCCCCCGCCCACCCCCCGAAGTTCGTCCCCCCGTGAGCCATGTAGATGTTCACCGACGCCCCGCACTCCAGGATCTCCCGCAGCGCCCCGGCCGCCTGCTCCGGATCCCGGCGCACCGGCTCGGCCCCCCAGTGGTCGAACCAGCCGCACCAGAACTCCATGCACATCAGCGGGCCCCTCGACTGATGCCGGCGCAGCACCTCGAAACCCTCCCGCGCCCCCGAACCGAAGTTCGCCGTCGCCAGAAGCCCCGGCACCGAACCACCGGTCAGCATGTGGTCCTCCGGGCCGTCCGACGTGAACAGGGGGACCGTCACCCCGCACTGCCGCAACAGCCCCACCAGCCACCCCAGGTACACCGCGTCGCTGCCGTAACTCCCGTACTCGTTCTCCGCCTGTACGAGGATCACCGGACCGCCCCGGGACACCTGCCGCTGCACCACCTGCGGCAGCAGCTCCCGGAACCACCGCTCCACCACCGCCCGGTACGCCGCGTCCCGGGTGCGCACCCGACGCCCGAACCTGCCCGTCACCCACACCGGAAGGCCGCCGTTCTCCCACTCGGCGCAGATGTACGGACCCGGCCGCACGATCGCCCACAGCCCCGCCCGCCCCGCCGCGTCCAGGAACCGGCCGAGGGCCCCGACATCCCGGACCTCGCCCTCCCGGGGCTCGTGCAGATTCCACGGCACGTACGTCTCGACGCAGTTCAGCCCCATCGCGGCGAGCATCGCCAGCCGGTGCTCCCACTGCGCCTCGTGCACCCGGAAGTAGTGCAGGGCGCCCGACAGCAGCCGCACGGGCTTCCCGTCGAGCCGGAAGCAGTCGTCCCCCACGGTGAAGTCGGTCATGGTGCTCGTACGCTCCTGTGCTCGGCCGCACCCGGCGGCCCTCCGGTCGATGGGTCCGACCACCTTCACCTCTGGCGCCGCACCCGGTCCATGGACAAAGATCTCTGTTGATTGGACACAACGGACCAGCGGGGACCGGACACCACGGACCTGCCCGGACACCACAGGCCAGCGGGGACCGGACACCACTGGCCTGCCGGGTCGGCACCCGGACCAGCAGGGAGAGGAAGGACCGCGATGTACCACACCTGGATGCGCTTCTTCACCCCGAGCCCGCTCCACCACCGCCTGGGCCTCGTCTGCCTCGGCGTCGGACTCCAGCACGGGGCGCTGCCCACCGTCGGGCCCCGCACCCTCGACCACCACGTCGCCGTGATCGTCAACTCCGGCACCGGCTGGTTCAAGGGCCCCGACGGCCGCCGCACCCCCGTCACCGGCCCCAGCCTCATCTGGCTGACCCCCGGCACCCGCCACCACTACGGCGCCGACCCCGGCACCGGCTGGGACGAGAGCTTCGTCGACTTCACCGGCCCCGCCACCACCACGTACACCGAACTCGGCTACATCGAGCCCGACCGCCCCCTCGTCCCCCTCTCCGACACCGCCGCCCCCCGCGCGGCCGTCGGACGCATCGTGCGCGCCGCCCGGCGCGGCAACCCCCTCCTGGAGGTGGAGACCGGGGCCGCCGTCCACGAACTCCTCGTCACCCTGCGCCGCGCCCGCGCCGACATCGGCCCCGACGGCGACCCGGTGCTCCAGGCGCTGGCCCGCGACGCGTACCAGCCGCTCACCGTCGCCGAGCACGCCGCCCGGCACGGCATGACCCCCGCCGAACTGCGCACCGCCGTACGGCGCGGCGCCGGCTGCAGCCCCAAGGACTACCTGCTGGGCATCCGCCTGGGCCGGGCCAAGGAACTCCTCGCCGCCACCGACCTCCCGGTCGCCGCCGTGGCCCGCCGCGTCGGCTACGACGACCCCGCCTACTTCTCCCGGCTCTTCGCCCGCCGGGTCGGCACCGCCCCCGTCCGCTTCCGCGAACAGCAGGGCCGCAGCGTGCCCGGCGGCTGGAGCGACCGGGTGCCCGACCCCGACGACCCACCGACCATCACCACCTGAGCGTGGCCGTCCACCACCCGCTGCCCACCGGCGATTGGGGAGCGGCGGCGCGGGGCCCTAAGCTCGCTGACCATGAGTACGAGCGAAATCGACGCGTCCGTCCAGGCCGAGCTGAACCGGCTGCGCGAGAGCATCGACAACATCGACGCCGCCGTCGTCCACATGCTGGCCGAGCGGTTCAAGGCCACCCAGCAGGTCGGCCGCCTCAAGGCGGACCACAGGCTGCCGCCCGCCGACCCCGCCCGCGAGACCCGACAGATCGCCCGGCTCCGGCAGCTCGCGCAGAGCGCCAACCTGGACCCGGCGTTCGCCGAGAAGCTGCTGAACTTCATCATCGCCGAGGTGATCCGCCACCACGAGCGCATCGCCGACGAAGCGGGGAACGGCGACGCCGACCGCACCGGAGACACGAGGGGCGCCACCACCGGAGCCTGACCGTCCGGGCCCAGGAACGCGCACCGCGAAGTCCGACCGTCCGGACCGAAGACGCGCACCGTGAAACCCGACCGTCCGGGCCCAGAGACGCGCCCCGCGAGACCCGCCCTGCGCGCCTCCCCCGGACCGCCCCGTCCGCCCAGGGAGAACCCCGCTGCGCCCGCCGTCCCCCGTACGGCAGCATGGGGACATGTCCGTACTGACGCGCGACGAAGCGCAGACCCGAGCCCAGATCCTCGACGTGGAGCGGTACACGATCGCCCTCGACCTCACCACCGGCGAGGAGACCTTCGACTCCGCCACCGCCATCCGGTTCACCGCCCGCGCGGCCGGAGACACCTTCGTCGAGGTCAAGCCCGCCACCCTGCGCTCGATCAGTCTCGACGGACAACCCCTGGACCCCGCCCTCCTCGACGGCAACCGCTACCCCCTCACCGGAATCACCGCCGGCCCCCACGAACTGCGCGTCGACGCCGCGATGCACTACTCCCGCACCGGCGAGGGCATGCACCGTTTCACCGACCCCACCGACGGCGAGACCTACGTCTACACCCAGCTGTTCATGGAGGACGTCCAGCGCGTCTTCGCCGCCTTCGACCAGCCCGACCTCAAGTCCGTCTTCGCCATCGACGTCACCGCGCCCGAAGGCTGGACCGTCCTCGGCAACGGCGTCGCCGAACACACGGGGGAGGGGCGCTGGACCATCGCCCCCACACCCCTCGTCTCCACCTACCTCGTCGCGGTCGCCGCAGGGCCCTGGCACTCGGTCACCACCGAGCACGCCGGGCTCCCCTTCGGCATCCACTGCCGCCGCTCCCTCGCCCCGTACCTGGACGCCGACGCCGACGAGATCCTCGACATCACCCGCGCCCTCTACGACCGCTACCACGAGAAGTTCGACGAGCCCTACCCGTTCGACTCCTACGACCAGGCCTTCGTCCCCGAGTTCAACGCGGGCGCCATGGAGAACCCAGGACTCGTCACCTTCCGCGACGAGTTCGTCTACCGCTCCGCCGTCACCGACACCGAGCGGCAGACCCGCGCCATGGTCATCGCCCACGAGATGGCCCACATGTGGTTCGGCGACCTCGTCACCCTGGCCTGGTGGGACGACATCTGGCTCAACGAGTCCTTCGCCGAGTACATGGGCTACCAGACCCTCACCGAGGTCACCCTTCCCCGCGCTCCCAACTCCGTGCGAGCAGGGGAGACCCCCTTCCCCGACACCTGGGTCGACTTCGGCGTCGCCCGCAAGGGCTGGGGCTACGACGCCGACCAGCGCCCCTCCACCCACCCCGTCGCCCCGGACCCCGACGCCGTCCCCGACACCGCGTCCGCCCTCCTCAACTTCGACGGCATCAGCTACGCCAAGGGCGCCTCTGCACTGCGCCAACTCGTCGCCTGGCTCGGCGAGAAGGACTTCCTGGCCGGCATCAACACCCACTTCGCCCGCCACAAGTTCGCCAACGCCACCCTCGCCGACTTCATCGACAACCTGGCCTCCGCCACCGACCGCGACGTCCACGCCTGGGCCGAACAGTGGCTGCGCACCACCGGCATCGACACCCTCACCGCCGAGATCAGCGCCCCCGAGCCCACCGCAAGCCCCACCACCGGCGGCCCCACCGAGCCGACCGGCAACACCCAGTCCTGGGCCCTCACCGTCACCCGCGACGGCTCCCGCCCCCACCGCGTCACCGTCGGCGCCTACGACCACGCCCTGGGCACCCAGCCAGGCCTCGGCCACCTCGCCCTGCGCGACCGCTTCGACCTCGACGTACCCGGCGACGGGACGCCCACGATCCGCCCCGGCCGCCGCCCCGCCCTCGTCGTCCTCAACGACGGCGACCTCACCTATGCCAAGATCCGCCTGGACACCGCCTCCTGGGACACCGCCCTGACCAGTCTCTCCGGCATCCCCGACGCCCTCACCCGGGCCGTCGTCTGGAACACCGCCCGGGACATGGTCCGCGACGCGCGGCTCCCTCCCGCCACCTACCTCGCGACCGCCCGCACGCACCTCCCGCACGAGACCGACCTCGCGCTCGTCCAGGGCGTCCTGTCCTTCGCCGCCGGCCAGGTCGTCGACCGCTACACCAACCCCGAGGACCTGCCCGCCGCCCGCGCCACCCTCACCGACCTCTGCCGCGACCTCATCCGCCGCACCGAGGACGGCTCACAGCCGGGCCTCCGCCTCATCGCCGTACGCCACTTCATCGACGCCGCCACCCAGCCCGACACCCTCCGCAGCTGGCTCGACGAAGGCACCGTCCACGGCGGACCCGAGCTCGACCCCGAGCTGCGCTGGCGCATCCTCACCCGGCTCGCCGTCCTCGGCGCCACCGACGAGACCACCATCGCGGACGCACTCGAAGCCGACCCCAGCGCCACCGGCCGCGAGGGCGCCGCCCGCTGCCGTGCCGCGCTGCCCACCGCCCAGGCCAAGGCCGCAGCCTGGAACGCCCTGTTCACCGACGACACCCTGTCCAACTACCTCTTCACCGCCACCGCCCAGGGCTTCTGGCAGCCCGGACAGGAAGAGCTGACCGACGACTACGTGGCCCGCTTCTACCCGGACGCCATCGCCCTCGCCGCCCGCCGGGGCCCCGCCATCGCCGAAGCCGCCGGACGCTACGCCTTCCCCGCCTACGCCGTCGACCCCACGAGCCTCGGCACCGGCACCCGCGCCCTGGACGACCCGGCCCTCACCCCCGCGCTGCGCCGCAAGCTCGTCGACCAGCTCGACGACCTGCGCCGCGCCCTCGCCGTACGGTCGGCCGTCGCCGTCGCCGTCGCCGTCGCCGGCTGACCGACGCGCACCGCCGCGGGACGGGAACCGCTTCCCGCCCCGCGGCCGGGCGGCACGGAGGATCAGCCGGGGCCGTCGCCGCTCCCGTCCGCGACGTCGTCCGCAGCCCCGACCGGGGCGTCGTCGTCCCCGGAACCGCCCGTCGCCCGCAGATCGGCCAGCAGCTCCGCCTGGCCCGCCAGCACCCCGGTCAGGATCGTCCGCGCCACCCGCAGCAGCTCCGCCACCCCCGGGTCGGCCAGCGTGTAGTGGACGGCCGAGCCCTCCCGCCGGGCCGTCACGAGGCCGGCACGGCGCAACACGGCCAGCTGCTGCGAGAGATGGGCGGCCTCGACCCCCACCTCGTTCAGCATCTCCGAGACCGCGTGCTCGCGTTCACTGAGCAGTTCGAGCACCCTGATCCGGACCGGGTGCCCCAACGTCTTGAAGAACTCCGCCTTCAATCGGTACAGCGGTGTGCTCACCGGCGCGGCCCCGTTCCGCACACCGGGAATCCGTCGCACCACAGCTGACCAGAACTCTTCTCCATGGGTTCATCCTCGCGCCTTCGCGCCCCACGGATGAACCCGGGGACGGCACCCCGCCGCCAAGTCACCCGACAGCCCGGGAAGTCACCCGACAGCCCGGGAAGTCACCCGCCGGTCCGTTCACCGGCCGCCGGGCCGCAGCGGGAGCGTGATCCAGATGCTCTTGCCGCCCTCGTCGACATCGCCCCGCACCACCGCGCTGCCCCCCAGACCGTGGGTCAGCTCCATCACGGTGGCCAGGCCCCGCCCCGGAGCCGTACCGGCGGACGCGAACAGAGCCGGCCGGTAGGGGTGACGGTCGTGCACGCCGAACGCGAACGTGCCCGGCCCGCCCGCGAACACCACCGTCACGTTCGGTGAGAGCACCGCCGCATGCCGCACACTGTTGGCCACCAGCTCGCTGAGGATCAGCAGCGCCGGATCCCGGCACGTGTCGCCCGGCCTCACCCCCCACTCCGCCAGCACCTGCTCGGCGGTCTCCCGGGCGACGCGCACGGCCGCCCCCACCGCGGGCAGCGTCAGCACATGCCGGTACGGCAACGTGTCGGGCGGCGTGATCATCGGGCGGACTCCCCGGCCAGGAAACCACCGCCGCGGGCCGGAGAGCCGCGCGGGGGCCGCGCGCCGGCGGCGGAGCGGCCCGTACAGCATGTAGTGGATTGCTGAAATCTGCAATTCACTCATTGAGCAAGGATTGGCGAGTGCTGCCCCAGCCCCCGACCCGGCCGCTCACCCCGAACCCCACCCCGTGCGGCCCACTTCAGCCGTCCCGCCCACCTCGGCCTCCCCGCCCACCTCGGCCACTTCAGCTACCCCGCCCACTTCGGCCGCCCCACCACCCTGGCCCGCCCACCTCGGGCCGCCCCCCACTACGGTCACGCCCTACCTCGGCCGCCCCACCACCCACCCCGGCCCGCCCACCTCCGCCACCCCCTCACCTTGGCCTCCCCGCCACCTCAGCCACCCCGCCACCTCGGCCTTCCCCCGACACGCACACCCGTCCCACAACCGCACACCCCTACCGCCCTGGCCTCCCCAACCAGGCCACACCCACCGGCAGTACCCCTTTCGAGTTCAGATCGTTGGGCTCTTCGGCCGCGCCACCCGAAACCCGGGACAAGCCGGCACGCCCACCCCCACGCACCCGAAGGACCACCTCACCCATGCCCACCCCGCCCCTCGCCGGAGGCACCGCGGGCCCCGCCGCCCTCCGCCCCCTCATCGACACCGTCCTCACCGCACTCCACGACGGCGCCACCCTCCGCGACGGCCCCCTCCCCGCCGGCGGACCCGACACCGTCACCCCCCGCACCCGCACCGCCACCCACCCCCTCATCCCCGACCACGGCACCGGACCCCACCACGCCCTCCGGAGCCTCGTCACCGCCCTCGCCGCAGGCGCCGCGGACCCCGCCCACCCCCACTGCGCCGCCCACCTCCACACCCCACCCCTCGCCCTGGCAGCAGCAGCCGACCTCGCCGCCAGCGCCCTCAACCCCTCCATGGACTCCTGGGACCAAGCCCCCGCCGCCTCCGCCCTAGAAGCCGACCTCACCACCGCACTCGCCGCCGAGATCTACCCCCACACCCGCTCACCCGACGCCGTCATCACCACCGGCGGCACCGAGGCCAACCAACTCGCCCTGCTCCTCGCCCGCGAACGCCACGGCCCCGTACAGACCATCTGCGGCGCCAACGCCCACCACAGCATCACCCGCGCCGCCTGGCTCCTCGGCCTCCCCCAACCCGTCGTCGTCCCCGCCCCCACCGGCACCCTCGACCTCGCCGCCCTCGACCAAGCCCTCACCGAACTCCACCGCCCCCTCCTCGTCGTCGCCACCGCCGGCACCACCGACACCGGCGACATCGACCCCCTCGACGCCATCGCCGACCTCTGCACCACCCACGGCGCCGAACTCCACATCGACGCCGCCTACGGCGGACCCCTCCTCTTCAGCCCCACCCACCGCACCCTCCTCCACGGCCTCGACCGAGCCCAAAGCGTCACCCTCGACCTGCACAAACTCGGCTGGCAACCCGCCTGTGCCGGCGTCCTCGCCGTACCCGAACACCACCACCTCACCCCCCTTCACCACCACGCCCCTTACCTCAACGCCGACGACGACACCGAAGCCGGCCTCCCCGACCTCCTCGGCCGCTCCCTCCGCACCACCCGCCGCCCCGACGCCCTCAAGATCGCCGTCACCCTCCAGGCACTCGGCCGCACCGGACTCGCCGACCTCATCGACCGCACCCTCGCCACCGCCCACCACCTCGCCGACCTCGTCACCAAGAACCCCACCCTCGACCTCTACGACCGCCCCACCATCAGCACCGTCCTCCTCCGCCCCACCGACGCCGACGACCACACCGTCGCCACCGTCCGCCGCACCCTCCTCCAACGCGGCCACGCCGTCCTCGGCCGCGCCCACGCCGAAGGCCGCCTCTGGCTCAAAGCCACCCTCCTCAACCCCCACACCACCCCCCAGGACCTCCAAGCACTCCTCGACCTCATCACCGAAACCACCACCGAACACCTCACCCACCCACCCACCACCGACCACCTCACCCACCCACCCACCACCCCCACCGCGACCCACCCCACCCCTCACCCCACGGAAAGCGACACCCCGCGATGACCGCCCGGCCCGCCCCCGCCCCCGACCAGCCACACGACCTCGTCGGCATCGGCATCGGCCCCTTCAACCTCTCCCTCGCCGCACTCGCCCACAACATCCCCGCGAGCACCGAAGACCCCCGCCCCCTCGCCGCGACCTTCTACGAACAACGCCCCGCCTTCCACTGGCACCCCGGCCTCCTCCTCGACGGCGCCAGCCTCCAGGTCCCCTTCCTCGCCGACCTCGTCACCCTCGCCGACCCCACCAGCCCCTGGAGCTTCCTCAACTACCTCCGCACCCGCGACCGCCTCTTCCCCTTCTACTTCGCCGAGCGCTTCCACATCCAACGGGCCGAGTACGACGCCTACTGCCGCTGGGTCAGCGAACAACTCCCCGGCCTCCACTTCGGCCACCAGGTCGACGCCGTCCGCTGGAACACCGACCGCGCCCTCTTCGAAGTCGACTTCACCCAAATCGACCGCGACGGCGAAGCCGAAGCCCTCGGCCGCGCCTACGCCCGCCACATCGCCCTCGGCATCGGCACCGAACCCTTCGTCCCCGAACCCCTCAAACCCCTCGCCGAAGCCGAAACCGTCCCCGTACTCCACTCCGCCGACTACCTCCGCCACCGCGAACGGCTCCTCACCGCCGAACACATCACCGTCATCGGATCAGGACAGTCCGGCGCCGAGATCTTCCTCGACCTCCTGCGCGCCCGCCCCGAAGGCGCCGAGAAGATCCACTGGCTCGCCCGCACCCAGGCCTTCGCCCCCATGGAGTACTCAAAACTCGGCCTCGAACACTTCACCCCCGACTACAGCCGCTACTTCCACGCCCTCCCCGAAACCGCCCGCGACGAACTCGTCCCCCGCCAATGGCAACTCCACAAAGGCATCGACGCCGACACCATCGCCGCCATCCACGACGAGCTCTACCGCCGCACCCTCCACGGCGGCTGGCCCGACGCCACCCTCACCCCCGGAGTCCACGTCCGCACCGCCGGACGCGTCGCCAACACCCGCGTCGAACTCCACCTCGAACACACCCAGCAAGGCACCCGCTCCCGCCTCACCACCGACGCCGTCATCCTCGCCACCGGCTACCGCGAACGCCCCCTCGACGCCGTCCTCGGCAGCCTCGGCCCCTACCTCAGCCGCGACGCCTCCCACCGCCCCCGCATCGACGACCAGTACCGCCTCGTCCTCGACCCCGCAGTCACCGGACACGTCTACGTACAGAACGCCGAACGCCACACCCACGGAGTCGGCGCCCCCGACCTCGGACTCGCCGCCTGGCGCAGCGCCACCATCCTCAACAACCTCACCGACGCCAACCCCTACCCCCTCCCCGCCCGCACCGCCTTCACCACCTTCGGCCTCGCCCCCCAACCCCCGAGAATCCCCGCCCAGGGCCACGCCCTCGTCCCCCTGAGCCAATCCGTCTAGCCCCCGCACAAGGAACGGCCCGGGCCCCCACCGAAGGAGACCCGGGCCGAACGAACAACCCACCGCGCACAGCGATACGGGAAGACGGGCGCCACAGGAACACCGGCGTTACGGGACACGGGCGTTTCGGGAACACCGGCGCCAAGAGATCACGGCAACACGGGCATCACGGCAACACGGGTGTTACGGGAGCCCCGGCGCCAAGGGATCGCGGCACCAACGGCGTTACGGCGACAACACCGGCGTTACGGGAACACCGGCGCCCCATCACGCGTCAGCCGCCACCCCACCGAAGCGAACACGGCCGGATCCACCGACCCCTTCTCCCGCACCCACCCGATGATCGTGTTCCGGATCTCGTCCGAATCCGCCCACACCTGCCGTGCACCCGGCACATGCGGGAAGTTCCCCCCACCACTCGCCCGATAGTTGTTCACCGCGAACACGAACCGCGCCGCCGGATCGATCGCCTTCCCCTCGAAGGCCAGCCCCACGATCCGCGAACCCACCGGCCGGGCGATGTCGATGTCATACGTCACCCCCGACACCGCGTCGTAGTTGTAGTCCGGAATCCCGTCGGCGTTCGTCAACTTCGCCGTGTCCACCGGATCCCCCGCGGGCGTCCGCACGAAATACCGCGCCGAATACTCCAGATAATCCTTCACCTGCGCACCCGTGAGCAGCCGGGCCTCCAGCGTGTTCTCGAACGGATACAGCCCCGCCGCGTCCTTGATCGTCACCTCACCGGCCGGAATCCCCGCCGTACGCGAGAAGCACGAAGCCTGCGACAACACCGGCAACGCCGCGAACTCCCCACCCGCCAGCGCCGCCCTCACCGTCTCCGTCTGCACCTGGTTGATCAGATCGATGATCGGCTCGTCCTTCCACGGCGCGTCCGCCGTCGACATCGCCACCACCGACGTACCGATCACCTGATTGACGTACTCCACCACCTTGCGGTGCTCCGACCGCAGCAGCGACGTCACCTTCCGGTCCTCCGGCACCGTGTTGGAGTTCAACACCCGCGAACCGGCCCTCTCCACCGTCCAGCGGCCCCTCTCCCACACCAGATCGAAATCGAACAGCGTCAGCCGCTGACCCCACTTCGCCGGCTCCGAGAGCACGACCCGCTTCCCCGTCTCCTTGTTCGTCACGAAGTGCTCGGCGATCTCCACATGCGCGTGCCCCACCAGAATCGCGTCGATCCCCGGCACCTGCTCCGCCACCAGAGCCGCCGCGTTCTCCACGTACGGCAACTGATCACCCCACGACGACGTCCCCGAAGAACCCGAATGCGCCGAGACCAGCACCACATCCGCACCCATCGACCGCAGCTTCGGCACCCACTTCGCCGCCTGCTCCTCCAGACCCGGGAACACCATCCTCCCGCCCACATTCGCCTTGTCCCAGATCGCGATACCAGGATTCGTCAGCCCCAGCACCGCCACCCGCACATCACGCCCGAACGGCGTCCGCATCCGCTTGATGACATACGGAGCGAACGCCGGCCGCAACGTCCTCGCATCCAGCGCATTCGCCCCCAGCAACGGAAAGTCGCACTGCTCCTCGAATTTCCGCAGCACCGGAATGCCGTAATTGAACTCGTGGTTCCCGAGCGCCGCCGCGTCGTAACCGATCGCGTTCATCGCCCGCGCCATCGGATGCACCGGACCACGCCGCGCCGTGATCGGATCGACCTTCGCGTAGTAGTACGACAACTGCGTGCCCTGGATCGTGTCACCCGCGTCGATCAACAACGTGTTCCGGTGGCCCTTCTCCCGGCGCACCCGCTCCACCAACGTCGAGATCTTCGCCAGACCGACATCGTTGTGCGCGGAGTCGTCGTACTCCTTGTCCGTGAAGTAGTCCCAGTTGAAGACGTTCCCGTGCAGATCGGTCGTGCCCATCACCGTGAACGCATACCGCTTCGCCGGACGCCCATGACCGTGACCGGGCCCCTTCGCCTCCGCCGCACCGGCCGAGCCCACGACCGCACCGCCTGCCATCGCCACACCCGCACCGGCGGCAGCCGAACGGCCCAGAAACGTCCTACGGTTCAACGGGTTCAACGGCATCTCTTCACTCCTCGTTCAGTAGGGCAACGCGCGTAGATTCTGGCTCAGCCACCACCACCCACAACACCCCACGCAGGTTTCGATCCGATGACCACGCGACACACACCACGACACCCCACCCCCCATGCCACAGTGAACACATGACCGAAACCCCCACACCCGGCGCCCACCCCTCCCACGGCACCCCCGCCGCCCCCCGCGTCACCGTCCGCGGCGAAGCCCACCTCGAAGTCGACCCCGAGATCGCCCGCATCGCCGTCACCCTCACCGCCCGCAACACCGACCGCCGCACCACCCTCGACGACCTCACCCGCCGCAACACCACCACCCTCGACCTCATCAAGACCTACGGCGACACCATCGAGAAACTGGAGACCGGCACCCTCGCCATCCGCCCCGAACTCACCCGCCACGGCCGCGCCGAACGCATCCGCGCCTACCACGGCAGCATCCAACTCACCGCAACCCTCAACGACTTCACCACCCTCGGCGAACTCGTCACCCGCCTCGCCGACAACGACCTCACCCGCGTCGACGGCCCCTGGTGGGCACTGCGCCCCACCTCCCCCCACCACGCCACCGCCCGCCGCCAAGCCGTCCAGGAAGCACTCCAACGCGCCCGCGAATACGCCGAAGCCCTCGACACCCGCATCGGCGCCCTCCTCGAACTCAGCGACACCGGAAGCGTCGGCGGAGCCACCTTCACCACCGCGACCTACGGCGGCGCAGGAGTCCTCCGCTCCGCCCGCGCGGAAACCGCCCCCGAAGCGGCCCCCCTCGACCTCGAACCCGTACGCCAGAACGTCGACGCCCAGGTCGAAGCGGCATTCACCCTCATCCCGCCGAACCTCGGATAAACGCTCATCAGAGCACCCCGCTGCACAATTCAACAGTTGTCAACAACCCTTCATGAGAAGGTTGTTGAGGTGTCATGCAGAGCCAAATACCTACCCGTAGGTAAGGTTTAGTCTCGAACCATGCGCCGAGCAAAAATCGTTTGTACCCTGGGACCCGCAACCGACACATACGACCAGATCAAAGCCCTGGTCGAAGCGGGAATGGACATCGCCCGCTTCAACCTCAGCCACGGCAGCTACGCCGAACACCAAGCGCGCTACGACCACGTCCGCAAAGCGTCCGAGGAAACCGGCCGCAACGTCGGCATCCTCGCCGACCTTCAAGGCCCGAAGATCCGCCTTGGACGCTTCCGCGAAGGCCCCGTACTCCTTGAACGCGGCGACACCTTCACCATCACCGTCGAACCCCTCGAAGGCGAAGGCACCGGCGACATCTGCGGCACCACCTACGACGGACTCGCCGCCGACGTCACCACCGGCGAACGCATCCTCGTCGACGACGGCCGCGTCACCCTCGAAGTCACCGGCGTCGAAGGCCCCCGCGTCCACACCACCGTCATCGAAGGCGGCATGGTCTCCGACAACAAGGGACTCAACCTCCCCGGCGTCGCCGTCTCCGTCCCCGCCCTCTCCGAAAAAGACATCGACGACCTCCGCTGGGCCCTGCGCACCGGCGCCGACATCATCGCCCTGTCCTTCGTCCGCACCGGACGCGACATCGACGACGTCCACCGCATCATGGACGAGGAGAACCGCCGCCTCCCCGTCATCGCCAAGGTCGAGAAACCCCAGGCCGTCGACAACATCGACGACATCGTCGCCGCCTTCGACGGCATCATGGTCGCCCGCGGCGACCTCGGCGTCGAAATGCCCCTCGAACAAGTCCCCATCGTCCAGAAACGCGCCATCAAACTCGCCCGGCGCAACGCCAAACCCGTCATCGTCGCCACCCAGATGCTCGACTCGATGATCGACAACTCCCGCCCCACCCGCGCCGAAGCCTCCGACGTCGCCAACGCCATCATCGACGGCACCGACGCGGTCATGCTCTCCGGCGAGACCAGCGTCGGCAAATACGCCATCGAGACCGTCCGCACCATGTCCCGCATCGTCGAGGCCGCCGAGGAAGACCTCCTCGCCAAGGGCCTCCCACCCCTCACCGAGCGCAACAAACCCCGCACCCAGGGCGGCGCCGTCGCAAGGGCCGCCGCAGAAATGGGCGACTTCCTCGGCGCGAAGTTCCTCGTCGCCTTCACCCAGAGCGGCGACACCGTCAAGCGCCTCTCCCGCTACCGCTCACCCATCCCGCTCCTCGCATTCACCCCCGACGAGGCCACCCGCGCCCAGCTCAACCTCACCTGGGGCGTCGAGACCTTCCTCGGCCCGCACGTCGACTCCACGGACGCGATGGTCGCCCAGGTCGACGAGGAGCTCCTGCGCATCGGCCGCTGCCAGAAGGGCGACGTCGTGGTCATCACCGCCGGCTCCCCGCCCGGCGTCGCGGGCTCCACGAACCTGGTCCGCGTCCACCACATCGGCGAGGACGACAGCCCGAAGTAGGCGGCTCAGGATCTGCTCAGTATTTCGGCCCGACGTGCGCATCCATGAGGGCTACGGATGCCCGTCGGGCTACGGAGATATTGAAGGGGTCGCTACCCCGCGCGAGGGTCGTCCACTCGACGCCTACGGCGGTGAGGGTGTCGCTGAAGAGCTTGCGGATGTCGTCGGA
The DNA here is from genome assembly GCF_000377965.1 of Streptomyces sp. CNB091. NCBI lineage: Bacteria > Bacillati > Actinomycetota > Actinomycetes > Kitasatosporales > Streptomycetaceae > Streptomyces > Streptomyces sp. CNB091. The sequence goes on from NZ_KB898995.1 coordinate 183,447, forward strand.
CTTGTTGCTGAAGAAGTACCGGGGGTACTCGTAGCGTCTGCGCTCACCGCGGACCAAGCGTGTGGCCCAGTTGATGATCCGGCATCCGTCGGAGTGGATGAGGCCGCGGATGAGATCCCAGGGATGGGCGTCCACGATCTCCTGCTGCCACGGTTCGAGGGCAATCCGGCGGTTGTGTTTCTTGCCGGGGCCGTGCTGAGGGAAGAGGCAGGGCCAGTGCTTGCTGAAGGAAGTGACGTACTGGCAGCCCACACTGGCCACCCGGCAGACCTTGTTGCGGGGGCGCGCAATCTGCATTGCTTCGGCGCAGGCGTCGATGAGTCCCGGCCATGCGTCGGCGCACGCGATACGCAGGGAGTACACGCCTCGTTTGCCCGCGCTGATACAGCCGTCCCCGAGGTAGAGCCCCAGTAAGTAGGCATACGCGGAGGGGTCCTCGATCGCCGTGGGCGCTTCGGAGCACCTCGGGCAGGGGACGCCTCGGTCGAGTGGTTCCAGGCGCGTCTGCCAGGAACGAATCGCGGCGCGCGATATCCCGGTCTGCTTGCTCACGGAATTGAGGCTGCGTCCTTGCGCGACGAGAGCCAGAGCTCGCTCGCGGGTTCCCACGTCGTACATGTTGCCGAGTCTCGTCGCGCAAGCGGTGATCCGGCGTGAAATGGCGCGCGCGTACTCAGATCAAGTGAAGTTCACTGAATCGCCTTGCGCCTTGGAATCCAAGGAAAAGTGCCCCAGGTGGGATTCGAACCCACACTGTCCGCTGTTTGAGAGCGGCCTCTCTAACCAGTTGGAGTACTGGGGCCTTAGAAAGGAAGGGTCATTGCTGCCCTGCGCGTCACTACCTTACAGGAGCTAGGTAGGCTCGTGGCAGCAGTATCTGCCCCATATCAAGGAGCCCCGTGACCACCCCCGAGTCGCCCCAGCCCGTAGACGCCGTCGACGACGACAAGTCGCACGTCCCGCCGCTGACGACCCGCGTCGTCATCGCCGAGGACGAGGCCCTCATCCGCCTCGACCTCAAGGAGATGCTGGAGGAGGAGGGTTACTCCGTCGTCGGTGAGGCGGGCGACGGGCAGCAGGCCGTCGAGCTGGCCCGGGAGCACCGGCCGGACCTGGTCATCCTGGACGTGAAGATGCCGGTCCTCGACGGGATCTCCGCCGCCGAGAAGATCGCCGAGGAGTCCATCGCCCCGGTCCTGATGCTCACGGCGTTCTCGCAGCGTGACCTCGTCGAGCGGGCTCGGGACGCCGGGGCCATGGCGTACCTCGTGAAGCCGTTCAGCAAGAGCGACGTGGTGCCGGCCATCGAGATGGCCGTCTCCCGGTTCGCGGAGCTGAAGGCGCTGGAGAGCGAGATCGCGGACCTCTCCCAGCGGCTGGAGACCCGGAAGCTGGTGGACCGGGCCAAGAGCATCCTGCAGACGGATTACGGGCTCTCCGAGCCGGCCGCGTTCCGGTGGATCCAGAAGACGTCGATGGACCGCCGGATGTCGATGCAGCAGCTGGCGGAGGCGCTGATCGAGGACGCCGAGGAGAAGAAGAAGTCGGCCGAGTAGCCGCGTAGACGTACGAAGAGCGAGAGGCCCGCACCCCGGAAGATCGGGGGGTGCGGGCCTCTCGCGTACGGCAGCGGCGGGGTGTCAGTCCTCGCCGAGGTAGGCCTTGCGGACCGACTCGTCGTGGAGCAGGTCGGAGCCCGCGCCGGAGAGGACGATCTTGCCGACCTCCATGACGTGACCCTGGTCCGCGAGGGACAGGGCGGCCTGGGCGTTCTGCTCGACGAGCAGGATCGTGGTGCCCGACGCCTTGAGTTCGACGATGGTCTCCATGATCTTCTGCATCATGATCGGGGAGAGGCCCATGGAGGGCTCGTCGAGCATGAGCAGCTTGGGCTGGGACATCATGGCGCGTCCCATGGCGAGCATCTGCTGCTCCCCGCCGGAGAGGGTGCCCGCGGCCTGCTTTCGGCGTTCCCCGAGGATGGGGAAGAGGTCGTAGGCGCGCTGGACGTCCTTCTCGATGCCTGCCTTGTCGTTGCGGAGGTAGGCGCCGAGGAGGAGGTTCTCGGTGATCGTCAGCCGGGGGAAGATGTGGCGGCCCTCGGGGGAGTGGGCGATGCCCAGGGAGACGATCTTGTGGGCGGGGATGTTGGCCAGTGGTTTGCCCTCGAAGAGGATGCGGCCGCCGAGTGGCTTGAGCAGTCCGGAGAGGGTGCGCAGGGTGGTGGTCTTGCCCGCGCCGTTGGTGCCGATGAGGGTGACGACCTGGCCGGCGTCGACGGTGAAGGAGATGCCCTTGACCGCTTCGATCTTGCCGTAGGCGACCCGGAGGTCTTCGACCTCTAGCAGTGCGGTCATCGGGTGCCCTCCTCATCGGTGCTGGTGGTGTCGGGCGTCGTGGTGTCCTTCGCAGGGGCGGTGGTGCCGGTGGTGCCCGTGGCGCTTCCGGCGTGGGCCTCGGCGGCCTCCACCTCGGCGACTTCTTCGGCGCCGGGGGCGCCTTCGAAGGGGGTGCCGAGGTAGGCGGCGACGACGCGTTCGTCGGCCTGGACGTCGCCGGGGGTGCCTTCGACGAGTTTCTCGCCCTGGACGAGGCAGGCGACGCGGTCGCAGAGGTTGAAGATGAACCGCATGTCGTGCTCGATGACGAGGACGGCGATGCCCTGGTCCCGGATGGCGAAGATGAGTTCTTCGGTGACGCGGGTTTCCTGGGGGTTCATGCCGGCGGTGGGTTCGTCCAGGAGGAGGAGTCCGGGGTCGCTGGCGAGTGCGCGGGCGATTTCCAGCTTGCGCTGGTCTCCGTAGGGGAGGTTGCGCGCGAGGTGGTCGGCCTTGTCCTGGAGGCCGATGAACTCCAGGAGTTCCATGGCGCGTTGGCGGCTGGCGTCTTCTGCCTTGTGGTAGCCGGGGAGGCGCAGGAGGGCTGACCAGAGGCCTTCCTTGGTCCGGGTGTGGCGTCCGACGAGGACGTTTTCCAGGACGGTCATGTTGGCGAAGAGCCGGATGTTCTGGAAGGTGCGGGCGATGCCGGCCTTGGTGACGAGGTGGGGTTTGGGCGGCAGGACGGTGCCCTTGTAGCTGACCTTGCCCTCGGTGGGGATGTAGAGGCCGGTGAGGCAGTTGAAGAAGGTGGTCTTGCCGGCGCCGTTGGGGCCGATGAGGCCGACGATCTCGCCGCTGTTGACGGTGAGGTCGACGTCGCGTACGGCGGTGAGTCCGCCGAAGCGCATGGTGACGCCGCTGGCGTCGAGGACGGTGGTCGCCGGGTTGGCCGGGGTGGTTGTGGTGGTGGTCATGTGATCACGCCCCCGCCTTCGTGGTGCCGGCGGCCTGGTCGGTGAGTGGGGTGTCCGGTGGGACGTCGAGTTGGCCGGTCTCGTGGAATTCGAGCTGCTTCCTGCGGTCGGCGACGAGCCCTTCGGGGCGGAAGCGCATCAGGAGGATGAGTGCGATGCCGAAGAGGAAGAGCTGGTAGTCCTGCATGAACTGCAGTTTGGCCGGGATGAGGTAGAGCAGTGCCGCGCCGACGAGGGGTCCGCTGAGGGTTCCCATGCCGCCGAGGATGACGGCGGCGAGGAGGAAGGCGGAGTTCGGGGGCACGGAGCCGGCGAACTGGTACTGCTCGGGCGTCACGGTGTAGGAGACGTGGGCCTGGACGGTACCGGCGAGTCCGGCGAGGGTGGCGCCGAGGGCGAAGGCGAGCAGTTTGAGCCGGAAGGCGTTGATGCCCATGGCGGTTGCCGCGGTCTCGTCTTCGCGGATGGCGACCCAGGCGCGGCCGATGCGGGATTCTCCGGAGCGTCGGAAGACCAGGACGACGACGGCGGTGAAGACGAGCATCAGGAGGTAGTAGTTGGCCGACCTGCCGAGGGTGAATCCGGCGATGTCGTGGCTGACGCCGAAGTCGAAGCCGAAGAGGTTGAGGTCGGGGATGCTGGGGATGCCCTGGGAGCCGTTGGTGAGGTCGGGGCCGCTGACGCCGTTGAGGGCGTTGACGGTGAGGCGGAAGATCTCGCCGAATCCGAGGGTGACGATGGCGAGGTAGTCGCCGCGCAGTCGGAGGGTCGGGGCGCCGATGACGACGCCGAAGATCAGTGAGGCTGCGGCACCGGTGAGGACGGCGGCCCAGAAGGGGAACTGGACGCCGACGGGGGAGAGCGGGGAGCCGGAGACCAGGGCGGCGGCGTAGGCGCCGACGCCGAGGAAGGCGACGTATCCGAGGTCGAGGAGGCCGGCGAGGCCGACGACGACGTTGAGGCCGAGTGCGACGGTCGCGAAGATGAGGATGTTCGCGCCGATGAGGGCGTACTGCTCGTTCTGCTGGGTGAAGGGGAAGCAGAACGCCGCGATGAGTGCGGCGGCCATGGTGACGTTGCGGTGTTTGGTGGTGAGCCGGGTGATGCGGGCGATGAGCCCGGCCCGGGTGAGGGCGGTGAAGCCGAAGGCGACGCTGATGATGTAGCCGATGAAGAGTTCGGCGTACTCGGTGTCGATGCCGTAGGTGAAGACGTGGAGGGCGACGCCGAAGGCTCCGGCGATGATGAGGATCTCGGCCCAGTTGGGGAGGTCCTTGGCGCGCGTGGGAGCGGGGGCCCGGAGGCTGTTGACGAAGCGGTTGAGCGGGCTGGGGTGGGTGGTGTCGTCGAGTTCCTGGTCGGCGGGGAGGCCGAGGGCGGCGACGGTGGCGATGATCGCGCCGGTGAGGGTGACCCAGGCTCCGGGTTCGAGGTTGACGACGCCGCCGAGTTTGACGGCGATGGCGCCGATGGTGAAGCCGGTGGTGCCGAGGACGCCGAGTGCGGCGAGTCGGACGGGGCTGTTGGCGCCGCCCGGGGTGAGCCAGCGAAGTCCCTTGATCCCGTAGCCGGAGAGGGCGAACAGGAGGGTGAGGAGGGTGCCGACGAGGGTGAGGACCTGGAGGCCGCCGGGGTAGCCGGTGACGGTGAGGTCGCCGGGGAATTCGGCGGTCCAGGTCCAGGCGAGGAAGGTGCCGATGAGGGTGATGGCCGCGCCGGCGGTGGTGAGGTGGCGGGCTGCGGGCAGCGCGATGAGGGCGCTGTTGGCGGGTGTGGTCTTGGTGGTCATGGTCATCACGCCCGATCCGCGACGCGTTCGCCGAGCAGGCCCTGGGGGCGTACGAGGAGGACGATGATGAGGAGCGCGAAGGCCCATACGTCCTTCCAGGCGCCGCCGCCGAAGAGTTCCATGCCGGGGACTTCGCTCATGTAGCCGGTGGCGAGGGCTTCGGCGACGCCGAGGACGATGCCGCCGAGCATGGCGCCGTAGATGTTGCCGATGCCGCCGAGTACGGCCGCGGTGAAGGCTTTGAGGCCCATGATGAAGCCCATGCGGAAGCCGATCTGGCCGTTCTTGAGCCCGTAGGCGACGGCGGCGACGGCGGCGAACGCGGCACCGATGGCGAAGGCCATGACGATGATGCGGTCGGTGTTGATGCCCATGAGCTTGGCGGTGTCGGGGTCCTGCGAGGTGGCCTGCATGCCGCGGCCGGCCCGGGTCTTGGAGACGAAGAGGCCGAGGGCGAGCATGCACAGGGGGGCGACGATGAGGACGAAGACGTCACCGCGCTGGATGGTGGCGCCGAGGATGTCGAAGGCTTCGCCTTCGAACTGGGGGAAGGAGCGGTCCTTCGTGGCGTTGGGGTACCACATCCATACCGCTTGCTGGAGGGCGAGGGAGAGCCCGATGGCGGTGATGAGTGGTGCCAGGCGTGGTCCGCCGCGCAGGGGCCGGTAGGCGAAGCGTTCGGCGGCCATGCTGATGGCGACGGCGGCTATGACGCCGCCGACGATCATGAGGGGTATCGCGGCTATGAGGGAGAATCCGGACGGAAGCCCGAGGTAGACCGTGAGGGCTCCGAAGCCTCCGATCATGAAGATCTCGCCGTGCGCGAAGTTGATGAGCTGGATGATTCCGTAGACCATCGTGTAACCGATCGCGATGAGACCGTACATCGCGCCGAGGATGAGTCCATTGGCCAGCTGTTGCGGCAGTTCGTTCACCGCAGGGCCTCCGTGGAGTGGTTCGGATATGGCACCGCGCGGGAGGGCTCGTAGCGCTCCCGCGCGGTCTGGTTGCTTTGTGTGAGGGTGGCGGGGTGGCGGCCCGGCCGGTGGTTACTCGACGGTGCTGCTGACCTTGGAGACCCACTTGCCGCCGGTGACCTGGTAGGCGGTCATCAGGGTGTTGGTGGTGTCGCCGTATTCGTCGAAGGAGACGGGGCCGGTGACGCCTTCGAACTTGACCTTGTCCATGGCCGCGAGGACCTTGGCGCGGGCGTCGTCCGCGGGGATCTTGCCGTCGTTCTCGGCGGCGACGATCTTGACGGCTTCGATGATGGACCAGGTGGCGTCGTAGGTGCCGCCGCCGTAGGCCTCGTAGGCGTCCTTGTAGCCGGCCGTCTTGTAGTCGGCGATGAACTTCTTGGCGGACTCCAGCTCCTCGACGGGCTTGCCGACGGAGGTGGCGATGTCGCCTTCGGCCTTCTTGTTGAGCTTGATGAAGTCGGCGCTGTACATGCCGTCGCCGCCCATGAAGGGGATCTTGACGCTGTCCTTGATCTGCTGGCTCAGGGGGGCGCCGGCGGGGTACTCGCCGCCGTAGTAGACGGCCTTGGCCTTGGAGCTCTTGACCTTGGTGGCGACGGAGTTGAAGTCGCGGTCCTCGGGGTTCACGTGGTCGGTGCCGACGATCTTGCCGCCGAGTTCGGTGAACGTCGCCTTGAAGGAGGCGGCGAGACCGGCGCCGTAGGGCTTCTGGTCGTCGATGAGGTAGACGTCCTTGATCTTCGCGGTCTCGAAGAGGTACTTGGCCGCGAAGGCGCCCTGGATCTGGTCCGTGGTGGCGGTGCGGAAGTAGGACGCGTAGGGGCGCTTCTTGTCGCCGGTCTTCCAGTCGTTGCCCTGGGTCAGCTCGGTGCCGGTGTTGGCGGGGGAGACCTGGGTCAGCTTGGCGTCGTTGAGGGGCTTCTGCATCGACTGGGCGACGCCGGAGTTCAGCGGGCCGACGACGCCGAGGACCTCGTCGTTGCCGATGAACGTGACGGCGTTCTGCTGGCCGACGGAGGGCTGGGCCTGGTCGTCGAGGGCTTCCAGCTTGAAGGTGATGCCGGGGACGGTCTTGTCCTTGTTCGCCGTCTTGACCGCGAGGTCGGCGGAGTTCTTGATGCCGAGGCCGAGGGCGGAGAGGTCGCCGGTGAGCGGGGCGTCGAGGCCGATGACGACCGTCTGGTTGCCTCCGTCGCCGCCGCCGCTGTTCTTGCTGTCGTCGCGCGAACCGCAGGCGGTGAGGGTGAGTGCTCCGGTGGTGAGCACTGCGGTGAGTATGAGCAAAGAACGGTGTCGCACGAAAGGTCCTTTCCCTGGCGCGGCCTCCTCTGCTTGAGGTGCCGTGACGATCGCCGGGCCGTACTGGGTTGGTACAGGGCCGTGCAGCAGACGCGCCCGGCGGCGCGGTGACTGGCGGTGACTCTAAGCGCAGCTGGGGGCCACCGGGACTGGTCGGCGGCGGATGTGACTCTCTTGTTATGCCCTTGAGCAAGGCTTGAGGTTCCTGTGAGGACATGTGGCGGTTTCGCCTGGAGTGCGGAAGGACCACATGGTGAGAACGCGCAGCTCTGCTAAGGGGCTTGGGGTGATCTTGGTGCTGACGCGGTTCGATGGCCGCGGTGGGCGCGGCGGAGTTCCCCGGGTGTTCGTGGCCGGGGTGCGCGGCTGGATTCCGCATTGCCTGCACGTTACGCAGTGTTACATCGGCGCTTGGGTCGGCGGGGCCGCGGGGCTGATGTGGCTGCTGAGTGGCTCATGGAACGTGCCGTGTGGTCAAGGAAGTTGACCGAGTGTGTTGGCCAACTGTCTTTTTTTGGTGGGGATATGGCACTGCCCGGCCGGAATGCGCGGGGTGCGGTTCTGGCCGGGCAGGAGGGTTGGCTGTGCGGGGCGTATGGGTTGACGGGTGGTGGGGGTCAGCCGGCTTCGGGGCGGGGGGCGTCGCGGAGGAGGCAGGTGAGGCGTGCGGTGCAGACCCGCTTGTCCTGTTCGTCGGTGATGACGATCTCGTACGTGGCGGTGGAGCGGCCCTGGTGTACGGGGGTGGCGACGCCGGTGACGAGGCCGTTGCGGGCGCCCCGGTGGTGGGTGCAGTTGAGGTCGACGCCGACGGCGAGCTTGGTGGCTCCGCCGTGGAGCATGGAGCCGATGGAGCCGAGGGTTTCGGCGAGGACGGCGGAGGCGCCGCCGTGCAGGAGTCCGTAGGGCTGGGTGTTGCCCTCGACGGGCATGGTGCCGACGACGCGGTCGGCGGAGGCCTCGACGATGGTGACGCCCATACGTTCGCCGAGGTGGCCGGCGGAGAAGAGGGCGGGCAGGTCGACGCCGAGTGCCGCGTACTCGTCGATGACTTCCTGCGGGAAGAGGGGTGCGGTGTGCTCGCCCATGGGTCCGGCTCCGTTTCGGTGCGCTCGTTCGTTGCTGTCTGCACTGTTCTTATCAGACCACTGAGCGGACGCTTAGAGGGTGGCGGTTTCTCCGTCGGTCCGGGTGCTCTCGAAGCGGACGACGACCGATTTGCTGGCCGGGGTGTTGCTGGTGTCGGCCGTGGAGTCCAGGGGGACCAGGACGTTGGTCTCCGGGTAGTAGGCGGCGGCGCAGCCCCGGGCGGTGGGGTAGTGGACGACGCGGAAGCCGGCCGCGCGGCGCTCGACGCCGTCCTTCCACTCGCTGACGAGGTCGGTGTACGCGCCGTCGGCGAGGCCGAGGGCTGCGGCGTCCTCGGGGTTGACCATGACGATGCGGCGGCCGCCCTTGATGCCCCGGTAGCGGTCGTCGAGGCCGTAGATGGTGGTGTTGTACTGGTCGTGGGAGCGCAGGGTCTGCAACAAAAGCCTGCCGTCGGGGAGTTCGGGGTACTCGACGGGGGCGGCGGTGAAGTTGGCGCGGCCGGTGGCGGTGGGGAAGCGGCGCTCGTCGCGGGGGGCGTGGGGGAGGGTGAAGCCGCCGGGGCGGGCGACGCGGGTGTTGAAGTCCTCGAAGCCGGGGACGACGCGGGAGATGCGGTCGCGGATGGTGGCGTAGTCGCGCTCGAAGGCCTCCCAGTCCGTACGGGAGGCGGTGCCGAGGACGGCGCGGGCGAGGCGGGCGACGATGGCGGGCTCGGAGAGCAGGTGGGGGCTCGCGGGGGCGAGGTTGCCGCGTGAGGCGTGGACCATGCCCATGGAGTCCTCGACGGTGACGAACTGCTTGCCGCTCGCCTGGACGTCCTTGTCGGTGCGGCCGAGGGTGGGCAGGATCAGGGCGCGGGTCCCGGTCACGGCGTGGGAGCGGTTGAGCTTGGTCGAGACGTGGACGGTGAGGCGGGCGCGGCGCATCGCGGCCTCGGTGACGGTGGTGTCGGGTGTGGCCGCGACGAAGTTGCCGCCCATGGCGAAGAAGACCTTCGCCTCGCCGTCGCGCAGGGCCTGGATGGAGCGCACCACGTCCAGGCCGTGGTGGCGCGGCGAGGTGATGCCGAACTCCTTGTCGAGGGCGTCGAGGAAGGCCGGTGCGGGCCGTTCGAAGATGCCCATGGTGCGGTCGCCCTGGACGTTGGAGTGGCCGCGCACCGGGCAGACTCCGGCGCCGGGGCGGCCGATGTTTCCGCGCAGGAGAAGGAAGTTGACGACTTCGCGGATGGTGGGCACGGAGTGTTTGTGCTGGGTGAGGCCCATCGCCCAGCAGACGATGGTGCGTTTCGAGGCGAGGACGAGGGCGAGGGCCTGCTCGATCTCGGCGCGGGTGAGGCCGGTCGCGGTGAGGGTCTCGTCCCAGTCGGCCGCTTCGGCGGCCTTGGTGAACTCCTCGTAGCCGTGGGTGTGTTCGGTGACGAACGCGGTGTCGACGGCGCCGTCGGCGGCGAGGATCAGCTTGTTGAGGAGGCGGAAGAGGGCCTGGTCGCCGCCGATGCGGATCTGGAGGAAGAGGTCGTTGAGGGCGGTGCCCTTGATCATGCCCTGTGGGGTCTGGGGGTTCTTGAACCGTTCCATGCCGGCTTCGGGCAGCGGGTTCACCGAGATGATCTTCGCCCCGGCGGTCTTCGCCTTCTCCAGGGCGGAGAGCATGCGGGGGTGGTTCGTGCCGGGGTTCTGTCCGGCGACGATGATCAGGTCGGCCTGGTGCAGGTCCTCCAGGGAGACGCTGCCCTTGCCGACGCCGATGGTCTCGGTGAGCGCCGAGCCGGACGACTCGTGGCACATGTTGGAGCAGTCGGGGAGGTTGTTGGTGCCGAACTCGCGGGCGAAGAGCTGGAGGAGGAACGCGGCCTCGTTGCTGGTGCGTCCCGAGGTGTAGAAGAGGGCCTCGTCGGGGGAGCCGAGGGCGGTCAGCTCCTCGGCGATGATCGCGAAGGCCCGCTCCCAGGTGACCGCCTCGTACCGGTCGGCGCCCTCGGGGAGGTACACCGGCTGGGTGATCCTGCCCTGCTGGCCGAGCCAGTAGCCGCTGCGTTCGGCGAGGTCGGCCAGCGGGTGGGCGGCGAAGAAGGCGGGGGTGACGCGGCGCAGGGTCGCCTCCTCGGCGATGGCCTTGGCGCCGTTCTCGCAGAATTCGGCGGTGTGCCGCTTGTCGCCCTCGGGCCAGGCGCAGCCGGGGCAGTCGAAGCCGTCCTTCTGGTTGACCTTGAGGAGGGTCTGTGCGGTGCGGCGCACGCCCATCTGCTGCTGGGCCATGCGCAGGGAGTGGGCGACGGCGGGCAGGCCGGCGGCGGCGTGCGGGGCCGGCTCGACCCTCGGGGCGTCCTGGACCGGGTCACCGGTCGGCGGCTTGGTGGCCATGATGCTGCTCCCCTTCGAGCGCTTCTTCCCGGTCCGTACGTTCTCCGTACGTCCTCACCGTCGATCCTGTCACGGCCCCCGGATGTCGTGCCGGTCCGGATTGTCAGTGGGCCGTGGCAGGATCGGGGGCGTGGCTGAGACGGCATCGAAGAAGACGGCAGACAACCGACCGCGCCTGCTCCTCATGGACGGGCACTCCCTGGCGTACCGGGCGTTCTTCGCCCTGCCCGCGGAGAATTTCACGACGGCGGTGGGGCAGCCGACGAATGCCGTGTACGGCTTCATGTCGATGCTGGCGAACACCCTGCGTGATGAGGCGCCCACGCACTTCGCGGTGGCGTTCGACGTGTCCCGCAAGACCTGGCGTGCGCAGGAGTTCCCGGAGTACAAGGCGAACCGCTCCAAGACCCCCGACGAGTTCAAGGGGCAGGTCGAGCTGATCGGCGAGCTGCTGGACGCGATGCACGCGGACCGGTTCGCGGTGGATGGTTTCGAGGCGGACGACGTCATCGCGACGTTGGCGACGCAGGCCGAGGCGGCCGGGTTCGAGGTGCTGATCGTCACCGGCGACCGGGACTCCTTCCAGCTGATCACGGAGAACGTGACCGTGCTGTACCCCACCAAGGGGGTCTCCGAGCTGACCCGGTTCACCCCGGAGAAGGTCGTCGAGAAGTACGGGCTCACCCCGCGGCAGTATCCGGACTTCGCCGCCCTGCGCGGCGACCCGTCGGACAACCTCCCCGGCATTCCCGGGGTGGGGGAGAAGACGGCCGCGAAGTGGATCAACCAGTTCGGCTCCTTCGCCGAGCTGGTCGAGCGGGCCGAGGAGGTCAAGGGCAAGGCCGGGCAGAATTTCCGCGACCACCTGGACGCGGTGAAGATGAACCGGGTGCTGACCGAGATGGTCCGGGACGTGGAGCTGCCGAAGGCCCCGGCCGAGCTGGAGCGCGCGCCGTACGACCGTACTGCGGTCACCGGTGTCCTGGACATACTGGAGATCCGCAACCCGAGCCTGCGTGAGCGCCTCCTCGCCGTCGACCCGGGCGCGGCGGAGGCCGAGCCGCCTGCGCTTGCTGCCGGGATCGAGCTGGACGGGGCCGTGCTCGGCTCCGGCGAGGTCGCCCCCTGGCTGGAGGCGCACGGTGCGCGGCCGCTCGGCGTCATGACGGTGGACACCTGGTCGCTGGGCGCCGGCACGGTCACGGAGATCGCGCTCGCCGCCGCCGACGGGGCCGCCGCCTGGCTGGACCCGACGCAGCTGGAGGAGGCCGACGAGCAGGCGTTCGCCGCCTGGGTCTCGGACCCGGCCCGGCCGAAGGTCCTGCACAACGCGAAGAACGTGATGCGGGTCCTGCCCGAGCACGGCTGGCGGCTCGAAGGCGTCGCGATGGACACCGCGCTCGCCGCGTATCTGGTGAAGCCGGGCCGTCGCTCCTTCGCCCTGGACGCGCTGGCCGTGGAGTATCTGGGCCGGGAGCTGGCCCCGGCCGCCGCCTCCGACGGGCAGCTGGCCTTCGGCGCGGACGACCGGGCCGAGGCGGACGCCCTGATGGCGCAGGCCCGCGCCGTGCTCGACCTGGGCGACGCGTTCACCACCCGTCTGAAGGAGGTGGGCGCGGCGGAGCTGCTGCACGACATGGAGCTGCCGACGTCGATCCTCCTGGCCCGTCTGGAGCGGCACGGGATCGCCGCGGACCGGGCCCATCTGGAGGGGATGGAGCAGCAGTTCGCGGGGACCGTGCAGCAGGCGGTGAAGGAGGCGCACGCGGCGGTGGGCCGGGAGTTCAACCTCGGATCGCCCAAGCAGCTCCAGGAGATCCTCTTCGGTGAGCTGGGCCTGCCGAAGACGAAGAAGACCAAGACGGGCTACACCACGGACGCGGACGCGCTGGCCTGGCTGGCCGCGCAGACCGAGCACGAGCTGCCGGTCCTGATGCTGCGCCACCGCGATCAGGCCAGGCTGAGGGTCACCGTCGAGGGTTTGATCAAGACGGTCGCCGCCGACGGCCGGATCCACACCACCTTCAACCAGACGGTGGCGGCGACCGGCCGGCTCTCCTCCACCGAGCCCAACCTGCAGAACATCCCCGTCCGCACGGACGAGGGCCGGGCGATCCGCCGGGGCTTCGTCGTCGGCGAGGGCTTCGAGACGCTGATGACGGCGGACTACAGCCAGATCGAGCTGCGGGTGATGGCGCACCTCTCCGAGGACGCCGGTCTGATCGAGGCGTTCGCCTCCGGCGAGGACCTGCACACCACGGTCGCCTCGCAGGTCTTCGGCGTCGAGAAGGACGCGGTCGACGCGGAGATGCGCCGCAAGATCAAGGCCATGTCCTACGGCCTGGCGTACGGTCTCTCCGCGTTCGGCCTCTCCCAGCAGCTGAACATCGACCCCGCCGAGGCCCGGGTGCTGATGGACACCTACTTCGAGCGGTTCGGCGGGGTGCGGGACTATCTCCACCGGGTCGTCGAGGAGGCCAGGGCCACCGGGTACACGGAGACGATCCTCGGCCGGCGCCGCTATCTCCCCGACCTGAACAGCGACAACCGCCAGCGCCGCGAGGCCGCCGAGCGGATGGCGCTCAACGCCCCGATCCAGGGCACCGCCGCGGACATCGTGAAGGTCGCGATGCTGCGGGTGGACAAGGCGCTCACCGAGGCCGGGCTGACCTCGCGGATGCTGCTTCAGGTCCACGACGAAATCGTCCTGGAGATCGCGAAGGGCGAGCGGAAGCGGGTGGAGGAGATCCTGCGCCACGAGATGGCCCACGCGGTCGAGCTGCGCGCCCCGCTCGACGTGTCGGTCGGCGTCGGCAAGGACTGGGAGTCGGCCGCGCACTGAGCCGCGACAGAGGCCCGGGCCCGGACCGCGTCACGGTTCCGGGCCCGGGCCTTCCGCCCCGGCCCTACCTCCGGCCGGCCGGCGCTCCCGTACGCGTCCCCTCCGCTATCGGCGTCCCCTCCGGGCCCTGTGTCCGCTCGGGGCCCTGCGTCCGCTCTGCTCCCGGCGTCCGGTCCGGGCCCTGCGTCCCCCGCCGCCTGCCCGGCAGCCGCATCCACACCCCGTACAGCAGCAGCCCGGCCGCCAGCCCGGCGCCCGCGCCGAAGCAGGCCGTGGGGATGATGTCCAGCGGGCTCTCCACCCGGCCGAAGCGGTCGTACCAGCGGACGCACCGGTGGACGGCGCCGAGCAGCACGCACAGGCCCAGCAGGCCGAGAGCGCCCCACCTGCCCCGGCGGCCGAGCACCGGCACCTCCTCGGGTGCGGGGGTCTTCGGGGTCAGCCGGAGCCCGGTGACGGCGAACCAGCCGATGACCACGAGGGCCAGGGCCGAACTGCCGTACTGCACGAACTGGTACACCGGGAAGCCGCCGACACTGCGGCTGAGCACCGGCACCAGCTCCGTCCCCCACCGGCTGTGGTGCGTGAACGCGTCCCACACCACATGAGTGGCCGCGCCCAGCGCACCGGAGACGGCGAACCACAGCCAGGCGGAAGGACCGAAGGAGGCCCGTGTCCACCGCTGCCCCCGGACGAAGGCGTGGACGCGGCCCCGTACGCGTACCGGCGACAGCGCGACCAACGGCTCCCGCAGCAGGACCCACACCGTCACCAGCGCCGCCGCGATGACCACGTTCACCGTGACGACCCCGAGGAAGGTGTGCGTGAACGACCCGAACTCCATCGCCCCGGGGATCACCGTGTCCGCGAAGTAGGTGATGTCGGGCGCGAACGAACCGGCGACGAGAGCGGAGGGGAACAGCGGCCACCGGGCCGTCCCGTTCCGGCGGATCGCCGGGAGCACGGCGGCGGCATGACTGAGCGTGAACGGCATGGCGGCAAGTATGCGGGACCGTTCGGGCACCCTTCCGTGGCCGACAGGACAACATGCGCCCGCGAACGTGAAAAAACAGTAAGAAGCGGTCAGGGCTCGGTGCTCGGCCGACACAAGTTGCCGTAGGGTCGCTGGAGTCGTTGCGCTGGGGAGCGCGAGCAGCCTTCGAGGGGGAGGGACCGGAACGTATGGCAGCGCACATTCGCCGACGTCTGCGCAAGGGGGCCACGACCACCGCGGTGGCGGCGGCCGCCGTGGCGGCACTCGCGGCCTCGCAGGCGCCCGCGGTGACCCTGGCCGACGGGCCCGCCGGCGGCGGTGACCCGAAGGCGGCCGGCGAGGACACCGCGAGCACCGAGGACGACGGCGCCGCGACCGGCAACTCGCCCTACTACACGGACCTTCCGCCCCTGGTCACACCCAACAAGCCCGGGGCCTCCAGCAATCTCCCGGCGACCGGGAGCGCGGAAGCCGGCATTCCGGCGTCGGTCCTGGCCGCGTACAAGCAGGCCGAGCAGACCGTCCGGACGACCGACCCCGCCTGCCGGCTGCCCTGGCAGCTCCTCGCGGCGATCGGCAAGGTCGAGTCCGGCCAGGCCCGCGGCGGTCGCGTCGACGCCAACGGCACCGCCAGCCCCCCGATCCTCGGCCCGGCCCTCAACGGCCAGGGCTTCGCCCTGATCAAGGACACCGACGGCGGGGCGTACGACGGCGACGCGGTCCACGACCGCGCGGTCGGCCCGATGCAGTTCATCCCGTCGACCTGGGCCGCCTGGGGCCAGGACGCGAACAGCGACGGCCGCAAGGACCCCAACAACATCTTCGACGCGGCGCTCGCCGCCGGCCGCTACCTCTGCGCCAACGACCGGGATCTGGCCATCGCCGCCGACCTCGACAAGGCCGTGCTGAGCTACAACCGGTCGAACGAGTACCTGCGCACGGTCCGCTCCTGGTTCTCGTACTACCAGCGCGGTACGCACGAGATCCCCGACGGCACCGGAACGCTGCCCACCACTCCGAGCACCCCCTCCCCGAACCCGGGCCCGAGCACCCGTCCCGGTCCGAGCGCCACCCCCGGCCCGAAGCCCTCCCCGGACAAGCCGGGCGGGAAGCCGAGCCCGGGCCCCTCGAAGCCCGGCGACGGCTCCACCAGCCCGACGCCGAAGCCGCCGAAGCCGCCCACCTCCAAGCCGACGCCGGCCGAGACCTTCGGCTCCCTGGAGAACGCGGGCACCGGCCCGCTGCGCGCCACCGCGGGCCAGGCGTTCGACGAGCGGGTCACCGTCCTCGCCCGCAACGCGCTCGGCGCTCCGCTCGGCAAGGTGCCCGTCACGTTCACCGTCACCGGGAACACCGGCACGCTCTTCGCCGGCGGCAAGAAGACCGTCACGGTGCGGACCGGGGCGAACGGCACCGCCACCGCGCCGGAGCTCAGGGCCGGCGAGAAGGCCGGGGAGTTCACGGTGACCGCCGTCGCGGGCACCGGCAGGCCGCGCACCCTGACCTACGCGGCGACCGTCACCGCCCGCCAGGCCGACGCGATCGCCCGGACCGACGAGAAGGCGCTCGTTGCCGCGCCCGGCGAGAAGTTCGCGGACGCCGTCACCGTCAAGGCCACGTACAAGGACGCCGCGGCGGCCGGAGTGGCCGTCACCGCCACCATGGTCAAGGACCCCCTGGGGCTCTTCGACAACGACAAGGGCCCGTACTTCAAGGACGCGGCCGGCAAGCCGGTGCGGACCCTGACCACCCTGACGACGGACGCCGAGGGTGTGCTCCGGCTCCCGCAGATCTTCGCGGACGACACCGAGGGCACCTTCAAACTGCGCCTCACCACCGAGGGCGGCGCCTCGGTCGTCATCGAACTCACCATCCGGGCTCCGGAAGCGACGGCACCCGAGGAGACCGCCCCCGAGGAGACCGCCCCCGAGGAGACCGCCCCGGAGGAGACCGCCCCGAAGGAGACGGCAACCCCGGAGGAGACCGCCCCGAAGGAGACGGCGGCCCCCGAGGAGGCGGCCCCGAAGGAGACGGCAACCCCCGAAGCCTGACCCCGCCGTACCCGCCACACCGCACAGCAATCGCGTACAGCCCCTCGGTCATCAGACCGAGGGGCTGTCCGCTCTGTTCTCATCTCGCGCCCCGGTTGCTACGGTGCCCCAGCCCTGACGCCCCATCAGGTCACCGGCGACCCATCAGGCCGCCGTCTTCGGATCACCGCCCCGGGAGGCCGAGCATGCGTGCCCTCGTCGCCGCCGCCATCGGACTGGCCGCCGCCCTCGTGCTCGTGTTCACCCTCTCCGCCGTCGGCTCCCCGGCCGGGGAGACCTCGCCGAAACCCCTGCTGACCACCGTCCCGGGACCGAAGAGATAGCCGCTGCAGAGGGAGAGGTCACCACCATGCGCCGCCGAGCCGGTCTCGTACTCCTGGCCTTCGCCGTGTTCTTCGCCGCCCTGTCACCCCTGCTGCGCTGGTACGCCTTCCCGCGCCTGGCCAAGGTCCCGCCGAACCAGTACCAGGAAGTCGTCCTGGAGGCGTCCCCCGCGACCCTCCTCGACTACACCACCCTCAAGGCCAGGAAGGTCGAGAAGGTCACCATCGTCCAGACGCTCAAGGGCAACGTGGAGGAGTCCGAGAAGATCGAACGCGGCGCCGGACGCGACGTCGTCGTCTGGGACGCGCTCTCCTACATCCAGGGCCCCGACGGCAAGATGGTCTCCGAGATCCCCGAGCGCTACATCTTCGACGCCCACAGCCAGGCCCCCGTCAACGCCACCGGTGAGATGGTCGACGGCGACCCGGTCCGGCGCGAGGGCATCGAGTACAAGTGGCCCTTCCTCACCGAGAAGCGGGACTACGCGTACTTCGACGCCCAGAGCCGCACCACCGCCCCCATCCACTACAAGGGCACCCGGACCTTCCGCGGCCTGGAGGTCTACTACTTCGAGCAGACCATCCCGTGGACCGAGGTCCCGATGCCCAAGAAGATGCCCATCGAGGGCATCACCGCCGAACAGATCGCGCAGACCGGCGTGACCCGCTGGTACACCACGAAGCGCATGTTCTGGGTCGACCCCGTCACCGGAGCCCCCGTCAACGGCGAGGAGATCCATACGGAGGAGCTGCGCGACGCCATGAAGATGGGCATGTCCGAGGACACCGTCACCGCGTTCTCCGGCCATGTGAAGATGCGCGAGGACTACATCGCGGACACCGTCGACCTGGTGAAGTCCCAGCGCGTCCTGGTCCTCCTCCTCACCTCGTACCTGCCCTGGGGATTCCTCGGCCTCGGCATCGGACTGCTCGCGCTCGCCCTCTGGCTGGAGGCGCGGTCCCGGCGGGCCGGGAGCCCTACGACCGCTTGAGCCGCGCCGAGGTGAACCGCGTCGCCGGTACGGTCGCGGGGTCCTCCGGCCACGGATGCTTCGGGTAGCGGCCGCGCAGCTCCGCCCGCACCGCCTGGTAGCCCTCCCGCCAGAACGACGCCAGGTCCGCCGTGACGGCCGCGGGCCGCCCGGCGGGGGAGAGCAGGTGCACCAGGACCGGCACCCCGGCCACCCGGGGCGTCTCGGCCAGCCCGAACAACTCCTGGAGCTTCACCGCCAGGACGGGCTGCTCGCCGCCGTACTCGACCCTGATACGGGAGCCGCTCGGCACCTCGATCCGCTCCGGCGCCAGCTCGTCCAGCCGGACGGCCTCCCCGCTCGCCCAGGGCAGCAGCCGCCGCAACGCCTGGCCCGCGTCGATCCGGCCCAGGTCCGAGCGGTGCCGGGCCCGCGACAGCTCCGGCTCCAGCCATACCCCGGTCTCCGCGAGCAGCGCCTCGTCCGAAACGTCCGGCCACGGCGCGCCCAGCACCCGGTGCAGGAACGCCAGGCGCAGCCGGAACTGCTCACTGTCCCGGGTCCACCGCAGCAGCCCGAGCCCCTCCCGCCGCAGCCCCTCGACCAGGGCCCCGCGCACCAGCTCCGGATCGGGCTGCTTCAGAGGCCGTACCGCCAGCTCCACCGCGCCCAGCCGGTCCACCGACCGGGCCACCACCTCGCCGTCCACCCACCGGACCTCCTCGCCCCGGACCCGCAGATGCCCGGCGGCCAGCAGCGCGGTCGGCTCGTCGACCACCGCCGCCAGCCGCACCCGCGCCGACGCCGCGTGGGAGGGCCGGTCCGCGACCGCCACGGCCAGCCAGGGCGCGCTGCGCAGCCGTGAGGCGTCCCGCAGCTCCGCGCCCGTGCCCGACGCCATCAGGAAGGCCCCGTCGCCCCTGGCCCGCGCCACCCGCTCCGGGAACGCCAGTGCCGCGACGAGGCCGACGACGGCGTCATCGCCCCGGGCCCCGCCGGAGCCGGCGCCGTCCACCTGGCCCGACAGCCGGCGCACCTCCTGTTTCCAGCGCGCCGCGTATCCGTCCTGGCCCCGGCGGGCGGTCCGCAGCGCCGCCGCGAGATCGTCCCCGTACTCCCTCGGCGGCTCCTCGCTCAGCAGCGCCACCACCTCCGCGGCGCGCCGCGCTCCGGCGTCCCGGGCGCCGTCCAGCAGGGCCCGCGCCAGCCGGGGGTGCAGCCCCAGCCGGGACATCCGGGTGCCGCGCTCGGTGACCCGGCCCGCGCCGTCCACCGCGCCGATCGCCTCCAGCACCTCCCGGGCGGCGCCCATCGCCCCGGCGGGCGGCGGGTCCAGCAGCGCGAGCGAGGAGGCGTCCGGATCGCCCCAGCACGCCGCCTGGAGCGCGAAGGCGGCGAGGTCGGCGACCTTGATCTCGGGCGAGGGGAAGCGCGCGAGCCGCCCGTCCTCGGCCTGGTCCCAGCACCGGTACACGGCCCCCGGAGCCTCCCGCCCCGCCCGCCCGGCGCGCTGCCGTCCGGCGGCCTGGGAGGCCCGGACGGTCGTCAGGGCGCTCAGCCCCCGGGCGTGGTCGGTACGGGGTTCCCGCGCGAGACCCGAGTCGACGACCACCCGCACGCCCGGCACCGTCAGCGACGACTCCGCCACCGAGGTCGCCAGGACCACCCGCCGCCCCCCGGAGGACCCGGCGAGCACCGTGTCCTGCACGGCGGCCGGAGCCCGCCCGTGCACCTGGAGCAGCTCCGCGTCCACGCCCGCGAGCTGCCCGGCCACCCGCCCGATCTCCCCGACGCCGGGCAGGAAGCAGAGCACGTCACCGTCCCGCTCGGCGAGCGCCCGCCGCACGGTCGCCGCCACATGCGTCAGCAGGGCGGGGTCCACCCTCATCCCGTGCGGCGGCTTCACCGGACGGGCGGGCGGCGCCCAGAGGACCTCCACCGGATACGACACCCCCTGCGCCTCGATCACCGGGGCGTCGCCGAGCAGCCGCGCCCAGCCCTCCGCGTCCGTCGTCGCGGACGCCGCCACCAGCCGCAGATCGGGCCGGATCGCCTCCCGTACGTCCAGGAGGAACGCGGCGACCGTGTCGGCGTCCAGGTGCCGCTCGTGGCACTCGTCGATGATCACCACGTCCACCCCGGCCAGCTCCTGGTCCCGCTGGAGCCGCTGGAGCAGCACCCCGGTGGTCACGACCTCCACCACCGTGTCCCGCCCCACCACGCGCTCCCCGCGCACCGTGAAGCCGACCCGCTCGCCCGGCCGCTCGCCCAGCAGCCAGGCCATCCGCCGCGCCGCGGCCCGCGCGGCGATCCGGCGCGGCTCGGCGACCACGACCCGGCGCACCGGACCCTCGCCGGTCAGCCCGGCCAGCACCAGCGGGACGAGCGTCGTCTTGCCGGTGCCGGGCGGGGCGCACAGGACGGCGACGCCCCGGTCGTCGAGCGCGCGCCGCAGAGCGGGCACGGCGGTGCGGACGGGCAGTCGGTCCAGGGCTTCGGTGCGGATCACGCCCCCAGTGTCGTACGGGAGGGATGCCAGGGGTTCCGCGCGCCCCCGCCGGTCAACGGGTCAGCCCCGCTCGCAGACGAAGATCGCCGTGCCCGGGATCAGGTTGCCGCGCAGCGGGGACCAGCCGCCCCACTCCTGGCTGTTCCAGGCGGGCCATTCCGGCTCGACCAGGTCGACCAGCCGGAAGCCGCCCGCCACCACGTCCCGGACCCGGTCGCCCAGTGTGCGGTGGTGCTCCACATAGACGGCGTCGCCGTCCTCGTCCTGCTCCACGTAGGGGACGCGGTCGAAGTAGGAGGCGGCGACGGACAGCCCCTCGGGCCCGGGCTCGTCCGGGAACGCCCAGCGGACCGGGTGCGTCACGGAGAACACCCAGCGCCCGCCGGGCCGCAGTACCCGGTGGACCTCGCGGAAGACCCGCACGGGGTCGGCGACGAACGGCACGGCCCCGTACGCGGAGCAGGCCAGGTCGAAGGAGCCGTCCCGGAACGGGAGCCGGCCCGCGTCGGCCTCGACCAGGGGGACGTCCCCGCCGATCCGCAGGGCGTGCTGGAGCTGCCGGTGGGAGAGGTCGAGCGCGACCGGGCGGGCGCCCTGCCCGGCCAGCCAGCGCGAGCACTGGGCCGCCCCGGCGCCGATCTCCAGGACGTCGAGGCCCTTCAGGGAGGCGGCGGGCCCCAGCAGGGCGGCGTCCGCCTCGTCCAGCCCCTCCGGACCCCAGACGAAGCGGTCGTCCCCCAGGAAGCCGCCGTGATCGCTCTGGTACTCGTCGGCGTTCCGGTCCCACCAGCCGCGGCTGGCCCGGCTGCTCTCCGTATCGTCCGCCGCACGGCGTGTGGCCTCCGGCTCCGGGGGCTCTGCGGGTTCTGCGGACCAGGTCCCGTGGATCTCTTGGCTCATCGTGCCCGTCGTTGTAGTTTGCCTTCACCCGCCGCGCGCGGTACGTACCAAGGGGTGTACCCCAGGGGTACGGACGCGTGTCCGCGGTGCCGTGCCGTAGTGTTCTCGGGCCGATGTGGCCTCGGGGAACACGAGTTGTGCCGGAATCGGGGCGATATGCCCCGGGTGTGCGCCTTCGCGCATTGACCCTGTCCGGCTGCCCCCGTATGCTACAAGTTGCGCTGCGAGCCTGCGCGCCTCAGACCTAGCAGGCCGCGCTCGCGTCTGTTGCATGTCCCCTCGGTTGTCGAGGCGTCTCTCCGGAAACGGATTGCGCGCTTTCCAGGCTGTCCGGCTTCTGCAGAGGCGATACGGGCTTTCGGCGTAGCAGTACCTACGACTCTCTGTCCGTACCGGAGCCCTTTCCCACATGACGAGCAGCACCGAGACCACCACCACGCCGCAGGTTGCGGTCAACGACATCGGCGACGCGGACGCGTTCCTCGCGGCGATCGACGAGACGATCAAGTACTTCAACGACGGCGACATCGTTGATGGCGTCATCGTCAAGGTTGACCGGGACGAGGTCCTCCTCGACATCGGTTACAAGACCGAAGGTGTCATCCCGAGCCGCGAGCTCTCGATCAAGCACGACGTCGACCCGAACGAGGTCGTCAAGGTCGGCGACGAGATCGAGGCCCTGGTTCTCCAGAAGGAGGACAAGGAAGGCCGCCTGATTCTCTCGAAGAAGCGCGCTCAGTACGAGCGTGCTTGGGGCACCATCGAGAAGATCAAGGAAGAGGACGGCATCGTCACCGGTACCGTCATCGAGGTGGTCAAGGGTGGTCTCATCCTCGACATCGGCCTCCGTGGCTTCCTGCCGGCGTCGCTCGTCGAGATGCGTCGCGTCCGCGACCTCCAGCCCTACGTGGGCAAGGAGCTCGAGGCCAAGATCATCGAGCTGGACAAGAACCGCAACAACGTGGTCCTGTCCCGCCGTGCCTGGCTCGAGCAGACGCAGTCCGAGGTTCGCCAGACGTTCCTCACGACCCTGCAGAAGGGTCAGGTCCGCTCCGGCGTCGTCTCCTCGATCGTCAACTTCGGTGCCTTCGTGGACCTGGGTGGCGTCGACGGTCTCGTGCACGTCTCCGAGCTGTCCTGGAAGCACATCGACCACCCCTCCGAGGTTGTCGAGGTCGGCCAGGAAGTCACCGTCGAGGTTCTCGACGTCGACATGGACCGCGAGCGCGTCTCCCTGTCGCTCAAGGCGACGCAGGAAGACCCGTGGCAGCAGTTCGCCCGGACGCACCAGATCGGTCAGGTCGTCCCGGGTAAGGTCACCAAGCTCGTTCCCTTCGGTGCGTTCGTCCGCGTCGACGAGGGCATCGAGGGCCTGGTCCACATCTCCGAGCTGGCCGAGCGCCACGTGGAGATCCCGGAGCAGGTCGTCCAGGTCAACGACGAGATCTTCGTCAAGGTCATCGACATCGACCTCGAGCGTCGTCGCATCAGCCTCTCGCTGAAGCAGGCCAACGAGTCCTTCGGTGGCGACCCGGCCTCGGTCGAGTTCGACCCGACGCTGTACGGCATGGCCGCGTCGTACGACGACCAGGGCAACTACATCTACCCCGAGGGCTTCGACCCCGAGACCAACGACTGGCTCGAGGGCTTCGAGGCGCAGCGCGAGGTCTGGGAGACCCAGTACGCCGAGGCGCAGACGCGCTTCGAGCAGCACCAGGCCCAGGTCATCAAGTCCCGCGAGGCCGACGAGGCTGCTGCGGCCGAGGGCGCTGCTGCCCCGGCCGGCGCTGCTCCGGCCGCCTCCGGTGGCAGCGGTGGCGGTGGCGGCGGCGGCTCCTACTCCTCGGAGTCGGCGGACAACTCCGGCGCCCTGGCGTCGGACGAGGCCCTTGCCGCGCTGCGCGAGAAGCTCGCGGGCGGCCAGAGCTGACGCTCTGACCCCGGCGGCCCATCGGCTGCGATAGCTGTACAGCGGTAGGAGTGAGGCCCGTTCCCTTCGGGGGGCGGGCCTCACTCGCGTTCAGGAGGCGGGGGGCTAGGGGGTGACGGCGATGTTCGTGAGCCCCTTGCCGCCGGTGACGGTGTTGCTCGCGTACACCGTGGTGCGGCAACCGGAGCTGCTGTTGGTGACGTTGACGGCGAGTTGCTTGTCGCCGGTGGCTCCGGAGAGGTTCGAGGCGTTGCCGCGGAAGACGGTGCCGCAGCCCCAGCCGCTCTGCTGGGTGTGGGTCTCGTAGCCGTTGTTGGTGGTGCGCGAACCCTTGTTGCCCTCGACCAGGACGTTGTTGCCCTTCACGTCGACCCAGGAGTCGTCGTAGTTGGCGCCGGTCAGCCCGTCGCCGTCGAAGGTGTTGCCGATGATCCTCGCGCCGGTCGTGCCCTCCTTGATGTCGATGCTCTCGCCGCCGACACGGGGGCCGATGGTGTTGTTCAAAATCTGCGCGTTGTCGCTGCGGTCGGAGAGGTCGCCCGCCGAACCGACGTACACGCCCTCGCCCATGCCGCGTCCGTTCTGCCCGGTGTCGTGGATCCGGGAGTTCTTCAGAACGCCGTCCTTGCTGGACCTGCGGAAGTGGACGCCCTCCATGTCGAGGTCGTGCACGGTCACCGAGTCGATCACGACACCGTTCGCCGCGTCGGTCATGATGCCCTTCTGGCCGCCCTTGACCGTGACGCCCTGGACGGTCCAGTACGAGGCGCCGTTCAGGTGCAGTCCGTAGCCGCCGCCCGCGGTCAGGACCGCCCTGCTGGAGCCGGTGAGGGTGATCCGCGCCCCGGAGGTTCCGGGCCGGGTGGCCTTGAAGTTCCCGGTGTACGTGCCGTCGGCGAGCCGGATCGTGTCACCGGGGGAGACGGCGGTGAGTGCCGACTTGAGCTGGGCCGCGGTGCTGACGTCGATGACCGCGGCGTTCGCGGGCCCGGCGCCGGCCAGGGTGAGACCGCCGGCGGCCAGGGCGGCGGCGAGCAGAGCGGCGAGGGGGGAGCGGGTGCGCATGGGGGGCCTTCCCGTCGGAGGAGTCCAGATGTTCTCGTACGTGAATGTGGGGTGAGTCCCTGAACGTTTGCCCCGTGACGGTAGGGACGGCGGCGGAGTGCGTCAAGGTCTGGACCAGGATCGGCGGGCGGTGCCGGAAGCGGCGAAGCGGCGGTGCGAGGCCGGTAACTGACATACCGTTCCCCGCCCGCACCGGGGAAAGATCAGGGTGCGGGAATGCGTCTGCCACCCCTCGTGTTCTTCTCTACGAACACGAGGAGGAGCGGTAACCGTGCCTGATCCGCAGAGTTTGTACGAATGGGAGCCGAAGGGCCTGGCCGTCGTCGACATGGCCCTGGCGCAGGAATCGGCCGGCCTGATCATGCTCTACCACTTCGACGGCTACATCGACGCGGGCGAGACCGGCGAGCAGATCGTCGACGGCCTGCTCGAGACGCTGCCGCACCAGGTCGTCGCGCGCTTCGACCACGACCGGCTCGTCGACTACCGCGCACGGCGCCCCCTGCTCACCTTCCGGCGCGACCGCTGGACGTCCTTCGAGGCTCCGACCCTGGAGGTGCGGGTGGTCCAGGACGCCACCGGAGCGCCCTTCCTGCTGTTGTCGGGACCGGAGCCGGACGTGGAGTGGGAGCGGTTCGCCGCCGCCGTCGAGCAGATCGTCGAGCGCCTCGGCGTCCGGCTCGCGGTGAACTTCCACGGCATCCCGATGGGCGTTCCGCACACCCGTCCCGTCGGCATCACGCCGCACGGCAACCGCACCGACCTGATGCCGGGGCACCGCAGCCCCTTCGACGAGGCCCAGGTGCCCGGTTCGGCCGAAGCCCTCGTCGAGTACCGGCTGATGGAGGCGGGCCACGACGTACTCGGGGTCGCCACCCACGTCCCGCACTACGTCGCCAGGTCCTCCTACCCGGACGCGGCGCTGACCGCGCTGGAGGCTATCACCGCGGCGACGGGTCTCGTGCTGCCCGCGCTCGCGCACTCCCTGCGCACCGAGGCGCACCGCACCCAGACCGAGATCGACCGGCAGATCGGCCAGGGCGACGAGGAGTTGGTCTCGCTCGTCGAGGGCCTGGAGCACCAGTACGACGCCGTCGCCGGCTCCGAGACGCGCGGCAACCTCGTCGCCGAACCGGTCGACCTGCCGTCGGCCGACGAGATCGGCCGCGAGTTCGAGCGCTTCCTCGCCGAGCGGGAGGGCGAGGGCTGAGCGCCCCCGCCCGGCCCGTAGGCTGCGGCCCATGCTGAAAGTGGGCCTGACCGGCGGCATCGGAGCCGGCAAGAGCGAAGTGTCGCGGCTGCTCGTGAAGTACGGTGCCGTCCTGATCGACTCCGACCGGATCGCCCGTGAGGTCGTCGAGCCCGGTACACCCGGACTCGCGGCCGTCGTCGAGGAGTTCGGGCCGGGCGTGCTGACCGCCGAAGGCGCTCTGGACCGCCCGGCGCTCGGCGCCCTCGTCTTCGCCGACGCCGGGCGGCTGGCCGCGCTCAACGCGATCGTCCACCCCCTGGTCGGCGCCCGCGCGGCCGAACGGGAACGGGCGGCCCCCGAGGACGCCGTCGTCGTCCACGACGTTCCGCTCCTCACGGAGAACGGGCTCGCCCCTCTCTACGACCTGGTCGTGGTCGTCGACGCCTCCGCCGAGACCCAGCTGGACCGGCTCGTCACGTTGCGCGGAATGACGGAGTCGGACGCCCGTGCGAGGATGGCCGCACAGGCCAGCCGCGACCAGCGCCGGGCCGTCGCTGACCTGATCGTGGACAACGACGGGCCGTTGGAGGCGCTGGAACCGCAGGTGCGCACGGTCTGGGACGAGTTGGTCCGCAGGGCCGCCGCCCGCTGAGTCCGCGTGTGCCGGACGCCCCGGCCGGACGTACCGGAATACCGGCTCCGGGGCGGACGTTGGAGACCCGCGAGGGAAGGGAAGGATGCGACCGTGCCCGAGAGGAATCCGGAGACCCACGTCATCGACTTCCGTGCGGCCGAGCAACTGCTCGACGCCCGGGACCCCCGGGGTGCCGTCAAGCTCCTCGACTCGGTGATCGCCGCCCATCCGGAGAACACCGCCGCCCGGCTGCTGCGGGCCCGCGCCTTCTTCGCCGCCGCCCAACTGCGCCCCGCCGAGCTGGAATTCGAGCTGGTGCTGGAGCGCGAGCCGGACAACGCGTTCGCCCACTTCGCCCTGGCCCGCACCTTCCAGCGGGCCGGCCGCCCCGAGCAGGCGACCCGGCACTTCCGTCTGGCGGCGGCGCTCGACCCGAAGCCGGAGTACCTCCGGGCGGCGAAGTTCGACGAGCGGGGCTGACGGAGCGGGCCGACTACGCGGGGACGCCCCAGGGACGTCCCCGCGGGCCCGTCTCCCGGACCTAGGGGGGCCCGGAAGAGGGGCCCGCGCGTCCCCTGTTCCTCCAGCCGCTGTCCGTGCCGGTCCCCGGCCGGCGTGGAGGGCCGTCACCGTGGTCCGGCTCGTACGGCGGGACGCCGCGGCCCGGCTGGTAGTGCGAGCCCTGGCGCATGCGGTATCGGATCACGCAGAAGTCCAGGATCGCGAGCAGCAGCACCACCCCGCAGGCCGCCGCCCAGCCCGGCCGTCCGGTCAGGGAGAACGCCACCAGACCGAAGAGGGCCCAGAGCATGCCCCACAGGCTCAGCCAGAGCCGCATCCGCAGCGGACTGCGGGCGGTCGCGGGTTCACTGCCGGTACGCATGACGATCACCTCACCCCACCAGCATGGACCCATCCGGTGGCATGCGGAACAGAACGCGGCGGCGCACGGGCGAGGAACAGGCACGTGGCCCCGGGAGGGTGCTTACGCTGCGGGCTCCGGCGCTGACCTGGCGTGATGACGAGGGAACCTCGCCCGGCGACGGCTCGTTCGTCCCTCATGAGCGAGTCACTGGTACGCGAGGGGTACGAGGGGACCGGTCCCGGAGCCATCACGCCTGACGGGTGCGCGGTGGAGCTGTACCGCCGGCTGTCCGTCGGCGACGAGCCGGACGTGATCGCGGGCGTGTCCCCCGCCGGGGCGAGCATCCTCGAACTGGGCTGTGGGGCGGGCCGGGTGACCCACCCGCTGGTGCGGCGCGGATTCCGGGTGACGGCGGTGGACGAGTCGCCGGAGATGCTGGAGGAGATCGTCGGGGCGCGCAGGGTGCGCAGTCGCATCGAAACGCTGGACCTGGGCGGCGAGCGGTTCGACGTGGTGCTGCTCGGCTCGTTCCTGGTCCACGCGGGCGAGCACCGGGTGCGCGACGGGATGCTGCGCGTCTGCCGCGACCACGTGCGGGACGACGGGATCGTCCTCGTCCAGCGCGAAGGGGTGGCCCACCGCTCGGAGCTGCCGTGGGAGCGGACCGACCCGTCCGGCGGTCTGATCCGGATCGTCGCCGCGGATCCGGTGGGCGACGGTGTGCGCTCGGTGCGCGCGGAGTATCACTTCGACGACGCGCGGTGGACGCAGACCTTCCTGTCGCGGGAGCTGTCCGACGAGGACATCGCCCGGCATCTGGCCACGGCCGGGCTCACGGTGGACCGCACCCTCACCGACGACGGCACCTGGCTGCTGGCCCGCCCCGCGCTCTGAGGAGCCGCGGGCCGGGCGGGCTTCCGCCGCGCCCCCCGCCGGTCGCTCAGTGGACGAAGCTGTAGCTGCGCCACGGACCGCTGCCGGGCGGCGCCACATCGCTGAACCTGGTCGGCACGTACGTCGTCCTGCCGCCCGTGCAGTCCCGTGTGCGGTACAGGATGACGTCGACCAGCGTCCCGTTCTCCACCTCTCGGGCTCCCGCCGGGGCGATCCGGTGGCAGCCGCGTACCGACGGGCTGTTCACCTGGAGCACCGCTTCGCGCTCCGTCGTGTACGTCACCGGGCCCACCGCGGTGCGGCCGAGCCCCGAGCAGCCCGAGACGGCGAGGGCGAGGAGCGAGGCTCCGGCGGCGATCCCGAGGCGGCGTCGGCGGCGGGGAACGGTGGCGGTCACGGACATGGGCGGGTCCTCGTCTGCTCGTCCGGTGGTCGTCCGGCGATTCGGTACGTCGGGAAGACGTGCTGGCGCTGGCCACCCTGCCCGCCCCGGGGCGGGCAGGCATCCGGTGCGCGGCCGACCGGGCGAGCCGCGGTGCGACGGGGCCAAGGTTCCCCATACGCCCAAATAGGGCATAGATTGATGAAAGGTGCTATGCGTAACAGGGTGTTCCACGGGGCACGCGGGTGTCCGCTCCCCGTCCTCCCAGGGGGCGTCATGTCCCCTTCCTCCCAGGGGGCCGTCATGGTTCAGGAACTGGTGATCGCCTTGGTGGCGGTGCTCTGCGCCGGAGCGCTGTACGTGGCCTCGGCGGCGCGGGTGATCCGGCAGTACGAGCGCGGTGTGGTGCTGCGGCTCGGCCGACTGCGGGACGACGTGCGGCTGCCGGGCTTCACCATGGTCGTGCCGGGGATCGACCGGCTGCGCAAGGTCAACATGCAGATCGTCACCATGCCCGTGCCCGCCCAGGACGGCATCACCCGGGACAACGTCACCGTCCGCGTGGACGCCGTCATCTACTTCAAGGTGGTCGACCCGACGAACGCCGTCATCGCGGTGGAGGACTACCGGTTCGCCGTCTCGCAGATGGCCCAGACCTCGCTCCGGTCGATCATCGGCAAGAGCGACCTGGACGATCTGCTGTCCAACCGTGAGAAGCTGAACCAGGGGCTGGAGGTCATGATCGACAGCCCGGCGGTCAGCTGGGGCGTGCAGATCGACCGGGTGGAGATCAAGGACGTCTCGCTGCCGGAGACCATGAAACGGTCCATGGCCCGCCAGGCCGAGGCCGACCGGGAACGGCGCGCCAGGGTGATCAACGCCGACGCGGAGCTCCAGGCCTCGAAGAAGCTGGCGCAGGCGGCCGGCGAGATGTCCGCCCAGCCCGCGGCGCTCCAGCTGAGGCTGTTGCAGACCGTGGTCGCCGTCGCGGCGGAGAAGAACTCCACGCTGGTGCTGCCCTTCCCGGTCGAGCTGCTCCGCTTCCTGGAGCGCGCGCAGCAGCCGGCGGCGGCGGCGGAGACGGGGCACGACGAACCCGCCGCACCCCCCGCCCCGGCCGTACCTGCCGACCTCCTCGCCCCGACCGCACCTCCCACCGCCGCCACCGCCCCCACCGCCCCCGCCCCGGCCGCACCGTCCTCGTCGGAGCAGCCGTTCGCCCATCACTGAGCGTGGCGGCCCACGCGCGGAGCGGGGCGCCCGCCCGATCGATTCCGCCGCCGCTGACCTGGGGTGATGTGGCGGGCGTCCGCAGTGTCAGACCTCCCGCCTAGACTCGCGGAGTCAGCACATTCCGTGCCGACGGAGACCGCGGATCAGGTGGGAGGGGGTGACGGACATGACGGCACGGACCCCGGAGGGCGAGCCGCGGGACACCGAGGACCCGGCCCGGACCGCCGACGCCGGACGCCTCCTGCGCTGCGCGGCGGTCTTCCTGCCCGGCCCGGTGCCCAGGGACGGCCGCATCGCCTTCTGGGACCCGCTCGCGGACGCCGGCCCGTGGCACGACGACGGCGCGCAGGGGCGGAGCGGTACGCCCTTCGGGTACGCGGAGGCCCCCGGCAGCCCCGACTCCGTCCCGTGCACCACCGCCCGGCTCACGGTCGTCCGGCCGGACCCGGCGGCGGGCCCCGGAAGCGTCCGCGCCGTCGCGACGACCGCGGCGCTGCTGTCCGTGACCGACGCGCTCCCCCTGCTCGTCCGGGCACGCCGGCAGGCCTCCGCCCACCCCGCCACCCGCTGCTGGGGCGCGGCCGCTCTGCACGCCCTTCAGCTCGTCGCCCGCGGCAGGCTCCTCCCCGGACTCACGGCGGACGGTCACGACGCCTGGCGGGCGGGCCCGAGGGACGCCGAGGACGTCGCGCACCTTCGGGCGGTCGCCGCCGCCCTGCCGCCCGAGGGGCACGCGGCGCCGGTCCCCGGTTCCGAGCCGCCCCGGCTTCCCGACCCCGAGGCCCTGATCGGGTCGTTCCTGGACGCCGTCGCCGACACCCTGCCGCGCACCCCCGCCGCCGCGTTCGCGATGGGCGCGCCGTTCGCCGCCCACGAACCCCAGCATCTGCCCCATGCCGCGGCCTGGGCCGTGGAGGTCGCCGCGGGCCTGGACGCGGGCGTGCGGGTCTCGCTGCGCCTGGACCTCTCCGCGTACGAGCTGTTCGACACCGCCGACACCTACGCGGTCACGGCCGCCCGCGAGGAGGCGGAGACCGACGGGGGATCCGCGCGGCCGGAGCACCCGGGCGACCCGGCGGTCCGGCACGCCGCCGCTGCCGTCGTCCAGGTCCACAGCCTCGCCGACCCGACCTACGTGGTGGACGCGGCCGCCCTGTGGAACGGCGCGGCGGGCGAGCCGTTCGGGCCGCGTGCCCGGGTCGACGCGGTGCTGGCGCTGCGCCGCGCCGCCCGCCTCTGGCCCCCGCTGGAACGGCTGCTGGGGCAGCCCGTCCCCGATGTGCTCGCGATCACCGAGGACGAGCTGTACGAGCTGCTGAGCGACGCGGGATCCCGGCTGGCCGGCGCCGGGGTCGAGGTGCACTGGCCGCGCGAGCTGGCCCGTTCCCTCACCGCGACCGCCGTCGTGCGGCCCGCGCCCGGGTCCGCCACCGACGGCACGTCCTTCTTCGACGCCGAGCATCTCTTCGCCTTCGACTGGCAGCTGTCCCTGGGGGAGGAGCGGCTGACCGAGGCGGAGATGGACACCCTGGCCGAGGCCCACCGCCCGGTGGTGCGGCTGCGGGACCAGTGGGTGGTCGTCGACCCCGCCCTCGTACGCAAGGCGCGCAAGCGGGAGCTGGGGCTCCTGGATCCGGTGGACGCGCTCGCCGTCGCCCTCACCGGCAGTGCGGAGGTGGACGGCGAGCGGGTGGACGCCGTCCCCGCCGGGGCGCTGGCCGCCCTCCGTACGCGGATCCTCACCCAGGACACCACGATCGCGCCGCCGCCCGGCCTCGACGCGACGCTGCGCGACTACCAACTGCGCGGTCTGGCCTGGCTGGACCGGATGACCTCGCTCGGTCTTGGCGGCTGCCTCGCCGACGACATGGGCCTCGGCAAGACGATCACCCTCATCGCCCTCCATCTGCACCGGGCGCACCCCTCGCCCACCCTGGTGGTCTGCCCCGCCTCCCTCCTCGGCAACTGGCACCGCGAGATCAACCGCTTCGCCCCCGGCGTCCCCGTCCGCCGCTTCCACGGCACGGACCGGACCCTGAGCGACCCGGACGGCGGCTTCGTCCTCACCACCTACGGCACGATGCGGTCCAGCGCTCCCCAGCTCGCCGAGCAGAGCTGGGGCCTGGTCGTCGCCGACGAGGCGCAGCACGTCAAGAATCCGCACTCCTCCACGGCCAAGGCGCTGCGCACCATCCCCGCCCCGGCCCGGGTCGCCCTCACCGGCACCCCCGTCGAGAACAACCTCTCCGAGCTCTGGGCGCTCCTCGACTGGACCACACCCGGACTGCTCGGCCCGCTCAAGGCGTTCCGGGCCCGGCACGCCCGGATCGTGGAGAACACCGGCACCGCCGCGGGCCTGGGCAACGAGGAGGCGGTGGAACGGCTGTCCCGGCTGGTGCGGCCCTTCCTCCTGCGGCGCAAGAAGTCCGACCCCGGCATCGCTCCCGAGCTGCCGCCCAAGACGGAGACCGACCACCCCGTCTCCCTCACCCTTGAGCAGGCCACGCTCTACGAGGCGGCCGTCCGCGAGACGATGGCGCAGATCGAGGCGGCGGAGGGCATCGCCCGCCGGGGTCTCGTCATGAAGCTGCTGACCTCGCTCAAGCAGATCTGCAACCACCCCGCCCAGTATCTGAAGGAGGAGCCGACCCGGCTCACGGGCCGCTCCGGCAAGCTCGCCCTCCTCGACGAACTGCTCGACACGATCCTGTCCGAGGAGGGCTCGGTCCTGATCTTCACGCAGTACGTGGCGATGGCGAAGCTGCTCTCCGTACACCTCGCCTCCCGCGCGATCCCCTCCCAGCTCCTCCACGGCGGTACGCCGGTGGCCGAGCGGGAGCGGATGGTGGACCGCTTCCAGTCCGCCGAGGTCCCCGTCTTCCTGCTCTCCCTCAAGGCGGCCGGCACCGGGCTGAATCTGACCCGCGCCGCCCATGTCGTCCACTTCGACCGCTGGTGGAACCCCGCCGTGGAGGAGCAGGCCACCGACCGGGCGTACCGGATCGGCCAGACCCAGCCCGTTCAGGTCCACCGGATCATCGCGGAGGGCACGGTGGAGGACCGGATCGCCGAGCTGCTGGAGTCCAAGCGGGTCCTGGCCGACGCGGTGCTCGGCAGCGGCGAGAGCGCCCTGACCGAGCTCAGCGACCGTGACCTCGCCGACCTCGTATCGCTGCGGAGGCCCGCATGAGTCCCCGCATGAGCCCGCGCCCGGCCACCGGCCCGGCCGCCCGGAGACCGGCCCTCCGCGCCCGGCCCGGCCCGGACGATCTGCGGCGCACCTTCGAGGCGGTGCCCGCCCGCACCTCCGCCGAGGGCGAGCCCTTCGCGGGCAGTTGGTGGGGCCGGGCCTGGGTGGACGCGGTGGAATCGCTGTCCATGGACGAGGCCCGCCTCGCCCGCGGCCGTGCGTACGCCGACGACGGCCAGGTCGCCGCGATCACCGTCACCCCCGGGCGGGTCGTCGCCTATGTGCACGGCAGCCGGGCCCGCCCCTACCGCGCCGAACTGCGGCTGCGCACCTTCACCGACCCCGGCTGGGACACCCTGCTCGACGCGGTCGCCGCCCACCCCGGCCATCTGTCCGCGCTGCTGGCCAAGGAAATGCCGCACTCCCTGGCCCACACCGCCGAGGAGGCCGGAGTCCGGCTGCTGCCCGCCGCCGACGACCTCGACCCCAGCTGCACCTGCCCCGACCACGGGCGGCCCTGCAAACACGTCGCCGCCCTCTGCTTCCAGACGGCCCTGCTGCTCGACAGTGACCCGTTCGTCCTGCTGCTGATGCGGGGCCGGGGCGAGCGCGAGCTGCTGGACGAGCTGGGCCGGCGCAACGCCGAACACTCGGCCCGGGAGCGCCCCGCCGCTCCCGTCGTCCCGTCGGTCGGGGCCCGGGAGGCCTTCGCCGCCCGCTTCCTGCCGCCGCTCCCGGCGCCCCTGCCCGTACCGCCGCATCCCGGCCAGCCACCGTCGTATCCGGATCTGCCCGGTGCCCGCGACCCGTTGGGCCTGGACCACCTCGCCACCGACGCCGCCGCCCGCGCCCACGCCCTGCTGACCACGGGCCGTGATCCGCTGGCCGGGCTCACCCCGTGGCAGGACGCGGTCCGCCTCGCTGCCGCACGGCCGACCGCCGGGCTCACCGCCACCACCCGCGCGCTCTACCGGGAGCTGGCCTACGCCACCGGCCGCACCACCACCGACCTCGCCCGCGCCGTGGCCGCCTGGCGGCAGGGCGGTGCCGAGGGCCTCGCGGTCCTGGAGACGCCCTGGGACCCGCCGGCCGGCCCCTTCGACCGGGCCAGGCCCGCGCTCGCCGCCGCCGACTTCCCGCGCTTCGCACCCTGGCGCAACCACCTCACCCACCCGGACGGTTCGCTCCAGCTCCGCTTCGGCCACGACCACCGGTGGTACGGCTACGAATCCGATCCCGGCGCCGACGACTGGTGGCCGCGCGCCGCCCCGGACCCCGACCCGGTGGCCGCCCTGGAGGCCCTGCTGGCCGGCGATCTCGTCCCCGACGTCTCCGGGACCGACGACCCGTCGTACGTACGGTAAAACCCTTGGCCAGGGGAGACTCGGCCCTGTTAGCGTCCGCGACGTGGCGAAACTCAATCAGATCATCGCAGTGGAGAAGGGCGTCAAGTCCAAGGCACACCAGGACCTGACGGCGGCTCATCACGGCCTCCAGAAGACCGGACTGCTGGCCGGGATCTCCCGGACCTACCAGCCCAAGGACGAGGAGGGCGAACAGCTTCCGCCCGAGTCGACGCTCGTCCAGGTCAAGGCCGAGGACGTGCTGCGGGACACCGCGGTCACCCTGACCCGGCTCTTCGATGTGACCGCCACGAAGGACTGGGCGAACTGCTCGGCCAGGGCCGATGTGAAGGTCGACGGCCGGGTGCTGGTGAGCGAGGTGCCGGTGTCGTATCTGCTCTTCCTGGAGAAGCAGCTGACCGACCTCAACACCTTCGTCCGCAAGCTGCCCGTGCTGGACGCCGCCGAGGCCTGGGTGCAGGACCCCTCGACCGACTCCTGGAAGACCGAGCCGGTCCGCACGGTCCGCACGAAGAAGGTGCCCCGCAACCACGTGAAGGCGGAGGCCACCGAGAAGCACCCGGCGCAGGTCGAGGTGTACTACGAGGACATCCCGATCGGGTACTGGACGACCGTGAAGTTCTCCGGGGCGCTTCCGGCGCGGCGCGTCAACGAACTGCTGGACCGGATCGAGAAGCTCCAGCAGGCCGTGAAGTTCGCCCGCGAGGAGGCCAACGGCGCAGAGGTCACCGACCAGCGGGTGGGTGATGCGGTATTCGGTTACCTCTTCGGGTGACCGACCATGGATTCCCCGGGCGCCGCTCAAGGCGGCCGGGGTGCGCGAGGAGCGCAAGCTGAAACTGAGGCTTGTCGTGAAGGCGCGGTTCCAGTGGAGGTTCAACTCCTCCCTCCGGCACGGGCCGGAGTAGCCCAAGCAGGCAGAGGCAGACCGCCGTCAATCTCAGACTATTGCTCCAGACTCAGCATTCGCCGCCGATCGCCGGATCGAACGGGCCCGGGCCCGCGCGCGTCGAAATGCCGGTTCAAGTCCGGCCCGCAGAGCTTCGATCTGCGGTGGTCCAAAGGCAGGACGCGACGACATCAGACTGACCCGGATCCTTAAACGTGCCGGCGTGCCCGATGGGCGGCACACTCAGGGCCCGGAGGCCGGCTACGCCTCCGGGCCCGCTCCCGTCCCCGGGGTGCGGCGAAGACCCGGAGCCGACCACAGGGGGGCGGGACCCGCAGGGCACAATGCAGGACGTGCGAAGTGCAGACGTGCGAGGTGCAGGGGACGTGCAGGGTTCAGGGGACGCGCAGCCCACAGCCATAGCCACAGCCACAGCCACAGCCGCCCGGCTGCGGGCGATCTGTGACGAGGTGTCGGAACGCTTCTACGAACGGGCCGACGTGGTGCGTACGCTCGTGGTGGCGCTGCTGGCCGGGCAGCACTCGCTGGTGCTCGGCCCGCCCGGAACGGCGAAGTCCGAGATCGCCCGGGAGCTCACCGGCAGGGTCCAGGGGGCCGCCTACTGGGAGATCCTCCTGTCGAAGTTCACCGCGCCGACGAGGATGTTCGGTCCCGTCGACGTCGCCGCGCTCGCCCGCGGGGAGTACCGCCAGGTGTACGAGGGCCGCGCCACGACCGCGCACGTCGCGTTCATCGACGAGATCTTCAAGTGCTCCACGGCGGCGCTGAACGAGACCCTGGGCTACCTCAACGAGCGGATCTACCACCCCGAGAGCGGCGGGGAACCGATCCGCTGCCCGCTGATCGGCGCCATCACGGCGAGCAACGAACTGCCGACCGGGGAGGACACGGCCGCGATCTACGACCGGCTGCTGGTGCGGATCGAGGTCGGGTACCTGGCGGACCCGTCGAACTTCGCCGCGCTGGTCCGCTCCGCCGTCAGCCGCCCGGCGGCCCCCGTCCGTACCACCGTCGAACTGACCGCGTTGCAGCACGCGGTGACCGGATCCGTCCCGGCCGTGGCCGTACCCGACGCCATCGTGGACGCCGTGTGCGCGCTGCGGGCGGCCCTGCGCCGCAAGGAGCTCGTCGCCTCCGACCGCCGCTGGCGGCAGGCGGTGCGGCTGCTCCAGGCGTCCGCGTACCTCGACGGCCGCCCGGCGGTCGCCGAGACCGACCTGACCGTGCTCACCCACGTGCTGTGGGACTCCCCGGCCCAGCGCCCCACCGTCGAGCGGGAGGTGCTGCACCTGGTCAACCCCGACGCCAAGGAGGCGCTCGACCTGGCCGACGCCCTCGACGAGCTGGAGGCCCAGCTCGACGCCATGGCGGGGCAGTCCCGCGAGGCGCTCAGCGACTGGGTCATCAAGAAGGCCCACAACAAGCTCGCCACGGCGGGCAAGCGGCTGGAGAAGCTGCGTGCCGAGGCGGCGGGCGCCGGGCGCTCCACCGCCGCCATCGACCGGGTCACCGGCCGTCAGCGCGCGGTCCGCGCCCGCGTCCTCACCGAGGCGCTCGGCATGGACGCGAGCATGGTCCAGGACCGGCTCTGAACACCGGGCACGCTCCGCTGACCGGGAGGGGCGGCGGTACCGGGGGGCCGCCGGCCGCGCTCGACGCACTCGCGGGGCGGGCCCGGACGTGGCTGGGCCACTCCGGGGCCGAGCGGAGCACGGGGGCCGTCGTCGCGGACCGGTTCGAACGGTTCACCTGGCGCGACACCTGCGAACAGTCCGAAGGACTGCGCGAGCTGGCCCAGGAGCTGGGCGAGCGCCACGACCACGCCGCCGACCTCCTGGCCGATGTGTTCCTGGCCGCCTACAAGGCCGGCCTCCACCTGCGCGAGCGGACGGAGATGGAACCCTCACGGCTGGTCAACCACCGGATCGTCACCGCGCTGGTGGAGTCACCGGACTTCGCCGCACTGCGCCGGGAGACCGTCGGCGACCCCTACGCCGCCGCCATGGCCGTCCTCGCCCAGTCCGGCGCCCTGCGCAGGATGCTGGAGCGCGCCCAGGACGCCCAGGGGCGGGCCGAGCGAGCGGCGAAGGCCCTCCAGGACGCCGACAGCGCCGCGACCGCCGTGGCCGAGGCGCTCCAGCGCGCCGCCGAAGAGGCCGATGAGGACGGCGGCGTACCGGCCTCGACCGCCGACGCCGTCCACCGGGCGATCGAGGCCGCCGAGGCGACCGGAACCGCCGCGCGGCTGGCCGCCCGGGCTGCCGAGGAGGGCGCCGCCGCCGTCCCCGGCCTCCACACCGCCGCGCACCACGCGGCGGCGACGGCCGCCGACGCCGTCCGGGAGGAGGCCGCGCTGATGCGGGCCTGGGGTGTGGGCCCCGGCGAGCTGGAGCGGATGCCGTACGCGCGCCGCGCCCGGCTCGCCGAGCGGCTGCGCACCGGTCGTCTCGCCCGGTGGGCCGAACTGATCGGCCGCTTCCGGCAGATGGCCGACGGCGAGCGTGCCCGCAAGGTGGAGAGCACCGCCGGGGAGCTGGTCGGCGTCACACTCGGCGACGACCTCTCCCGCCTGATCCCCTCCGAACTGGCCAACCTCGGACTGCCCGAACTGCGTGCCGTCTTCGCCGCGCGGTACGCCGCCGGGGAGCTGATGCTCTACGACAGCCGGGGCGAGCAGCCGACGGGGCGGGGCGCCGTCATCGCGTGCGTGGACACCTCCCACTCGATGTACGCGGCGGGGCCCGGCGGAGTCACGCGGGAGGCGTGGTCCAAGGCGTGCGCCCTGGCGCTGCTGGACCAGGCCCGCCATGCCGGGCGCGACTTCGTCGGCATCCTGTTCTCCGCCGAGGACAAGGTCCAGGTCTTCCGCTTCCCGGCCGGCCGGTCCGCCGGCATCGAGCGGGTGCTCGACTTCGCGGAGACCTTCCTCGGCGGCGGCACCAGCTACCAGACGCCCCTGACCACGGCCCGCGAACTTCTGGAGGAGGAGTTCGACGACGTCGCCACCACGCGCGGCGACATCGTGATGATCACCGACGACGAATGCGGCGTCACCGAGGAGTGGATGCGTGGCTGGAACGATGCCAGGCGGCTGCTGGGCTTCCGCGTCTTCGGCCTCGCCGTCGGCGCTCCGGGCGCCGCCGAGGCCGGTTCGGTCCTGGACGCGCTGTGCGACAACCTCCGCTCCATCGAGGACCTCACCGACGTGCACGCCGCCGCGGATCTCTTCCGCCTCATCTGACCCTCGGCCGGATCCGCTTCACCCGACCCCGGCCGGACGGGGCGCGCGCATCACTGCCGGTATTCACTGCCGGTACCCGCTCAGGAAGCGGCCGATGCGGCTGATCGCCGCGTCGAGGTCGTCGGCGTACGGGAGGGTGAGGATGCGGAAGTGGTCCGGGCGCGGCCAGCTGAAGCCGGTGCCCTGCACCACCTGGATCTTCTCCCGCAGCAGCAGGTCCAGCACGAACTTCTCATCGTCGACGATGCGGTGCACCTTCGGATCGATGCGCGGGAAGGCGTACAGCGCGCCCTTCGGCTTCACGCACGAGACGCCGGGGATCTCGTTCAGCCGCTCCCAGGCCCGGTCGCGCTGCTCGTGCAGCCGCCCGCCGGGCGCGACCAGCTCCCGGATCGACTGCCGTCCGCCGAGCGCGGCCTGAATGGCGTACTGGGCCGGGGCGTTGGGGCACAGGCGCATGGAGGCCAGCATGGTGAGGCCCTCCAGGTAGTTGCGGGCGTGCTGCCGGGGGCCGGACACCACCATCCAGCCGGACCGGAAGCCGGCCACCCGGTACGTCTTCGACAGACCGCTGAAGGTGAGGCAGACCAGGTCGGGGGCGAGGACCGCCGCGCTGTGGTGCTCGGCCCCGTCGTACAGGATCTGGTCGTAGATCTCGTCGGCGAACACCATCAGCCCGTGCCGCCTGGCCAGATCGAGGATGCCTTCGAGGATCTCGCGCGGATAGACCGCGCCGGTGGGGTTGTTCGGGTTGATGATCACGACGGCCCTGGTCCGGTCGGTGATCTTCGCGGCCATGTCGGTGAGATCCGGATTCCAGTCGGACTCCTCGTCGCAGACGTAGTGCACGGCCTTGCCGCCCGCGAGCGTGGTCACCGCCGTCCACAGCGGGAAGTCCGGGGCCGGGATCAGCACCTCGTCGCCGTCCTCCAGCAGCGCCTGCACCGCCATGGAGATCAGCTCGGAGACCCCGTTGCCGAGGAACACGTCGTCCACGCCGACCTCGGTCAGCCCCATGGCCTGGTAGCGCTGGACCACCGCCCGCCGGGCCGAGAGGATGCCGCGCGAATCGGTGTAGCCGTGCGCCTGCGGCAGCATCCGGATCATGTCCTGGACGATCTCCTCGGGGGCCTCGAAACCGAAGAGCGCGGGATTGCCCGTGTTGAGCCGGAGCACGCTGTGGCCCGCCTCCTCCAGGGCGTTGGCGTGCTCGATGACCGGGCCCCGGATCTCGTAGCAGACCTCGTTGAGCTTGCTGGACTGCCGGAACTCCATGCGCTGCCTCCCGAGCCGAATTGCGATACTTGGTTTTACCAAGCTTCAGCTTGGAAAGTCCAACAACATGTCTAGACTGCGTCGCATGCCACGTCAGCAGCAGCCAGCAGCACGCCCCGTCCGTCGCCGGAGCTACGACCAGTTCGACGCCACCGCCCGCGCCCTCGACTCCGTCGGCGACCGGTGGACGCTGCTGATCGTCCGTGAACTGCTGGGCGGGCCGCGCCGGTACACGGACCTGCACGCCGACCTGCCCGGCGTCAGCACGGACGTGCTGGCCTCCCGGCTCAAGGACATGGAACAGACCGGACTGGCCCTGCGCCGCAAGCTGCCGCCCCCGTCGGCGGCGTCGGTCTACGAGCTGACCGCCCGTGGCCACGGCCTGCTGCCCGTCCTCGCGGCCCTCGCCGAGTGGGGGGCGCCCGCCCTCGCCGAGCGCCGCCCCACGGACGCGGTGCGGGCCCACTGGTTCGCCCTGCCCCTGCTCGGCGCCCTCGCCGGGCTCACCCGGGAGGGCGTCCTCGAAGTCCGACTGGAGGAGGGCGAGTTCCACCTCCGTGTCGGTGGGGGAGCGGGGGGCGCGCTCCCGGCCGCCGAAGCGGTCTCCGCGGTGTACGGCTACGGCCCCGCCGACCGCCCCGACGCCCGGATCGTCCTCGACGCCGAGGTGTGTCTGGAGCTCGCGCGGGGTGGGGCGACCCTCGCGGAGGCGGTGAAGGACGGCCGCGTCGAGGTGCTCGGCGAAGGCCCGCTCGCCGCCGAACTGCGGGGCGCCTGAACCTTCCGCGCGTGCGGCCGGACCCCGCTCGCGTGCGGCCGGACCCCGCTCACGGGCGGCCGGGCCTCCCTCGCCCGGGCGTCCCTCCGCCGGTGCGGCGATGATGGGTCCGTGCGACTCGAAGCGATCACCTGGGAACGGCTGGCCGGCGAGCTGGCCCGCTACGCCGACGGGCTGTCCGCCGCCGACGGCGGGCCCTGGCTCGCGCTCGGCATCGACGGAGCACCGGCCGCCCGCACCGGCGAGAGCGCCGAACGCCTCGCGCGGGAGCTGCGGCTGCTCGGCCGTGCGGTGCTCGTCATCTCCACCGAGGGCTTCCTGCGCCCGGCGAGCCTGCGCTTCGAGTACGGGAAGCGGGACCCGGACGCGTACGCCGACAGCTGGTACGACACCGGGGCGCTGTGGCGCGAGGTGTTCGGGCCGCTGGAGACCGGCGGCTCCGGCCGCGTGCTGCCCGATCTGTGGGACC
Source organism: Streptomyces sp. CNB091 (assembly GCF_000377965.1). NCBI lineage: Bacteria > Bacillati > Actinomycetota > Actinomycetes > Kitasatosporales > Streptomycetaceae > Streptomyces > Streptomyces sp. CNB091. The sequence continues at coordinate 224,280 of NZ_KB898995.1, forward strand.
CCGTGACCGACCGGGCCACCCGTAGCCCGTACCACTCCCTGCCCGAGGGCGGGGTGGTCGTCGTGCACGGCCCGTTCCTGCTGGGGCACTGGTTCCCGTTCGCGCTCAGCGTCCATGTGCGGCTGTCCCCGGGGGCGCTGCGGCGACGCACGGCGGAGCCGGAACGCTGGACCCTCCCCGCGTTCGCCCGGTACGAGGACGAGGTGGCGCCCTCGGACCGCGCGGACGTGGTGGTCCGGGCGGACGACCCGTCGCACCCCGCCTGGTCGGGGCTGCCCGGGAGCGGGTGAACGGGGCCCGCCCCGGCACCGCCCGTCACCGGGGGCGGTGACTGTTGCCCGACCCGGCGCCGGCCGTCACACCGGCCCCTCCCCGCCCGTCACACCGCCCCGGCGGCCGAGGGCTACCGGACCGGCGGCCGGCCGCCCACCGTGGCCACGGCCACCGCCCCCGCCCGGCAGCCCTCGGCCGCCGCGGCCAGGTCGTCGGCCCCGGCCAGCAGCGCCGCGAGGAACCCGCCGGTGAACGCGTCGCCCGCTCCCGTCGAGTCGACCGGCTCGCGCACCGGCGGGGCGGGGACGCGGCCGACGACCTCGCCCCCGGCGGCCACCACGGCTCCGCGCGCGCCCAGGGTGACGACGACGCGCGGGAACCACCGGCTCAACTCGGCCGCCGCGGCCTCCGGTCCGGGCAGCCCGGTGAGCAGGCGGGCCTCGTCCGCGTTCGGCAGCAGCAGCTCCGCACCCTCCGCGAACTCCAGGAACCGCTGGGGCCCCAGCTCGCCGAGGAACCCGGCCGACGCCGGGTCCACGCTCACCGGAACGCCCCGCTCCACGGCGGTGCGCAGGGCGAGGAGGGCGGCGGCCCGGCTCACCGCGGCGAACAGGAGATAGCCGGAGAGGTGCAGCCGCCCGACACCGTCGAGCATCGTGGGCACGAAGTCCTCGACGGCGAGCCGCAGCACCGCCCCGCCGTCGGTCAGGAACGTGCGCTCCGCCGCCGCGTCGACCAGGGCGATGACGGTCGCCGTCGGGAACGCGTCGTCCACCGCCAGGAACGCCCGCACCCCCGCCCGCTCCAGCTCCTCCCGGTGCCAGCCGGCCGACTCCGCACCCGCCCTGGCCAGCAGCCGCACGTCCGTGCACCCCGAACGCACCGCCCAGCAGGCGACGTTGGCCCCCGCGCCGCCCGGCAGCGTCCGGATCCGGGCCGCCGTGTCCGTACCGTGGGCGAGCGCCGATCCGTACCGTGCCACCACGTCCGTGACCACGTCCCCCACCACCAGCAGCCCACCGCCCGCCGCCGGACGGTTCACCGGGCGCCCGCCGCCGCCACGGCGATCCGCGCCGCGAGCGTCACGTTTCCGCGGACGGCTGCCAGGTTCGCCTCCAGCGACGCGCCCCCGGTCCGCCGCATCAGCTGGTCCAGCAGGAACGGAGTCACGCCCTGCCCCGAGACGCCCCGCTCCCGGCACGCGTCCAACGCCTCCGCCAGCACCCGGTCGTGCAGTGCCGGATCCAACTGATCCCTTTCCGCCACAGGGTTGGCGACGATCAGCGCGGCTGCCGGGCCGCCCAGCGCCTCCTTCGCCCGGATCACCTCCACCACCTCCTCCGGGCTGTGCACCGTCCAGTCGACGGGTTCGCCGGAGTTGCTCAGGTAGAAGCCGGGGAAGTGCCCGGTGCCGTAGCCGACGACACAGACGCCGAGGGTCTCCAGCCGCTGGAGGGTCGCCGGGACGTCGAGGATCGACTTCACCCCCGCGCAGACCACGGTGATCCCGGTGCGGGCGAGCAGCCGCAGATCGGCCGACTCGTCCTGGTTCTCGGCCCACTCCCGGTGTACGCCGCCGAGCCCGCCCGTCGCGAAGACGCCGAGGCCCGCCCGCGCCGCCAGGAACGCCGTCGCGGACACCGTCGTCGCCCCGCTCGCCCCGGCGGCGAGCGCCGGGGCGAGATCGCGGTGCCCGAGCTTGCGTACCGCAGGGTCCCCGGCGACCCGCTCCAACTGGTCCTGGCCCAGCCCGACATGGGCCCGCCCGTCCAGCACGGCGACGGTGGCCGGGACGGCGCCCGCGGACCGGACGAGCCCCTCAAGCTCCTGGGCCACGGACAGGTTGCGGGGGCGCGGCAGTCCGTGCGCGATGATCGTCGACTCCAGCGCCACGACGGGCCGACCGGCGCTCAGAGCGGCCCGCACCTCCGCCGAGAGGACGGGTTCGTAGGCGTTCGTCCCAGGGTTCTCGCGCGGAGCGGGACGCCGGTCCGGTGGGTTCTGAGGCATGCCCCATCCATGTCGCGGCCGGGAGGGGCGCAAACCACCGACGGGCCTCCTGGGGCGGGTCCTGGCCGCGGGTTGGCCGGAAGCGGTCGCTAAGACCGACCGGCAATTGGGGGGTGGGAGAAGGAGCGGGGCTGGGTGCGTGCAGCTGCAAGGCGGAGGATTGAGGCAGATGGGGTCTCCCCTGCTCGAGCGGAGCCGAGAGCTTGGGGAAGGAGCCATGGTGATTGACGACAACGCGGCAGGTGTGCGTGCCCAGCCCCGCGACGCCGCCCCCCAATTGCCGGTCGGTCTAAGATGACCGGCCATGACGACAAACGACCAGGTCCCCGCCTCCTTCGCCGTGCACATCCCGGACGCCGAACTCGTACCGGAACCCCTCGATCCGGCGCAGATCGTCTCGGGCGATCCCGTGGTGACGGGCAAGGTGCTGGGGGAATCGGCCGACGGCAAGCAGCTCCGGGGGATCTGGCAGATCACCCCCGGTGTGGTCACCGACACCGAGGCGAACGAGCTGTTCGTGGTCGTCAGCGGACGGGCGACGGTCGAGGTCGAGGGCGGGGCGACACTGGAGATCGGCCCGGGAGACGCCTGTGTCCTGCGCGAGGGCGACCGGACGACCTGGACGGTTCACGAGACGCTCCGCAAGGCGTACCACATCAGCCTCTGAGGGCTGTGGGTGATAACTGCGGTCGCCCCGACGGCAGTTGCGGTAGTCGTGGCGGTTGCGCCCGGTCTCGCCCGGTCTCGCCCGAAGCGTCCGGTCGCGACCGTGGACGCGGTCCGGTGGCGTGTCAGCCGCTGACCGCCCCCGGCCGCCGCAGGCTCCGGTGCAGGGCGAGCGCGGCGACCGGCAGCAGCAGCGCCGCGCCGATCGCGTTGAGGAGGCCGTATCCCCACTGGGCGACGATCACCCCGGCCGCCGCCCCGCCGACCGCCGCCGCCGCGTTCATGGTCAGGTCCGACAGCCCCTGCACCGCGGCCTGGGCCGACCGCGGCACCGCGTCGGTGAGCAGCGCCGAACCGGCGATCATCCCCGCCGACCAGCCGAGGCCCAGCAGGAACAGGCCCGCGGCGGTCTGCCCGTGCCGGGGTCCGGCGGTGCCCGCGAGCAGCGCGGCGCAGCTCAGCAGTCCGACGGCCAGTCCGATCACGGCGAGCCGGCCGAACCGGTCGGCCAGCCAGCCCATCACCGGTGAGAACGCGTACATGCCCGCGATGTGCCCGCTGATGACGAGCCCGATCAGCTGGAGTCCGGCGCCGTGCCGGCCCAGGTCGACCGGGGTCATGACCATGATCGACACCATGGCGGTGTGCGACACGGTGACCGTCAGCAGGGCGAGCCGCGCCATCGGTGACTCCCGCACGGCCTCGATCCCGGCGCGCAGGGAACGCTTCGGCGGTCCCGCCGGGCCCTCCGGAGCCAGGGCGCGGGCGGTGAGGAGCGGATCCGGGCGCAGGGCCAGCGCCACGACCGCTCCGGCGAGCAGGAACACGACGGCCGAGCACAGATACGGCCCGGCGGCCTCGGGCACCGGCGTACCGCGGAACAGTCGGCTCGCCGGGGCGGAGATGTTGGGGCCCACGACCGAGCCGATCGTGGTGGCCCAGACGACGACGGAGATCGCCCGCCCCCGCCGCTCCGGCCCCACCAGGTCGGCCGCCGCGAACCGGGCCTGGAGACCGGCCAGGGATCCCGCGCCGAACGCGGCCATACCGAGCAGCAGCAGCGGGAAGCTGGGCAGCATCGTGGCGAGGACCACCAGGCCGCCGCCCAGCGCCCCGATCAGATAGGCGAGCGCCAGGCCGGACCTGCGGCCCCGGGTGGTCATCAGGGCGGCCAGCGGCAGCGACAGCAGCGCCGTGCCGACGACGGACGCGGTCGGCGCCAGCCCGGACAGCGCCTCCGAACCGCTCACCTCGGCGGCCAGTATCGGAGCCAGGGCGATGCCGACGGCCACGCCGAGGCCGCCGAGTATCTGGCTGACGATGAGCACGGCCGACGTCCGGCGCTGGAGAGCGGGTATGCCGGCGGCCGTGACCTGGGAGGGGGAGAGGGGTCGCGTCACCGGCGCAGTGTGTCACCGCTCGGCCGCCGCCGTGCACCCGGGCGGGTGAACGAATCCTGACGCTGATCGACCGGAGAGGCTCAGGGGCTGTCGTCCGGATGAAACGGAACCCGCGAGGCCGGCAATCCGAACGAGCGGCCAAGGGCCTGTCGCCGAGCAGGCGGGACTGACGAAACACGCCCAGTCCCAGGCCCTAGAACAGCGGCTCCGGCAGGACCCCCTCCAGCGCCAGCAGCTGCCGCTTGGTCTCCAGACCGCCGCCGAACCCGCCCAGGCCTCCGTCGCTCTCCACCACCCGGTGACACGGCACCACCACCGGCAGCGGGTTGGCCCCCATGGCCGCGCCCACCGCCTGCGCCCCCTCCGGCCGGCCGACCCGCGCGGCCAGCTCCCCGTAGCCGACGACCGTCCCGTAGGGCACCCCGGACGCCAGCTCACGGAGCACCTCACGGTGGAACCCGGAGGTGAGCGACCAGTCCAGATCGAGGTCAAAATCGTGCCGCTCGCCCGCGAAGTACGCGGCGAGAGCACGTATGGGCCCGGCGAGCCGCGCGGAACCGGGCGCCTCCACCGGCTTCGTGCCGAAACGGGTCCGCAACCGGTCGAGGACCCCGTCCCGCACGGCGGGGCGGGCGTGGAAGGACACACTCACCAGACCGGACCCGGTCGCGGCGAGCATCAGCGGGCCGATGCCGCTGTCCACGACGGCCCACTCGACGGCCGGACCGTCACCGGTCCCGTAGCTGTTCATGCCGACCACCGTACGGCCCGCCGACAGCGGCGGGCCGTACGGTGGTCGGAAGCCGGCGGGCCCGCCCCCTGCCGCGTCAGCTCGTCGCGTCGCGCACCACGTCGGGGAAATTGGTGATGATGCCGTCGACCCCGTGGTCACGGGCCTTCACCGCGTCCGCCGCCTTGTTGACCGTCCACGTGTTCACCCGCAGACGCTTGCCGTGCGGGCCCTTGAGCCGCTGGACGGCCGCCACGTAGTCGGCGCCGATCGTCGCGTACGAGGGGTTGATCTGATCGGTGAACGCCGCGTACGAGGGCAGGTCGGCCACCGCGGGTGTGCCCAGGAAGCCGGTCGTGATGTCGGGGCGCAGGCTGTGCACCTTCTTCACGCTGTCGGCGCCGAAGCTCTGGATGACCAGCCGGCTCCGTACGTGGGAGCGGTCCAGCCACCCCGACCGCCCCAGGACCCGGATGATGTCCCGCTCGATGCCCGGGTAGGTCGCCGGGCTCTTGATCTCCAGCAGCAGCTTCTGCCGGTTGCGCTCCACGCGGTGCAGGAACTGGGTGAGCGTCGGCACCCGGGCCCCGGTGAACCGCGCTCCGAACCAGCTGCCCGCGTCGAGCTTCGCCACCTCCGCCGCGGTGAAGTCCTTGACCGCCCACGGCGCACGGTCGGGAAAGACCTGCTCGACATCCGTCGTGCGCTTCAGGTCGGTGTCGTGGAGCACGACGAGTTCGCCGTCGCGGGTGCGGTGGACGTCGTTCTCGACCCATTCGATGCCGAGCGCGTCGGCGGCGTCGACGGCGGCGAGGGTGTTCTCCGGCGCGTAGCCCGACGCCCCCCGGTGGGCCACGACGACCGGGGCGTCCTGCCCCTGCCGCTCCGGAGCCTCGGGCCGGTCGGCGGGCAGCAGCAGGGCGCCGGCGCCGAGCAGGGCGGCGGCCGTGGTGGAGGCGGTGGCGGTGCGGACGAACACGGGGACTCCTCACGTCGGGAGTGTGCGGACACGCAGAGAGTGACAGCGGCCCGCCAACGCCCGGCGGGGCGGCGATGGCCGCGAAATGAACGGAACCTTCGATCCCGGGGCCACCGCCGGAGCACACCCCGCGGCCATGCCGATAAAATGTGCTTTCTTTGTCTGCCTGCCGGGACTCGCCCCTTAAGGACCCTCCTCGACCCCGGGCTTTTTCGAAGGGCGTGCGCGCATGCAAGGAACAGTCGACGGATTCACCTACGGCTTGGTGACTCCGGTCGCGGCTTTCCTCATGGCCGCTCTGGGAGCCGCCCTCGGACTCCGCTGCACCACCCGGTCCTTTCACGCGGCACGCTCCTGGCGGGCCGGCTGGCTGGCGCTGGGTTCGCTGTCCATCGGGTCCGGGGTGTGGACCATGCACTTCGTCGCGATGACGGGCTTCACCGTCCAGGAGACGCCGATCTCCTACGACAAACCCCTCACCTTCGCAGGCCTGGCCATTGCCGTGGTGATGGTCGGCATCGGCATCTTCATTGTCGGCTACCGGGGCGCGACCTGCATGGCGTTGATCACGGGAGGCACCATCACCGGCCTCGGCATCGCCTCGATGCACTATCTCGGCATGGCGGGCATGCGCATGGACGCGCGGTTCGCGTACGACACGCCCCTCGTGGTCCTCTCGGTGCTGATCGCCGGAATCGCCGCCACGGGGGCCCTGTGGGCCGCCGTCACCCTCCGGGGAGCCCGCTCCGGCCTCGGCGCGAGCATCCTGATGGCCGTCGCGGTGACCGGGATGCACTACACCGGCATGGCCGCGCTCGACGTGCACCTGCACCTGCCGCCCACCCTGCCCTCCGACCTGACCGACGTCCTGCCCGGCGACCGGCCCGCCGAGATGATCGGCCCGATGCTGGCAGGCCCCGGCTGCTTCCTCCTCCTCGCCGCCGTGGTGCTCATGTCCGACCCCAAGGCCGTGACGCCCCGCGGGCCCGGTCCGGACCCGCGGGGCGGGCAGCGCCCGCGGAGCGTCGCCCGGGACGGGGCGGGAGGCGCCCGGTACCGCTGATCCGGGCCGTTGTCAGTGGCGGGCCGTACGGTGGATGCATGCGGCCCGTTTCCAAGATCGAACGTTCGGTGGCGCCCTTCGAGGTCGTCAGTCCCTACCAGCCCAGCGGCGACCAGCCGGCAGCCATCGCCGAGCTGGAGCGGCGCATTCGCGCGGACGAGAAGGACGTCGTCCTGCTCGGCGCGACCGGCACCGGCAAGTCGGCGACCACCGCCTGGATGATCGAGAAGCTGCAGCGCCCCACTCTGGTGATGGCGCCGAACAAGACCCTCGCCGCCCAGCTGGCCAACGAGTTCCGCGAGCTCCTCCCGAACAACGCGGTGGAGTATTTCGTCTCGTACTACGACTACTACCAGCCCGAGGCGTACGTCCCGCAGTCGGACACCTACATCGAGAAGGACTCCTCCATCAACGAGGAGGTCGAGCGGCTGCGCCACTCGGCGACGAATTCGCTGCTCACCCGGCGCGACGTCGTCGTGGTCGCCTCCGTCTCCTGCATCTACGGCCTCGGCACACCCCAGGAGTACGTGGACCGCATGGTCCGGCTCAAGGTCGGCGAGGAGATCGACCGCGACCAGCTGCTGCGCCGTTTCGTCGAGATGCAGTACAGCCGCAACGACCTGGCGTTCACCCGCGGCACCTTCCGCGTCCGGGGCGACACCATCGAGATCTTCCCGGTCTACGAGGAGCTCGCCGTCCGGATCGAGATGTTCGGCGACGAGATCGAGGCCCTGTCCACGCTGCACCCGCTGACCGGCGAGATCATCAGCGAGGACCCCATGGTCCACGTCTTCCCCGCCAGCCACTACGTCGCCGGGCCCGAGCGTCTGCAGAAGGCCGTCAGCGGCATCGAGCAGGAGCTGGAGCAGCGCCTGGCCGACCTGGAGAAGCAGGGCAAGATGCTGGAGGCCCAGCGCCTGCGCATGCGCACCACGTACGACATCGAGATGCTCCACCAGATCGGCACCTGCTCCGGCGTCGAGAACTACTCGATGCACTTCGACGACCGCGCGCCCGGCACCGCCCCCAACACCCTCCTCGACTACTTCCCGGACGACTTCCTGCTCGTCCTGGACGAGTCCCACGTCACGGTCCCGCAGATCGGCGCGATGTACGAGGGGGACGCCTCCCGCAAGCGGACCCTCGTCGACCACGGCTTCCGGCTGCCGTCCGCGATGGACAACCGGCCGCTGAAGTGGGAGGAGTTCCTGAAGCGGATCGACCAGACGGTGTACCTCTCCGCCACCCCGGGAAAGTACGAGCTCTCGCGCGGCGACGGTTTCGTCGAGCAGATCATCCGCCCCACCGGCCTCGTCGACCCCGAGGTCGTGGTCAAGCCCACCGAGGGCCAGATCGACGACCTGGTCCACGAGATCCGCAAGCGCGTCGAGCGCGACGAGCGGGTCCTGGTCACCACGCTCACCAAGAAGATGTCGGAGGACCTCACCGACTACTTCCTGGAGCTCGGCATCCAGGTCCGCTACCTGCACAGCGACGTCGACACCCTGCGCCGCATCGAGCTGCTGCGCGAGCTGCGCTCCGGCGAGTACGACGTGCTGGTCGGCATCAACCTCCTGCGCGAGGGCCTCGACCTTCCCGAGGTGTCCCTCGTGGCCATCCTCGACGCCGACAAGCAGGGCTTCCTGCGCTCCGGCACCTCGCTCATCCAGACCATCGGCCGTGCCGCCCGTAACGTCTCCGGCCAGGTCCACATGTACGCCGACAAGATCACTCCGGCCATGGCGCAGGCGATCGACGAGACGAACCGCCGCCGCGAGAAGCAGGTCGCGTACAACACCGAGCGCGGCATCGACCCACAGCCGCTGCGCAAGAAGATCAACGACATCGTCGCGACCATCGCCCGCGAGGAGGTCGACACCGAGCAGCTGCTCGGCACCGGCTACCGGCAGGGCAAGGAGGCCAAGGCACCGGTGCCCGCACTCGGTGGCAAGGCGGCCAAGGGTGGGGCGAAGGGCAGGGCGGCCTCGCCCGGCGCGGTGCTCAGCGACCGGCCCGCCACCGAACTGGCCGGGATCATCGAGGAGATGACCGAGCGGATGCGGGCCGCGGCCGCGGACCTGCAGTTCGAGGTGGCCGCCCGGCTGCGCGACGAGGTCGGTGAACTGAAGAAGGAACTGCGCCAGATGAAGGAGGCGGGCCTCGCCTGATCCCGGCGGCCCGGTGACCCGGCGGCCCGGTGACCCGGCGGGCGCGGGATCGCTGCTGACGCGTGCCGGTCCCGCACCGGTTTCAGCGCGGATTCCCGTGCGGTTTCCGGTGCGGCTCAGGTGTCGTTTCCGATGCGCCGATCAGGCCGCGCCGGGTGTGTTGCAAGAGCGACACAAAAACGGGCCGAGCCTGCTGTCGCCCGGGGTGGAATGCGTAGGGTGCGGGGAAACCGCACACGGATGGTTGCGGGGCAATGCCGAGAGGGGACAGCGCGTGACGGTCAATATGACCAAGGGTCAGGCCATCAGCCTGCAGAAGAGCGACGGGGGGACCCTGACCGCGGTACGGATGGGGCTCGGCTGGCAGGCGGCTCCGCGCCGTGGCCTGTTCGGTTCACGCACCCGCGAGGTCGACCTGGACGCCTCGGCGGTGCTCTTCGCCGACAAGCAGCCGGTCGACGTCGTGTTCTTCCGCCACCTCGTCAGCGATGACGGCTCGGTCAAGCACACCGGTGACAACCTGGTCGGCGGCGCCGGCTCCGGCGGCGACGACGAGGCGATCCTCGTCGACCTCCAGCGCGTCCCGGTCCACATCGACCAGATCGTCTTCACGGTGAACTCCTTCACCGGGCAGACGTTTCAGGAGGTCCGACACGCCTTCTGCCGCATCGTCGACGAGACCAACGGCCAGGAGCTCGCCCGGTACACGCTCGACGGCGGCGGCCAGTACACCGCCCAGATCATGGCGAAGGTGCACCGCGCGGGCAGCGGATGGCAGATGACAGCCCTCGGGAACCCGGCCAACGGCCGCACCTTCCAGGACCTGATGCCGTCGATCCTCCCGCACCTGTAGGACCCTCACCGTTCCGGCACGGCCCGCACCGGCGCGGCCAGGAGCAGCTCCCGGAGGCACCCGCCGCCGGGAGCTGCCCCACACGGCGGTACGCACGGACAACCCGCACGGACAGCACGGCAGAGACAGCAGGGCACGGCACGCACGTTCACGGCCGGGCACGGCACGCACGTACACGGTCATACACGGAACAGCAGAACACGGCACCGCACGGCACCGCGCCCGTTGACGCGCGGGCCGTCGTCGAGGGGGACAGGGCAATGACGGCCGAACTGGTCCGGGGGCAGAACCACACCTTGCCCCAGACCCGTCTGGAGATCCGGGTATCGGCGGGCGCGCCCGTCGTGGCCGGGGCCACCCTCGGCGACGAACGGGGCACGGTGCGCGGCGTCGAGTGGATCGCCCACCCCGGCTCGCCCCAGCTCCCCGGTCTTGAGGTCTCCCAGCAGGCGGCGGCCGATCACCGCCTCGCCGTCGACCTGGAGGCCCTGCCCGCCGGCGCCCACCGGGTCACCGTGCTGCTCGCGCTTCCCGTCGGAGCGGGCGGCCCTGCGCGGTTCGGCGCCGTCCCCGCCCCCTTCGTCGCCGTCACCGGGCTCGACGGCGCCGAGATCGCCACCTTCACGCTCACCGGCCTGGACGCCGAGTCCGCGGTCAGCGCCGTGGAGCTCTACCGCCGCCAGGACGCCTGGAAGGTCCGAGCCGTGGGACAGGGATACGCCGGCGGGCTCGCCGAGATGCTCGCCGACCAGGGCGTGGCCGAGGCGACCGGACTGGCCGGATCCATTCAGGAGGCCGTCACCCGGGGCATGGCCCGCTCGGTGGCGCCGCCGCCCCGGACCCAGGAAGGCGACCGCGTGCGGCACGCGACGGGCTCCGCGGACCACCGCCCGCCCACGCCGCCCCCGGCCCCGGAGCCCCCCGAGCCGCTGACCGACCCGGCCACCACCCCCCAGCCGCACACCGCGCCGGGCCCGGCCGCAGCGGGACCCGCCGACGGCCCCATCAACTACGCACACCCACGCCGCCGGCACGCCGCGCCCCCGTCGCCCCCGCCCACCACGCCTCCGGCCCAGCCCGGACAGGCCGCGCAGCCGGTCGCCGGGGACGCCACCGGCTGGTCGATGGACGAGCGCCTCTACAACCAGATCTGGGGCATGTTCGAGGACCTGGCCCGCGCCGTCGCCGCCTACCGCAGCGCCGTGGACTTCGCCGAGTCCCGGATGGACCAGGAGCTCGACCGGTCCCTGTCCGACCCGCGCAACCGGATCGGGGGCGCGGGCGACCGTGCCCGCGAAGCGGCCCGCGCCAAGCACGACGAGCTGACCTCCCGGGCCCGGGAGGCACTCGACCGCGATCTGGCCCAGCTGGCCGCCGAGGCGGCCGTCGTCGAGCCCGCGCTCCCGGCCGCGTACGCGGGCTGGGGCAACCCCGTCTGGCACGCCCACCGCGTCCCGATGGAGGTACCGATGGCCCTGCGCATCGGCGACCTCCACCTGCCCGAGCGCCCCGACCTGCGCATCCCGCTGCTCGTCCGGCTGCCGCTGGAGCGCGGGATCTGGGTGGACAGCGGACGGACGGCGTCCGAGGCGGCCGCCCTGATGGACACGGACCGGCTGCGCCGGCTCGCCATGGAGACCGCGGTCGCCCACGCGGCGCGGCTGCTCGCGGTGTATCCGCCCGGTGAGTTCTCGGTGCACGTCATCGACCCGGCGGGCGCCGCGGCCGGCCCGCTCGCGCCGCTGGTCGAGGCGGGCGTCCTCGCCGGACCGCCCGCCGCCGGATCCGGGGGAGTGGCCTCGGTCCTCGCCCACCTCACCCGGCGGGTGGACCTGGTGCAGATGGCGGTGCGGGCCGGGGCGTCCGATGCGCTCCCGCCCGATCTGGACACCGGTGAGCAGCTCCTGGTGGTCAACGACTTCCCGCACGGCTTCGACGACCGGGCCGTCACCCAGCTCCGCTATCTCGCCGACGAGGGCCCCGCGGTCGGGGTGCACCTCCTGATGGTCGCGGACCGGGAGGAGGCCAGTGCGTACGGGCCGGTGCTCGACCCGCTGTGGCGTTCGCTCCTGCGGATCACCCCGGTAGCCGACAACCACCTCGCCGATCCGTGGGTCGGGCATGCCTGGACGTACGAGCCGTTGGCGGTCCCGCCGGGCAGCCGCGTCCTGGAACAGGTGCTCGCGGCGGTGGCAGCGGCTCGCCGAGGGGCCGGCAGTTGATCGAGCAGAGGGCCACGACCTGCGTTTTTGACGATTCCTTTACCCTTTTCTTTACCTTTACTTGGTGATGCCTGTACTGTTTGGGGAACGGAGGGGAGTACTCCTTACGCGACGTCCCGTCAATACGGACCGTTATCGGTCCCGGGGCGCCGGTCCAGGCACGCACAGCGCGTGCAAGGGTGGAAGAGACCTCCGGCAGCGACGACGCTGATAAGTAGCCGTAGCGAACTGCCGGAGGCGCAGTGGACGTTTCATGGACCGTATGGGTCCTGACCATCGTTGGTCTGTCAACCCTTATCGCCGTCGACTTCTTCATCGGGCGCAAGCCCCATGACGTGTCGACCAAGGAAGCCGGAATCTGGACCATCGTCTGGATCGCGCTGGCCGTGCTCTTCGGGGCCGGGCTCGCGGTCGTCGGTGAGAGCCAGGCATCCGGCGAGTTCTTCGCAGGATTCATCACCGAGAAGTCGCTGAGCGTCGACAACCTCTTCGTCTTCGTCCTGATCATGGCGAAGTTCGCGGTGCCCTCGCAGCTCCAGCAGCGCGTGCTGCTGATCGGTGTGCTGATCGCCCTGGTGCTCCGCGCGATCTTCATCGCCGCCGGCGCCGCCGTGATCGCGAACTTCTCGTGGGTGTTCTACATCTTCGGCGCGTTCCTGATCTACACCGCCTGGAAGCTCATCCAGGAGGCGCGGGCCGACGAGGAGGAGGACGACTTCGAGGAGAACCGTCTCCTGAAGTCGATCGAGCACCGCTTCGGTGTCGCCGACAAGTACCACGGCACGAAGCTCTTCATCCGGGTCAACGGCAAGCGCATCATGACCCCGCTGATGGTGGTCATGCTGGCCATCGGTATGACCGATGTGCTGTTCGCGGTGGACTCGATCCCGGCGATCTTCGGCCTGACCCAGGATCCGTACATCGTCTTCACGGCCAACGCGTTCGCGCTGATGGGTCTGCGGCAGCTGTACTTCCTCATCGGCGGTCTGCTGAAGAAGCTGGTCCACCTCAGCTACGGCCTGTCGGTGATTCTCGGCTTCATCGGCGTCAAGCTGGTGCTGCACGCCCTGCACGAGAGCGGCGTGCACGTGCCCGTCGTCTCCATCCCGTTCTCGCTCGCCGTCATCTGCGGCGTCCTGGTGATCACCACGATCACCAGCCTCATCGCCAGCAAGAAGCAGGCGGCGGCAGAGGCGGAGAAGGACGACGCGAAGGCGGAGACCGCCGGCCCGTCCGACGAGGAGAGCAAGAGCATCAACAGCTGACCCGGGGCCGCCCCGGGCGGCCCAGGGACACACCGGCAGCGGCCGGGGCGGTACGGCGAAAGCCGTCCGCCCCGGCCGCTGCTGCGTATGCGTACGAGGGACACGCGCCGGAGAGGCGCCCGCGGCCTACCAGCCGCGGGCGCGCCACTCGGGCAGCTGGGGCCGCTCGTCGCCGAGCGTCGTGTCGTGCCCGTGGCCCGGGTAGACCCACGTCTCGTCGGGCAGCCGGTCGAACAGCTTCGTCTCGACGTCGCGCAGAAGGCTCGCGAACGCCTCGGGGTTCTTGTTCGTGTTCCCCACCCCGCCGGGGAAGAGGCAGTCCCCGGTGAACAGATGCGGAGCGCCGTGCGGGTCGTCGTAGACCAGGGCGATGGAGCCCGGGGTGTGACCGACCAGATGGCGGGCGGTCAGCACGACACGACCGACGGTGATCGTGTCGCCGTCCTCGACCAGGACATCGGTCGGGACCGGGATGCCCTCGGCGTCGTAGCGGCCCGCGTACGTCCGGGCGCCGGTGGCCCCGACCACCTGGGCCAGTGCCTGCCAGTGGTCCCCGTGCTGGTGCGTGGTGACGACGGAGGCGATCCCGTCGTCACCGATCAGCGCCAGCAGCGTCTCCGGCTCGGCGGCCGCGTCGATCAGCAGCTGTTCGCCGGTCGCCCGGCAGCGCAGCAGATAGGCGTTGTTGTTCATCTCGCCGACGGCGACCTTGGAGATCATCAGATCCGTCAGTTCGTGCACGCTCGCCGGTCCGCCGACCTTCACCGCTCCGCTGTACGTCATACGGCTCAGCCTATAGCGGGGGCAGCGCGGGCAGGGGGCCCCCGGCCACGGTGAGGGCGGCGCCGTCACGGCGGCCGCAGAGCCAGCCCAGCAGCTCGGCGGCGGGCCCCTGCACCGTCACCAGGGCGCTCGGCGGGCCGCCGCCGGTGCTCCAGGTGCGGCCGTCCAGGTCGGTCAGCGCCGTGGCGGGCACCTCCTGGTTACCCAGGAAGCGCTCGGCCAGGAAGGCGATCTCCCGCGAAACGAACTCCGCGGGCAGGTCCTCCAGCTCGTAGCCGACGTCCAGGTCGACGTGGTGCAGCTCCACCTCGACCCAGCGCCGGAAGGGCACCCGGGCCGCGGAGTCCGTCACCCCGTTGCGCAGGGTGACCGTACGGGACCAGTCGGCGGGTTCGGCGGCGCCCGCCAGGAAGCCGTCCGCGCTCTCCCGCAGGTCGGTCAGCTGCTCGGCCGCCGGGCGGGGGGCGCCGTCGGCGATGTCGGCGTCCCGGGTTTCGCTGCTCGCGTACATCGGGAGTCCCCGGAGAACATTTCGGATCGCGTCGGCGTTACGTGACAGGTGGGCCAGAACATGGCCCCGACTCCATCCGGGCAGCCGTGACGGCTCGGCGACAGCGGCGTTGTCCAGTTTGCCGACTGCGTCGAGCAGTCGTTCGGTCGCTTCGCGTACAGCTCCCAGGTCGTGCGCATGATCAATCATGCGGCCGAGCCTAGCTCCGCCACTCATTCGGGTGAAGGAGTCAGAGCGTGGCCGTAAATCGAATGTGCGTGCTATACGCTCGGAATCGAAAGCTTCTTACACCGCTGTGGCGCCCCCCATACCCTGGGAGAGGGGCTCAGTTCCCCCGCTTCTCTCTAGAAAGGTGCGGACCGGCGTGGCCGACCGTCTCATCGTCCGTGGCGCGCGCGAGCACAATCTGAAGAACGTCTCGCTCGACCTGCCCCGCGACTCCCTCATCGTCTTCACCGGGCTCTCCGGGTCGGGCAAGTCGTCCCTCGCGTTCGACACGATCTTCGCCGAGGGGCAGCGTCGCTACGTCGAGTCGCTCTCCTCGTACGCCCGGCAGTTCCTCGGCCAGATGGACAAGCCGGACGTCGACTTCATCGAAGGTCTCTCGCCGGCCGTCTCCATCGACCAGAAGTCGACCTCGCGCAATCCGCGCTCGACGGTCGGCACCATCACCGAGGTCTACGACTACCTCCGGCTGCTCTTCGCCAGGATCGGCAAGCCGCACTGCCCCGAGTGCCGTCGCCCCATCTCCCGCCAGTCGCCGCAGGCCATCGTGGACAAGGTCCTCGGCCTGCCGGAGGGCAGCCGCTTCCAGGTCCTCTCGCCGCTGGTGCGCGAGCGCAAGGGCGAGTTCGTCGACCTCTTCGCCGACCTCCAGACCAAGGGCTACAGCCGGGCCAGGGTCGACGGCGCCACCATCCAGCTCGCCGAGCCGCCCACGCTCAAGAAGCAGGAGAAGCACACCATCGAGGTGGTCGTCGACCGCCTCACCGTCAAAGACAGCGCCAAGCGCCGGCTGACCGACTCCGTCGAGACGGCGCTCGGTCTCTCCGGCGGCATGGTCGTGCTCGACTTCGTCGACCTCCCCGAGGACGACCCCGAGCGCGAGCGGATGTTCTCCGAGCACCTCTACTGCCCGTACGACGACCTCTCCTTCGAGGAGCTGGAGCCGCGCTCCTTCTCCTTCAACTCACCCTTCGGCGCCTGCCCCGACTGCACCGGCATCGGCACGCGCATGGAGGTCGACCCGGAGCTGATCGTCCCGGACGAGGAGAAGTCCCTCGACGAGGGCGCGATCCATCCGTGGTCCCACGGCCACACCAAGGAGTACTTCGGCCGCCTCATCGGCGCGCTCTCCGAAGCCCTCGGCTTCCGTACGGACATCCCCTGGGCCGGGCTGCCGCAGCGGGCCAAGAAGGCCCTGCTCTTCGGCCACAAGATCCAGACCGAGGTCCGCTACCGCAACCGCTACGGGCGCGAGCGCGCCTACACCACCCCCGCCTTCGAGGGCGCGGTGCAGTTCGTCAAGAGGCGCCACACCGAGGCCGAGAGCGACTCCAGCCGGGAGCGGTTCGAGGGCTACATGCGCGAGGTGCCCTGCCCCACCTGCGAGGGCACCCGGCTGAAGCCGATCGTGCTCGCGGTGACGGTGATGGAGAAGTCCATCGCGGAGGTCGCCGCGATGTCGATCAGCGAGTGCGCCGAGTTCCTCGGCCGCCTCAAGCTGAACGCCCGCGACAAGAAGATCGCCGAGCGGGTGCTCAAGGAGGTCAACGAGCGGCTGAGGTTCCTCGTCGACGTCGGCCTGGACTATCTGTCGCTGAACCGCGCGGCCGGCACCCTGTCCGGCGGCGAGGCCCAGCGCATCCGGCTGGCGACCCAGATCGGCTCCGGCCTGGTCGGCGTGCTGTACGTCCTGGACGAGCCGTCCATCGGCCTGCACCAGCGCGACAACCACCGGCTCATCGAGACCCTGGTGCGGCTCCGCGACATGGGCAACACGCTCATCGTCGTCGAGCACGACGAGGACACCATCAAGGTCGCCGACTGGGTCGTCGACATCGGCCCCGGCGCGGGTGAGCACGGCGGCAAGGTCGTCCACTCCGGCTCGCTCAAGGAGCTCCTGGCCAACAAGGAGTCCATCACCGGCCAGTATCTGTCCGGCAAGCGGTCCATCGCGACCCCCGACATCCGTCGCCCGGTCGACCCGGCCCGCCGTCTCACCGTGCACGGCGCCCGGGAGAACAACCTCCACGACATCGACGTCTCCTTCCCGCTCGGCGTCCTCACCGCCGTCACGGGCGTCTCCGGGTCCGGGAAGTCGACGCTGGTCAACGACATCCTCTACACCCATCTGGCCCGCGAGCTGAACGGCGCCAAGTCGGTCCCCGGCCGTCACACCCGGGTCGACGGCGACGACCTCGTCGACAAGGTGGTGCACGTCGACCAGTCGCCCATCGGCCGGACCCCCCGGTCCAACCCGGCGACGTACACCGGAGTCTTCGACCACGTCCGCCGCCTCTTCGCCGAGACGATGGAGGCGAAGGTGCGCGGCTACCTGCCGGGCCGCTTCTCCTTCAACGTCAAGGGCGGCCGCTGCGAGAACTGCTCCGGCGACGGCACGATCAAGATCGAGATGAACTTCCTGCCCGACGTGTACGTCCCGTGCGAGGTCTGCCACGGCGCGCGCTACAACCGGGAGACCCTGGAGGTCCACTACAAGGGCAAGTCCATCGCCGAGGTGCTGGACATGCCGATCGAGGAGGGCCTGGACTTCTTCGAGGCCGTCCCCACGATCGCCCGCCACCTCCGTACGCTCAACGAGGTCGGCCTCGGCTATGTGCGGCTCGGCCAGTCCGCGCCGACCCTCTCCGGCGGCGAGGCGCAGCGCGTCAAGCTGGCGAGCGAGCTCCAGAAGCGCTCCACCGGACGCACGGTCTACGTCCTGGACGAGCCGACCACCGGTCTGCACTTCGAGGACATCAGCAAGCTGATCACCGTGCTCTCCGGCTTGGTGGACAAGGGCAACACGGTCATCGTCATCGAGCACAACCTCGATGTCATCAAGACCGCCGACTGGGTCGTCGACATGGGCCCCGAGGGCGGCAACGGCGGTGGTCTGGTGGTCGCCGAGGGGACTCCGGAGCAGGTCGCCTCGGTCCCCGCCAGCCACACCGGGAAGTTCCTCCAGGGCGTCCTGGACGCGGACCGCGTCAGCGAGGCCGCGATGCCCTCCGGGCGGGGAACGGCCCGCAAGGCGGCCGCCCGCAAGACCGCCCCGGCGAAGAGGACGGCCGCGGCGGCCAAGAAGGCCGCCGTGACCAAGGCGACCGCCACGGGCGCCAAGGCGGGTACGGCCAAGGCCGTCACGAAGACGGCCGCAGCGAAGAAGGCCACCCGCGCCCGCAAGGCCTGAGCAAGGCCTGAGCAAGGCCTGAGAGAGTCCCGAGCGGCGGCCCGGCCAGGCAGCCGCTCGCCCCTCGTGGCTGTCCGCCCCTTCCCGCCCGCCTCACGACGCCCTGCGGGCCACGACGGGAACGGTCGGACAGGCCTCCGGGCGACGACGGGAGTTCGACGACAGGCCCACGTCGGCGACGGCGGCCCCCACCGTACGAAGGGGGCCGCCGTCGCCCGTCCGGACAGGCGCTCCGGCCCGGTCGCAGGGCTTCCGATCCCCGCCGGTATCGTCGGTTCTGTCACCGGCACGCGGGGCCGCCGTTGCCGCCCCGCCCTGTCCGGCGACGCGGATCCGCCGTGATCCACCCCGGAACAACCAGCCCCACCATGAACCACCCCGAACAACAACCCCGTGGAGTCCGCATGCCCGGCCTGCCCGCCGCCCGCCGTACCGTGCTGAAGGGCGCCGCGCTCGCCGGCGCCGCCGGGCTGGGAGCGGCCGCCTGCTCCACCGAGTCCAAGCTCGGCCACGCCAAGACCCCCACCCCCACCGCCCCCGTCGACCTCGGGGCCGCCTCCGAGGTGCCCGTCGGCGGGGCCAAGCTCTACCGCGAGCAGCGCGTGGTCGTCGTCTGCCCGGCGAAGGGCGAGTACAAGGCGTTCAGCGCCCAGTGCACCCACGGCGGCTGTGTCCTGGACAAGGTCGAGGGCACCGAGGGCCACTGCCCCTGCCACGGCAGCCGCTTCGACATGACCACCGGCAAACCGGTGAAGGGCCCGGCCACCGTGCCGCTGCCCGCCGTCCCGGTCACTGCCGAGGGCGGAAAGCTCGTCGCGGGCCCCGACGCGTGACGCGGCACCGCGTCCCCGACGCCTGACGCGGCACCGCGTCCCCGACGCCTGACGCGACACCGCGTCCCCGACGCCTGACGCGACACCGCGTCCCCGACGCCTGAGCCCCGCGAGGAGGCCTCACTCCCAGTCCCAGTCGACCCCGATCAGACCGGGCCGCACGCTCTCCTCCACCAGGTGCACGGTCCGGTGCCGGCCGGTCAGCGTGAGGTCCACGCGGGCCCCGCGCGCCGCCCCCGCCGACGCCTGGGCGAACCGGCGGCACCGCACCGGGAGCGCCGCCTCGTCGAAGCCGACCTGGAGCACGTACTGCCCGCCCCCGAAGGTGAAGCCGCGCACATACTCCCCGCCGGTTCCGCCCGTACCGTCCTCGAAGCCGTAGCCGAAGAGGTACGTCTCACCGGACCGCAACCTGGTGTCGAAGAGCAGCTCCGCCACCAGCACCCCCGCATCCCGGTCCCAGCGGACCCGGCCCGTCCGGCAGTTCTCCAGGGCCCGCACCGCGATCCGCGACGGGTCGCAGCCGGGGTCGCCCCGGTGGACCGCGAGATAGCGGTCGACGCCGTCCCGGTGCGCGCGCACCACATGCTGCGACGTGCGGCCCGCCAGCTCGCGCCGCGCCCCGATCCGTACCCGCTCCTGGTGCCCCACGGTGTGCAGGCCACCGTCCACGGGTGACTCCATCGCCGCCAGGAGCCGCTCCACCGAGCCCGACGCCTCCATGAGCGACCGGTATGAACGCCCGGCCGGGCGGTCCCCGTCCGCCGGGGCGTCACCGTCGCGCAGCAGCCGCAGCAGTGAGTCGTCCGGCAGCGCGAGCACCTCCTCGAGCGCGGCGACGGCCCGCAGTGACTCGGCCCGCCGGGGGCGGCGCACTCCCTGCTGCCAGTAGCTGAGGCTGGTCACCCCGAGTTTGACGCCCCGGTGCGCCAGATGGTGCTGCACCCGCTGGAGCGGCAGCCCGCGCACCGACAGAGCGGTGCGCAACGCCAGATGGAACGGTCCGGTCCGCAGTACCTGCGCCAGTTCGGTCTCGGTCTGCCGCATGGCGGGCCTCCGGTGAACGTTCACGTGGGGAGTGGCGACACCGGCCCCCGGGGGATGCGGGGGAGCAGGTGACCGGGACGGGGCCGTTCACACGGACGCCGTGCCGTTCACACCGTGATGTCACCTCGCATTGAAGCGTGTTGACCTGCTCCGGACAACGCCGGATGCTCATCGTCAGCGTCCGGACGCGCTCCTCCGATCCCCACCCCCGCATTGGGAGGAACGCCATGCGCAACCGAAGAGTCAGGCCCGGAAGGTTCTCGTTCACCGCCCTCCTGGCCGCCGTCCTGCTCGCCGTCCCCGCGGGCACCGCCACCGCCGCCCAGTCCCCGGACGGGGCGGCGGGCTCCACCGTCGCCGCCGCCCAGCGGCTCGACATCACGATGCAGGCACAACAGCAGAGCAACTGGTGCTGGGCGGCCGGCGGCAACACCATCGCCACCTGGTTCGGCCGCAACTACTCGCAGAACCAGTTCTGCAACGCCGCCTTCAACCGCGGCCAGAACTCGCAGTGCCCCAACTCGCAGGCCACCCTCGGCAACGTCCAGACCGGACTGTCCTGGGCCGGGGTCAGGCCCGGCAGCTACGTAACCGGCTGGCTGCGCTACCCGACCGTACAGGCGGAGATATCCGCCCAGCGCCCCATCGAGACCCGCATCCAGTGGTCGTCCGGCGGCGGTCATATGCACGTCATCTACGGGTACGACGACGCCAACAGCTGGGTCTACTGGGGCGATCCGTGGCCCTCCAGCGACCGCTACAACTGGGCCTCGCACGCCTGGTACGTCAACAACAACGAGTTCTCCTGGACCCACTCGCTCTACCGGATCGGGGCGTGAGGTCATGAACTCCACCACCCGGCGCATCGCCGTCGCCACCGCCCTCACCGGCGCCGCCCTGTTCACCGCCGCCGCTCCCGCCCTCGCCGACGACGGCCGGGCGGCCCCGCCGAAACTGACCGCCGCCACCCTCGAAGCGGCCCACGAGGCGGCCACCGAACCCGCGACCCTGGACACCCTGTCCCGGTTCTTCGCCCGGGAGGGCGCGGTCAGCAGGGCGGCGAGCGCACCCAGGATCGAGGGGAGGACCGTTCCCGTCCGCACGCTCTCCGCCGCCTTCGTCGCCGGAAAGCCCGGGGCCGCCCCGAGCACCGTGGACTACCTGGCCAGCACCGCCGTCTCCTCCGACGGCCAGAAGGCCTCCCTGTGGACCGTCCCCGGGACGGACGGGGGCGGCCGGTGGCAGGTGGTGAACATCGCCACCGGCGACGACGAGGCCCGCTACACCGCACAGGGGGCCCGCGCGCTCCCCGGCGGCACCGTGTTCCGCGAACCGCAGATCGACGCCTGGTACGTCCACGACGGCTCCCGGGTGCTCCCGCTGGACGAGGACGCGAAGGCCGCCGTGGGCGCCCGCGGCACCGCGCTCAGCGCCTACCGGACCCGGGTCCAGGAGGCGTACGGCGACAAGCTGCCCGGCTCCGGATACGCCCGCTCCGGCAAGGCCGGCGGCTACGGGCCCGACGCGGCCACCGGCACCGGGGGAGCCCCGGCGGCCGCACCGGCCCCCGGCCCCGTCTCCGGCCCGGCCGTGGACCAGGCGCCGGACCCCGCCGGGAGCCCCGCGCTCGCCGGCACGGCGTCCGGTTCGCCGGACACGGCCCTGACCGCCGTGTCCACGACCGCCGGGGCCGGGGCGCTGCTCGCCCTGGCCCTCTGCGGGGCCGCCGCCGTACGCCGCCGCGGCCGTGCCGGGCGATCCCCGGCCACGGACGCCTGAGCGGCGGCTCCACCGGCCCACGGGCCCGCGCTCCGGGGTGCGAACACCCCACGGCACCCCGGAGCGCGGCACCGCCCCCGGCAACACCTGAGGACGACGCGCTGTCACTGCCCGCCAGTAGGGTGTGAGACATGGCAGACCCCTCCAGCTACCGCCCCAGGCCGGGACAGATCCCCGACTCCCCGGGGGTCTACAAATTCCGCGACGAGCACCGCCGGGTGATCTACGTCGGGAAGGCCAAGAACCTGCGCCAACGCGTGGCCAACTACTTCCAGGACCTGGCGGGCCTCCATCCGCGTACGCGCACGATGGTCACCACCGCCGCCTCCGTCGAGTGGACGGTCGTCTCCACCGAGGTCGAGGCGCTCCAGCTGGAGTATTCCTGGATCAAGGAGTTCGACCCCCGGTTCAACGTCAAGTACCGGGACGACAAGAGCTACCCCTACCTCGCGGTCACGCTCAACGAGGAGTTCCCCCGCGTCCAGGTCATGCGCGGCGCCAAGAAGAAGGGCGTGCGCTACTTCGGTCCGTACGGCCACGCCTGGGCGATCCGCGAGACGGTCGACCTGATGCTCCGCGTCTTCCCCGTCCGCACCTGCTCCGCCGGGGTCTTCAAGAACGCCGCGCGCACCGGCCGCCCCTGCCTGCTGGGGTACATCGGCAAGTGCTCGGCCCCCTGCGTCGGCCGGGTCACCCCCGAGGAACACCAGGAGCTCGCCGAGGACTTCTGCGACTTCATGGCCGGCCGCACGGGCACGTACATCCGGCGCCTGGAGAAGGACATGACGCAGGCGGCCGAGGAGATGGAGTACGAGCGGGCGGCCCGCCTCCGCGACGACGCAGAGGCCCTCAAGCGGGCCATGGAGAAGAGCGCCGTCGTCCTCGCCGACGCCACCGACGCCGACCTGATCGCCGTCGCCGAGGACGAGCTGGAGGCCGCCCTCCAGATCTTCCACGTGCGCGGCGGCCGGGTGCGCGGCCAGCGCGGCTGGGTCACCGACAAGGTCGAGGCGGTCGACACCTCCGGCCTCGTCGAGCACGCCCTCCAGCAGCTGTACGGGGAGGAGCGCGGCGACGCCGTCCCCAAGGAGGTCCTGGTCCCCGCCCTGCCCGAGGACGCCGAAGCGGTCTCTCAGTGGCTCGCCGAGCGCCGGGGCTCCCAGGTCAGTCTGCGCATCCCGCAGCGCGGCGACAAGAAGGACCTCATGGTCACCGTCCAGCGCAACGCCCAGCAGGCGCTCGGGCTGCACAAGACCAAGCGCGCCTCCGACCTGACCACCCGCTCCCGCGCCCTGGAGGAGATCGCCGAGGCGCTGGGCCTGGACACCGCGCCGCTGCGCATCGAGTGCTACGACATCTCCCATCTCCAGGGCGACGACGTGGTGGCCTCCATGGTCGTCTTCGAGGACGGCCTCGCCCGCAAGAGCGAGTACCGCCGCTTCCAGATCAAGGGTTTCGAGGGCCAGGACGACGTCCGCTCGATGCACGAGGTGATCGGCCGGCGCTTCAAGCGCTACCTCCAGGACAAGGAACGCACGGGGGAGTGGGTGGAGGCGCCGGAGGCCGCCCCCGGCACCACCGGCCCCGTTCCCGGGGCCCCCGGCGCTGGCCCCGGCACCACCGTCCCCGCCCCCGGCGCCACCGTCCCCGCCCCCGGCGCCACCGTCCCCGTTCCCGGGGCCTCCGCCCCCGGCGCCGGCCCCGCTCCGGTCCCCGCCGCCACCGGCCCCGTCCCCGCCCCGGACCTCACCGCCGCCTCCCCGGACGACGAGCCCGAGCCCCGGGAGGACGACGGCCGACCCAAGCGGTTCGCCTACCCGCCGCAGCTCGTCGTCGTCGACGGCGGGCAGCCCCAGGTGGCCGCCGCCAAGCGTGCCCTGGACGAGCTGGGCATCGACGACATCGCGGTCTGCGGCCTCGCCAAGCGCCTGGAAGAGGTCTGGCTCCCCGACGACGACGACCCCGTCGTCCTGCCCCGCTCCAGCGAAGGCCTCTACCTCCTCCAGCGCATCCGGGACGAGGCCCACCGCTTCGCCATCACCTACCAGCGCGCCAAACGCGCCAAACGCATCCGCAGCAGCCCCCTCGACGACGTGACCGGCCTCGGTGAGACCCGCAAGCAGGCCCTCATCAAGCATTTCGGCTCGGTGAAGAAGCTCAGGCAAGCGACAATCGACGAAATCTGCGAGGTTCCCGGGATAGGGCGAAGGACGGCGGAATCGGTGGCCGCCGCCCTCGCCTCGACCACTCCCGCGGCACCTGCCGTGAACACGGCCACAGGAGAGATCATCGAAGAGGACGACGGGGGCAGCTCATGACCGAGAACAGCCACGAGACCACACAGAACGCCACGGACACCGACACCGACATCGCCGCCGACCGAGCAGACGGAGCAGCAGACGTGAGTACGAACACCCCGAACGAGACGGGTGAGGCGGCCATCCCCGAGCTGGTGATCATCTCCGGGATGTCGGGTGCCGGCCGCAGCACCGCCGCCAAGTGTCTGGAGGACCTCGGCTGGTTCGTCGTCGACAACCTGCCGCCCGCGCTGATCCCCACCATGGTGGAGCTCGGCGCCCGCTCGCAGGGCAACGTGGCCCGGATCGCCGTCGTCGTCGACGTACGCGGCCGGCGCTTCTTCGACAACCTCCGCGAATCGCTCGCGGACCTGGAGGCCAAGCACGTCACCCGGCGGATCGTCTTCTTGGAGTCCTCCGACGACGCCCTCGTGCGCCGCTTCGAGTCCGTCCGCCGCCCGCACCCCCTCCAGGGCGACGGCCGCATCGTCGACGGCATCGCGGCCGAGCGTGACCTGCTGCGCGAGCTGCGCGGCGACGCCGACCTGGTCATCGACACCTCCAGCCTCAACGTGCACGAGCTGCGGGCCAAGATGGACGCCCAGTTCGCGGGCGAGTCGGAGCCGGAGCTGCGCGCCACGGT
Organism: Streptomyces sp. CNB091; assembly: GCF_000377965.1. Classification (NCBI taxonomy): domain Bacteria; kingdom Bacillati; phylum Actinomycetota; class Actinomycetes; order Kitasatosporales; family Streptomycetaceae; genus Streptomyces; species Streptomyces sp. CNB091. The sequence continues at coordinate 249,217 of NZ_KB898995.1, forward strand.
GATGTCCTTCGGCTACAAGTACGGCCTGCCCGTCGACGCCGACCTGGTCGTCGACTGCCGCTTCCTGCCCAACCCGCACTGGGTCCCCGAGCTGCGCCCCTTCACCGGCGTCAACGAGGAGGTGTCCGACTACGTCTTCGACCAGCCGGGCGCCAAGGAGTTCCTCAACCAGTACACCGAGCTGCTCCAGCTGATCGCCGCCGGCTACCGCCGCGAGGGCAAGCGGTACGTGACCATCGCCGTCGGCTGCACCGGCGGCAAGCACCGCTCCGTCGCCATGTCGGAGAAGCTCTCGGCCCGCCTCGCCGCCGAAGGCGTCGAGACCGTCCTCGTCCACCGCGACATGGGGCGAGAGTGACCGGACGCAATCTGCGGATGCGACGCCTGAGCCGCGCCACCTCGGCGCTCTCCGGCCGCAAACGCGGTGCTCAGCCCAAGGTCGTCGCGCTCGGCGGCGGCATGGGTCTCTCGGCGTCCCTGGCGGCGCTGCGCCGGATCACCGGCGATCTCACGGCCGTGGTCACCGTCGCCGACGACGGCGGCTCCAGCGGCCGGCTGCGCGAGGAGCTGGGCGTGCTGCCCCCCGGCGACCTCCGCAAGGCGCTCGCCGCGCTGTGCGGCGACGACGACTGGGGCCGCACCTGGTCCCAGGTCATCCAGCACCGCTTCGAGTCCAAGGGCGACCTCCACGAGCACGCGGTCGGCAATCTGCTGATCGTGGCCCTCTGGGAGCAGCTCGGCGACCACGTACAGGCACTCGACCTGGTCGGCAAGCTGCTCGGCGCGCACGGGCGGGTGCTGCCGATGTCGGCCGTCCCGCTGGAGCTCCAGGCGCTGGTCAAGGGCCACGACCCCGACCTGCCCGACGCGATCGTCACCGTGCGCGGCCAGGCCACGGTGGCGCTCACCCCCGGCGAGGTGCAGTCCGTGCACGTGGTGCCGCCCGACCCGCCGGCCGTCCCGGAAGCCGTGGAGGCGGTCCTGGACGCCGACTGGGTGGTGCTCGGTCCCGGCTCCTGGTTCTCCTCCGTGATCCCGCACCTGCTCGTGCCGGAACTGCTCGACGCGCTGGTCACCACGAAGGCCCGCAAGGTCCTCTCGCTGAACCTCGCGCCCCAGCCCGGTGAAACAGAAGGCTTCTCACCGCAGCGTCATTTGGAGGTTTTGGGGCGACACGCCCCTAAACTCGCCTTGGACGTGGTGCTGGCCGATGAGGCCGCCGTGCCCGACCGTGAGTCACTCGCCGATGCCGCACTACGGCTCGGAGCCGCGGTCGAGCTGGCGCCGGTGGCATCGCCCGACGGCGTTCCGGTCCATGATCAGGAGCTGTTGGCCGCCGCGTACGACCGTATTTTTCGGATGCATGGAAGGATCGGCCCATGGCGATGACGCCAGCGGTGAAGAACGAAATCTCTCATCTTCCCGTCACCCGGACCTGCTGCAGGAAAGCAGAGGTCTCGGCGATTCTTCGGTTCGCGGGCGGCCTGCACCTGGTGAGCGGGCGGATTGTGATCGAGGCGGAGCTGGACACCGGCAACGCCGCCCGCCGCCTCAAGCGCGACATCCTGGAGATCTTCGGGCACAGCTCGGAGCTGATCGTGATGGCACCCGGGGGACTGCGCCGCGGCTCGCGCTTCGTCGTACGGGTGGTGGCGGGCGGCGACCAGCTGGCCCGCCAGACCGGTCTGGTGGACGGCCGCGGCCGTCCGATCCGCGGGCTGCCCCCGCAGGTGGTCTCGGGGGCCACCTGCGACGCCGAGGCGGCCTGGCGCGGAGCCTTCCTCGCCCACGGCTCGCTCACCGAGCCCGGCCGCTCCTCCTCGCTGGAGGTCACCTGCCCGGGGCCGGAGGCGGCCCTCGCCCTGGTCGGGGCGGCGCGCCGGCTCTCCATCGCGGCCAAGGCCCGCGAGGTGCGCGGCGTGGACCGCGTGGTCGTCCGCGACGGCGACGCGATCGGCGCCCTGCTGACCCGGCTCGGCGCGCACGACGCGGTGCTCGCCTGGGAGGAGCGCCGGATGCGGCGCGAGGTCCGCGCCACGGCCAACCGGCTCGCCAACTTCGACGACGCGAACCTGCGCCGCTCGGCCCGCGCCGCGGTCGCCGCCGGAGCCCGGGTGGGGCGCGCGCTGGAGATCCTCGGCGAGGAGGTCCCCGAGCACCTGGCCGCCGCGGGACGGCTCCGCATGGAGCACAAGCAGGCCTCCCTGGAGGAGCTGGGCGCGCTCGCCGACCCGCCGCTGACCAAGGACGCGGTCGCCGGCCGGATCCGCCGGCTGCTGGCGATGGCCGACAAGCGGGCCCAGGATCTGGGCATCCCGGGGACCGAGTCGACCCTCAGCGAGGAGCTCGCCGACGGCCTGGTCGGCTGACTGGGCGACGGGCAGGGGGCGTTGGCCCCGGCGGGCGAAACGGAGGTCCGTACTCCTACTGGCGAGTACGGATCTCCGGTCGTATCCGGTGGCGTGCGGAGGCCCTCTCGATGTCACCCCCGGGCCCTCGGAGAGGTAGGGTCGGAAGCGGTCGGGGACATCCCTATACAACTCGCCGGCGTCGAAAACCGGCGTACCTAACGAGGAGATCGGTTCGTGACGATCCGCGTAGGCATCAACGGCTTCGGCCGCATCGGCCGCAACTACTTCCGCGCTCTGCTGGAGCAGGGTGCGGACATCGAGATCGTGGCTGTCAACGACCTGGGTGACACTGCGACCACGGCTCACCTGCTGAAGTACGACACCATTCTGGGTCGTCTCAAGGCAGAGGTCAGCCACACCGCCGACACCATCACCGTCGATGGTCACACCATCAAGGTGCTCTCCGAGCGCAACCCGGCCGACATCCCCTGGGGTGAGCTGGGTGTCGACATCGTCATCGAGTCGACCGGCATCTTCACCAAGAAGGCCGACGCCGAGAAGCACATCGCGGGCGGCGCCAAGAAGGTCCTCATCTCGGCTCCGGCCAAGGACGAGGACATCACCATCGTGATGGGCGTCAACCAGGACCAGTACGACGCGGCCAACCACCACGTCATCTCCAACGCCTCCTGCACCACCAACTGTGTGGCGCCGATGGCCAAGGTTCTCGACGAGAACTTCGGCATCGTCAAGGGCCTGATGACGACGGTCCACGCGTACACCAACGACCAGCGGATCCTGGACTTCCCGCACTCGGACCTGCGTCGCGCCCGCGCCGCCGCCGAGAACATCATCCCCACCACCACCGGCGCCGCCAAGGCGACCGCCCTGGTCCTCCCGCAGCTCAAGGGCAAGCTCGACGGCATCGCGATGCGCGTCCCGGTCCCGACCGGCTCCGCCACCGACCTGGTCGTCACCCTCCAGCGCGAGGTCACCAAGGACGAGGTCAACGCCGCGTTCAAGAAGGCCTCCGACGACGGCGCCCTCAAGGGCTTCCTGACGTACACCGAGGACCCGATCGTCTCCTCGGACATCGTCGGCGACCCGTCGTCCTGCACCTTCGACTCCTCCCTGACCATGGTCCAGGAGGGCAGCACGGTGAAGATCCTCGGCTGGTACGACAACGAGTGGGGCTACTCCAACCGCCTCGTCGACCTCACGGTCTTCGTCGGCGAGCAGCTCTGATCCTCGGGTCGGCAGGCACATCGATGTGAGCGAAGGGGCTCGACCGGCGCAAAGAAGCGCGGGTCGAGCCCCTTAGCATGCTCATCGGTCCTTCCAAGGAGTAAACGGAACAGATGAAGACGATCGACGAACTTCTCGCCGAAGGGGTCGCGGGCAAGCGGGTATTCGTCCGTGCCGACCTCAACGTGCCGCTGGACGGCACCACGATCACCGACGACGGCCGTATCCGCGCCGTCGTCCCGACGATCGCCAAGCTCGCCGAGGCCGGCGCGCGCGTCGTCGTCGCCTCGCACCTCGGTCGCCCCAAGGGCGCCCCGGACTCCGCCTTCTCGCTGGCGCCCGCCGCCACACGCCTGGGCGAACTCCTCGGAGCCGAGGTCGCCTTCGCCACCGACACGGTCGGCGAGTCGGCCCGCGCCGCGGTCGCCGGCCTCGCCGACGGCCAGGTCGCGGTCGTCGAGAACCTCCGCTTCAACGCCGGCGAGACGGCCAAGGACGACGCCGAGCGCGGCGCCTTCGCCGATCAGCTGGCCGAGCTCGCGGACCTCTACGTGGGCGACGGCTTCGGCGCCGTGCACCGCAAGCACGCCTCGGTCTTCGACCTCCCGGCCCGGCTCCCGCACTACGCGGGCTACCTCATCGCCACCGAGGTCGGCGTCCTGAAGAAGCTCACCACCGACGTCAAGCGGCCGTACGCGGTCGTCCTAGGCGGCGCCAAGGTCTCCGACAAGCTCGGCGTGATCGACCACCTGCTGGAGCGGGCCGACCGCATCCTCATCGGCGGCGGCATGGCGTACACCTTCCTCAAGGCCCAGGGCCACGAGGTCGGCAGCTCGCTGCTCCAGGAGGACCAGATCCCGGCCGTCCAGGAGTACCTGCGGCGGGCCGAGGAGAAGGGCGTGGAGTTCGTCCTCCCCGTCGACGTCGTGGTCGCCCCGTCCTTCCCGGACCTGAAGACCAAGGCCCCGGCCCACCCCACCACCGTCGCCGCCGACGCCATGCCGGCCGGCCAGATGGGGCTGGACAACGGACCGGAGACCAACAAGCTCTACGCATCGAAGCTCGCCGACGCGGCCACCGTCTTCTGGAACGGCCCGATGGGCGTCTTCGAACACCCCGACTTCGCCGACGGCACCCGCGCGGTCGCCCAGGCGCTCGTCGACTCGTCGGCCTTCAGCGTCGTCGGCGGTGGCGACTCCGCCGCGGCCGTTCGCATCCTGGGCTTCGACGAGAATGCTTTCGGACATATTTCGACCGGTGGCGGCGCGAGTCTCGAATACCTCGAGGGCAAGACGCTTCCCGGCCTCGCCGCACTGGAGGACTGACCTTTCATGACCACCCGCACCCCGCTGATGGCGGGCAACTGGAAGATGAACCTCAACCACCTTGAGGCCATCGCCCACGTCCAGAAGCTCTCCTTCGCCCTGGCCGACAAGGACTACGAGGCCGTCGAGGTCGCCGTCCTGCCCCCCTTCACCGACCTGCGCTCGGTGCAGACCCTGGTGGACGGCGACAAGCTGAAGATCAAGTACGGCGCCCAGGACATCTCGGCGCACGACTCCGGCGCGTACACCGGTGAGATCTCGGGCCCCATGCTCGCCAAACTGCGCTGCACGTACGTGGCCGTCGGCCACAGCGAGCGCCGCCAGTACCACGGCGAGAGTGACGAGATCTGCAACGCCAAGGTGAAGGCCGCCTACAAGCACGGTCTGACCCCGATCCTCTGCGTCGGCGAGGGCCTGGACATCCGCAAGGCCGGTGACCAGGTCTCCTACACGCTCGCGCAGCTCGACGGCGCCCTGAAGGACATCCCCGCCGAGCAGGCCGGGACCATCGTGATCGCCTACGAGCCGGTCTGGGCCATCGGCACCGGCGAGGTCGCCACCCCCGAGGACGCCCAGGAGGTCTGCGGCGCGATCCGTGGCCGGCTGGCCGAGCTGTACTCCCAGGAGCTGGCCGACGCCGTCCGCATCCAGTACGGCGGCTCGGTGAAGTCCGGCAACGTCGCGGCCATCATGGCGCAGCCCGACGTGGACGGCGCCCTCATCGGCGGCGCCGCGCTGGACGCCGACGAGTTCGTCAAGATCGTCCGCTTCAGCGACCAGTGAGTATGCGGTAGCGCGGATCCGTCGTACCCTTGCGGGGGCCGGAGGGGCCAACACCCTTCGGCCCCCGGTGCACGTACACGCAGTAGTCAAGAATTCCGGAAAGTAGGGACCAGCCGTGGTTTTGGCGTTCCAGATCGCTCTGATCGTCTTCAGCCTGCTGCTGATGCTGCTGGTGCTCATGCACAAGGGCAAGGGCGGCGGCCTCTCCGACATGTTCGGTGGCGGAATGCAGTCCTCCGTCGGCGGCTCCTCGGTCGCCGAGCGCAACCTCGACCGGATCACCGTCGTGGTCGGTCTGGCCTGGTTCGCGTGCGTCGTGGTACTCGGTCTGCTCGTCAAGCTGGACAGCTGACCCGTCGTCCGCGCATACCGGTGACGGTGTGACTCCTTCCACTGGACGCGCGTTGGGCCTTACGTAGACTGGGGCATCGCTCGACTCACGCAGGGAGTTACGACCGTGGCAAGTGGCAACGCGATCCGGGGAAGCCGGGTCGGAGCGGGGCCGATGGGGGAGGCCGAGCGGGGCGAGTCCGCGCCGCGCGCCCGCATCTCCTTCTGGTGCTCGAACGGGCACGAGACGCAGCCGAGCTTCGCCCATGACGCACAGGTGCCGGACACCTGGGACTGCCCGCGCTGCGGCTTCCCGGCCGGCCAGGACAAGGACAGCCCGCCCGACCCGCCCCGCACCGAGCCGTACAAGACGCATCTGGCGTACGTACGCGAGCGGCGGAGCGACGAGGACGGCGAGGCGATCCTCGCCGAGGCGCTGGCCAAGCTCCGCGGCGAGATCTGAGGCTCCCTCCGACGCGGCTCCACGGAACCCCAGTCGTTCACCGGCCGGACACCCACGGGTGTCCGGCCGTAGCGCGTTCCCGCGCCACCGCCCTCCTCCACGCCGCAGCCCTCCTCGATCAATTAGGTTGGAGGGGCAGCGGGGATGCTGAGTGACGAGAAGAAGTGGGCTGATATCCGGGATGAACGCAGCAAGCCGAACCAAGCTCAACCAGACGCCCGAGTGGACGGCTCTCGCGAAGCACCGTGAGGAGCTCGGCGCACCCCAGCTGCGCGAGCTGTTCGCGCGGCAGCCGGACCGCGGCACCGCCTACACCCTCCGGGTCGGCGACCTCCACCTCGACTACTCCAAGCACCTGGTCGCCGACGGGACACTGCGCCTGCTGCGCGAACTCGCCGCCGCCACCGGGGTCGCGGAGCTGCGGGACGCGATGTTCCGCGGCGAGAAGATCAACACCACCGAGGACCGGGCGGTCCTGCACACCGCGCTCCGCGCCCCCCGCGACGCGGTGATCGAGGTCGACGGGGAGAATGTCGTACCCGCCGTGCACGCCGTCCTGGACAAGATGGCCGGCTTCGCCGAGAAGGTCCGGTCGGGGCAGTGGACCGGTCACACCGGCAAGCCCGTCAAGAACATCGTCAACATCGGGATCGGCGGCTCCGACCTCGGCCCCGCCATGGCGTACGAGGTGCTGCGCTCCTTCACGGACCGCGCGCTCACCCTCCGCTTCGTCTCCAACGTCGACGGCGCCGATCTGCACGAGGCCGTCCGCGACCTCGACCCGGCCGAGACGTTGTTCGTCATCGCCTCGAAGACGTTCACGACGATCGAGACCATCACCAACGCCACCTCCGCCCGGGACTGGCTGCTGACCGAGCTGAAGGCCGGTCAGGACGCCGTCGCCCAGCACTTCGTGGCCCTGTCGACCAATGCCGAGAAGGTCGAGGAGTTCGGCATCGACACGGCCAACATGTTCGAGTTCTGGGACTGGGTCGGCGGCCGCTACAGCTACGACTCGGCGATCGGCCTCTCGCTGATGGTCGCCATCGGACCGGACCGCTTCCGCGAGATGCTCGACGGCTTCCACCTCGTCGACGAGCACTTCCGCACCGCCCCCGCGGAGGAGAACGCCCCGCTCCTCCTCGGCCTCCTCGGCGTCTGGTACGGCAACTTCTTCGACGCCCAGTCGCACGCGGTGCTGCCGTACAGCCACTACCTGTCCAAGTTCACCGCATACCTCCAGCAGCTCGACATGGAGTCCAACGGCAAGTCCGTCGACCGCGACGGCAACCCCGTGGACTGGCAGACCGGACCGGTCGTCTGGGGCACGCCCGGCACCAACGGGCAGCACGCGTACTACCAGTTGATCCACCAGGGCACCAAGCTGATCCCGGCGGACTTCATCGGCTTCGCCGCCCCGGTCCACGACCTGCTGCCCGGCCTCATCGCCCAGCACGATCTGCTGATGGCCAACTTCTTCGCCCAGACCCAGGCCCTCGCCTTCGGCAAGACAACGGAAGAGGTCCGGGCGGAAGGGGTGCCCGAGGAGCTGGTCCCGCACAAGACGTTCCGGGGCAACCACCCCACGACGACGATCCTCGCCGACAAGCTGACCCCCTCGGTCCTCGGCCAGCTCATCGCGCTGTACGAGCACAAGGTCTTCGTCCAGGGCGCCATCTGGAACATCGACTCCTTCGACCAGTGGGGCGTCGAGCTCGGCAAGGTCCTCGCCAAGAAGATCGAACCGCTGCTCACCGGTGACGGGGGAGCGGACTCCGGGGAGCTGGACAGCTCCACCGCCGCCCTGGTCGACGCCTACCGCACGCTGCGCGGGCGCTGACCCGATGCCACCGGGGGAAGGAACGGCGGTAGTGCTGCGGCCGCCGCGCAACACGCTGGACGAGCGTGCCGTCGGCTGGTGGCGGGCCCAGTGGCTGCTGCTGACGGCGGTGCCCGTCCTGCCGCTCGCGGTCCTGGGCGCGCTGATCGAGCCGGCCCGCTTCTGGCTGCTGCTGCCCGCCGCGGTTCTGGCCGCGGCGGGCACGGCGGCCGCCGTCCTCTTCCCCCTGTGGTGGTTCCGTACGCACCGCTGGGAGATCACCGAGGACGCGGTGTACGTCCGCACCGGGTTCTTCTGGCAGGAGTGGCGGATCGCCCCGATGTCCCGCATCCAGACCGTCGACACCGTACGGGGCCCACTGGAGCAGCTCTTCCGGATCGCCACCGTCACCGTCACCACCGCCTCCGCCAAGGGCGCGGTACGGATCGCGGGCCTGGACCACGAGGTCGCCGCCGACCTCGCCCGGCAGCTCACCCGCATCACCCGCGACACCCCCGGCGACGCCACATGAGCACCGCCGCCCCGCCCGCCGACTGGCGCCGCCTCGACCCCCGTACGGTCCTGGTCACCGCCCTCGTCGTGGCGGGGGTCGTCGCGGGCGCCGCCATCCCCGTCACGCTCGGGCTCACCCGGTGGTTCAGCCTCTCGGCCGCCGTGCTCCAGGTGCTCGCCGGCGCGGTCCTGATCATCGGGGCCGCGGCGGGCGCCGACCGGGTCCGCTGGCACCGCACGCGCTACCGCATCGGTGAGGAGCACGTCGACCTCCACACCGGCCTCCTGATCGTCAAGCGCCGCTCCCTGGCCCGCGGCCGCGTCCGCACGGTCGACCTCACCGCCAACCTGCTGCTCCGCCTCCTCGGCCTGGTCACCGTCAGGATCGGCACCGGCGAACAGGGCTCCGAATCCACCCTCGAACTGGACCCGGTCACCCGCGCCGAGGGCGAACGGCTGCGCCGCCTCCTCCTGGAGCGCGCCGCCACCGCACCGTCCGGCGGCGTCCACCGCGAAGGGGAACTGGCCGTCCTGGACCCCCGCTGGATCCGCTACGCACCGGTCTCCTTCGTGGCCCCCATGCTCGGTGGGGCGGCCGCCGGGGCCGTCATGCAGGTCAGCGACTGGGTCGGAGCCCAGGGCGACGTCATCGAGTGGGTCGGGGACCTCTTCCGCTATACCCCGCTGCTCTGGATGATCGTCCTCCTGGTCCTCGCCGCCCTGGTCGCCGGCGTCGTCGGGGCGCTCGGCCTCTGGATCGAGATGTGGTGGAACTACCGGCTGGAGCGCGAGCCGGGCGGCACGCTGCGGGTGAGGCGCGGGCTGTTCACCTCCCGGTCCATCTCCGTCGAGGAGGCCCGGCTGCGCGGGGTCGACCTGGTCGAGCCGCTGGGCGTACGGCTGCTCGGCGCGGCCCGGCTGGACGCCATCACCACCGGCCTGGCCAAGGACAACGAGGCCAAGAACGCCGACCACGGCACCCTGCTCCCGACCGTGCCACGGACCCGGGCCGACACCGTCGCCGCCGACGTGCTGCGCGAGGCGGTCACCCCGACCGGCGCGGCGCTCACCCCGCACCCGCGCGCCGCCCGGGGCCGCCGACTGCGCTGGTCGCTCGCCGCGGTCCTCGGCCCGGTCCTGATCCTGACCGTCCTCGGGGCGCTGCTCACGCCCGTGCTGCTGTGGATCGCGCTCGGCTGCACGGTGGTTCTCGCACCCGTGGCGGTGGCGCTCGCCCTGGACGCCTACCGGGGCCTCGGGCACGGGCTCTCCGGGCGCTACCTGGTCACCCGCTCCGGCACGGTCCGCCGCTCCACCGCCGCTCTGGAGCGAGCCGGGGTGATCGGCTGGACGGTCAAGCAGTCGGTCTTCCAGCGGCGGGCCGGGCTGGTGAGCATCACGGCCACCACCGCCGCCGGCGGGGGTGCCTACACGGTGTACGACGCAGACGCGGTCGAGGGCCTGGGCTTCGCCGCCGAGGCGGTCCCGGGGCTGCTGGAGCCGTTCCTGGAGCGCGCCGGGAACAGCGGACCGTGACGGACGGCACGGGAGTCCCCCTGCGTGGGTGAGGATCTGCGCCGCTCCTCGATCGGCGTGTTTTCCAGTCGAAGGCCCGGACCGCTCGGTAGAAGCGGTCCGGGCCTTCGGGGCGTACAACGCTCAGGCGGAGGCCTGCGGATACAGCGCGCGCGGCAGCCGCGAGGCCGCCGCGGCGTCCAGCAGCCACAGCGTGCGACCGCGCCCGTACGCCCCGGCCGCCGGGGCCTGGATCTCCCCGGCCCCGGACAGCGCGATGGCCGCCGCCTCGGCCTTGTCCTCGCCCGCCGCCAGCAGCCACACCTCGCGCGCCGCGCGGATCGCCGGCAGCGTGAGCGAGACGCGGACCGGAGGCGGCTTGGGGGCCCCGCGCACACCGACGACGGTGCGCTCGGTCTCCCGTACCGCGGGCAGCTCGGGGAAGAGCGAGGCCACATGCGTGTCCGGGCCCACGCCCAGCATCAGCACGTCGAACGTGGGCACCGCCCCCTGGTCCTCGGGACCCGAGGCGGCGGCCAGTTCGGCGGCGTAACCGGCTGCCGCCGCGTCCGCGTCGTCGCCGTACGGGCCGTCGGACGCGGGCATCGCGTGCACCCGGGCCGGGTCCAGTGGCACCGCGTCGAGCAGCGCCTCGCGGGCCTGGGTGACATTGCGCTCCGGGTCGCCCTCGGGCAGGAACCGCTCGTCGCCCCACCACAGGTCCAGGCGCGCCCAGTCGATCGCGTCCCGGGCGGGCGCGGCGGCGAGCGCGGCCAGCAGGCCGTTGCCGTTGCGCCCGCCGGTCAGCACCACCGAGGCGTGGCCCCGGGAGGCCTGGGCGTCCACGATCTTCGTGATCAGCCGGGCCGCCGCGGCCTGCGCCATCAGCTCCTTGTCGCGGTGCACGACCAGTTGGGGAGGCGTCACTTCGACGCCGCCTTCTTGGCCGGGGCCTTCTTCGCGGCGGGGGCCTTGGCCTCGGTGGCCTTGTCCGCCTTCTCCTCGGCGCTCCCGACCGGCGCGGCCTTGACCTCGCCGCCCGCGTGCAGCCGGTCGACGCCGAACTTCACCGCGGAGGCGTAGGTGTTGTCCGGGTCGAGCCGCCGCAGCTCCTCGGCCAGCAGCTCGGCGGTGTCGCGCCGCTTGAGCGCCACCCCGCGGTCCGGCTGGTTGTGCATGGAGAGCGTGGCCAGCGTGCCGTCGGCGCGGTCGAGGACGATGACGCCGGTCTTCGTCTCCATCCGGACCGCCGTGAGGCCGGGGCCCTCGGAGACCATGCGCTCCACCGGGACGCCGAGCCGGTCCGCGAGCCACATGGCGAGCAGCTCGCAGCTCGGGTTGTCGCTCTCGCCCTCGACGGTCGCGCCGATCACCTCGGCGGGCTGCTGGTCCAGCGACGCGGCCAGCATGGAGCGCCAGGGAGTGATCCGCGTCCACGCCAGGTCGGTGTCGCCCGGGTTGTACGTCGCCGCCCGTACCGCCAGTGCCTCGATGGGGCGCTCGGCCGAGTAGGTATCGGTGATCCGGCGCTGCGCGAGAGCCCCGAGCGGGTCCTTCGCCGGGTCGGAGGGCGCGCCCTCGGGCCACCACACCACGACCGGGGCGTCCGGCAGCAGCAGCGGAAGGACCACCGACTGGGCGTGGTTGGCCAGTTCGCCGTGCAGGCGCAGGACGACGGTCTCGCCGGTGCCCGCGTCGGAGCCGACCCGGATCTCGGCGTCGAGCCGGGCGTCCCGGCGGGCCCGCGGCGAGCGGCTGACCCGCTTGATCACCGCGATGATCCGCGAGGGGTGCTCGCGGGAGGCGTCGCCGGCCGACTTGAGCGCGTCGTACGCGTTCTCCTCGTCGGTGACGATGACCAGCGTGAGCACCATGCCGATGGCCGGGGTGCCGATGGCCCGGCGGGCCGACACCAGCTCCTGGTTGATCTTGCTGGACGTGGTTTCCGTGAGATCGATCTTCATGGCCGCCTCCAGCTCCGTCCGTCGCGTGCGAGCATCTCGTCCGCCTCGGCCGGGCCCCAGGTGCCGGCCGCGTACTTCGCGGGCTTGCCGTGCTTGTCCCAGTACTCCTCGATCGGATCGAGGATGTTCCAGGACAGCTCGACCTCCTGGTGGCGCGGGAAGAGGTTCGCGTCGCCGAGCAGGACGTCCAGGAGGAGCCGCTCGTACGCCTCCGGGCTGGACTCCGTGAACGACTCGCCGTACGCGAAGTCCATCGTGACGTCCCGGACCTCCATCGAGGTGCCGGGCACCTTGGAGCCGAAGCGCACGGTGACGCCCTCGTCCGGCTGGACCCGGATGACCAGGGCGTTGCCGCCCAGCTCCTCCGTGGCGCCGGACTCGAAGGGCAGGTAGGGCGCGCGCTTGAAGACGACCGCGATCTCCGTGACCCGGCGGCCGAGCCGCTTTCCGGTGCGGAGGTAGAACGGCACGCCCGCCCAGCGGCGGTTGTTGATCGTCAGCTTGATCGCCGCGTAGGTGTCGGTCGTCGACTTGGGGTCGATGCCCTCCTCCTCGCAGTAGCCGAGGACCTCCTGGCCGCCCTGCCACGCGTGCTCGTACTGGGCGCGCACGGTGTGCTTGCCGAGGTCGTCGGGCAGCTCGACGGCGGTGAGCACCTTGAGCTTCTCGGCGACCAGGGCCTTCGGGTGGAAGGAGCCGGGCTCCTCCATCGCGGTCAGCGCCAGCAGCTGGAGCAGGTGGTTCTGGATGACGTCACGGGCGGCGCCGATGCCGTCGTAGTAGCCCGCCCGGCCGCCGATGCCGATGTCCTCGGCCATCGTGATCTGTACGTGGTCGACGTAGGACCGGTTCCAGATCGGCTCCCACATCGTGTTGGCGAACCGCAGCGCCAGGATGTTCTGGACCGTCTCCTTGCCCAGATAGTGGTCGATCCGGAAGACCTCGTTGGGCGGGAAGACGTCGTGCACGAGCTGGTTGAGCTCCTGCGCGCTGGCCAGGTCGTGGCCGAACGGCTTCTCGATGACGGCGCGCCGCCAGGAGCCCTCGCTCTGGTCGGCCAGGCCGTGCTTCTTCAGCTGCTGGACGACCTTGGGGAAGAACTTCGGCGGCACGGAGAGGTAGAAGGCGAAGTTGCCGCCCGTCCCCTGCGCCTTGTCGAGCTCCTGAATGGTCGACTTCAGCGTCTCGAACGCCTCGTCGTCGTCGAAGTTGCCCTGGACGAAACGCATCCCCTGGATGAGCTGCTGCCAGACCTCCTCGCGGAACGGCGTACGGGCGTGCTCCTTGACGGCGTCGTGGACGACCTGGGCGAAGTCCTCGTCCTCCCAGTCGCGGCGCGCGAAACCGATGAGCGAGAAGCCCGGCGGCAGCAGGCCGCGATTGGCCAGGTCGTAGACGGCGGGCATCAGCTTTTTACGGGACAAATCGCCCGTGACGCCAAAGATGACCAGGCCCGACGGCCCCGCGATACGCGGGAGCCGTCGGTCCTGTGCGTCACGGAGCGGGTTGGCTCCGGGAACAGCAGACAAAGTGGTCAGCCCTCCGAGGGGGCGAGGCGCGAAAGCTCCGCCTCGGTCGACTTGAGCAGGTCGTTCCAGGACGCCTCGAACTTCTCGACGCCCTCGTCCTCCAGCACCTGTACGACCTCGTCGTACGAGACGCCGAGCTTCTTGATCGCGTCGAGGTCGGCGCGCGCCCGGTCGTAGCCGCCGGCGACGGTGTTGCCGGTGATCTCGCCGTGGTCGGCCACCGCCTCCAGCGTCGCCTCCGGCATGGTGTTCACCGTGTTCGGCGCCACCAGGTCGTCGACGTACAGCGTGTCCTTCAGCGACGGGTCCTTGACGCCGGTCGAGGCCCACAGCGGACGCTGCTTGTTGGCCTGCGCCTTGTCCAGGGGGGCCCAGCGGTCGGAGGAGAAGACCTCCTCGTACGCCTCGTAGGCCAGACGGGCGTTGGCCAGGGCGGACTTGCCCTTGGCCGCCTTCGCCTCGTCCGAGCCGATGGCGTCCAGCCGCTTGTCGATCTCGGTGTCCACCCGCGACACGAAGAACGAGGCCACCGAGTGGATCTTGGAGAGGTCCAGGCCCGCGGCCTTCGCCTTCTCCAGGCCCGCCAGGTAGGCGTCCATGACCGCGCGGTAGCGCTCCAGCGAGAAGATCAGCGTCACGTTGACGCTGATGCCCCGGCCGATCGTCTCGGTGATCGCCGGCAGGCCCGCCTTGGTCGCCGGGATCTTGATGAGCGTGTTCGGCCGGTCGACCAGCCACGCCAGCTGCTTGGCCTCGGCGACGGTGGCCGTGGTGTGGTGCGCCAGGCGCGGGTCGACCTCGATGGAGACCCGGCCGTCCTGGCCGCCGGTGGCGTCGAAGACCGGGCGCAGGATGTCGGCGGCGTCGCGGACGTCCGCCGTCGTGATCATGCGGAGGGCTTCCTCGACGGTGACCTTGCGGGCGGCGAGGTCGGTGAGCTGCTGCTCGTAACCGTCGCCCGAGGAGATCGCCTTCTGGAAGATCGACGGGTTGGTGGTGACGCCGACGACATGGCTCTGGTCGATCAGCTCGGCCAGGTTGCCGGATGTGATCCGCTTGCGCGACAGGTCGTCGAGCCAGATCGCCACGCCCTCGTCGGAGAGGCGCTTGAGTGCGTCTGTCATGAGTTGCATCTCCTACTAGTCGTATCTACCGGCGTCAGCGCGTGGCGGCGGCGAGAGATTCCCGCGCGGCGGAAGCCACGTTGTCGGCGGTGAAGCCGAACTCCTGGAACAGCACCTTCGCGTCGGCCGAGGCCCCGAAGTGCTCCAGCGAGATGATCCGGCCCGCGTCGCCCACGTACCGGTACCAGGTCAGGCCGATGCCCGCCTCGACGGCGACCCGCGCCTTCACCGACGGCGGCAGCACGCTCTCCTTGTAACCCTGGTCCTGCTCCTCGAACCACTCGACCGACGGCATCGATACCACCCGGGTCGGCACACCGTCCGCCTGGAGCTGCTCGCGCGCCTCGACGGCGACGTGGACCTCGGAACCGGTCGCGATGAGCAGCACCTGCGGCTCGCCGCCTTCCGCCTCGAAGAGGACGTAGCCGCCCTTGGCGGCGTTCTCGTTCGCCTCGTACGTCGGCACGCCCTGCCGGGTCAGCGCCAGACCGTGCGGGGCGCCCTCGCCGAACACCTTGGTGTAGCGGCGCAGGATCTCGCGCCAGGCGATGGCGGTCTCGTTGGCGTCCGCCGGGCGCACGACGTTCAGGCCCGGGATGGCGCGCAGCGCGGCGAGGTGCTCGACCGGCTGGTGGGTGGGGCCGTCCTCGCCGAGGCCGATCGAGTCGTGCGTCCACACGTACGTCACCGGCAGGTGCATCAGCGCGGACAGCCGCACCGCGTTGCGCATGTAGTCGGAGAACACCAGGAAGGTGCCGCCGTAGATCCGGGTGTTGCCGTGCAGCGCGATGCCGTTCATGGCGGCGGCCATGGCGTGCTCGCGGATGCCGAAGTGGATCGTGCGGCCGTACGGGTCGGCCTCCGGCAGCGGGTTGCCCGCCGGGAGGAACGACGACGTCTTGTCGATCGTGGTGTTGTTCGAGCCCGCGAGGTCGGCGGAGCCGCCCCACAGCTCGGGCACGATCTCGCCGAGCGCCTGGAGCACCTTGCCGGAGGCGGCACGGGTGGCCAGGCCCTTGCCGGGTTCGAAGACGGGGAGCTTCTCCTCCCAGCCCTCGGGCAGCTCGCCCGCGGCGATCCGGTCGAAGGAGGCGGCGCGCTCCGGGTTGGCCGTGCGCCACGCGGCGAACGACTTGTCCCACTCCGCGCGGGCCTCACGGCCGCGGTCCAGCGCCTCGCGGGTGTGGCCCATGACCTCGCCTGCGACCTCGAAGGTCTGCTCCGGGTCGAACCCGAGGACCCGCTTGGTCGCCGCGATCTCGTCGTCGCCGAGCGCCGAGCCGTGCGCGGCCTCGGTGTTCTGGGCGTTCGGGGCGGGCCAGGCGATGATCGAGCGGGCCGCGATGAACGAGGGGCGCTCGGTCTCGGCCTTGGCCGCCTGGAGCGCCGCGTACAGACCCGCCGGGTCCAGGTCCCCGCTGGGGAGCTGGTCGACACGCTGGACGTGCCAGCCGTACGCCTCGTACCGCTTGATGGTGTCCTCGGAGACCGCGGTCTCCGTGTCGCCCTCGATGGAGATGTGGTTGTCGTCCCAGAGCAGGACCAGGTTGCCCAGCTTCTGGTGCCCGGCCAGCGAGGACGCCTCGGCCGAGATGCCCTCCTGGAGGCAGCCGTCACCCGCGACGACCCACACCATGTGGTCGAACGGGGAGGCGCCGGGGGCCGCCTCGGGGTCGAAGAGGCCGCGCTCGTAGCGGGCGGCCATCGCCATGCCCACCGCGTTGGCGACACCCTGGCCCAGCGGCCCGGTCGTCGTCTCGACACCGGTGGTGTGGCCGTACTCCGGGTGGCCCGGGGTCTTGGAGCCCCAGGTGCGGAAGGCCTTGAGGTCGTCCAGCTCCAGGCCGTACCCGGCCAGGTAGAGCTGGATGTAGAGCGTCAGGCTGGAGTGGCCGGCGGAGAGGACGAACCGGTCGCGGCCGGTCCACTCGGCGTCCGCGGGGTCGTGCCGCATCACCTTCTGGAAGAGGGTGTACGCGGCGGGAGCGAGGCTCATCGCCGTGCCCGGGTGGCCGTTTCCGACTTTCTGTACGGCGTCCGCGGCGAGAACGCGGGCGGTGTCCACGGCCCGCTGGTCCAAATCGGTCCACTGAAGGTCTGTGGTGGTCGGCTTGATGCTCACCCTGAGTCAGGGCTCCTCTCCACTGTGGTAGGCCGGTGACTTGTTACCGCACCGGGCGCTGTCGAGCCTACCCCCGTTGACACGCACACTTTCCGAGTACTTTCCAGGGTGTGGGCGACCCGTGGAGTTCGCCTCCCGGCGGAACGCGCATACCGGTGAACAGTCACCCCCAACACGACCCCACCCCCGCGAAGGGCGGCGTATCCGCAACGTTTAGAGTGAACGGGTTCGCGCAAGTCTTCACCGGGCCTCTCCGCCCGGAGCTTGCTGGGATTTCTCTGTCAGGGGTGTGCGTGACGGCCGTTGAGTCCCGACCCGCAGGGGTCGCCTTGACTCCCAGCCCGGGGGGCCATCGCCCGTTCGGGGCCCGCGTCAAGGCTTTCGTGGCGCTTACCAAGCCACGGATCATCGAGCTGTTGCTCATCACCACCGTTCCGGTGATGTTCCTCGCTGCCCAGGGTGTACCCGACCTGTGGCTCGTTCTCACTACCACCATCGGGGGATATCTCTCCGCCGGCGGCGCCAACGCGCTGAACATGTACATCGACCGGGACATCGACGCGCTGATGGACCGTACGTCCCAGCGCCCGCTGGTCACCGGCATGGTCAGCCCCCGCGAATGCCTCGCCTTCGGCATCGCCCTCGCGGTGGTCTCCACGCTCTGGTTCGGTCTGCTCGTCAACTGGCTCTCGGCCGCTCTCGCGCTCGGCGCGCTGCTGTTCTACGTCGTCGTCTACACGATGCTGCTGAAGCGCCGCACGTCCCAGAACATCGTCTGGGGCGGCATCGCGGGCTGCATGCCGGTCCTCATCGGCTGGTCGGCCGTGACGAACGAGCTTTCCTGGGCCGCCGTCATCCTCTTCGCCGTCATCTTCTTCTGGACGCCGCCGCACTACTGGCCGCTCTCTATGAAGGTCAAGGACGACTACGCCCGGGTCGGTGTCCCGATGCTTCCGGTGGTCGCCTCCAACCGGGTGGTCGCCAGGCAGATCGTCCTCTACAGCTGGGTGATGGTCGCGGTCTCGCTGCTGCTCACCCCGCTCGGCTACACCGGCTGGTTCTACACCGCGGTGGCGCTGCTGTCCGGCGGCGCCTGGCTCTGGGAGGCCCACGGCCTGCAGAACCGGGCCAAGTCCGGGGTGACCGGGGCCAAGCTCAAGGAGATGCGGCTGTTCCACTGGTCGATCACCTACGTCTCCCTCCTCTTCCTCGCGATCGCGGTGGACCCCTTCCTCCGCTGAGGCACCCTCTTTCCGCGTACGGGCGGGTCGCGTGGCACAAGCCACGCGACCCGCCCGTCGCCAGTTCATCTACCCGTCGGTAGCATCCTGTTCATGGCAGAGACGGCAGCAGACGCAGCGGACACCGGACAGACCTCACGCACGGACGCCAGGAAGGCGGCGCGCGCCGAGCGCAGGGCGGCGAAGCTCGCCCGGGAGATCGGCGCCTTCGCCAAGGAGCACGGCGGCGCCGAGGGGCAGGTCGCCTACCTCGGCCAGGCGGGCGCCCGCATCGTCCTGGTCGGCGAGGACGGCGCCTGGGGCGACCTCGTGGCCCCGACCTACGCCGTGGCCGAGAACGCGGCGCGGAAGTCCGGCATCACGATGCACGAGGAGTTCGACGGCGAGTTCGCGCTCAAGGTCCGCACCGGCCCGTACGAGTGGTCCCGGATGGCCGGCATCCAGGTCGGCGGCCCCTCCAACGACCGCTGAGACGACGGCCGGCCGCGGAGGCGACGGCCGGCCGCTGAGGTGACGGTGCCGTTGGCGCCCGTCCCTGCTCGGGCTCGAAGCGCACGGTGTACGGGCCCGGCGTCAAGGAGCCACGGCATACGTGAGGGGGCGGCGGGCCACCGGCCCGCCGCCCCCTCACGCGTGTCCGTCCGTCAGACCGCCGCCGGTGTCGACTCCGGCTGCTCGGTGGACGGGCCGGGCAGCGGGGCGGCGGCGTCGTCGCCGCGCTCGCGCATGCTCAGCACGAGCCGGATCACGGCGATCCACAGGATGGCCGAGCCGAACATGTGGATGCCGACCAGGATCTCGGGGACGTCGCTGAAGTACTGGACGTACCCGATCGCGCCTTGGGCGAGCAGCACGACCAGCAGGTCGCGGGCGCGGGCGCGGGTGTCGGCGGGCGCGTCGACCGCCCGCAGGGCCAGCCACATCGCGATGGCCAGGGCGCAGACGACCCAGGCGGAGATGGCGTGCACATGGGCGGCGGCCGACCAGTCCCACGGCATGCGCGGTACGTCGCTGCTGTCTCCCGCGTGCTTGCCGGAGCCGGTCACCGAGGTGCCCAGCACGATGAGGATCACCGTGGTCGCCACGATCGCCCAGGCCAGACGCCGTACCGGCAGCGGAGCCCGGGGGCGCGGCGGGCCGTCGCCCTCGCCGACCCGCACCCAGGTGATCACGGTGACCGCGAGAAGCGCGTTGGCCAGCAGGAAGTGCCCGGCCACCGTCCAGGGGTTGAGGCCCGCCCAGACCGTGATCCCACCAAGGACGGCGTTGCCCAGCACGATCCAGAACTGCAGCCAGGCCAGCCGCGCGAGCTTGCGGCGGCGCGGCTTGACCGAACTGATGGCGATGATCGCCCAGCCGACCGCGGCCGACAGGACGTAGGTCAGCATCCGGTTGCCGAACTCGATCGCGCCGTGCAGTCCCTGTTCGGGCGTCGCGAACAGACTGTCGTCGGTGCACTTGGGCCAGGTGTCGCAGCCGAGGCCCGAACCGGTGAGCCGGACGGCCCCGCCGGTGACGATGATGAAGACGCTCATCATGACGGCGGAGAGCGCGGCGCGCTTCACCACCCTGGTGGACGGCGTCCAGCGCTTGGCGATGAGGGAGATGGGGGTTTCCACGCGGACCATCGTAGGACGGGGCTTGTGCATGATTTCACGAGGGGGTGGGTTCGTGCCCGGTTGCCCGCACACGTCCCCGGAACCCGCCCCGATCGGGCTACTCCCAGCGGAAGAACTTCGCCGCCGCGCCGAGCCCCAGCACCGCCCACACCACCAGGATCCCGGCCTGCGTCCACGGCATCGACGCACCGTGCTGGAGGACGTCCCGCAGGCCCTCGGAGAGTGCCGATACGGGCAGCAGCCCCAGCACCGACTGCACGGCGTCCGGGAACTTCTCCAGCGGCACGATGACCCCGCCGCCGACCAGCAGCAGCAGGAAGACCAGGTTGGCGGCGGCGAGCGTCGCCTCCGCCTTGAGCGTCCCCGCCATCAGCAGCCCGAGCCCGGAGAACGCGGCCGTGCCCAGCACCAGGAGCAGCAGCACCGAGAGCGGGTTGCCCTGCGGCGACCAGCCCAGGGCGAAGGCGATCGCCGTCAGCAGCACGATCTGGAGCACCTCGGTGACCAGCACCGACAGCGTCTTCGCGGTCATCAGCGCCCAGCGGGGCAGCGGGGAGGCCCCCAGCCGCTTGAGGACCCCGTAACGGCGTTCGAAGCCGGTGGCGATGGCCTGGCCGGTGAAGGCGGTGGACATCACGGCGAGCGCCAGGATGCCCGGGGCCAGGAAGTCGACCGACGCGCCCGAGCCGGTGTCCACGATGTCGACCGCGCTGAACAGCACCAGCAGCAGCGCCGGGATGATCACCGTCAGCAGCAGCTGCTCGCCGTTGCGCAGCAGCATCCGGGTCTCCAGCGCGGTCTGCGCGGCGATCATCCGGGGGAGCGGGGCCGCGCCGGGGCGCGGGGTGTACGTACCGGCGCTCATGCGCGCAGCTCCTTGCCGGTCAGCTTCTTGCCGGTCAGTTCGAGGAAGACGTCCTCCAGGGTGTGCCGCTCCACGGAGATGCCCTCGGGCATCACGCCGTGCTGGGCGCACCAGGAGGTCACCGTGGCCAGCAGCTGCGGGTCGATGGACCCGGTGATCCGGTACGTCCCAGGCAGCGGCTCGGCGGCCCCGGAGCCGTCGGGCAGCGCCTTGACGAGCGAGCCGAGGTCGAGGCCCGGGCGTCCGGTGAAGCGCAGGGTGTTCTCCGCGCCGCCCCGGCAGAGCGCGTCCGGGCTGCCCTGGGCGATGACCCGGCCCGCGTCGATGATCGCGACGTCGTCGGCGAGCGCCTCGGCCTCGTCCATGAAGTGGGTCGTGAGCACCACGGACACCCCGTCGGCGCGCAGCTCGCGCACCAGGTCCCAGGTGGAGCGGCGGGCCCCCGGGTCGAGCCCGGCGGTCGGCTCGTCCAGGAACAACAGCTCGGGCCGGCCGACCACCGCCATGGCCAGCGAGAGGCGCTGCTGCTGGCCGCCGGAGAGCCGCCGGTAGGTGGTGCGGCCGCAGTCGCCGAGGCCGAGGCGCTCGATCAGGGCGTCCACGTCGAGGGGGTGGGCGTGCAGCTTGGCCATGTGGCGGAGCATCTCGTCCGCGCGCGCACCGGAGTAGACGCCGCCGGACTGGAGCATCACCCCGATCCGCGGGCGCAGCCGCTCCGCGTCGGCGACCGGATCGAGGCCGAGGACCCGTACGGTGCCGGCGTCGGGGCGGCGGTAGCCCTCGCAGGTCTCGATCGTGGTGGTCTTCCCGGCGCCGTTCGGGCCGAGGACGGCGGTCACCGCGCCGGTGGCGACCACCAGATCGAGGCCGTTCACCGCGGTCTTCGTGCCGTACCGCTTCACCAGGCCCTTGACCTGTACGACGGGCTCGTTCTCCATGGCGCACCAGTCTAGGCAGCCCTCCGGGGAGGACGGCCCCCGGGGCAGATTAGGTAACCCTAAGTGACGAACCACACCGTTGATCGTTCCGGGGCGTGGTTGTCAGAGCCGAAGGAATTACGCAACAATGGTGTTGTGAAATACGACGGACGGGCTCCTCAGGAGGAACTCGCGACCGGTGAGCGCTCGACGCGCAACCGGGTCGCGCGCTCCATCCTGGACCACGGCCCCTCCACCGCCGCGGACCTCGCCAAGCGCGTCGGCCTCACCCAGGCCGCCGTCCGCCGCCACCTGGACGCCCTCGTCTCCGACGATGTCGTCGAGGCCCGTGAACAGCGGGTCTACGGGACGCGGAGCCGAGGCAGGCCCGCCAAGGTGTTCGCCCTGACGGACTGCGGCCGGGACGCCTTCGACCAGTCCTACGACAAGCTGGCCGCCGACGCGCTGCGCTTCATCGCCGAGTCCGGGGGCGACGAGGCGGTCCTCGCCTTCGCCCGCGCCCGGATGGCCGCGGTGGGCGAGGCGTACCGCGCCGCGGTCGAGGCCGCGGCGCCCGAAGGGCGCACCGAGGCCCTGGCCAAGGCCCTGTCGGCCGACGGGTACGCTGCTATGGCGCGAAGCGCGCCGGGCCCGCAGCAGGGCGAGCAGCTGTGCCAGCACCACTGCCCGGTGGCGCATGTCGCTGAGCAGTTCCCACAGCTGTGCGAGGCGGAGACGGAATTCTTCTCCAGCCTCCTCGGGACCCATGTGCAGCGTCTGGCCACCCTCGCCCACGGCGATGGCGTGTGCACGACCTACGTGCCGCGCAGTGGCCACGCTCCACCCCCACAGACCACCCATTCAGCATCTGCAAGCACGGCCGGGAGGAACCCCGCATGACGCTCCCCACGGAGACTGCCCACCCTGAGCTCGAGGGTCTGGGTACGTACGAATTCGGCTGGGCCGACTCCGACGCGGCAGGCGCGGCGGCGAAGCGCGGCCTCTCCGAGGCTGTCGTCCGCGACATCTCGGAGAAGAAGAACGAGCCCGAGTGGATGCTGAAGCTGCGGCTCAAGGGCCTCAAGCTCTTCGGCAAGAAGCCCATGCCGAACTGGGGCTCCGACCTGTCGGGCATCGACTTCGACAACATCAAGTACTTCGTGCGGTCCACGGAGAAGCAGGCGGCCTCCTGGGAGGAGCTGCCCGAGGACATCAAGAACACGTACGACAAGCTCGGCATCCCCGAGGCGGAGAAGCAGCGCCTCGTCGCCGGCGTCGCCGCGCAGTACGAGTCCGAGGTCGTCTACCACCAGATCAACGAGGAGCTGGAGGCGCAGGGTGTCATCTTCATGGACACCGACACCGCGCTGAAGGAGCACCCGGAGCTCTTCAAGGAGTACTTCGGCACCGTCATCCCCGTCGGTGACAACAAGTTCGCCTCGCTGAACTCGGCCGTGTGGTCCGGCGGATCGTTCATCTACGTGCCCAAGGGCGTCCACGTGGAGATCCCGCTCCAGGCCTACTTCCGTATCAACACGGAGAACATGGGCCAGTTCGAGCGGACGCTGATCATCGTCGACGAGGACGCCTACGTCCACTACGTCGAGGGCTGCACCGCCCCGATCTACTCCTCGGACTCGCTGCACAGCGCCGTGGTCGAGATCATCGTGAAGAAGGGCGGCCGCTGCCGCTACACGACGATCCAGAACTGGTCGAACAACGTCTACAACCTGGTCACCAAGCGGGCCGTGGCCTACGAGGGCGCGACCATGGAGTGGGTCGACGGCAACATCGGCTCCAAGGTGACCATGAAGTACCCGGCCGTCTACCTGATGGGCGAGCACGCCAAGGGCGAGACCCTGTCCATCGCCTTCGCGGGCGAGGGCCAGCACCAGGACGCCGGCGCCAAGATGGTCCACATGGCCCCGAACACCTCCTCCAACATCGTCTCCAAGTCGGTGGCGCGAGGCGGCGGCCGTACGTCCTACCGCGGTCTGATCGAGATCGGCGAGGGCGCGCCGGGCGCGAAGTCCAACGTGCTCTGCGACGCTCTGCTCGTCGACACGATCTCCCGCTCGGACACCTACCCCTACGTCGACGTCCGCGAGGACGACGTGTCGATGGGCCACGAGGCGACCGTCTCCAAGGTCTCCGAGGACCAGCTCTTCTACCTCATGAGCCGCGGACTCACCGAGTTCGAGGCCATGGCGATGATCGTGCGCGGCTTCGTCGAGCCGATCGCGAAGGAGCTGCCCATGGAGTACGCCCTGGAGCTCAACCGGCTGATCGAGCTGCAGATGGAGGGTTCGGTCGGCTAGCTCCTCGACCGAGGGCCACCGGGACGGCCGTTCGCGGCCGTCCCCGCACTCCCACCGAACCA
This sequence comes from Streptomyces sp. CNB091, assembly GCF_000377965.1. Classification (NCBI taxonomy): domain Bacteria; kingdom Bacillati; phylum Actinomycetota; class Actinomycetes; order Kitasatosporales; family Streptomycetaceae; genus Streptomyces; species Streptomyces sp. CNB091. Next base: position 273,322 of record NZ_KB898995.1, read on the forward strand.
CCCCCCTTCTTGACTGAGAAAGCGAGCACTACGACAGCCATGGCTGAGGCTCAGAACACTCCGGTGGGCTCCACCACCGCCGGCTCCATCGCGGTGGCCGCCGAGTCGACCGTCGCCACCCGCATGAGCGCGCCCCCGTCCTTCGACGTCGCGGACTTCCCCGTCCCGCACGGCCGCGAGGAGGAGTGGCGCTTCACGCCGCTGGAGCGGCTGCGCGGTCTGCACGACGGCACCGCGGTCGCGAACGGCGGCGGCGTGAAGGTCGCGATCGAGGCCCCCGAGGGCGTCACGGTCGAGACCGTCGGCCGCGACGACTCCCGGCTCGGCAAGGCCGGCACCCCGGTGGACCGGGTCGCCGCCCAGGCGTACAGCTCCTTCGAGCAGGCCTCGGTCGTCACGGTCGCCAAGGAAGCCGTGCTCACCGAGCCGGTCCGGATCACCGTGCACGGCGAGGGCGGCGTCGCCTACGGCCACCAGCTCATCCAGCTGGGCGCCTTCGCCGAGGCCGTCGTCGTCATCGACCACACCGGTGACGCGGTGCTCGCCGCCAACGTCGACTACGTGCTCGGCGACGGCGCGAAGCTGACCGTCGTCTCCGTCCAGGACTGGGACGACACGGCCGTCCACGTCGGCCAGCACAACGCGCTGGTCGGCCGGGACGCCTCGTTCAAGTCGATCGTCGTCACCTTCGGCGGCGACGTCGTCCGCCTGCACCCCCGGGTGGCCTACGCGGCCCCCGGCGGCGAGGCGGAGCTCTTCGGCCTGTACTTCACCGACAAGGGCCAGCACCAGGAGCACCGCCTCCTGGTCGACCACAACACCCCGCACTGCAAGTCCAACGCGGTGTACAAGGGCGCTCTCCAGGGCGACGGCGCGCACGCCGTCTGGATCGGCGACGTCCTCATCCAGGCCGCGGCGGAGGGCACCGACACCTACGAGATGAACCGGAACCTCGTCCTCACCGACGGCGCCCGGGTCGACTCCGTGCCCAACCTGGAGATCGAGACCGGCGAGATCGTCGGCGCCGGCCACGCCTCGGCGACCGGCCGCTTCGACGACGAGCAGCTCTTCTACCTCCAGTCCCGCGGCATCCCGGCCGAGGAGGCCCGCCGTCTCGTCGTGCGCGGCTTCTTCGCCGAACTGGTCCAGCAGATCGGTCTGCCGGACGTCGAAGCGCGTCTCCTCGAGAAGATCGAGACCGAGCTGAAGGCGTCCGTCTGATGTCCTTCGTCAAGGCCTGTGCGCTGAGTGAGCTGGAGGACGACACCCCCAAGCGGGTGGAGCTCGACGGCACACCCGTCTCCGTCGTCCGCACCGAGGGCGAGGTGTTCGCGATCAACGACATCTGCTCGCACGCGAACGTCTCCCTCTCGGAGGGCGAGGTGGAGGACTGCGCGATCGAGTGCTGGCTGCACGGATCGTCGTTCGACCTCCGCACCGGCAAGCCGTCCGGCCTTCCCGCGACGCGCCCCGTCCCCGTATACCCCGTAAAGATCGAAGGGGACGATGTGCTCGTCTCCGTCACCCAGGAGTCCTGAGTCACCCATGGCAACGCTTGAAATCCGCGACCTGCACGTCACCGTCGAGGCCGACAACGCCACGAAGGAGATCCTCAAGGGCGTCGACCTGACCGTGAAGCAGGGCGAGACCCACGCCATCATGGGCCCCAACGGGTCCGGCAAGTCCACCCTCGCGTACTCGCTCGCGGGTCACCCCAAGTACACGATCACCAGTGGCACGGTCACCCTGGACGGCGAGGACGTCCTGGAGATGTCCGTCGACGAGCGGGCCCGCGCCGGCCTGTTCCTCGCCATGCAGTACCCGGTCGAGATCCCCGGTGTCTCGGTCTCCAACTTCCTGCGCACCTCCGCCACCGCCATCCGCGGCGAGGCCCCCAAGCTGCGTACGTGGGTCAAGGAGGTCAAGGAGACGATGGCCGGGCTCCAGATGGACCCCGCCTTCGCCGAGCGCAACGTCAACGAGGGCTTCTCCGGCGGTGAGAAGAAGCGCCACGAGATCCTTCAGCTGGAGCTCCTCAAGCCGAAGATCGCCGTCCTGGACGAGACCGACTCCGGCCTGGACGTCGACGCGCTCAAGACCGTCTCCGAGGGTGTCAACCGGGTCCGCGAGACCGGCGAGGTCGGCACCCTGCTGATCACGCACTACACCCGCATCCTGAAGTACATCAAGCCCGACTTCGTGCACGTCTTCGCCAACGGCCGTATCGCGGCCTCCGGCGGCGCCGAGCTGGCCGACCAGCTGGAGAACGAGGGCTACGAGGCCTACACGAAGGGCGGCGCTTCAGCGTGACTGACGCCCGACAGGGGCTCACCGGCCTCCTCGACACCGAGGCGATCCGCAAGGACTTCCCGATCCTGGACCGCACGGTCCACGACGGCAAGAAGATCGTGTACCTGGACTCCGCGGCGACCTCGCAGAAGCCGCGTCAGGTCCTCGACGCGCTCAACGAGTACTACGAGCGTCACAACGCGAACGTGCACCGCGGCGTCTACACGATCGCCGAGGAGGCCACCGCGCTGTACGAAGGCGCCCGCGACAAGGTCGCGGCCTTCATCAACGCGCCGAGCCGCAACGAGGTGATCTTCACCAAGAACGCCTCGGAGTCGCTCAACCTCGTGGCGAACATGCTCGGCTGGGCGGACGAGCCCTATCGGGTGGACAGTGACACGGAGATCGTCACCACGGAGATGGAGCACCACTCCAACATCGTGCCGTGGCAGCTGCTCTCGCAGCGCACCGGCGCGAAGCTGAAGTGGTTCGGCATCACCGACGACGGCAGGCTCGACCTGTCGAACATCGACGAGATCATCACCGAGAAGACGAAGATCGTCTCCTTCACGCTGGTCTCGAACATCCTGGGCACCGTCAACCCGGTCGAGCAGATCATCCGCCGCGCCCAGCAGGTCGGCGCGCTGGTCTGCATCGACGCCTCGCAGGCGGCCCCGCACATGGTGCTGGACGTGCAGGCGCTCCAGGCCGACTTCGTGGCCTTCACGGGCCACAAGATGGTCGGCCCGACGGGCATCGGCGTGCTGTGGGGACGGCAGGAGCTCCTGGAGGACCTGCCGCCCTTCCTCGGCGGCGGCGAGATGATCGAGACCGTGTCGATGCACTCCTCGACGTACGCCCCCGCGCCGTACAAGTTCGAGGCCGGTACGCCCCCGATCGCCCAGGCCGTCGGCCTCGGCGCGGCCGTGGACTACCTCTCGGCGATCGGCATGGAGAAGATCCACCAGCATGAGAAGGCGATCACCGAGTACGCGGTGAAGCGCCTCCTGGAGGTCCCGGACCTGCGGATCATCGGTCCGGCGACGGCCGAGGACCGCGGGGCCACGATCTCCTTCACGCTCGGCGACATCCACCCGCACGACGTGGGCCAGGTCCTCGACGAGCTGGGCATCGCCGTCCGGGTCGGCCACCACTGCGCCCGCCCGGTCTGCCTGCGGTACGGAATTCCCGCGACGACGCGAGCGTCGTTCTATCTGTACTCCACGCCCGCCGAGGTCGACGCCCTGGTGGACGGTCTGGAGCACGTCCGGAACTTCTTCGGCTGAGGGTTGACTGGTGAAGCTTGAATCCATGTACCAGGAAGTCATCCTGGACCACTACAAGCACCCCCACGGGCGCGGCCTGCGGGACGGCGATGCCGAGGTGCACCACACCAATCCGACGTGCGGCGACGAGATCACGCTGCGGGTGAAGTACGACGGCGAGACCATCGCCGACGTGAGCTACGACGGCCAGGGCTGCTCCATCAGCCAGGCCAGCGCCTCCGTGCTGAACGAGCTGCTCGTCGGCAAGGAGCTGTCCCAGGCGCGGAAGATCCAGGAGACCTTTCTGGAGCTGATGCAGTCCAAGGGCCAGCTGGAGCCGGACGACGCGATGGAGGAGGTGCTGGAGGACGCCGTCGCGTTCGCCGGCGTCTCCAAGTACCCCGCCCGGGTCAAGTGCGCGCTGCTGAGCTGGATGGCGTGGAAGGACGCGACGGCCAAGGCGCTGTCCGAAGGGAAGACCGCATGAGCGACAACGAGACCGCGACCATGAAGCCGGCCTCCGAGGAGGAGGTCCGCGAGGCGCTGTACGACGTCGTCGACCCCGAGCTGGGCATCGACGTCGTCAACCTGGGCCTGATCTACGGCATCCACGTCGACGACGCCAACATCGCCACCCTCGACATGACCCTGACGTCCGCGGCCTGCCCGCTGACCGACGTCATCGAGGACCAGGCGAAGTCCGCCACGGACGGCATCGTCAACGAGCTCCGGATCAACTGGGTCTGGATGCCGCCGTGGGGCCCGGACAAGATCACCGACGACGGACGCGAGCAGCTCCGCGCGCTGGGGTTCAACGTCTGACACGCTCCGCGAAGAGCGATGAACGGCCATGCCCGCCAGGCAGACTGGCGGGCATGGCCGTTTCCCTGTACCACATCGCCGTCGACGCTCACGACCTGCCGCTCGTCGCCCGCTTCTGGAGCGCGGTGCTGGACTGGCAGGTGCTCTTCGAGCACGAGGAGGAGATCGTCATCGGCGCGCACGAGACCGCGCTGCCGGGCATGTGCTTCCTCCCCGTGCCGGAGGGGAAGACGGTCAAGAACCGGCTGCACATCGACCTGACACCGGACGACCAGGACGCCGAGGTCGAGCGGATCCTCGCACTCGGCGCCCGGCGGGTGGACGTCGGGCAGGGGCCGGACGCCACCTTCGTGGTGATGGCCGATCCGGAGGGCAACGAGTTCTGTGTGCTGCGCCCCAAGCGGACCCTGACCGACTGAGCCGGACCCGGCCCCCGCGTGCTCAGACGTGGGAGGGCGGCGGTCCGTACTGCTCGGGCAGGGTCGTCGCCGCCGCCTCGGCCAGGACCGGGCCCAGGTTCTCCTTGCGCATCCGGAGGTCGACATACAGCAGGCCGACCACCAGCGGGGGGAAGATCGCCGTGAACAGCTGGGCGATCATCTGGCTGATGAACGACAGCAGCATCACGCCGCCGAGCACCGCGATGATCTCCCCGCCGCTCGGGTCCGCGTCCATGTCCGCCGGGTCGAACACGCCGGGGAGCAGGCCGACCATCTGGAACGGCATCTGGATGGTGTAGCCGATCACGGCCGCGAGTCCGACGGCGAGCAGCCAGACGCCGAAGACCCGCCACCAGTTGCCGCGCACCAGCTGGACCGAGCGGCGCAGGGCGGCGACCGGACGCTGCTGCTCGAAGACCACGACCGTCGGGGCCAGGGAGAAGCGGACGTAGAGCCACATCGCCACCGGTGCGACGAGCAGGGCTCCGAGGAAGCCGACCACCATCAGCGGCACGACGCCGTCCTCGTCGCCCAGCGACACGGCGTAGATCATCAGCCCGGCGATGGCGCCCATCATGAGCGCCATCGGGACGAGCATGATCAGCCCGGTCAGGAACACCGTGCCGAGGATCGACCAGACCCGCGACCACGCCCGCCTCCAGACCTCCCCGAAGCCGATCGGGCGGCCCAGGACGGCTTCCTGGAGGACCACCGGGACCGCCGCCTGCACCACGGCGGACGCCAGCAGGTAGACGATCATGCCGATGACCATCAGCACGCCGAACGCGACGCCCAGCGGGACCAGTTGCGCCGCGTCCGGAGATCCCGGGGAGCCAGCAGTCAGTTCGTCCCACTGGCTCGCGACGGCGGCGCCGGCGGCCACCAGCGCGGCGATCATCACGAGCGTCGCCGCGCCGAACAGCGTCAGGGCGATCCCGATCAGCGGTTTCCAGTACCGCCCGAGCGTCGAGAAGGCGCCGCTGAGCATGTCCGAGACCCTCAGCGGCGCCAGGGGTATGACCCCCGGCTTGGGCGGTGCGGCCCACCCGCTGTTCCATCCCCCGCCCGGTCCCTGCGCGCCCCCGTGGAAGGGCCCCCCACCGTGAGGTGCGCCCCCGTACGGGCCGCCGCCCCACCCTGCGTCCTGCGCCACTGCGTCTCCGTCGTGTCGTCGGCCCGTGTCACGGGCCGTTTGGTCGGTCGGCACACCGTAGCGCCCCCGACGTGGGCCGATGATATGTACGGCCGTACGCAACGTTGGGTACAGTCGTACCCATGGGATACGCATACGGACTTCTGGCCGCCGCCATCGCGGCGGAGGTGGCCGGGACGACGGCCATGAAGTACAGCGAGGGCTTCACCCGGCTCTGGCCCTCGATCGGCACCGTGGTGGGCTACCTCATCGCCTTCACCCTGCTCGCCCAGACCCTCAAGACGCTCTCCGTGGGCTCCGCCTACGCCATCTGGGCCGGCGTCGGCACCGCGGCCGTCGCCCTCATCGGGATCCTGTTCCTGGGGGAGGCCGGCGGCCTGGCCAAGATCATGGGCATCGCCCTGATCGTGGCCGGGGTCGTCGTCCTCAACCTGGGCGGGGCGCACTGATGGCCCGGCGGTACGACCCCGGGCGGCGGACGAAGATCATCGACGCCGCGCTGCGGGTGATCGCGGCCGACGGCATGGCCGGCCTCAGCCACCGCACCGTGGCCGCCGAGGCCGATGTGCCGCTCGGTTCGACCACGTACCACTTCGGCTCCCTCGACGAACTCCTGGTCGCCGCCCTGCGCCGGTGCAACGAGAACTTCGTGCGGGAACTGCGCGGCAGCGAGGCCCTGGCGGGACCCGTCGGCTCCGCCGGTCTCGCGGAGGAGCTGACGCGGTTGCTGGGCCGGTGGTTCGCGGGCGAACGCGGGGCGATCGAGCTGGAGTACGAGCTGTACCTCGCGGCCCTGCGACGCCCCGTGCTGCGCCCCGTCGCCGCCGAATGGACCGAGGAGGCCGTCGAGCTGCTCTCCCGGCACACCGACCCGGAGACCGCGCGGGCGCTCGTCGCACTGCTGGACGGCATCTGTCTCCAGGTGCTCCTCACCGGCGGCACGTTCGACGCGCCCTGCACCCGCGAGATGCTGGCCCGGATCGTGGACGGCGGCAGCAGTCGCTGATGCTCACCGCGAGCCCGCCCCGCGCCGTCTCCCTCACCGGCGTGTTCGGGTAGCGCGGTCGCCGCTCCGCCGGGACGTGATCCCTCACGCCAGGCACGGCGACGTCGGCGCGGCCCCCGCCGGTACCCGGCCCCCACCATCCTCGCCGTCCGCACCGCCTCCCCGCGCCCCGGTCTCCACCACGGCGTACCCCGCGCGACGGCTGTGGACGGTCCGGCGGCGCGCCCCGCCGGACAGCTCGCCCCTGCCCGCTCCCGCGGCCCTGCCCCCTGCCCCGTACGCCCGGCCCTGCCGCGGCACCAGGCCGTCCAGTACCAGGGCCAGTTCCCACGCCACCGAGTCCCACTCCCGCCGCTCCGCCAGTCGTCGGGCGGCGGTGAGACACGCCCATTCGGCGTGGAACCACGCCCCCGCCGCACGCCGGTCGGCGGGCCGTTCCGGGGTCACCCCCGGCAGCGGCGGCCCCAGCCACACCGGCCGACGCCCGTACGGGCCCAGCAGCCGACGGGCCGCCCACGCGGTGTGCGCGTAGTGGTCCAGCACCCGCCGCAGCGCCCGCTCGAACGGCCCCGCTTCCCGCAGTTCGGCCGAGAACACCCGTACCAGCCCGTGCATGCGGTACCGGCCGGGCCAGTGCTGCTCCAGCAGATGGACCGCCTCCAGCTCCCGCAGCAGCACCCGCGCCGACGCCGGGGAACAGCCCAGCAGACTCCCCGCGGCGCCCAGCCCGATGTCCGGCCCCGGCACCGCCGACAGCAACCGGAACGCCCCGGCCGCGGCACCGCTCAGCGCCCGGTACGACAGACCCAGCGCGGTCCGGACATCCGCCGACGGATCACCCGTGCCCAGAGCGGTCAGCCGGCCCGTCGCGTCCCGCAGCTCCTCGGCGAGGTCCGCCAGCGGAAAGCCAGGCCGGGCCGCCGCCCGCGCGGCGACCACGCCGAGCGCCAGCGGCAGACCCGAGCACCGCTCCAGGACGGCCGCCGTCGACTCCGGCTCGGCCGCCAGCCGCGCCTCGCCCAACCGGTGCCCGAGGAGTTCCCGGGAGTCCGCCCGGGACAGGGTGGACAGCGACACCGCGTGTGCCCCCTGGGTGACGGCGAGCCCCGTCAGCCGACGGCGGCTGGTGACCAGTACGGCGGCCCCCGCGCTCCCCGGCAGCAGCGCCGCGACCTGTTCGGCGTCGGCCGCGTCGTCCAGCACGATCAGCACCCGGCGGTCCGCGACCAGGCTCCGGTACAGCCCGGCGAGCGCCTGCCGGCCCGCCGGCGCCGCCGCCGGGTCCACGCCGAGACCGCACAGCAGCAGTCGGAGCGCCGCGGCGGGCGTCAGCGGACCGCCCGAGCGGGCGAACCCGCGCAGATCCACGTACAACTGCCCGTCGGGGAATCGGCAGATGTTGCGGTGCGCCCAGTGCAGCGCCACCGAGGTCTTCCCCACCCCCGCGCCGCCGCTGATGACACACACCGGCCCCGCGCCGGGGCCGCCGGGTCCCGCCATGCCCGCCGCCATGCCCGCCGTCTCGTCCGCCGTCTCGTCCCCCGTCTCGTCCGGAGACCGGCCCAACGCCTCGTCCAGCAGGGCGAGCTCGGACGTACGCCCGGTGAAGTGCCGTGTCGCCGAGGGCAGCTCGCGCGGCACCGTGCCGACCCGCGCGCCACCGGGGAGCGGCCGGGAGTCCGCTCCCGTGGGCGCTCCGGACGTCGTGAAGGAGCCCAGCGCCGGCGGGCCCGGCCGCCCGACCGACCCGAGCGTCGCATCGCCTGCCAGCACCCGTTGATGCAGCCGCCGCAGCTCCGGCCCCGGATCGCTGCCCAACTCCTCCGCCAGCGCGCACCGCACCCGTTCGAAGCAGCGCAGCGCATCCGCCGTCCGTCCGCTGCGGCTCAGCGCGGTCATCAACTGGGCGGTCAGCCGCTCGTCCCAGGGGCGCTCGTCGTGGCAGGCGCCCAGTTCCGGCAGGAGCGCGCCGTGACACCCCAGCCGCAGTGCCACGTCGTTGCGGTCCAGGCGGCAGGCGTGCCGTTGCTCCGACAGCGAGACCCGTGCCGCGTTGAACCACGGGGTGTCCACGGCCGCGAACGGCTCGCCCCGCCACAGCGCGAGCGCCCGGTCGTACAGCTCCAGCGCACCGCCGTCGTCGGTGGACCGCGCGCGGACGACGAGATCGCGGAAGAGATGCACATCCACCGTGCCCGGACCGGCCGGCACCGTGTACCCGCCGGGCCGCCGCACGATCGCGGGCAGCCCCGGATCAGCACCGTCCGGTACGACGCCGTCCGGCGCGGGCCGCTCCAGCGCCCGCCTCAGCCGTGACAGATAGGTGTGCACGGCCGCCGCGACCCGGCGCGGCGGCCGGTCGCCCCAGACCCGCTCCGCCAGGCCGTCCACCGGAACCACCCGGTCCACATCCATCAGCAGGGCCGCCAGGACGGTCCGCTGCCGGGCCGGGCCCAGATCCACCCGGCGCCCGTCCCGACGGGCCTCGATCTCCCCGAGGACTCCGTACCAGATTGCCAACGTGCTCCGCCCGTCTGCTGAGTGCCGTCCCACCAGCCGCCGCCGGTTTCAGATCCGATCAAGATTCCTGCAAGAGCGCCCACGGAGGCTGACGGGGTCGAAGGCGCTCCCACGCAACCGGCCGGGAGCACACCGCGGGTCTCTCACCAACCGAGAGGATTTCCCTGCACAAGAGGTTCCAGAAGCCGCCCGGCGCTTCGGCCGACCGTCCGCATCCCGGGCGGCCGGCCCCACCGGGCGTCGGTAGCCGAAGGCTCGCCGACCGGGCGACCCGGCTCCGCCACGGGGCCGCAACAGGCCCCTTGAACGACCGTGGTCCGCCACATCCGGGCGGACAGCGGTCGGCTTCCCCCGCGCCACCGCTGCGAGCGCCGCACCGGCCGACCGGCCCGCCCCGGGCCGGCCGCTCACCCGCTGACCGAAGGATCTGCCATGCGTGCCTGGTTCGAGAACCTCTCCGATGCCCTGATCGACCGCCTGGTCCCGAAGACCGAGGCTGCCGCCGCCGTCGAGTGCTGGACCGAGGAGGTCTGCCAGCAGGGGCCGCTCCAGCTCTGCGGCTCCACCGGCCGCTGGGGTTACTTCATCTACCAGGTGTGCGCCGACGGCACCCGCAGCTTCCGGGGCGTCCGCTGCGCCCGCTGTAACGGCTGACCGGCCCCCGGGCATCCCCTCTCACTCACCGAAGACGAAAGGATCTCCATGCGCGACTGGATCCGGAACCTGTCCGATTCGCTGGTCGACCGCCTGGTCCCCCGGGCGGAGGCGGCTGCCGCCGTCGAGTGCTGGACCGAGGAAGTGTGCAATTCGACGATGGTACCGATGTGCCACCGCACCGGCTTCAGGGCGATCTTCACCAGTCAGGTCTGTTCCGACGGAACCCAGGTGCTCCTGGGGAAGCGCTGCGTCTTCTGCTGACGGCACCCCCCGGAGAGGCGACCTGAAGGTGGCCTCTCCGGGGACGTGCTCCGTATGCGTGCCGCTCCCGGGTCATCGACCCGGGAGCGGCACGCACCACGGCCCGTCGGCAGCGCGGAAGGAACTCCTACCGCCGCCGGGGCGCCCGCGGTCAACCGCCCCGTTCCCACGGCGCCCACGGCTGAACCGACCCGCACCGCACCGACCGTGCCGCGCTGTCGGTGCCCCTCGCGGCCGCCCCCCTCAGAAAGGACACCCTCGTGGAACTCGTCGTCTGGGCTGTCCGTGGCTGTCTGCTGCTGGTGTTCACGCGCTCCGTCCTCGGCAAGGTTCAGAACCCGGCCGCCTTCGCGGAGTTCACCGGGACCGTGCGAGCCCTGCGGCTCCCCGGACCGTTGCCCGCCCGTCCCCTCGCCGCGCTGGTGGTGACCGCCGAGGCCGTCCTCGTACCGGCCTTCGCCCTGCCCGGCTTCCTCGCTCCGCCGACCGTACTCGTCGCCGGGCTCGGCATCGCCGCCGCACTGCTCGCCGCTTTCACCGCGCTGGCCGTCGCCGCCGCCCGTAGCGGCCGTCGGACGCCCTGCCGCTGCTTCGGCCGTACGACGACTCCGCTCGGCGCGGTACACGCCGTACGCAACTCCATCCTGCTGGCCGTGGCGATCACCGGCCTCGTAGCCATGGCCGTCGGCGGCCCGGGTACGGGCGATCCGGTGGCGGTGCTGACCGCCTCCCTCGCGGGCGCGGTCCTCGGCCTGCTCGTCACGGCCCTCGACGACCTCGTCACGCTCTTCCGTCCCCTGCCCCGAAAGGAAACCACCCCGTGAGTCCGCTCGCCGCCGCCGTCCTCGCCGTCGGAGCCCTGGCCATGGTCGACCTCGTACTCACCGTCGGAGTCGTCCGACGGCTGCGGGTCCACTCCGACCTGCTGCGACAGGCGTCGGCACCGGCCGCCGCCATGCCCGGGGGCATGTCCGGCATCGCGAGCGTCGGCACCCCTGTGCCCTCCTTCACCGCCGGCCCGTCCGACAGCCCCGTCACCGACCGGGATCTCACCGACGGAACCCTCGTCGCGTTCTTCTCGCCCACCTGCGAGCCCTGTCGCGACAAACTGCCCGGCTTCGTCGCCCGGTACGCGGACCGGCCCGAGGAGGCCCGGCAGGTGCTCGCCGTCGTCGTCAACGACTCCTACAGATCCTACGAAGCACTGGACCCGCACAGCTCACACGAAGCACCGGACCCGCACAGCTCACACGAAGCACCGGATCCGCACGGGCCGGGCATGTCGGACGAGGACGCCGGATCCATGGCCGCCGCCCTGGCCGCCGTGGTGCCGACCGTCCAGGAACCCTTTGGCGGCCCCATCACCACGGCGTTCGCCGCCAAGGCGTTTCCCAGCTGTGTACGGGTGGGGCACAGCCCTGACGGCGGTCTCGTGGTGACGGAAGTCGGCCGGTGGCCCCAGACCCCCGTCGCCGTCCGATGACCAGGCCCGCCCCCGCCGCCCGGCCCGACGACGAACCCGGCCACTCCCCGCTCCGTACCGTCCTGGTCGCCGCGGTCCGCCTGGCCCGCCGGGCGGCACCCGCCACCCTGACGGGCTGGCTGCTGCTCACGGTGGCCGCGTCCGCCGCCCCGGTCGCCGCCGCCTGGACCCTCAAGACCGTGATCGACCGCCTGGTCGCCGCCCCCTTCGCCGGCGGCTCCCTCACCGGCCCGGTTCTGCTGCTGGTCGGATGCGGTGTCGCCCTCGCCGTCGTCCCCCAGTTCCTCCAGTACCTGCGGGCCCAGCTCGGCCGGGCGGTCGGGTTGCGCGCTCAGGTCGAACTCCACACCGCCGTCGACCGGTTCACGGGCATCGGCCCCTACGAGAACCCGCGGTTCCTGGACCGGCTGCGCATGGCCCGTCAGTACGGCGGCACCGCGCCGGTCGACGCGGTCGGCAGCGTCATCGGCACCGTCGGCGCGGTGGTGACCCTCACCGGATTCCTCGGCGCGCTCACCCTGCTGGGCCCCTGGATGGCGGCGGCCGTCCTGACCTCCGGCGTCCTCGTCCTCGGCGCCGAGATCGCGCTCAGCCGCCGACGGGCCGCCCTCGTCTGGACGGTGGGCCCGGTGGAGCGCCGGGAGCTGTTCTACAGCGCACTGCTGACCGACCTGCGGGCCGCGAAGGAGATCCGGCTCTTCGGCCTGGGGCGCTTCCTCGGCGACCGGATGGTCGCGGAGCGCCGCACCTCGGACGCGGCGAAACGGGGCATGGACCGTCAGGAACTGGCCGTCCAGGCGGGACTCGCCCTGCTCTCCGCCCTGGTCGCCGGGGCCGGACTGCTGTGGGCGGTCTCGGCCGCCCGCTCGGGACAGATCACCGTCGGCGGGGTGACCGTCCTGGTCACCGCCCTGCCCGCGGTCCAGACGGCGCTGGCCGGACTCGCCGTCGAACTCGCCACGGGCCACCACGCCCTCCTGATGTTCCGCCACTTCCTCACCGTGACCGACGCCGGACCCGACCTGCCCGTACCCGCCCGGCCACGTCCCGTACCGCCGCTGCGCCACTCGGTGGAGTTCCGCGATGTGTGGTTCCGCTACGGGGAGGACCAGCCCTGGGTGCTCCGGGGCGTCGACCTGGTCCTGCCCGCCGGACAGGCCGTGGGCCTCGTCGGTCTCAACGGCGCCGGGAAGTCCACGCTGGTGAAGCTGGTGTGCCGGTTCTACGATCCCGTCCGGGGACAGATCCTCTGGGACGGCGTCGACCTGCGCGAACTGTGCCCGCGTGAGCTGCGCCGCCGGATGGGGGCCACCTTCCAGGACTTCATGGAGTACGACCTGACCGCCCGCGAGAACATCGCCCTCGGCGACCTCACCACACTCCGGGACCCCGACCGGGTGGCGGAGGCCGCCCGCGTCGCGGGAATCCACGACCGGCTGACCGGCCTGCCCCACGGTTACGACACCCTGCTGAGCCGGATCTTCTTCAGTGAGCGGGACAAGGACGACGCCACGACCGGAGTCGTCCTCTCCGGCGGACAGTGGCAGCGGCTCGCCCTCGCCCGCTCCCTGATCCGGGACGACGCCGACCTCCTCGTCCTCGACGAGCCCGGCTCCGGTCTCGATCCCGAGGCGGAGTACGAGATCCACCGCCGGCTGCGACACCACCGGGCGGGCCGGGCGGGGCTGCTCATCTCCCACCGCCTCAACACCCTGCGCGACGCGGACGTGATCGTGGTCCTGGAGGACGGCCGGATCGTCGAACGGGGACCGCACGCCGACCTGATGCGCCGTTCCGGGGTGTACGCCCGGTTGTTCACCCTCCAGGCCAGCGGGTACGCGCCCGACTCCGATGAGCACGACGCCGGTGCGCACGGCGCGGGGGCTTCCGTACCCACCCCGCCGGCCACCGCCGCCGTTGACGGGCCGCTGCCGCCCGCCGAGGTGGTGGCCGGAACCTCCCGGAGCGGAGGCCCCGCGTGATCGTGCGCCTCGCCCGCCGTCTGCTGCGGACCCGCCTGCTGGCCGTCACCGTCACCGGCCCGAGCATGGAACCCGCCCTCCACGACGGGGACCGCGTCCTGGTCCGCCGCCGCGCGCGCCGGGTGGCCCGGGGAGATGTCGTCGTCCTCGAACCGCCTCCCGGCGCGCGTGACGAGGGACTCGCGCACGAGGGCCTGATCATCAAACGGATCGCCGCCGGACCCGGCGACCCGGTTCCCGCGCTCATGGCCGAGCGGCTGGACGTACCCCCCGGCTCGATCGTGCCGCCCGGCCACTACCTGGTCCTGGGCGACAACCAGCCCGTGAGCGTCGACTCCCGTCGCTTCGGCTATGTCCCCCGCACGCTGCTGACCGGCAGGGTGATACGCCCCCTGCGTCGGCACACCCGCGTGGTCCCGGCGGATCCTCCCGTCCTGGTGGTGAAGCCGGTGATGGATGGCGGGTGACCGTTCGGGACCGCTCCGGCCACCGCCGCGCCCTGCTCGCCGCCGCCGCCGGCTGCCCGCACCGGGGGAGCAGGGGCGGGTGGCGGGAAAGGGGCCCCACGCCGAGACCGGTTCGCCCGAGCGGGCCCCGGCCCGTTAGGTTGCGTTCATGACCGACACGACTTCCCAGGGTTCTGCCCGCACCACCGGCGCCGTCGCCGCCGGCCTCGCCACCGTCGCCGGTGACGGCACCGTCCTCGACACCTGGTTCCCCGCCCCCGAGCTGACCTCCGACCCCGGCCCCGCCGGTACGACGCGCCTCAGCCCGGACGAGGCCGTCAACCGGCTCGGCGAGGGCGCCGCCAAGGCACTCGGCGTGGACGCCCGGCGCGGCGTGGAGATCGTCGCCGTGGCCACGGTCATCTCCTCGCTCGACGACAAGCCGCTCGACGCCCACGACGCCTATCTGCGTCTGCACCTGCTCTCGCACCGGCTGGTCAGGCCGCACGGCCAGAACCTCGACGGGCTGTTCGGGCTGCTCGCCAACGTCGCCTGGACCTCGCTCGGCCCGGTCGCCGTCGACGACCTGGAGCGCGTGCGGCTCAACGCCCGCGCCGAGGGCCTGCACCTCCAGGTCACCTCGGTCGACAAGTTCCCCCGGATGACGGACTACGTCGCCCCCAAGGGCGTACGCATCGCCGACGCCGACCGCGTCCGGCTCGGCGCGCACCTCGCCACCGGGACCACCGTCATGCACGAGGGCTTCGTCAACTTCAACGCGGGCACGCTCGGCACCTCCATGGTCGAGGGCCGCATCTCCGCGGGCGTCGTCGTCGGCGACGGCTCGGACATCGGCGGCGGCGCGTCCACCATGGGCACCCTCTCCGGTGGCGGCACGGAGCGCATCGTCATCGGCGAGCGCTGCCTGGTCGGCGCGGAGGCGGGCGTCGGGATCGCGCTCGGCGACGAGTGCGTCGTCGAGGCCGGTCTGTACGTCACCGCCGGCACCCGGGTCACGCTGCCGGACGGCCAGGTCGTCAAGGCTCGCGAGCTGTCCGGCGCCTCCAACATCCTCTTCCGCCGCAACTCGGTCACCGGCACCGTCGAGGCCCGCCCGAACAACGCGGTGTGGGGCGGCCTCAACGAGGTCCTGCACGCCCACAACTGACCCGTTCAGCAGGGAGCGAGGAGCTCCTCGTACGCCGCCCGCAGCCCGTCGGTCGCCTCGCGCCCGGCGGGCTGCAGCGGTTCCCGGACCGGTCCCGCGTCCAGGAGCGCCTTCACGGTGACGGTTCCGGGGAGGCCGCTCGCCATCATCAGTTCGGTGAGGCGCACCGTGAGCCCGTTGAGCCGGGCCGCCTCGTCGGTGCGGCCCGCGTCGAACGCGTCCAGCGGCGCCCGCACCTGGCGCGGGGCCACGTTCGCGACGGTGCTGACGTAACCCGCGCCGCCCACCGCGTACAACGGCAGGTTCAGCTCCTCGCAGCCCGAGTAGTACGCCAGCGAGGTGCGGGCCATCACCTTCGTCGAGCCGAGCAGGTCGTAGGCGCAGTCCTTCACCGCCACCACGCGCGGGTGGTCCGCCAGCCGCAGCAGGGTCTCCGGCTCGATCCGGGTGCCGGTGCGGCCGGGGATGTCGTACAGCATCAGCGGCAGTCCGGTGGAGTCCGCGACCCGCAGGAAGTACGCCTCGACGGCGGCCTGCGGCGGGCGGCTGTAGTACGGGCTGACCACCAGCAGTCCGTCCGCGCCCGCCCCCTCGGCTTCCCGCGCCAGGCGCAGGGTGTGCGCGGTGTCCGGGCCCCCGACGCCGGTGAGCAGCGGTACCCCGTCGCCGACCTCAGCCCGGACGGCCCGCAGCAGGGCGGATTTCTCGGCGTCCGTCGTGGTGGGGGACTCGCCCGTGGTGCCGCTGAGGACGATCCCGTCGCAGCCCTCCGCCACCAGGCGTGCGGCGTGCGCACGGGCGGCGTCGAGGTCCAGGGCCCCGGTGGCGGTGAAGGGCGTGATCATGGCGCAGAGCGTGCGGCCGAAGGGGCGCGATGCGGTGGCGGTCATGCCCGAAGTGTCGGCTCCCGGAACCTTGTAGGTCCACTTAGATCTTCTTGGGGCGACCGGCAAGGGACGCTGAAGAGTCCGTAGGGGCGGCTGCTCCGGCACCACTTCTGACATGATCGAACGCACGGACGACGGGCCGCGGCGGCGGGTCATGGTGACGGCCGCGGCGAGAGGTGGGGGCACCGGCATGGATGTGTACGTACGCGGGCGGGCGCGGGTGCGCGGACGGGCCTCCGCCGTGCTGCTGGCGGCGGCGCTGACCGCGCTGACCGGCTGCTCCGGATTTCTCGTCCCGGCCGGCGAGGGCGAAGAACCGGACCCCGCCCCGTCCGCCTCCGCGCCCCGCTCCGGCATCGTCCGCGCCGAGACGCTGCCCCCGACCCCCGCGCCCGCCTACGGGGAGACGGCGGGGACCGGCCCGGCCTCCACCCCGCCCGGGACCCCGCCGGAGAAGTGCCCCGCCTCCGGCGCCGTGGTGACCATGGGGGAGGTGCTGACCGCGATGATGAGCCGTGCGGTCGCCCTGACCCTGACCAACTGCGGCTCGAAGCCCTACCGGGTCGACGGCTACCCCTCGGTCCAGGCGCTCGGCGAGGACGGCGAACGCCTCCCCGTGAAGGTCAACCCGGCCGGTTCGCAGTTCGGCCGCGACCGGGGCCCCGAGGCGCTCACCCTGAAGCCGGGCGGCACCGCACGGTCGATGCTCGCCTGGGTCTCCACCCAGGAGGGCGGCGAGCTCGTCATGGCCGACGCCCTGGAGCTGGCCGCCGCCCCCGACGCGGGGGCGCGGGTCTACCCGCTGGAGGGTCACGACATCCGGTACATGGACGAGCTGAACATCACGGCCTGGCGGGCCGAGCCGCCCGAGTGACCGGTCCCGGGGCGGGGCCCGACCGGTCCTTCAGTCGTCGCCCACCGGCACGGTGTGCGTGACCCAGCCCGCGCCGGACGGTCCCCCCGGCAGGACGTGCAGCAGAAAGGCCGCCGGCTCGTCGGGGTAGCCGGGCACACCCTCCCGCAGCGCCAGCCCGCTCTGCCGGTACGTACTCGGCGCGACCGCCACCGTGCTGCCCGCGAAGGCCGCCGTGACCGGGCGGTGCACATGGCCCGCCAGCACCCGCACGACCCGGGGGTGCGCGGCGACCACCTCCGCCAGCGCGGGGCCGTCCGCCAGGCGCATCGCGTCCAGGAACGGAATGCCGACCGGAACCGGCGGATGGTGCAGACAGACCAGGGCCGGTACGCCGGGGCGCCGGGAGAGGTCCCGGTCCAGCCGGGCCAACTGCGCGGGACCCAGCCGACCGCCCGGCGCGCCGGCGACCCGCGAGTCCAGGACCACGACGGTGAACGCCGGGTGCTCCACCGCGTACGACGTCAGCGTCCCCCCGCCCAGGAAGCGCGTCCCGCCGAACGCGCCCACGAGGGCCTCCGGCACGTCGTGGTTGCCCGCCACCAGAAGCAGCGGCACCGGGAACGCGCCGACCTCCTCGCGCAGGGCCGCGTACTCGCCCGGCTCCCCGCGCTCGGTGAGATCACCGGTGATCACGACGCAGTCCGGGAGCGGGTCCAGGGCGAGCACCCGGCGCAGGGCGGCCCGCAGCCCGGCGGCGGGGGCCGCCGCCCCCGGACCGGTCGTGAGGTGCGGATCGCTCAGGTGCGCCACCGAGAGGGTCATGCCCCCACCCTTCCCCGGCCGGCCCCGGCCGCACCCAGGGCCGCTCACGCCCTGGGCGAACGGGGCGCGGGCGCCGCCAGGCGCAACAGCCTTGACCTCAACCGAACTTGAGGTGTCACCGTGGTGATCACGACGCACCGACCGGCGCGCGTGACGAAGGGAACCCGCCATGACCACGCACCTCACCGACCGCCCCGACCCGGCCCGCGCCGATGCCCGGATCGCCAAGGCCAGCACCTGGAACGTCGGCACACCGCAGCGGCAGCGAGAGGCCGTCGACGCCATCCGGAAGGCATGGGAGAGCCGGGAGTGGCCGCACCCCGGACTGCTCTCCTACAGCGTCTACGCGAGGGAGGACGGCGCGACCCTGCTGCACTACTCCCAGTGGACCGGCGAACAGGCCTACCAGGACTTCGTACGGGAGAGCCGTGACGCCCGCAACGCCGAGATCGACGCCGCCGTCCCCGGCATCGAACGCCTCGGACTGCGCACCTACGAGCTGTACCGCTCCAGCCTCCGGGCCGAGGGCGACACCCGGGAGACCGGCAGCCTCGTCATCGTGGACGTCGAGTTCGACGGGCCCGACCCGGCCCGCCAACGTGCCTGGGTGAACACCGTGTTCGAGGCGCTCGGCGAAGAGGCCGGTCTGCCCGCCGGCGGCATCTCCGCGCACTTCCACGTCAGCACCGACGGCACCCGGGTCCTCAACTACGCCGAGTGGGAGAGCGCCGACCACCACATCGCCGCCCTCGCCGAACCCGGAGAGGGCGTCGGCTCCCCGTCCCCGCGCTGGGAACGCGTCCAGAACTACCCGGGCATGACCGCCGGCGGCGGCGTGCACCGCCACACCCCCGTGCTCAGCTTGGAGCCGGGCGCGGGCGCATAGGGGTGCGGCGGGGCGATATGTGGCGAAGCGGCGGGCGGTACGCGGCGCATTGCGTCTAGGCTTGGGCGGCCGAACCGCGTACGCACTCCGTATGCCCCGAGCACGCACCGAGGAGAACCCCCGATGTCCGCAGAGCGCCCTTCCCTGCCGCCGGTGCGGCTGAACACCGAGGCCGAACTGGCACGGGACGCGCTCGCCGCTCCGCTGTTCGTCCGCGCCGTGAAGCTCGCCCGCTGGGCGGGCCCGGACACCCGGGTCGGGGCCGGCGGCGAACTGGTCGAGGACCAGCTTCCCGCAGCCGCCGAGCACCTCGCCCTCCCGGCGGACGAGGACGGCGCCGCGTACGCCAGCGAGGCCTGGCGGCTCGCCGTGGACACCGGCCTCCTCGACGTCACCGACCCCGAGGAGAGCGCGGACGGCGAGGGCACGGACGGCGAGGGCACGGACGGCGAGGGCACCGTCACCACCGGCGAGAACCTGGCCCTGCTCACCGGCGGCTCCCCGCAGGACGTCCTGTCCATCTGGCTCGACGGTCTCGACGCCGTGCACGCCGACGCCACCGCGCCCGTCCTGGACGACTTCGCGGACCTCGTCGGCGAGGACGGCTCGATCGACTTCGACGCCCTGGAGTGGGACCCGGAGGCCGAGGCGGAGTTCCTCGACGGCGTCCTCGGCAACCTCTACCTGCTCACCCTCGCGGACAACGGCGCGGGCGAGGGACCGGTCCCGCTGCCCGCCCTCGCCGCGTCGATGATCGTCCCCGACGACATGGGCGAGCCCACCGACGACATCCTGGAGCAGGTGTCCGAGGCGATGATGCGCCTCGACGACCAGTTCCGGCTCCTCGAACCCATCGGGATCGTCGAATACCACCCGGTCGACGAGGCGTTGCTGGTCGAGGAGGGCGAAGCCGCGGACGACTCCGCCGCCGGGGCCGACGACGAGGACGTCACCCGGTACGGCATGGTCAAGCTCACCCCCCTCGGCCTGTACGGCATCCGGGCCCGGATGCTGGAGGCCGGGGTGGACGCCCCCGCGGTCGGCGACCTCGCCGGCAAGGGCGCCGACGTCCTCCTCGACGGCATCGCCCACTACCCGGAGCCCGCCGCCCGCGCCGAGGTCAAGCTCTGGCTCGCGGGATACGGCGCGGAGGGCGCGGTGGCCGCGGCGGCCGAGCTGCTGGCCGCCGCGCGCGGCACGGACGAGGGCGCGCCGCTGCGCCGCCTCCACTGCCAGCAGGCCCTCGCCCTGGCCGGCCCCGGGGCGGAGCCCGCCGTACGCGCGGTGCTCGGCGACCCGGAGCTGGGCGGCCTGGCCCGCGTCTGGCTCGCGGAGCGCGGCGCGGCCGACGTGCCCGCCCCGCCGGAGGACATGATCTTCTGGCTGGCCATCGACACGATCGCCGCCCAACTGGACGCGGACGGCGAGCTGGACGAGCTCCAGGGCCTGGTCGAGGGGCTCTCCGCGCAGCACAGCGGCTTCTTCGACGAGGTCTGGCGCGTCGACCACCCGGCCACCGCCGATGTGCTGGAGGCCATGGGCCGGCTGCACAGCGACAAGAGGGCGGCCAAGGACGCCCGCAAGGCGGCGTTCAAGGCCCGCTCGCGCGCGGGCGGTTGAGGGCCTGTGCGCACCGGGCTCGGAGCAGCGCTCAGCCGAAGAGCTCTGCTCCTACCGAGCGGCCGTCAGTAGTTCGCGGCCTCAGGAGCCCCGCCTCGGCGCAGCCGTGTGGTTGTACGCCCGTACCGCCTTCGTGCCGACGCGGGCGTACCAGCCGGACGGGTCAGCGGCGAGGTCCCGGACGTCGGTGACCCCCCAACCGTGCTGCACCGTGCCCCGGTTCACGTCCAGGGCCCGGCACAGCTCGCCCGTCGCCGCGTACACCGTGCCCCCGGTCACCACCGGCGGCACCTGGCCGACCCCGCCGAGCGTGGCCGCCCAGCGCTCCTCGCCGCTGCGAAGGTCGAGGCACTGGAGGACCCCCGCCCGCGCCCAGTGGAGCAGCGCTCCGCCGGACGTCACGGGAGCCCGGATGCCGCCCGTGCCCGCGGGCCAGCTGGTGTCCAGCCCCACCGTCCCCGCCGACCAGAGCGACCGGCCGGTGGCGGGCGCGTAGGCGTGGACCCGGCCCCCGGTGGTCAGCAGCACCGTGGAGCCGGCGGCGGCGAGCGCGCTGGAACCGGAACGCGGCCCGTCCTTCAGCGTGCCGGTGGCCAGGCGGCCGCCATCGCGCGCCCGCAGGAAGTGCAGGGTGCCTCCGACGCCGAGCAGGACGAAGCAGCCCGCCGTCGGCACCGCCGTCAGAGCGACCGCCGAACCCTCGAACTCCTCGTACGACCAGCGAAGTTCACCGCTGACCGCGTCGACGCACCGGATGTTCCCCCCGTCCGCGTCGGCCAGCAGCACCGACCGGTCCAGCACGGCGGGCGGCCGGACCTCCGTCGTGCCCCCGGTCCAGCGCCGCGCACCGGTGCGCAGGTCCACGGCGTTCAGCGTCGGTGCGTCGCCGTCCGCCGCGAAACCGGAGACCAGCACCCCCGAGGCGATGGCGAACCACAGCGGGGCCGGACGCTCCGTGGGCGTACCGAGGGGTTCGCCCGTCGCCAGATCGAGGGCGCCCACGCCCACATCGGCCGCCGCCAGCACCGAACCGGACACCCCCCACTGCGCGGGGGCGTTCTCCTCGGCGCGGGCCAGCCATCGGCGTCCGGCCTCGCGGGCCCGCCGCGCGGTGACGTATCCGCCGCCGCTGCCGGTGACCCCGGCATCGGGTACGGCGACGCCGTGCACCAGCAGCGAACTCCCGGCCGACCGCAGCGCGTCCACGGTCGTGCCGTCGAACGCGGGGGCCAGGGTCCAGCGCAGGGCGCCCTGCCCGGCGCTCCCCGGCCGGATCCTCAGGGGATCCTCGACCCGCTCCTCCCGCCCGGCCCCGCTCCGGATGGCCGCGTACGTGACGAGCGAGGCGAGCCCGCCGCCCCCGGCCAGCAGCAGACCGCGCCGGGTGAGCTCTCCGCGTCGGACCGCCGGGCTTCTCACCACGGGCGGCGGTGGCAGGACGGACAACGGGCGGGTGCGGGCCGGGGCCGGTGCCGCGGCGGTCGGGGCCGCCCCCGGCGTGCCGGGTGGAGCGGCGGGCTCTTCGACGGGCTGCTCGGCCGCCCCGCCCAGGACCAGCGTGCGCAGCGGCTCCGTGCGCCACCACAGTGCCGGATGCGGATCAGTGGTGGCCCGCAGGACCTGGTCCACCGTCGGACGCAGGCCGGGATCCTTCTCCAGGCAGGCCGTCACCACCTCCCGTACCCCGTCGGGTACGCCGGCGAGATCCGGGTCCTCGTGGACGGCCCGGTAGAGCAGCACCGCCGGGGTCGCCGAGCCGAACGGGCTGCCTCCGGTGGCGGCGAACACCAGCACCGCCCCGAGCGCGAACACATCGGCCGCCCCGGTCACCGTCACGCCGCCCACCGCCTCCGGGGACTCCGCGCCTCCGGTGACGACCGCCCCGGTGATCTGCTCCGGGGCTATGAACCCCGGGGTGCCGACGAGGTCGCCCGCCCCGGTCAACCCGTGGTCGCTGATCGCGCGGGCGATCCCGAAGTCGATGACCCGGGGTCCGTCGGCGGTGATCAGCACGTTCGACGGCTTGAGGTCGCGGTGGACGAGCCCCGCCCGGTGGACGGCCTCCAGCGCCTCGGCGAGGGCCGCGCCCAGGGACCGCACGGCGGAGGGCGCCAGTGGTCCGGTCGCCGCCACCGCGTGCCGCAGTGTGACACCCGGCAGGTAGGCGGTGGCGAGCCAGGGCCGGGAGGACTCCGGGTCCGCGTCGAGCACCGCGGCCGTGTGCGCCCCGGTCACCGCGCGGGCGGCGGCGGCCTCGCGGCGGAACCGTTCACGGAAGTGCGGGTCGGCCGCCAGGTGTTCGTGCACCGTCTTCACCGCGACGGTCAGCCCGCCGGGCGTCCGGCCCAGGTAGACGGTACCCATGCCTCCCGCCCCGAGCCGGCCCAGCAGTCGGACGGAGCCGAGCCGCTCGGGATCGCCCGGGAGCAGGGGGCCGGTCACGCGGACTCCGGTCCGGTGAACGTGTGAAGGGTCCCGCCGGCACAGACGTGGAGGAGACCGCCGCCGGCGGCGGCGACGAAGGGCCCGTCCTCCTCGACGGGGACCGACCACAGCCGGCGCTCGCGGAGGGCGTCGAGGGCGTGCACCCCCCAGAACGCGCCCTCCCCGGGCCTCTCCTCGCGGCCCGGCTCCGGCCCGGTGGCGTACAGGGCGCCGTCCGCCACCAGCGGCGGCCCGCTGCCGATGCCGCCGTCGTCGGAGGCGAGTCGCCCGACATCCCGGCGCTTCCAGCGGACCCGCCCGTTCCGGGCGTCGAGCGCGGTGACCCCGCCCCCCGTCGCGGCGTGCACCACGCCACCGGTCGCCGTGGGCGTGACCGTCGGCGCCCCTTCGATGGCCCGGTGCCAGGCGGTGCGCCGGGCCGCCAGATCGATCGCGACGACCCGGCTGCCGCGCGCGTAGTACCGGGTGCCGGAGGCGCCGGGGTGGGCGTGCGGATACGGGGCGCCGCCAGGTATCTCCGGCTCCGGCCGCGGTGCCGCGCCGGTGGTCCGCAGCACGAACAACGGTTCCTCGGCGGGGGCCGCGGAACGGGTCGGGAGGCGGAGTCCGACGGCCAGCCGGCCGCCCGCCGCGTCGATGCCGGTCACCGCGGCCCTCGTCCCCTCGTGGAACCAGGGGGCCTCTCCCGTACGTGAGTCGAACCCGTAGGCGCGCCAGGGACGATCGCCCAGGGAGCGCTTCGTCCACAGGGAGGCGTCGGAGGCGTAGGAGACCAGGGCCGTCGTCCCGCCGTCGAAGGCGAGGAACGCCGACGGGCCGTCGGGTGCGGTGGATGTCCGGGTACCGGGCGGCCGGTCCGGCAGGGCCGACCAGCGCCGGTTGCCCGTCCGGGCGTCGAGGACGAGGAGTTCCGGTGCGAAGAGCAGCCCGGAGAGCAGCAGGTGCACCTGGTCCCCGAGCGGCCGGACGGCCGTGACGTCCCGCGCCGGAAACCGCCAGCGCACCGCACCGGTGGCCGCGTCGAGCGCGGTCACCGCGGCTGCGTCCGTGACGAGGAGCGCGCCGCCGTGGCGCAGCACCCGGCCGGACGGGCCGAGGCCGCCGACGGTCCTGGTCCACAGCAGACGTCCCCGGGCCCAGCGGGCCTTCGGCGCCGGTGAGGCTCCCCGGTCGCCGGTCGGGCCGTCCTGCTCGGTGCGCCGGAGCAGAGCCGCGCCGCCGAGAAGACCGCCTACCGTCAGGAGCGCGGCCCCGCCGAACGCGAGCAGCCGCCGCCTGTCCGGACCCCGGCCCGGCTCACCGTCGTGCGGGACGGCGTCCCGCGGCTCGACCACGGGACGGGTCCGGTGGGGTACGGCGTCCGCCGGGGGGTGCTTGGCGCCGGTGGAGGAGGGGGCGGGTACGGCGTCGGCCGGAGTGCTACCGGTGTCCGCCGCGCCGACCGGGGTGCCGGCCTCGTGCACGTCGTCCGCGCCGGCCGGGGTGCCCGCGTCGTCCAGGCTGGTGTTCGCGGCGTCCGCCACCAGCGCCGCGACCCTGTTCTCGTGGTCGCGGACCAGGCCGGCCACCGGGTTCCGCTCCCACCACGCGTCGGCCGGGGACCGCTCCGCGCACCAGTCCAGGACGTCGGCCACCGCGGGACGCCCGGCCGGGTCGCCCGTCAGACAGGAGCCGAGGAACGCGCGCCACTCGCCGGTCGGGGCCCCGTCCAGATCGGCCTCGCCCCGCATCGTCCGGTACAGCACCTGGTGCGCGGGTCCGGAGCCGAAGGGCGGTCGGCCCGTCGCCATCCGGGCGAGCAGCGCCGCGAGGGCGAACACATCGGCGGCGGGGGACGGCTCGTCGTCGGCCGCCAGCAGTTCCGGGGCGATGAACCCGGGCGACCCGATGACCTCCCCGGTCCCTGTGAGGGTCTCGTCGGCCGCCCGCCGGGCGATGCCGAAGTCCAGGACCTTCGGGCCGCCCCGGGTGAGCACCACGTTCGACGGCTTCAGGTCGCGGTGGACCAGTCCGGCCCGGTGGATGCTCGCCAGCGCCTCCGCGAGCGCCGCCCCCAGCCCGGCCAGCGGCCCCGCGCGCAGCGGCCCGAGCGCCCGGGCGGCCTGGGTGAGCGTCGGCCCCGCACAGAACTCGGTCGCCAGCCACGGCCGTACGGCGTCGGGACCGGAGTTCAGCACCGCGGCGGTGAACGGACCGGCGACCGCCCGCGCGGCGAGCGTCTCGCGCCGGAACCTCTCCCGGAACAGCGGGTCGGCCGCGAGGTGTTCATGGACGGTCTTCACCGCCGCGAGCCGCCCCGACGCCGTCCGGGCCAGGTGGACCCGCCCCATGCCGCCCTCACCGAGCAGCGCCACGATCCGGTATCCCGCGACGACCCGCTCCATGCCGTGCGTCCCCCCTTTTTTTGTGCTGTCGGTCCGGGGGCAATCACCGCAGGCCCCTCCTGTGCGACGCCCGCGCCCTCCGGTTCGGTTGCGTCCCCGGGGGCCCGTCGCGTTCTCGCCGGGACCGGGCAGGGGCCGGGATCGGGGCCGGCGAAAATCCTTCGCGTGCGACCGGACCGTTCCCTAAGGTCATGGACATGCACCTCCCGGTGCGAAGGCGGCGGCTCCTTCCTTTCCCGAAATGTGCCGCAGCCACTGATGATCTCGGGAGGCGCGAGCGCCGGGGTGCCCGGTGCGCAGGCGACGGATACTTCTGGATCAGAGGGTCGCGGGTTCGAGTCCCGCCCGGCTCCGGCCGGTAGCTCAGTCGGTCAGAGCATCTGACTGTTCTCCGTCGCCGACTCCTGATCTCGGGCACCCCGTTCCGCCGCCGCGTCCTTCCCCAGGAATTCGGGGGAATTCTTCTCATGGCCCGTTTCAACCTCCGTACCCACAGGTCCCGGCCCGCCGGTTCCGTGCCCACCTCGCCCGTCGCGACGACCGGCGCGCTCGCGCCCAACCACCAAGGCGGCACCGGGCACGCGCGCGACGCCCGCTCCGAACTCTTCCTGCTCGCCGTCGCCAACTTCGTGGCCCAGGACACCTACTACGAGGGCGGGGACCAGCGCGACGACCGGTTCGCCGCGCTCGTGCGCCGCCTCGCCGTGGAGGACCCCACCTGGACCGCGGGGCTGCTCCACTGGCTGCGCCGCGACGGGCGGATGCGGACCGCCTCGCTGGTCGGCGGCGCGGAGTACGTGAAGGCGCGGCTGTCCGCAGGCTGCACCGGGGGACCCTCGAACCGCCAGGTCATCGACTCCTTACTGCTGCGGGCCGACGAGCCGGGCGAACTGCTCGGCTACTGGACGCTCCGCTACGGGCGAGCCCTGCCCCAGCCCGTGAAGCGGGGCATCGCCGACGCCGTGCGCCGGCTCTACACCGGACGGGCTCTGCTGAAGTACGACACCGCGTCCAAGGGCTACCGCTTCGGCGACGTACTCAATCTCGTGCACGCCGCGCCCGACCCCGCCAAGCCCTGGCAGGGCGAGCTGTTCCGGTACGCGCTGGACCGCCGGCACCGGCCGGAAACCGCCGTGCCGCCCGCAGCCGACCGCACTCTGAGCGCCCACCGGGAGCTGATGGAACTGCCGGTCGCCGAACGTCGCACCGTCGTCACCGGAGCCGGCGGCGCGGAGCGGCTGGCCGAGGCCGGCCTGACCTGGGAGGCGCTGGCGGGCTGGCTGCAGGGCCCGATGGACGCGGCGGCCTGGGAGGCGGTGATCCCGTCGATGGGCACCATGGCGCTCGTCCGGAACCTCCGCAACTTCGACGAGGCCGGTGTGCGGGACGAGGTCGCGGCGAGCGCCGCGGCCCGGATCAGCGACCCGGAAGCCGTCGCCGCGTCGGGTCAGTTCCCCTTCCGCTACCTCGCCGCGTACCGGCACGCGCCCTCGCTCCGCTGGGCCCACCCGCTGGAACGGGCCCTCGGGCACTCGCTGGGCCAGGTACCCGCGCTGCCGGGCCGCACCCTGGTCCTGGTCGACCGGTCCGGGTCGATGGGCGCGCCGCTCTCCGAGCGCTCCCGGCTGAACCGGGCCGACGCCGCGGCCGTCTTCGGCGCGGCGCTGGCGCTGCGCTCCGCCGACGCTGACCTGGTGCAGTTCGGCACGGGCAGCGCGCCGGTGGCCTTCCGCAGGGGTGAGTCCGTGCTCCGGGTCCTGGACCGCTTCGGGAACCTGGGCGGCACGAACACGGAGGAGGCGGTGCGACGGCACTACAGGGACCACGACCGGGTACTCATCGTCACCGACGAGCAGGTCGCGTACACGCGCCGTGGCGGCGCGACCCACAGCGTTCCGGACACGGTGCCCGTCTACACCTGGAATCTGGCCGGATACCAGCTTGGCCACGCCCCGTCCGGCGGGGGAAACCGCCACACGTTCGGGGGTCTTTCCGACGCTGCGTTCCGCATGGTTCCGCTGCTGGAGGCGGGAGGAAGCGCTGACTGGCCGTGGTGAGCGCTGATTACGAATCCGGCACGTCTGGGGCCTTGGGCACCGACGGGCATGGCGTAGGGCCTTCGCAGGGCGCATACTCGACTTAATGAAACAGTCAGCCCGGCGTCACCTGCCTTCCAGTCCCTTCAACCGCCCGGCCCAGGAGGCCCCACCGGTCGAATGCTTCGATGTGGGCGACAGGGTGTCGCACGACCAGTTCGGGCTCGGCAGGATCCTTGCTGTCGAGGGCGACAACGATGCAGTCCTCATCGACTTCTCGGGGCGACAGGGAAGGATCCTGAGCCCGTACTCCAAACTGACCAAGCTCTGAGACGCGAGACGAGCACGAGCAGCGTCCGCCTTCTCCGGATCCGGGGCGCCTGAATCACTTCAGGCGCCCCGGACTCCGTTGCGGCCCTCCGGAGAGGGCCCACGGCGGCTACAGGGACTTGGCGGCGGGCTTGACCATGCCCCGCACGGTGCGCGACTTCACGAACTCGCCCATCCCCGTCATCTCCCACTCGCCGGTGAACTGCTTGATGAGCTTGGCCATCATCACGCCGGTCTGCGGCTCGGCGCCGGTGAGGTCGAAGCGGACCAGCTCCTCGCCGGACGCGTCGTCGATCAGCCGGCAGTAGGCCTTGGCCACCTCGTTGAACTTCTGGCCGGTGAACGAGTTCACCGTGAAGACCAGGCCGGTCGCCTCGGCGGGGATCCGGCCGAGGTCCACCATGATCACCTCGTCGTCGCCCGCGCCCTCACCGGTGAGGTTGTCGCCGGAGTGCTTGATCGCCCCGTTCAGGATGGTCAGCTTGCCGAAGTAGCAGCTGTCCAGGTGGTTGCGGTTGGGGCCGTAGGCGATCACCGACGCGTCCAGGTCGATGTCCTTGCCGCGGAACGCGGGCTCCCAGCCCAGGCCCATCCTGACCCGCGAGAGCAGCGGGGCGCCGCCCTTGACGAGGGACACCGTCTGGTTCTTCTGGAGGTTGACCCGGCCCTTGTCCAGGTTGATCTTCCCGGAGCCCGCGGGCGCGGCGGGGGCCGCCGGGGGAGCGGGCGGGGCGGCCGGAGCGGGCGGGGCGATCCGCGGGTCGACGGGGGCGGCGACCGGAGCGACGGGGGCGGCGGCGACCGGGGCGGGGGCCGTCGGAGCCGGAGGGGCGACCGGGGCCGCGGGCTCCTCGACCGAGACGCCGAAGTCCGTGGCGATCCCGGCCAGCCCGTTCGCGTACCCCTGGCCGACCGCGCGGGCCTTCCAGGCCCCGTTGCGCAGGTAGATCTCGATGATCACGAGCGCCGTCTCGGCGCCCAGCTGCGGCGGGGTGAAGGTGGCGAGCGCGCTGCCGTCGTCCGCGTTGCGCACGGTGGCGGTGGGCTCGACGCCCTGGAAGGTCTGGCCCGCGGCGTCGGGGCTCGCGGTGACGACGATCTTCTCGATGCCCGGCGGGACGGCCGCGGTGTCCACCACGATCGCGTCGGGCGCGGAGCCCCCGCCGGAGCGGTAGGTCACGCCGGGGCCCGAGGGCTGGTTGTAGAAGATGAAGTCGTCGTCGGAGCGCACCTTGCCGTCGGCGGTGAGCAGCAGGCCCGAGACGTCGAGCCGCACCGGAGCGGCGACGTCCACCGCCACGCGGGCGGCGGAGAGAGGGATGTTCGAGCCGGGGGTCATTGCGGTCATGCACGGGGTAACGAACGACCCGGCTTTGCCGTTCCCTTACCTTCGGCCGTCCGGAGGACGGTCGTCGGAGGGCGCTCAGCGGCGGTTGCGCGGGTGGTCGCGGGCGGTGCGCTCGTTGCCGTGCTTGTACGCACCGGTCCAGCGCGCCATCACCAACTGGGCGTCGCCCGAGCCCACCTCGGCCAGGAACTTCTCCGCCCGGCCGCCGCGCAGGGTGCCCGCGGGGCGGCCGTGGTGGGTGATGGTGACGCTCTGGTCGCCGTGCTGTTCGTACTGGAATCCTGAAGGTCTCGGCATGGCCCGCATCCTGCCCGGCCCGCCGCGTCCCCGTCGCCCGGATTTCCGCCGCCCGGTCCCCGCCGCGCCCCCGTCGCCCCGATTTCCGCCGCCCGATCCCCGCGGCGCCCGTGTCGCCCGGATTTCCGCCCCCGGCGGCTCAGTGCGGCCAGATCGGCGGGTCCGTCGCGAAGTGGCCTCCCACGCGGGCGTGCGCCGGGTTGTCCGGGTCCAGCTCGCCCTGCTCGGCGACGAGCTTCGCCGCGTACGGCTCCGAATCGTCCCTGGGCCGGTAGCCCAGCGCCCGCGCCGGTGCCAGGTCCCACCACAGGCGGGTGTTGGCGGAGGATCCGTAGACGACGGTGTGCCCCACGTCCTCGGCGGTGAGAGCCGCGTGGAACAGCCGTGCCCCGTCGCCGGGGCTCATCCAGACCGACAGCATCCGCACCGAGGTGGGCTCGGGGAAGCAGGACCCGATGCGCACCGAGACCGTCTCCAGCCCGTGCCGGTCCCAGTAGAGCTGGGCCAGGTCCTCGCCGAAGCACTTCGAGAGCCCGTAGAAGGTGTCGGGGCGGCGGGGGGCGTCCAGGGGGATCGGCGGATCGCCCGGAGCCGGGCGCGGGGTGTGACCGATGACGTGGTTGGAGGAGGCGGACACGATACGCCGGACGCCCTCCTCGCGGGCTGCCTCGTAGAGGTGGTGCGTGCCCTGGATGTTGGCGCGGAGGATCTTGTCGAACGTGGACTCCAGCGAGATGCCCGCCAGGTGGATGACCGCGTCCACCCCGCGCACGGCCTCGCGCAGCGCCTCCCGGTCGTTCAGGTCGGCGGTGATCGCCTCGGGCGCGCCCTCCACCGGGACCAGGTCGAGCAGCCGCAGGTCGTATCCGTACGCGGGCAGCAGCTCCCGCATCAGGGTGCCGAGGCCGCCTGCGGCGCCGGTGAGCAGGACGGTACGGGGAGCGGTCATACGGGGGTCTCCTCGGGGCGTACGCGGGGTGCTGTGCGCAATCCTGGCTGACATTCACATGCGTGGACAAACTAGGGAGGTGGGGCGAGGCGCGTCAAGAGTCCGCGTCCGCCTTGACCTGCCATCGGAGGCTGCCTTAGCGTTGCGCTGTTCAGAAATATGGACATCGATCAGAATTGTGCACGCCTGAACCTGCTCAGGGAGCGCCCGTGACCTCAGCCCCCCTCGCCGCCCGGCTCAGCGAAGTCCCCGGGCCGCTCTTCTTCCCCGTGACCGCGTTCGGGCCGGACGGCGCCGTCGACCTCGACGTCTTCCGCGCCCATGTGCGCGCGGGGATCGACGCCGGAGCCGCCGCGGTCTTCGCCTGCTGCGGTACGGGCGAGTTCCACGCGCTGACCCCCGAGGAGTTCCGCATCGCCGTCGCCGCCGCCGTCCAGGAGACGGCCGGACAGGTCCCCGTCCTCGCGGGGGCCGGCTACGGCACGGCGCTCGCCGTCCAGTACGCGCGGGCCGCCGAGGAGGCCGGTGCGGACGGACTCCTCGCCATGCCCCCCTACCTCGTCGTCGCCGGCCAGGAAGGGCTGCTGAACCACTACGCGGCGCTCGCGGCCGCCACCGGACTGGAGACGATCGTCTACCAGCGCGACAACGCGGTCTTCACCCCCGAGACGGTCGTCGCCCTGGCCCGCACCCCCGGCATCATCGGGCTCAAGGACGGCCACGGCGACCTCGACCTCATGCAGCGCATCGTCAGCGCGGTCCGCACCCACCGGCCCGACGGCGACTTCCTCTACTTCAACGGACTGCCCACCGCCGAACTCACCGGCCCCGCCTACCGGGGCATCGGCGTCACCCTCTACTCCTCCGCCGTCTTCGCCTTCGCCCCGGACATCGCCCTCGCCTTCTACCGGGCCCTGGACTCCGGCGACGACGCGCTGGTCGACGGGCTGCTCGACCACTTCTACCGGCCGCTCGTCGAACTGCGCGCCAAGGGCCACGGGTACGCCGTCTCCCTGGTCAAGGCCGGAGTCCGGCTCCAGGGCCTGGACGTCGGCGAGGTACGCACCCCGCTCACCGAACCGACCGCCGCACACGTCAAGGACCTCATCGAGATCATCGCGAGCGGCCGCGCCCTGCTGGAGGAACGTGCGTCGCAGGAGCGCGCGTCGCAGGAACAGGGCACCCCGGCGGGCCGGGCAGGGGGCGGGGCGTGAAGGCGGGCGCGTTCCTCTACCCATGGGACGTCGTCGGGGACCCGGACGCCGCCGCCCGGATCGCGGACCTCGGCGTCCGGCAAGTCACCCTGGCCTCCGCCTACCACGCCACCCGGGCCCTGACCCCCCGCCACCCCGCCCACCGCGTCGTCACCGCCGAGCACGCCGCCGTCCTCTACCCGCCGGACCCGGACCGCTGGGCGGGGCGGGCCCTCGCCCCGTACCGCCAGAGCTGGACGGCCGGCGACGATCCGTACGGGGAAGCCGCGGGCGCGCTGGCCGCCGCCGGTCTGGAGGTGCACAGCTGGGTGGTCCTCGCCCACAGCTCGCGGCTCGGCGCGGAGCACCCGGACACCTCGGTGGTCAACGCCTACGGGGACCGCTACCCCTGGGCCCCCTGCATCGCCCGCCCCGCCGTGCGCGCGTACCTCGTGGACCTGGCGGCCGAGGCCGCCGCCCGCCCCGGCACGCACGGGACCGAACTGGAGTCCTGCGGCTGGTACGGCTTCGCCCATCTGCACGCCCACGACAAGGTCGCAGGCGTGGGCCTCGGCGAGGCGGCGCAGTACCTCTTGTCGCTGTGCTTCTGCCCGGTGTGCCGCGAGGGGTACGGGGAGGCGGGCGCCGACCCCGGCGACCTGTCCGCGGCCGTCCGCCGTGCCCTGGGGCCGACCTGGTCCGGCGCCGGCTCCCCGGAGTCCGGCCGGGACGGCATCGGGAAGCTGCTCGGACCCGAGCTCGCGGACGCCACCCTGAGGTGGCGGGGCCGGGTCGCCCGCACGTTCCAGGAGGCGGCCGTCGCGGCGGTACGGGACGCGGCCCCGCCCGGCTTCCAGGTGCTGCTGCACGCCGACCCCGTCCCGTACCGCACCGGGGCCAACGTCGGCGTCGACGCGGACCACATCCTGGCCGTG
Source organism: Streptomyces sp. CNB091 (assembly GCF_000377965.1). Taxonomy (NCBI): domain Bacteria; kingdom Bacillati; phylum Actinomycetota; class Actinomycetes; order Kitasatosporales; family Streptomycetaceae; genus Streptomyces; species Streptomyces sp. CNB091. The sequence goes on from NZ_KB898995.1 coordinate 305,802, forward strand.
GCCGACGGCGTGGTGCTGCCCTGCACCGGACCCGACGGCGCCCGGGAAGCGGTCCTCGGCCCGTTCGCCGGCCGGGGCGGAGTACGCGCCGCCAACTTCGGGATCGTCACCGGGATGGGCGGCAGCCCACGCACCCTGGAGCGCGACGCGGCCCACGCCGCCTCGCTCGGCGCGGACCAACTGCGCCTGTACCACGCGGGACTCGCCTCGGGCCCGGACCTGGAGGCGGTCGCCGCCGCGCTCTCACGGCTGGGGTGAGGAGGGGCCGGGCTCCCCCGGGGGCCCGGACTCCCCTGCGGGGCGGGACGCCGGCGCAGGGGCGGATCCGGACGGCGACGCGGGGCCGGGTGCCGGCGTGGAGGCGGGCGGTGACGCGGGGGCGGATGCCGGCGTGGGGGCGGTGCGGCGCCGCACCGCCCCCGCCGCCAGCAGGGCCGCGGCCAGCAGCCCCGCCGCCCCGGCGGTCGCCGTCAGCACCCGCACGTCCACCACCGCGACGAGCCCCGCCCCCGCCGCCAGGGCCACCGCGTTGGGCGCCGTCATCAGCGAGCCCGCCGTCGCCGCCGTCCGCCCCAGCACCGCGTCCGGCGTCTCCCGCTGCACCGCCGTCATCGTCGCGATCAGCACGCACGGCAGGCCGAACCCGATCGCCGCGCTCGCCGCCAGGGCCACCCCGTCGTGCGGCAGCGTCCGCGCGCCCACCGCCAGCCCGAACAACGCCATCCCGCCCGCCGCGAAGACCCGCTCCCACAGCCGGCGCAGCAGCGGCCCCACCAGCAGCCCCACCGTCACGGAACCGGCGCCCTGCACCGCGTACAGGACCCCCGCGTACTCCGGCGTCCGGCCGAGCACGTCATCGACGTAACCGAACGTCACGGTCCCGTTGACCCCCGCCAGCAGCATCGTCGCCGCCCCCGCCGCCACCAGTGGGCGGAGCACGGCCGAGGCGCGTATCCGCCGCAGCCCGGCGAGGAGTTCACCGCGCCACGCCCCCACCGGGGGCCGCGGAGCCTCCCGTACCCGGAGCCGCGCGAAGATCAGGGCGGCCAGGGCGCACGTCGCCGCGTCCAGCAGCGCCACGGCCGGGCCGCCGAACCGCGCGTACAGCCCGGCGCCCGCCAGCGGGGCGACCAGCTTCATGCCCTCGTTGGCCGTCGTCCGCAGCCCGTTGAAGTCCGCCAGCAGCGAGGCGTGCACGGTCCCCGCGACGAGCGCCGACTCCGCCGCGTCGAGCAGGACGCCGCTCGCCCCGTAGAGGACCAGCACCACGAAGACCAGCCAGACGGCGCTGCCCGAGTCCACCAGCACCAGCGTGACCAGCAGAGCGGCCATCGCCAGGTTGACCCGGACCAGCAGCTTCTTCCGGTCCATCCGGTCCGCGAGCGCGCCGAGCGCGGGCCCGGCCAGCACCGGGACCCACATCGCGCACACCGTCAGCGCCGCCAGACTGTTCGACCCGGTCAGCGACTTGACCCAGATCCCCGCCGTGAGCCACATCGCGGACGTACCGAACCCCGAGACGACCACCCCCGCCAGATACCGCCCCGCCGTCGGGTCCCGCAGGACCCGCACCACCGCCGGACCGCCCATGCCGCCCCGCCCTCCGCCTCGTGCCCCGCGACCCGCCCGTGCGGGCCCTGCGGCTCATGCTGCGGAGTAAGGCGGCGCGGCGGCATCGGGCGGATGACCTAGGCGCATCGCCCCGGGAAGGGGACCAGGGCGGCGGCCGCCCCTCAGGTCATTGCTCCAGCGCCGCCCGCATCGTCTTCTGCGCGATCGGCGCGGCCAGCCCGTTGCCGCTGATCTCGGAGCGCGCCGCCCCCGAGTCCTCCACGATCACCGCAACGGCGACCTCCTTGCCGCTGTCGCGGTCCTTCGCGTACGAGGTGAACCAGGCGTACGGGGTACTGCTGTTGTCCACGCCGTGCTGCGCGGTGCCCGTCTTGCCGCCCACCTCGGCCCCGGGAATCCGGGCGTTGGTGCCGGTGCCCTCCTCGACGACCGTCACCATCGCGCTCCGCAGCTGCTCGGCGGTCGACTCCTTCACCACCCGCTCGGTGTCGCCGTCGGCGGTCTCCTCCAGCACCGTGCCGTCCCCGTCGGTCACCCGGGAGACCATGTGCGGCGCGGCCAGCTCACCGCCGTTGGCGAGGGCCGAGGTGACCATCGCCATCTGGAGCGGGGTCGCGGTGACCTCGAACTGGCCGATCCCCGTCAGCGCCGTCTGGGCCTTGTCCATACCGGTCGGGTAGACGCTCTTCGCCGCCCGTACGGGGACGTCCAGCTTCTCGGTGTCGAACCCGAACGCGTCCGCCATCTCCTTGACCTCGTCCTGGCCGAGGTCGGCCGCGGCCTTCGCGAAGACGTTGTTGCAGGAGTACTGGAGCGCGGTGCGCAGGGTCGCGTTCTCGCAGGGGGCGGACGCGTTCTCGTTGGGGAGCACGGTGGTGGTGCCGGGCAGGGTGTACGGGTCGGGGCTCTCGGTGCGCTCGTCGACCGAGCCGTACAGCCCGTTCTCCAGCGCGGCCGCCGCGACCACCAGCTTGAACGTGGAGCCCGGCGGCAGCGGCTGCCGCATCGCCCGGTTGACCAGCGGCTTGTCCGGGTCGTCCAGCAGGGCCTGCCAGGCGTCCTGGTCCGCCGTCCCGCTGATCGTCGAGGGATCGTAGGAGGGGGTGGAGACCATGCCGAGGATCCGGCCGGTCTTCGGGTCGATGGCCACCGCCGCGCCCTTGGTTTCGCCGAGTGTCTCGTAGGCCGCCTTCTGGACGTCGGGGTCGATCGTCGTCAGCACGTTGCCGGGGTCGGCCTGCCCGCCGGTGAGCAGGTCCTTCGGGTCCTTCAGCCGGTCGTCCGTGCCGTCCAGGACGTCGCCGTAGATGCCTTCGAGCTGGTTCGCCCCGTACGCCTGAGAGCTGTAGCCGGTAACGGGCGCGTACAGCTCGCCCTGGGGGTACGTGCGTTTGTACCGGAGGTCGCCGCCACTGGTCCCCTTCGATCCGGTGACCGGCGAACCGGCCACGATGATGTCCCCGAGCGGCTGCGCGTACTGCGCGATGGTGTTCCGCCGGTTGTGCTCGTGGTCTGCGAGCGCCTCGGCCTGGAAGCCCTGCACCCACGTCGCCCGCACCAGCAGGGCGAGCACCATGAGCAGACAGAAGACCGAAGCGCGCCTGATTGTCTTGTTCATCCCGCTGGAGGGACGAGCGGGCGCGTTCCGGCCGTTCCCGTCTCCGCCCCTTCTCACTGATTTCTCAGGCGGCCCGCCGTGCCCCGGAGCCCGGCCGGCGGCTCAGCCCGGGGTGATGAAACCGGACTCGTACGCCGCGATGACCGCCTGGGTACGGTCCCGGGCGCCGGTCTTCGCGAGGACCGCCGCCACATGCGTCTTCGCCGTCGCCAGGCCCACCGAGAGCCGCCCCGCGATCTCCGCGTTGGTCAGCCCCGCGGCCATCAGCCGCAGCACGTCCGCCTCCCGCCCGGTCAGCCTCGCCACCCACGCCGGGGCCCCGCCCGCCCGCCGTCCGGCGTGCTCGGTGGCCAGCGTGCGCACCGCCGCCGGATAGAGGAGCGAGTCGCTGTACGCCACCAGGCGCACCGCCTGCACCAGTTCCTCGGCGGCCGCCCGCTTCAGCAGGAACCCGGCCGCCCCCGCGCGCAGTGCCTCGTACACGTACGCGTCGTTCTCGAAGGTCGTCACGACGACGATCCTCGGCGGGTCCGCCATCGTGGCGAGGATCTGCTCCGTGGCCCGGATGCCGTCGATCTCCGGCATCCGCACGTCCATCAGCACCACGTCGGGCCCCAGCGCCCGCACCACGGAGACGGCCTCCGCACCGGTGGCGGCCTCCCCGACGACCTCGATGCCCTCCTCGGCGTCCAGGATCACGCGCAGCGCCGTACGCACCATCCGCTCGTCGTCCGCCAGCACCACCCGCACCGGAGCCCCGCTCATCGCCGTTCCCCCTCCCGTCCGGCCTTACCCGGCACCGTCAGCGGCAGCACGGCGGTCAGCCGCCAGACGCCGTCGTCCGCGCCCGCCTCGGTCCGGCCGCCCAGCAGGACGGCCCGCTCCGCGATGCCGCGCAGTCCGCGACCGCCCCCGGGGCGCAGCACGGCGGGCCGCTCGCCCAGTCGATTCTCCATCACGATCTCCAACTCCCTCTCCCGTACCGCGATCAGCAGCCGTACCGGGGACGCGCCCCCGCCGTGCCGCGACGCGTTGCTCAGCCCCTCCTGGACGATCCGGTACGCCTCCCGCGAGACCACCGGGTCCAGACGGTCCGGATCGCCCTGCCGCTCGTACGCCACCGGCGCCCCGCAGTGCGCCAGCAGCCCGTCGAGCGCGTCGAGCCCCGGCCCGTACGCCCTGCCCTCGTCGTCCGGCTCCCCGTCCTGCCGCAGCAGCCCCAGCACCGAGTCCAGCTCCCCGACCGTCCGCCGCGTCGTCTCCTCGATGGCGGTCAGCGCCTCGCGGACGAACTCCGGATCGCGGTCCAGGACCCGGCGCGCCGCCCCCGCCTGAAGGGTCACCGCACTCAACGCGTGCCCCACCGAGTCGTGCAGCTCCCGGGCGAGCCGGTTGCGCACCGCCAGATCCGCTGCCAGGCGCTCGGCGGCGGCCAGCCGGTCCTCGGGCGTCGGCCCCAGCAGCACCGGGGCCCGCCGGGCCAGCAGCTCCCCGGCCGCGGCCGCGACCAGCGCCAGCGCCACCAGCATCGCGAGCCCGGCGAACGGGGCGAGAGCCAGGGCCCACGGCTCCCGGAACACCCGGGGGCCGTCCAGCAGCCAGGTGGAGCGCAGCCCGGCGGAGAACGGCAGCGCGGCCACCGCCACCGCGAACGGCGGCAGTGCCAGGGTGCTGCCGCTGACGATCCCGCCGAGCGCCAGATGCAGGGTGTACCAGCCGGCGGTACGCACTTGGGCCTGCCGGGTCCGCGCGGGACCGTCGGCCAGCAGGGCGGGCGGCACCCCGCACAGGGCGCGGACGGCGGCTACGGACAGCGGCCGGACGAGCGGGAAGAAGCCGGTGGCCGCCGCGATCGGCAGGGCGATGGCGAACGCGGCGAACTGGGCGGGCAGGGAGGCGAACAGCGCTGCCCCGCCACCCGTCATGCCGACCAGGACCGTGCCGACCAGGAAGTACGGCATCAGCAGCGCGCCACCGATGATCAGATGCAGCCAGCGCAGCCGCGTCTGTCGTCCGAACACCACGGCGAGGGGCTTCATGACACCCGGTCGGCGCCGACCGGGTCGGCGACGCCGACGTCGTCGGGCAGCGCCGAAGCCGCCGCGCGCTCCGCGAAGAAGTAGGCGCCCAGCGTCACGACGAGCGCCCCTGCCAGCATCTGGACAGCGTAGGTCAACACCGTCGCCGTCGTCGGCCGGTCCGCCGCTCCGCCCGCGCCGATCAGCCCCGCGAGACTCAGCCAGCCGCCCCAGCAGGCCATCTCCGCGGAACCGGCCCAGGCCAGGACGAGCGGCAGACGCAGGGAGAGACGGCCGGTGCGGCGGAAGGCGAGCAGGAGCACCCCGACGGCGGTGACCACCACGAAGAGCAGGTTGACGGCTTCCAGGACGTAGAAGTCGCTGGTGCGGTCCGCCGCCCGGCCGGCGTGGAGCCCGGCGGTGGAACCGCTGACCCACAACAGATGCGTGACGCCGGGGAGGAGAGCCGTCGAAGCGGCGGCGACGGCGGTCGCGCGCAGGGCGGGCGTGGTCGGACTCGCCGGCAGATCCCGCAGCCGCCCCTGCCACAGCCTGCCCCAGCGCCTACTGGCGTACAGCGCGAAGAGGGCGCCGAGGGCGAGGCCCTGGACGATGAACCCGCCGTAGACGACGCCGAAGACCCAGGGGTCGAGGAACGGTTCGGAGTTGCCCTCGCCGACCGGCCGGCCGCCGCCACCGCCGAGGAACCCGACGGCCAGCTGGACCGGGAAGGCCGTCATGATCGGCAGCAGCAGACCGCTCGCCACCCACATCGGCAGCACCAGCAGCCAGGCGGGCACCCGCAGGCCCCAGGGCCGGGTCAGCAGCACGGCGAGGACGATGACGGCGGCGTCCATCAGCACCGTGGCCCCGTTGGCGACGCGCAGCAGGTTGCCGCCGTCCAGCAGCGCGCTGCCCTCCGGGATGCCGAGCCGACTGCCCGCCATCCAGGCCACCTTGAGCCCGATGTAGGGCAGACAGGCCACCATGGCGACCACCCGGAGCACGTACCGCGCCCGGCCGACGCGGTACGAGGGCGGTGCGGCGCGGTACGGGGCCGCCTCGGCGCGGTGCGGTGGCGTCCCAGGGCGCCCGGGCGTCCCGGAACGGTGCGGCGGGGCGGGCGAGGGCGCTTCGGGGGGCCGGTTCACTGTCATGGGGTCCAGGCTTCCGCGCCGGCCGGCCCCGCACGTCCTGCCCGGCGACGATCCGTCTCCGCCACGCGGGGGAGAGGGCCGCCCACGGGCCGGCCGCACCCTGCCTCAGCCGTGCGGCGTGACCAGGACCTCGTCGCCGTGCGGCGTGACTAGGACCTCGTCAGCCGTGCAGCGTGACCAGGACCTCGTCGATCTCCTCGTCCCGGGCGCGGGCGAATCCGCGGTCCTTGCCGGTGACCACGAAGCCGCACTTCTCCAGCACCCGGCGCGAACCGAGGTTGTCGGCCGCCGCCCGCGCGTGCAGCGGGCGGGCGGGCGGGCGTCTCGTCGAGGTATGCCCGCAGGGCGGCCGTCGCCAGCCCCCGGCCCCAGTGCTCGCGGTCGATCCAGTAGGTGACCTGGCGGTTCCCGGGGTCCCCGTACTCCCCGACATGGCCCACCACCGCACCGTCGGCCACCACCGTGCGCATCACCACGCGGGACCCCGCCCGGATCCGCGCCCAGTGGGCGTCGAACGCGGCCCGGTCGGTGGGGTCCTCGGCGATGAACGCGGCGACGCGGGTCGCCCCGGGGTCGCTCATCCAGGCGAAGAACAGCGGCAGGTCCCCGTCCTCGACCGGGCGCAGCGCTATCCCGGCCATCAGAGTCTCCGGGTCGCGAGGGAGAGCCGGTCCCGGGCGTCGAACAGGGCGTCCTTCACCAGCTGTTCGTGACCGGGGGTGAGCCGGGCGACCGGCACCGAGCAGCTGATCGCGTCGCGCGCGGGCGTCCGGTAGGGGATCGCCACGCCGAAGCAGCGCAGACCGACGGTGTTCTCCTCGCGGTCCACCGCGTAGCCCTGCTCACGGACCAGCCGCAGCTCCTCGATGAGCTTCTCGCGGTCCGTGATGGTGTGCTCGGTCAGCGCGGGCAGCGACTCGGGCAGCATCTTGCGGACCTGCTCGTCGCTGTGGGTCGCCAGCAGCGCCTTGCCGAGCGAGGTGGAGTGCGCGGGCAGCCGGCGGCCGACCCGGGTGAAGGGGCGCAGATAGTGCTGGGACTGCCGGGTGGCGAGGTAGACCACGTTCGTCCCGTCGAGGCGGGCCAGGTGGATGGTCTCCGTGGTGTCGTCGGACAGCCTGTCCAGGGTGGGCCTGGCGGCGGCCACGACCTCGTCGCCGTCGATGTACGACGTGCCGACCAGCAGGGCGCGGACGCCGATCCCGTACCGGGTGCCGGTCGCGTCCGTCTCCACCCAGCCCAGCTCCACCAGGGTGCGCAGCAGCATGTAGAGGCTCGACTTGGGATAGCCGACGGCCTCCTGGACGGCGGCCAGCGAGTGCATGCCGGGCCGCCCCGCGAAGTATTCGAGGAGCTCCACGGTCCGTACCGCGGACTTGACCTGTGCCCCACCGGACTCGGCGACCGACATCGCCCACGCCCCCTTCTCCAGCTCATCGACTTCTCGTCCGCGCCAGGCGTCCGAAAAGCCGCCACACGATTGCCAACACGGAACGCCCCGAAATAGAGTCCCAGGACATTCACGTTCAGGAACTCCGTTCAGAATACCGAACACTTGCCGATGCGCGGCCGAAGCGGGCCGGAAGTCGGCCGGAGGACGGTCGCACCACGGGAGGTAATCAGGGTGAGCGCAGCACCAGTCTGGAGTGTCGACCCCCGAACCGGGAACCCGCGCGAGCAGGTCGCGGTGGAGGCCACCGCCGGGGAGGTCGACCGGGCGGTCCGGGCGGCCCACGCCGTCCGCGACGCCCTCGCCGACCGCGCGGCGCGCGCCGCGTTCCTGCGGGCGGCGGCGGAACTGCTGGAGGAGACCGGCGAGCACATCGTCGAGGCGGCCGAGGCCGAGACCGCCCTCGGCCCGGCCCGGCTCACCGGTGAATTGGCCCGTACCGCAGCCCAGTTGAGGGCGTTCGCGGAGGTCGTGGACGAAGGCGACTACCTCGACGTCCACATCGACCACGAGGACGGCTCCCGGACCCCGCCCTGGCCCGACCTGCGCCGCTACAAGATCCCGCTCGGGGTCGTCGCCGTCTACGCGGCCAGCAACTTCCCGCTCGCCTTCTCCGTCCCGGGCGGCGACACGGCCAGCGCGCTCGCCGCCGGCTGCCCGGTCGTGGTCAAGGCGCACCCCGACCACCCGGCCACCTCCGAACTCTGCGCCTCGGTCCTCCGCCGCGCCGCCGCCCGCACCGGACTGCCCGAGGACGTCGTGACCCTGGTGCACGGCTTCGACGCGGGCGTCGAGCTGGTCCGCCACCCGCTGGTGAGCGCGGCCGGCTTCACCGGCTCGGTACGCGGCGGACGCGCCCTGTTCGACGCGGCCGCGGCCCGCCCCGCCCCCATCCCCTTCCACGGCGAACTCGGCTCCCTCAACCCGGTCGTCGTCACCCCGGCGGCCGCCGCCGAGCGCGCCGGGGAGATCGGCGCCGGCCTCGGCGGCTCGATGACCCTGGGCACGGGCCAGTTCTGCACCAAGCCCGGATTCGTCCTGGTCCCCGAGGGCACGACGGGCGACCAGCTCCTCAAGACGCTCACCGAGACGGTCAGCTCCACCGCATCCGGCGTCCTGCTGGACCACCGCATGCGGGACGCCTTCGTCGCCGGCGTACGGGAGCGGGCCGCGCTGCCGGACGTCGGAGCGCCCGTCACCCCCGGCGCGGGCGGCGAGCACACCGTCTCCGCCGGATTCCTCACCGTTCCGGCCGCCCGGCTGGCCGCCGAGGGCCCGCACGACGCGCTGCTGGAGGAGTGCTTCGGGCCGGTCACCGTGATCGCCCGGTACGCGTCCGTCGACGAGATCGCCGCCGTCCTCGCCCGGCTGCCCGGGAACCTCACCGCCACCCTCCAGACCGCCACCGAGGACGACGACCCCGACGCGGCGCGCCTGCTGGCCGCGCTCACCCCGCTCGCCGGGCGCATCCTCGTCAACGGCTGGCCGACCGGCGTCGCCGTCGCCCCCGCCCAGCACCACGGCGGCCCCTACCCGGCCTCCACCTCCGCCTCCTCCTCCGTCGGCGCGACGGCGATCGAACGCTGGCTGCGCCCCGTCACGTACCAGACCACGCCCGAGGCGCTCCTCCCCCCGGAGTTGCGCGAGGACAACCCGCTGGGCCTGCCCCGCCGGGTGGACGGACGCCGCGCATGAGCCTGGACCTGGACACCCTCCCCTTCGCTTTGGACGCGGAGGGCCCCGACGGACGGTGGACCCACGCCGACGGCGTGCTGAGCGGCCGGGCCGGGCCCGGCCAGGACCTGTTCGTCTCCCCGTCCGGCGAGTCCCTGGAGCCGGGCTCCGACGCCCCGCGCCTGCTCGGGCCGGTGGGGGAGGGCGACTTCCGGCTGGTGGCCCGGGTGCGCCCGGGGCTGCTGTCGTTCGGTGACGCGGGCGCGCTGTACCTCCACGTCGGGGACCGCGCGTGGGCCAAGCTCTGCCTGGAGCACTCCGCGGGCCTCCCGACCGTCTGCACGGTCGTCACCCGGGGCCACTCCGACGACGCCAACGCCTTCGTCGTGGACGAGGGCGTCTGCTGGCTCCGTCTCAGCCGCACCGGCGGTGCCTACGCCTTCCACGCCTCCACCGACGGCGAGAGGTGGACCTTCGTCCGCTTCTTCACCCTGGGCACGGAGAAGGAACGGGCGGCCGCCCGCGCCGGCTTCCTGGTGCAGTCGCCCACCGGCGAGGGCTGCGGCGCGGTCTTCGACCGGATCGCGTTCCTGGCCGGGGGAGTGGAGGACCTGCGCGACGGGCGGTGAGGGGGGCGAACGGTGCCATGAGATCTCCGGCCACACTCGCCGTGGCCACGATCGCTTGACCAGTGAACGTTCTTCCCGGAGAAGTCAACCGCGTGCCAACGGTAGTGAGGCGAGACGGGCGTCGATGGTCGTGGCCAGGAACTCCGGCACGCGGAGGTCGCGTTTCACACCGGGCCAGGAGACGGCCAAGGCCTCGGCCGTCTCCTGGACAGTCGCTGCGATCGACTCCGGCACGAGCCCGAGCGCCGGAGCGAGGCGGTGGAAGCTGTCCGTGGTGATCAGCCGTGTGTCCGTCGTGCCGCCCAGAGAAAACGCGAGCTTGTGGTCGGCCTTCGGGTAGGCGGTGACACACACCAAGTCGTACGCGGGGGACAGCCGTGCTTGATGCCCGTCGGGATAGCGAAGGGTCCAGTTCTTGAGGTGCGCGTCCGCATTGCCCATGAGCGTGTACGCGACGAGCCGTCGGACGTACTCGATACCGTCCTCAACCGGGCATACGGCCCCGATGACGCGTCCGATGCCTTCGTAGGTCGCTCTGTCGTACTTCGCGTCGGCGGACACCTCGCGTACCTGCGCAAAGTCTTCCTGATGCACGCGTCCGTGGTCAGTGCGGTCGAAGCGCCGGACGGCAAGCGCACGTTCCCCCGGTTCGATGGTTCCCTCGGGCAGATTCAGGATGTCGGCCCCGGACACCAGACGGGATTCGGGCACGTCGATCCCCGCCCGTCGGGCCCACTGGAGCATGGCGAACTCGTTGTCAGGGACTGCCGGGAACCGCTGGTCGGGAAGTTTGACGATCCAGTCGCCTCCGCTGCCCGTAGCGGGAAGCACGAGGGCCTTTCCCTCGTAGCGCATGGAGAACTTCGGCTGCACGCCTGCCAGCGAGAAGCGCAGGGAATGCTCGTGCTCGCACACGCTCGTGGGCTCATGGTCCGGAAGACCGTCGAGGGGGACATCAGGGACCACCCTGACCGCGCCCGGAAGATCGTCGCCCAAGTGGCTGAGCAGAACGAAGTCGTGAAGCTTCTTCTTGCTCAGCCCCGTGGCGATCATCCCTCGCAGGCCGCTCCCCGGTTCGGGAAGCAGATTGGCGAACCACTCCGGAACGCTGCCACTGCCCGAACGGCGCTTACGTGGATCTCTCTCGAATCCTTGCCCCAGCACGGGATGGTCCGAGCTCAGGTCACGATAGTCGAACCAGGTGTTGCCGTCGTGATACCCCAGGACTCCTACGTACCTCTCCCCAAGGAACACCGAGGCGGTAACGTCACGCTGCATCGTCTTCATCTCAGCTTTCTTCGAACCAGGACTCAGGTTCCGGTCCGTCCGGAAAACCCCAGAGCGCCATGCTTTGGACATGCTTGGCGATGGCCGTGGCGGCGAACTCCGATCGCAGAAAGAGGAATTCCTCCGTATCTCCGCTCCGTAGGGCGTTCCTGCTCCGAAGGTCGAGGCAGTGGGAGTGCAGCACCTTCTCGTCCGTCTGTTCCCACAGCGTCTGCTCCAGGCGGCCCCCCACAGCGGGGTGCACCAGCTTGTCGGCGATGGTCCTGTCCCCTGACATGATCGACTGCAACGGAGAACTCCCGTTGTCCAGCATCTCGTTCAGCAGCCGAGTCCTGTCGAGGCGCGTGCCCGGAGGGTAGTGCGCCCCGTCGTGTCCCGCGACGCCGACGAGCAGTACCGGGCCCGTGGAGAGCAGCCCCAGGACATTGATCTTCGTCTGAGCGCGGTTCAAGCCGGTCTGCGTCAGGTCGGGAGACCAGCCCTCGCCTCCTGGCGGAAGGATCTTCAGCAGTCGGTTCGCGCTTTCCGTTGGTTCGTCGTACACGGCGCTGGCGTTGCGCCGCAGTGCCACGGTGTTCCCCTGAGGGGCCGCGCCCACGATGGATCCGCGCCAGATCCAGCGGCGCAGTAGTTCCGCCGCCCTGCCTTCGGGGGCGCCGAAGAGGGCCGCGTACCGCGTGAGTACGGGAATGAACAGGGCGTACGGAAGAAGCCGAAGGTGCGGGATGCCGGCGAATTCCCGAAGGTATCCGATGACGATCCGCAGAGCCTTCTCGGTGTCGGCGAAGGCCGTGCGCCGGTCCTCCTCGTTCTCGAACTCGTTGCGGAAGTCGCGATCGACCTTTCCGCCTCGCACGGCCATGACGCTCTGCATCAGGGTCTGCTCTGTGAGATTCCCGAAGTCGAGGGCGGTGATCCTTTCGCGCAGGGCGTCCAGGTCGGATGGTTGGACATCGAGCGGGCCGGAGTGAAGGGCGCGGAAGATCTCCGACCGCTTGAGCGCCTTCCCGAAGGTGTTCATCCGGTCGAAGATCTCGGTCAGAGCTTTCTCGTCATCGCCCTCGATCTCGTACATGGGGATCTCGTACGTGCGGATCGCCGTTCCCACCGTGTCGCACAGGTCGTACTGGCGTTCGCTGAGCCAGGGGCGAGCGCGTTCCCAGGCGATCAGCCGCCGGTTGTCCTGGGCCACCCATACGGGTAGCCAGTGCTCGCGAGGACGCTGGGAGTGGGGTGCGGAGACGAACTTCTCGGTCTGGAGGTCGAAGAAGATCCGGAAGCGGCGGTCGACCGTTTCTTCCGACGCGGTGAGGGCGCCGATCAGGGTAGTGAGCCGCTGCTGGCCGTCGACCACCCACAGAGCATCGGACTGTTCGGGGGCGGAGATCCGCAATTCACCCACGGTGATGTCGGCCGCGGGGGCTGGCTTACGCCACATGAGCAGATTGCCGATCGGGTACCCGCGCAAGATGCTGTCGAAGAGCCGCTCCGCGTCCGACGCGTCCCAGACGTACGACCGCTGGAAATGCGGAATCCGGATACGCCCGGTTCTCGCCCACTCCGTCAGGCGGAGCGGATCGACTCGGCTGACCTTCGGTTGTGTCACACCTGCCATGCTTCACCTTCCGGGAAGACTGCCGCACGTGGCGGCTCGGTCCGCATGACGGTGGTCATCGGAGGTCCTGCAGCAGAGTGCCGTCCTCTGTGGCGAACGCCTTCCAGCCGTTCTGCGGATTGCCGGCCAGGGCTGTGGCGGCGCTCGACGGAGTGGCGTGGACGCTTCCGTCGTCCAGTTGCAACCCGCCGCCGTCGGTCACGACGGCATGATGACGCTGCCTCAGATTGCGGCGGTGCCACACGAGGCGCTCCCCGACACTCAGGCGTCCGTCGGCGATCAGCTCGGCCATGGGGGAGTCCTGCACAGGCTGTTCGGCGAGACCGAGCAGTCTGCGCAGAACGCTGTTCGGTGTATCGGTGAACGGTTCCGCCCGCTTCTGCAGGGCGGCGAAGACGTCGTCGTCGACGCGGATGGTCCGACTCATTCTGCTTTCGCTTCGGCTGAGGTGTGTGCGGAAGTCGAAAGTGTAACGGATGAGTGCTTCCAGCCTCCCGATTTCTGCGTGCGATCCGGTGCCGTTCGGCGCTGAGCGTCCTGTCGTCACCGCTCGGCTCATCCTCCGGAATGCTTGGCGCCGCGACGGCGTTGCCGAATCGGGTGCGGACCGCGCACTCCGTCCACGTTTCCAGGGGAGCAGAAGAGTCATGCGCGTCGAGATCTGGAGCGACATCGCTTGCCCGTGGTGCTATATCGGCAAGGCCCGCTTCGAGAAGGGCCTCGCGGAGTTCGCCCACCGGGACGAGGTCGAGGTGGTGCACCGCTCCTTCGAGCTCGACCCCTCGCGGGCCAAGGGCGACATCGCGCTCGTGATCGACATGCTGGCCGAGAAGTACGGCCGCAGCCGCGAGGAAGCGGCCTCGATGGAGGCCGACGTCGCGGCCAACGCGCAGGCCGAGGGGCTCGGCTACCGCACCGAGGGCCGTGACCACGGCTCCACCTTCGACCTCCACCGGCTGCTGCACCTGGCCAAGGCTCGCGGCCGTCAGGACGAGCTGCTGACCCTCGCCTACCGTGCGAACTTCGCCGAGGAGCGGTCCGTCTTCGACGACGAGGTGCTGCTGGCTCTCGCCGTGGAGGCCGGCCTCGACGCCGACGAGGCCCGTGCGGTGCTCGCCGACCCGGAGGCGTACGCGGACGACGTCCGCACCGACGAGCGCGAGGCGGCCGAACTGGGCGCCAACGCCGTGCCGTTCTTCGTCCTCGACCGTCGGTACGGGATCTCCGGCGGCCAGCCGTCGGAGGTCTTCGTCCAGGCGCTGGAACAGGCGTGGAAGGACCGCCCCGTCACCGCTCTCACCGCCGTCGGCGGGGGGGCGGAGGCCTGTGACACGGACGGGGCCCGCGCGGTTCCGCGCGGCTGAGCGCGCCGGAAGCTGCCCGAGGCCGACGTGGACCGGGTGCTGGAGGTCCTGGCCTGATCCGCAGGGGGCGGCTCAGCAGGCTCAGCACCCGGTCTGCAGAGGGGAGCGGGCTCAGCAGGCTCAGCACCGGTCCGCAGACGGGCGGCTCAGCAGGCTCAGCGCCGGTCCGGGCAGTCCGCGGTCTCCCGGCAGAGGTTCTCCTCGACCTTCGCCAGCAGCCGGATCAGCTCCGCGCGCTCCGCCGGTTCGAGGCCCGCGAGCGTGTGCTCCTCCAGGCTGCCCCAGGCGTCCCGGACCGCGGTGTGCAGCGCGCAGCTCTCGTCCGTCGCCTCGACCAGCACGGCCCGCCGGTCGGCCGGGTCGGGGCGGCGGCGCACGTGTCCGGTCTGCTCCAGCCGCTGGAGCATCTTCGTCACCGTGGACGGGTCCAGGTCCAGGGCCCTGATCAGCTCCGTCTGACGGACCGCGCCCCGGTCCCACAGGTGCATCATCAGCAACTCCTGCCCCGGGTAGAGGTCCACCCCCTTCAGTGCCTTGCCCGCCGCCGTCCGGTGCAGCCGGGCCACCCGGGACACGGCGTGGCTGACGGGCCCGCTGAGCGCTGCCATGGGCAGCGCGTTCGTACAGGCGTCTTCCGCGGGGGTGGCGCGGCCGGTGGTCATGGCGGGCTCCTGGGGGTCCTCGGGGTTGCGGGCGGCGGCTCTCGATGATGCCCGACGGTTCCCCGCCATTTTACCTTGGTCGACCAATCAATAGGTTATCGTTGCCGCTGTCGCCGATGCTTGGCCGACCACATACTTTCTTGGGAGCCTTCATGACCACCGCTTTCGACCCGATCGACCTGTCCGGCACCCAGCTGGCCAACCGCATCGCGCTGGCCCCGATGACCCGCAGCCGGGCCGGTGAGGGCGGCACCGCCACCGAGCTGACCGCCACGTACTACGCCCAGCGGGCCTCGGCCGGCCTCGTGATCACCGAGGGCATCCAGCCGTCCGTCGTGGGCCAGGGCTACCCCACCACGCCCGGTCTGCACAGCGCCGAACAGGTCGCCTCCTGGCGCCAGGTCACCGACGCCGTGCACGCCGAGGGCGGCCGGATCTTCGCCCAGATCATGCACGCGGGCCGCATCGGCCACCCGGTCCTGCTGCCGGACGGCCTCGTCCCCGTCAGCGCCTCCCCGGTCAGGGCCGAGGGCCAGGTCTACACCCACGTCGGCCCGAAGGACTTCGTCGAGCCGCGCGAGCTGACGGACGCCGAGATCCACGCGACCGTCGCCGACTTCGTCACCGCCTCCCGCAACGCCGTGGACGCCGGCTTCGACGGGGTCGAGCTGCACGGCGCCAACGGCTATCTCATCCACCAGTTCCTGGCCCCGAACACCAACCGGCGCACCGACGCGTGGGGCGGCTCCGACGAGGCCCGCATCCGCTTCGCCGTCGAGGTCGTCAAGGCGGTCGCCGCCGAGATCGGGCCGGAGCGCACCGCCCTGCGCATCTCGCCGGGCAACCCGTACAACGACATCGACGAGCCCGCTCCGGAGGCCACGTACACCGCGCTGGCGCAGGCGATCGAGCCGCTCGGCATCGCCTACCTGCACATCCTGGAGGCCGTCCCGATCCGGGAGCTGACGCTCAGCCTGCGCAAGGCATTCTCCGGGACCCTCGTCATCAACGTGCACTCTGAGGGCGCCACCGGACCCGACGACCACACGGTGATCGACGACGGCATCGCCGACCTGATCTCCTACGGGTCGCTCTTCCTCGCCAACCCGGACCTGCCCGCCCGGCTCAAGGCGGGCGGCCCGTTCAACACCCCCGACCCGTCCACCTTCTTCGGCGGCGACGCCAAGGGCTACACCGACTATCCGGCGCTCGACACCGTCTGACCGTCCTGGACTGGGCCTAGCGCGGCCGCCCGTCCCACCGCCACGAGGTGCGGCGCGGGTGGTCCGGCAGCTCGGCGCGACCGGTGGCCCACAGCAGTACGGCCCACCGGTCGCCGCCCGCCGGGGCGTCCGGGAAGAGCCGGGCCAGCACCCGGTCGCAGAGGGCCGGGGACGGCGACCAGTCCAGCCCCAGGCCCTCGGCGAGATCGTGCGTGTGCACCAGGGTCTCCACCACGCCCATCGCGGCGAAGCCCTCCGGGTCGGAGTTCCCGTACCCGTGGTACGAGCGCACCTCGGGAGGCGTCGTCCGCACCATCGAGGCCAGCAGCGCCCCGCTCGCCTCCAGTGTGGCCAGCAGCCCGGCGGGACCGGCGGCACGGTCGGCGAAGACCGCGTTGTGGGGCCCGCCCTGCCGTTCGGGCACCCACCGGAAGGGCACTTCGCGGTCCAGCGGCGGCGTACGGGGGCCCAACTGCACGGCGTACGCGAACAGATCGTCGCTCAGGTGCTCCACCGTCTCCCAGCAGGTCCAGTCAAGGCTTCCCGCAGGCGCGTCCCAGCGGTCCGCCGGGGCCTCGGCCAGCAGGTCCACCGCGCGCCGCACCGCCGAGGTCACATCGTCGGCGGTCACCGGCAGCCGGGTCCCGGACAGGGCCGCACGCTCGGCGGCGGAGCACTCCACGCAGAACTCGTTGCCCTCGGGATCGGCGAGCGTCGCCCAGCCGCGCCCGTTCGGTTTGCGGTGGTCGCCGACCAGGGTCGCGCCGAGCGCGAGCAGCCGCTCCACCTCCTCGTCCCGGGAGCGGTCCTGCGGCTGGATGTCCAGGTGGACGCGGTTCTTGGTCCGTTTCCTCTCGTCCACCTGAACGAAGAGGATCGCCGCGCCGGGGGCCTCGACCAGCGCCTCCGGGTCGCCGGGGGCGTCCTCGTCGGAGAGCGGCGCGCCGAGCACCTGGGCCCAGAAACCGCCGAGCGCGTAGGCGTCGGCGCAGTCGATCGTGATGTGGCGTACATGGGAAGTCATGGCGGACACCCTCGCCGCTGACCCGGCCCCGGTCCAGCGAGTTACGCGGAGAGGGCCGGGACGGCGTACCCGTCCCGGCCCTGGCTCGCCCGTGCGGACCGCTACTTCACCGGGGTGAAGTCCCGTGCCCCGATGAACTCGGGGCGGCGGATCGGAGCCGCGAAGGGCTCCTGCGCCGCGTTCTCCACGCTGTTGAAGACGATGAAGACGTTGCTGCGCGCGTACGGGGTGATGTTGTCGCCCGAGCCGTGCATGGCGTTGCAGTCGAACCAGGTCGCCGAACCGGCCTTGCCCGTGAAGAGCCTGATGCCGTGGCGGTCGGCCATCTTCGTCAGCGCCTCGTCGGACGGGGTGCCCGCGTCCTGCATCTGGAGCGACTTCTTGTAGTTGTCCTTCGGCGTCTCGCCCGCACAGCCGAGGAACGTCTTGTGCGAACCGGGCATGATCATCAGCCCGCCGTTGGTGTCGAAGTTCTCGGTCAGCGCGATCGACACGGACACCGTCCGCATGTTCGGCAGACCGTCCTCCGCGTGCCAGGTCTCGAAGTCCGAGTGCCAGTAGAAGCCCGTGGCCCCGAAGCCCGGCTTCACGTTGATCCGGGACTGGTGGACGTACACGTCCGAGCCGAGGATCTGGCGGGCCCGGCCCACCACCCGCTCGTCCCGTACCAGACCGGCGAAGACCTCGCTGATCCGGTGGACCTCGAAGACGGACCGTACGTTCTGCGACTGCTTCTCGACGATCGAGCGCTCGTCGGCGCGGACCGCCGGATCGGAGATCAGCCGGTTCAGCTCCGCCTGGTAGACGGCGACCTCGTCCGGGGCGATGAGCTGGTCGACGGTGAGGAAGCCGTCGTGCTCGTATCCCTGGAGGTCCTTGGCGGCGATCGGGCCCGGTGCGCCCGGCGCGGACCAGATGACCGGGTCCTGGCGGGGAGTGGTCATCTCGGCGGCGCCGCGCGAGGGGTACAGATCGGCGCGTACTTCGGTGGTCATGGTGGTTCAGGCCTCCTCGGTCAGCAGTGGGTAGACACCGTTCTCGTCATGGTCCTCCCGTCCGGTGACGGGGGGGTTGAAGACACACACGCAGCGGAAGTCCGTCTTGGGCCGCATGGTGTGCCGCTCATGCCCGTCCAGCAGATACATGGTGCCGGGCGTGATCCAGTGCGTCTCGCCGGTCTCGTCGTTGGTGAGCTCGGCCTCGCCCTCGGTGCACAGCACCGCCTCGATGTGGTTCGCGTACCACATGGAGGTCTCCGTGCCCGCGTACAGCACGGTCTCGTGGAGCGAGAAGCCCACCTTCTCCTTGGCGAGCACGATGCGCTTGCTCTCCCAGGTGCCGGACGCGGACTTCACATGCCGGTCGGTGTTCTCGATGTCACTGAACGATCGGACGATCACGGTGAACGGTTGCCTTTCTCTTCTCTCCACAGTGTCCCGGGCCTCGCGGCCCGGGACTTCTTCTTCTCCACCTGCCCCGAACGGTGCCGGGTCAGGCTGTTTCGCGGACGCAGCGGGCCAGCGTGCGCAGGCCCTCGTCCAGTTCTTCGGGGGTGATGGTCAGCGGCGGCAGCAGCTTGACGACCTCGCTCTGCGGACCCGAGGTCTCCAGCAGGAGCCCCAGCTGGAAGGCGCGGGCGCAGACCGCGGAGGCGCGCGCCGGGTCCTCGAACTCCATGCCCCACACCAGGCCCCGGCCGCGGAACCGCGCGGTCGGCTCCTCGGCGCAGATGGCCAGCAGCGTCTGCTCGACCTGCTCGCCGCGGGCCAGGGTCTGCTTCTCCATCTGGCCGTCCGCCCAGTAGGCGTCCAGCGCGGCGGCGGCCGTGACGAAGGCAGGGTTGTTGCCGCGGAAGGTGCCGTTGTGCTCGCCCGGCTCCCAGATGTCCAGCTCGGGCTTGAACAGGCACAGCGACATCGGCATGCCGTAGCCGCTGATGGACTTCGACAGCGTGACGATGTCCGGGACGATGCCGGCCTCCTCGAAGGAGAAGAAGCCGCCGGTACGGCCGCAGCCCATCTGGATGTCGTCGACGATCAGCAGCATGTCCTGGCGGTGGCACAGCTCCTGCAGCGCACGCAGCCACTCGGCGCGGGCGACGTTGATGCCGCCCTCGCCCTGGACCGTCTCCACGATCACGGCGGCGGGCTTGTTGAGCCCGGAGCCCTGGTCCTCCAGCAGTCGCTCGAACCAGAGGAAGTCGGGGACCGTGCCGTCGAAGTAGTTGTCGAACGGCATCGGGGTGCCGTGCACCAGCGGGATGCCGGCCCCGGCCCGCTTGAAGGCGTTGCCGGTCACGGCGAGCGAACCCAGCGACATCCCGTGGAAGGCGTTGGTGAACGAGACGACGGACTCGCGGCCCTTGACCTTACGGGCCAGCTTCAGCGCCGACTCGACGGCGTTGGTGCCGGTCGGGCCGGGGAACATCACCTTGTACGGCAGATCGCGCGGGCGCAGGATCACGTTCTGGAACGTCTCCAGGAACGCCCGCTTGGCGGTGGTCGCCATGTCCAGGCCGTGGGTGATGCCGTCGCGCTCGATGTAGTCGATCAGCGCTCGTTTCAGCACCGGGTTGTTGTGGCCGTAGTTGAGCGAGCCGGCCCCGGCGAAGAAGTCCAGGTAGGAGTGGCCGTCCTCGTCGGTCAGCCGGGCGCCCTGCGCGCGGTCGAACACGGCGGGCCAGCCGCGGCAGTAGCTCCGTACCTCGGACTCCAGGGTCTCGAAGACGCTCAGGGCGGGCGGGGTGATGGTCACAGCTGATCTCCTGCGTGAGGGGGGTGTGACGGGCAGTGGTCGAGTGCTCCCCGCCGCGCGGATGCGGCCGGGACCGCGCCGCGTGGTCGGACGGCGCGAGAAGTCGGTGGGTCCGGGCGTACGGGTCGGGTACGCCGGAGTGCGGGGGCCGGGGCGGCTCAGGTGGCGAACGGGCCTATCCGGTAGAGCACCTCGGGCAGGTGCGTCTCTTCGGGGAACAGCGCGCCGTCGAAGAGCACCTCCTTCTCCACCGCGACGTCGTGGCGCTGGGCGTAGGAGGTGAACAGCCGGTCGGAGGCGGTGTTGTCCGGCGTGATCGTCGTCTCCACGGACGCCAGGCCCTGGTCGGCGGCGACCCGGGCGGTCAGCGCGTCCAGCAGCTTGGCGGCCAGTCCCTTGCCGCGGTGGGTCTGGTCGACGGCCACCTGCCAGACGACGAGGGTCTGGGGCCGGTCGGGCCTGAGGTAGCCCGTCACGAAGGCGATGGGCTCGCCGTTCTCGCCACGGGCGACGGCGGAGGTCGCGGCGAAGTCACGGCACCACAGCAGGTAGCTGTACGAGGAGTTCAGGTCCAGGACCTTGGAGTCGCGGGCTATGCGCCAGATCGCGGCTCCGTCCTCCACTCGTGGCACATCGATACTGAGGAATTCGCTTCGGGCACGGGCAAAATCTGCTGGTGCGGCGGTCATGCGAATTGAATTTACCCAGCAAATTTCGAAATTGCATCGACGTAGAGGGTTGGGTGGCGGGCCCTCATGTGCTATCAGGCGTGCGCGAGGTTGCCCTCGATCCGAGGGTGATTTCCTGAACTTTGTCCGGAATTAACCGGGCATAACGCCGCCCCTGTGGAGTCGGTCACAGGGTTGTAACTCTCGCGAGATGTGTCCGAATTATGAAGTTCGAGGCCGGAAAAAACTGGCCCGTTTAGGTGACGGAAAAGCGGGAAGAAGAATGTGGGAAGCTGCTTTTAATAAAGCAGCTTCCCACACTATGAATATCAGAGGCTCGGCCAGGTTTCCGAAACGGCCCGTCGGGCAGCCTCGATATCGACCGGCAGGCCCGCGTCGGCCAGCACCGCCCCCAGAGCCGCGAGCGAGGACAGCACCACGCCCCGCGTCGCATCCGCCCCGTAATGGTTGACCCGGATCATCTCCTTGGACAGCGCCCCGCCGCCCGCGACGAGCGGCAGCGCGGGGTCCGCCGCCAGCGCCCCCGCGACCAGCACGGCCGCGTCCGTCCCCGCCGGGGCACGCAGCGTCGTCGCCACCGGGGCCGCGTCCCGCGCCGCGTGGACGTACGGTTCCAGCCCCCCGCCCAGGGCCACCGCCCCGGCCCGGGTCGCCGCGGCGGCCGAGGCGTGGCGGGCCATCAGCGTGTCCAGGCCCTCGTCCTCGATCCGCGCCACGCAGGCCTCCAGGCCCAGCATCTCCAGCTGCGCCGGGGCGTGCGGCAGCGCCCTGCGGCCGGCGTCGATCCAGCGCTCCTTCCAGTCCAGGAGGGAGAGGTAGGAGCGGCGCGGGGCGGCCGGGTTGGCGGCGATCCGCTCCCAGGCCCGCTCACTCACCGACACCGCCGACACCCCGGCGGGCCCGCCCATGGCCTTCTGCGCGCCGATCACGCACAGGTCGACGCCCCAGGCGTCCGGCAGCAGCGGCTCGGCGCCCACCGAGGCGACCGCGTCCACCATGAACAGCGCGCCGTGCGCCCGGACCACCTCGCCGATCTCCGCGACCGGGTTGGTGTTGCCGGTCGCCGCCTCCGCGTGCACCAGCGAGACGAAGTCGATCCCCGGGTGCTCGGCGAGCGCCTCGGCGACCTGGCCGGCGGTGACCGCGGCGTGGAAGGGCACCGTGAGGTCGACGACCTCCGCCCCGCAGTCCCGCAGCCAGTTGCCGAAGGTCTGCCCGTAGGGTCCGGTGACCACGTTCAGCGCGGTCGAGCCGGGCCGCGCGCCGCCGCGGATGCAGCCCTCCAGCGGCAGCAGCGCCTCGCCCTGGGTGATGACGACGTCCTGCTCCGTGGCGAGGAGCCGGGCCACGCGCCGCTCGATCGCCGCGAAGCGGTCGGCGGTGAGCGGGGGAAGGTCGAGGAAGGGGTGCGTCACGGTGGGGCTCTCTTCGGGATCGTTCGACGGTCGGAATCGCACGGGCAGCCTACCGACGGCCTCGTACAGTGCCGCGTATGAGTGATCAGGAGGAGCAGCGGGTGCTGCGCGTGAAGGGCCGGGTGCTCGTCGGCCCGGACGAGGTGCGGGACGAACTGTGGGCCGTGAACGGGCGGATCACCTACGAGCGGCCGCCCGGCGCCGACGGCGCGGTGACGGTCAGGGGCTGGGCGCTGCCCGGGCTGGTCGACGCGCACTGCCATGTGGGCCTCGACCGGCACGGCCCGGTCGACGCGGCGACCGCCGAGAAGCAGGCGCTCACCGACCGGGAGGCCGGAACGCTGCTGATCCGGGACGCGGGATCGCCCTCCGACACCCGGTGGATCGACGACCGCGAGGACCTGCCGAAGATCATCAGGGCCGGCCGTCACATCGCCAGGACCCGCCGCTACATCCGCGACTACGCCCATGAGATCGAGCCCGGCGACCTCGTCGCGTACGTGGCCCGGGAGGCCCGGCGCGGGGACGGCTGGGTCAAGCTGGTGGGGGACTGGATCGACCGAGACGCCGGCGATCTGACCGCCTGCTGGCCGCGCGGCGAGGTCGAGGCGGCCATCGCCGAGGCCCACCGGCTGGGTGCCCGGGTCACCGCGCACTGCTTCGCCGAGGAGTCGCTCACCGATCTGGTGGAGGCGGGCATCGACTGCGTCGAGCACGCCACCGGCCTCACCGAGGACACCATCCCGCTCTTCGCCGAGCGGGGGGTCGCGATCGTCCCGACGCTGGTCAACATCGCCACCTTCCCCGACCTCGCGGCCGGCGGCGAGGCCAAGTTCCCCCGCTGGTCGGCCCATATGCGGCAGCTGTACGACCGCCGCTACGACACCGTGCGCGCCGCGTACGACGCCGGGATCCCCGTCTACGTCGGCACCGACGCGGGCGGCTCCCTGGCGCACGGACTGGCCGCGGGCGAGGTCGCCGAGCTGGTCAAGGCGGGCATCCCGCCCCTGGAGGCCCTCTCCGCCACCACATGGGGGGCCAGGCGCTGGCTGGGACGCCCCGCGCTGGAGGAAGGCGCTCCGGCGGACCTGGTCGTGTACGACGAGGACCCGCGCGCCGACGTCCGGGTGCTGGCGGCCCCCCGGCACATCGTGCTGAACGGGCGGGTGATCGGCTGAGAGCGGCGCGGTGCTGTGTTGACGAGCAGTGATGTGCCGTGTTGACGAGTAGTGACGGACGCGGTCCCGGACTCGTTGACGCACCTCTGCGCACGCTCCGGCGCGAGCGCACTCCGTACGGCTCGCGCCGGGTGAAACGGGTGCAACGGGTGACACCGGCGAACGCCCGTGCCGAAAGATTCGAATATGCGCACGGAAACTCCCCTTTGGGGTGAACTCACGCCAGGTGTCCGTCAGTTCACCCTCAGTGCGTAAAGATTCACGGAGTCGAGGCCACCGGCGCAGGCGATGTCCCCCATTGGACTGTGCCGGTGGCTCCATGTCTCTTGTGGGGGTTCCACCATCTTGAACAGCAATACCTTCCGTCTCGCCGCCCTGGCGGTCGCCGCCGGCCCCGTCGCCCTGCTTGCCGCCGTCCCCGCGCACGCAGCCCCGGCGACGCCCACCACCGGCGGCGAGGGCAGGGCGAGCGCGGTCGTGCTCCGTACCGGGCTCGACGTCTCGCTCCTCAACAAGTCCGTCCAGGTGCCCCTCAAGGTCACGCTCAACGAGGTGACGGCCCCGGCCAGCGCCGAGAAGACCGCGCTCAGCGTGAACGTGGACGGGGTGGGGGGCGGAGCCCCGGTCAGCGTCCTGCGCGCCGACGTGGCCACCGCGAACGCCACCGTCGACGAGCACGGGGCCAAGGGCTACACCAACCTGGCGAAGGCCAGGATCCATGTGCCCGGACTGCCGGCGCTCTCGCTCATCGAGGTCGAGAAGGTCACCTCCAAGGCGGTCTGCGAGACCGGCGAGAAGCCCGTCGCCGAGTCGAACGTGCTCGGCCATGTCGCGGTGCTCGGCAAGAAGGTGACGCTCAGCGCGGGCGGACCGACCCGGGTGGCGGTGCCGGGCGTCGGCGAGGTCTCCCTCGACCTCTCCAAGACGGTCACCACCGAGCGCACGGCGGCCGCGACGGCGCTCCGGCTCAAGGTCTCGGTCAACCCGCTGAATCTCAACGTCGCCGAGGTGGAGGGCGAGGTCACCCTCGCCGAGGCGACCTGCGAGACCCCGAAGGCGCCGAAGCCCGCCGAGAAGCCGAAGACCCCTGAGGAGCCGAAGACCCCCGAGGAGCCCAGCTCTGCGGACGGCGGTTCCACCGGCGGCGACGTGAAGACGCAGACCGGCTCCGACACCGGTACCGCCCCCACCGAGGCCAACCTCGCCGAGACCGGCGGCAGCTCCACCACCCCGTACATCGCGGGCGGAGCGGCCCTGTTGCTGGCCGTCGGCGCGGGCGCGACGGTGCTGGCCCGCAGGCGTGGCAGCAGCCAGAACTGATACGCGTGAGGGGGCGGCGTCCGCACGACGGACGCCGCCCCCGCCCCGCCGGGCCCCTCAGCGCCCCGATCTGGCCGGCAGCGCCTGCACGGCCTGGTCCAGGGCCTGGAGGAAACGATTGGTCGTGGCCCGGTCGCGGACCGCGAGCCGTAGCCACTGCGGCCCCAACCCCGGGAACGTGTCCCCGCGCCGCGCCGCGAAGCCCAGCAGCCGCAACCGCTCGCGGACCTCCGCGGCCCGCTCCAGACGCACCAGGACGAACGGCCCCCGGGCCGCGTCCACCACCTCCACCTCACTGAACTCGGCCAGCCCGGCGAGCAGATGGGCCCGGTCCACCGTGATCCGGTCCGCCGCCTCGGCCGCCTCCACCAGCGCCCTCGGCTCCATGCAGGCCTCCGCCGCCGCCAGCGCCGGGGACGACACCGGCCACAGCGGCTGCGCCTCGGAGAGCAGCGCCACGGTCTCCGGAGCGGCCAGGACATAACCGATCCGCAGCCCGGCGAGCCCCCACGTCTTGGTGAGGCTGCGCAGCACCACGAGCCCCGGGACGTCCGCCCGGTCGCACAGCGCCTCGCGCTCGCCCGGCACGACGTCCATGAACGCCTCGTCGACCACCAGCGTCCGCCCCGGCCGCGCCAACCGCTCCAACAGCGCCGCCGGGTGCAGCACGGACGTCGGGTTCGTCGGGTTGCCGATCACCACGAGGTCCGCCTCCTCGGGCACCGCCTCCGGATCGAGCCGGAACCCGTCCTCGGCGCGCAGCAGCACCCGGCCCACCGCGTGCCCGGCCGCCCGCAGAGCCGCCTCCGGCTCCGTGAACTGAGGATGCACCACGACCGGACAACGGGCCGGCAGGGCCCGGGCGATCAGGACGAACGCCTCGGCCGCGCCCGCCGTCAGCAACACCCGCTCCACCGGCAGCCCGTGCCGGCCGGCGACCGCGGCACGGGCAAAGGACCCGTCCGGGTAGGAGGCCAGAGAGGTGAGCGACGCGGCTATCCGCTCGCGCAGCCACTCCGGGGGAGTGTGGGTACGGACGTTCACGGCGAGATCGGTCAGATTCTCGCCGCGCACCTCCGCGTCGCCGTGGTGGCGCAGGTCGGGCCCTGCGCTCTCGATGTTCCGCGTGGGGGGCGTGGGGGGATTCATGGCAGCCATGGTGAACGGGTGGGAGCCCGACGTCACCGGTGAGGTGGAAGTTTTCCGCCCGGAAACCTGGAAAGTCCCGGCGACCGCCGGAATCCGGCGGGCCACCGCACAGGTCGCCATTCCCCTGCCGACGGCCTTCCCGCCCGGGGCGCGGGTCTTCGGCACCACCAGTTCGTCCGCCTCGATCAGTGCCGCCGCCTCCGCGACCGACGGGGTCCCCACCGCGGCGTCCACCGCGCCCGAGGGGTGCGGCACGCGGACCGCGGCCAGCGCCCCGGCCGGATGGGTCCGCAGCGGCACCCCGAGCCGGGCCGCCGCCCCCACGATCCCCGGCTCGTCCGCCCTGGCGTCGACCGTCGCCACCTCCAGCACGTCCGCCGCGTCCAGTCCCGCCCCGCTGAGCACCGCCTCTATCAGGGCGAACACCACATCGCCGGGGGCGCCCCGGCGTGCGCCGACCCCCACTACCAGACTGCGGGCCCCGGACTCCGGTCCGGTGCCTATGAATGCTCCGGTCATCGGCGGAGTCCTGCCTTTCAGGTCATACGTCCCGGTGGTGCGGGGGAGGAGGTGGTGGAGCCGTTCCGTATACGGAAACGGGCGGTGGGAGGGGTACGGCGGACGCCGCGGGTAAGGACACCCTGAGATGCGGAGAGAGGCCCTGATCGGCTAGCAAGGCCCCATGGCGGTGTTCGTCGCGCTCGGCGCGTTCCTGATGACTCTGGCCGGCGGCTGGGTCGCACAACGCGTCACCGACCGCCGTCACCTGGTGCTCGGCCTCGCGGGCGGGCTGATGCTCGGCGTGGTCGGACTCGACCTCCTGCCGGAGGCGATCGAGGCGGCGGGCACGCCGGTGTTCGGGGTCCCCGCCGCCCTGCTGCTGTTCGTCGGCGGCTTCCTGGCGGCCCATCTGGTGGAGCGGCTGCTCGCCGGACGCCAGGTGGCACACGGGGCGAGCGGCCACCACGGCGACCGCGTGCCGCAGGTGGGGCTGACGGCGGCCGCCGCGATGGTCGTCCACAGTCTGATGGACGGCATCGCGCTGGGCGCCGCCTTCCAGGTCAGCGGCTCCATGGGCGTGGCCGTCGCGCTGGCGGTGATCAGTCATGACTTCGCCGACGGATTCAACACGTACACCCTCACCAGTCTCTACGGGAACGCCCGACGCAAGGCGCTCCTGATGCTGTTCGCGGCTGCCGCGGCACCGGTCGTGGGCGCCGCGACGACGCTGCTGTTCACCCTTCCGGAGGAACTGCTCGGCGGCTATCTCGGCTTCTTCGGCGGAGCGCTGCTCTACCTGGCCGCCGCGGAGATCCTTCCCGAGGCGCACCACACCCATCCCGCCCGCTCCACCCTTCTCTGCACCATCGGGGGCGTGGGCTTCATCTGGCTGGTCGTCGGCATCGCTGAGTGAGCCACGCGTACGCCCGAGCGCCCCGTCACGACGGGCGCGCCCCCCGGACGGTGGGTTCACCGCGCCCGGCAGTGCTCGACGAACCGCCGGGCCACCCCGGGCGACGCGGCCCAGTGGGTGTGCAGATAGCTCGCGTGAACGCCCCGCTGGACGTACCCCTCGACCCGCCGCTGCGGCTGGTGCATGCCCCAGGCGGGCGTGGTCCCCGCCCCGGGCTCCAGCACCGTGCGGTGGAACTCGTGACCGCGCATCCGGGTCCCCGCGACCGCCAGCGCACTGTCCGACACGGCCACCGCCTGGCGGTACCCGAGCGTCAGCCGCTCGGACATCCGTGCTTCGGCGTCCAGCACCCCGCACATGGGCTTCCCGTCCAGCTCCCGCGCCAGGTACAGCAGCCCCGCGCACTCGGCCGCCACCGGGGCGCCGCTCAGGGCCAGTTCCGTGACCGCCCGCCGCAACGGCTCGTTGGCCGACAGCTCGGGGGCGTACATCTCCGGGAACCCGCCGCCGATGACGAGCCCCGCCGTGCCCCCCGGCAGCTTCTCGTCCCGCAGCGGGTCGAAGACCACGACCTCCGCACCGGCCGCCGTCAGCAGCTCGGCGTGTTCCGCGTACGCGAAGGTGAACGCCGCCCCGCCGGCCACGGCCACGACGGGCTTCACCGCGCCGGGACCCTGGGCGTACTCCGGCTCCCACGTCTCGTCCGGCAGCGCCGGCGCCGTCCGGGCCAGCGCCATCAGCGCGTCCAGGTCGCACCCGGCGCGCACCCGCTCGCCCATCGCCGCCACGGCGTCCACCGCTTCGGAGCCCCGCTCGGCCACCGGGACCAGCCCCAGATGGCGCGAGGGCGTCGCCACCTGCGGGGCCCGCCGCAGCACGCCCAGGACCGGCAGCCCCGACTCGTCCAGCGCGTCCCGCAGCAGCGCCTCGTGCCGGTCGGAGGCCACCTTGTTCAGGATCACCCCGCCGATCCGGACCTCGGGGTCCCAGGAGGCGAACCCGTGCACCAGGGCCGCCACCGAACGGGACTGCGAGGAGGCGTCCACCACCAGCACCACGGGGGCGCGCAGCAGCTTCGCCACCTGCGCGGTGGACGCCAGCTCCCCCTGCCCCGAGGCGCCGTCGTACAGCCCCATCACCCCCTCGACCACGGCGAGGTCGCACCCCGCCGACCCGTGCGCGAACAGCGGGGCGATCAGATCCGTCCCGCACATGTACGCGTCGAGATTGCGGCCGGGGCGTCCCGTCGCCAGCGAGTGGTAGCCCGGATCGATGTAGTCCGGCCCCACCTTGTGCGGGGAGACGGCGAGCCCGCGCGCGGCGAAGGCGGCCATCAACCCGGTGGCGACGGTGGTCTTGCCGCTGCCGGAGGCCGGAGCGGCGATGACCAGACGGGGCACGGTCACCACTCGATGCCCCTCTGGCCCTTCTGCCCCGCGTCCATCGGGTGCTTGACCTTCGACATGTCGGTCACCAGGTCGGCGGCCTCGATCAGTTTGTCCGGCGCGTTGCGGCCGGTGATCACCACATGCTGGGTGCCGGGCCGGTTCCGCATCACCTCGACGACCTCGTCCGTGTCGATCCAGCCCCAGTGCAGCGGGTAGGCGAACTCGTCGAGCACGTACAGCTTGTACGTCTCGGCCGCCAGGTCGCGCTTGACCTGCTCCCAGCCCTCGCGGGCCTTCTCCTCGTTGTCGAGCTGACCGTCGCGCTGGACCCAGGACCAGCCCTCGCCCATCTTGTGCCAGTCGACGGTGCCGCCCTCGCCGCTCGCTCCGAGGACCTTCAGCGCGTTCTCCTCGCCGACCTTCCACTTCGCGGACTTCACGAACTGGAACACCCCGATCGGCCAGCCCTGGTTCCAGGCCCGCAACGCGAGCCCGAAGGCGGCCGTCGACTTGCCCTTGCCGATACCGGTGTGGACGAACAGGAGCGGACGGTTGCGCCGCTGACGGGTGGTGAGCCCGTCGTCCGGCACCGATGTCGGCTGTCCCTGCGGCATTAAGCGGCCCTCCCGGCTGCGGTGACGTCCTTGACGAGCCCGGCGATCGAGTCGGCCCGCAGCTCGTCGAGCGTGACGGCGGCGCCTCCCAGTTCCCGGGCCAACTCCCCGGCGAGACCGAGGCGTACGTACCCCGACTCGCAGTCCACGACGACGGATGCCGTCCCCTCCGAGCGGTGCAGCCGTCCGGCCCGCCCCGCGAGCGCCACCGGATCCGGCCCGCCGGTCGCCCGGCCGTCCGTCACCACGACGAGCAGGGGCCGCCGCGACGGATCGCGCAGCCGCTCCACCCGCAGCACGTCATGAGCCTTGAGCAGTCCCGAGGCCAGCGGCGTACGGCCCCCGGTCGGCAGCGACTCCAGACGGGAGGCGGCCGCGTCCACGGACGAGGTCGGCGGCAGCACCACCTCCGCCTCCTTGCCCCGGAAGGTGACCAGCCCGACCTTGTCCCGCCGCTGGTAGGCGTCCAGCAGCAGCGACAGCACGGCCCCCTTGACCGCGCTCATCCGCTGCCGCGCCGCCATCGAGCCCGACGCGTCCACGACGAACAGCACGAGGTTGCCCTCACGCCCCTCCCGGGTCGCCTGCCGCAGATCGTCCCGGCGCACCACGAGCCCCCGCCCCGAGCGCCCGCGCGCCCGCTGGTGCGGGGCGGCGGCCTGCACGGTCGCGGCCAGATGCAGCTTGGTCAGCGACCCCTGCGGGCGGCGGGCGCCGGTCGTACGCCCGTGCTCGGTACGGGCCCGCGAGCGCCGCCCCGCAGCGCCCTCGCCCAGCCCCGGCACGCTGAGCATCTTCGTCCGGAACGGCTCGGCGGACGCCACCGGCTGCTGCTCGGCCCCGGTGGACCGGCCGGGCGTGTCGGGACTGCCCTCGGGAGCCCCGGACGGCGTGTCGTCGTCGTCCGAAGTCCCTGGCGGGGTGCGGTCGCCATCGGCCTGCGGCGGTACGCCACCGCCACCGCCCCCACCGCCATCGGGGCCGGGGTCGGGATCGTCGTCGTTGCTGCCTTGTCCCTCGTCCCCTGCGGCCTCGTCCAGGGTCTGGTCGAGCTTGTCCTCGTCCAGGCCGGGCGCGTCGAACGGGTTGCGGCGACGCCGGTGGGGGAGCGCGAGGAGAGCGGCCTGCCGCACATCGTCGGCGGTGACCTCCTCGCGGCCCGCCCAGGCGGCCAGCGCGGTCGCGGTACGGGCCATCACGATGTCGGCCCGCATCCCGTCGACCTCGAACGCGGCGCAGGTCGCGGCGATCTGCCGCAACACGCCGTCACCGAGTACGACCCGGGGCAGCAGGGCGCGCGCGGCGGCGATGCGCTCCCGCAGGGCGCTCTCCTCCCCGGCCCAGCGCGCGGCGAACCCCTCGGGGTCGTCGTCGTACGCGAGCCTGCGCCGCACCACCTCGACCCGCTCGTCGGTGTCCCGGGAGGCGGCCACCTCGACGGTCAGCCCGAACCGGTCCAGCAACTGCGGGCGCAGCTCGCCCTCTTCCGGGTTCATCGTCCCGACCAGCAGGAAACGTGCCGCGTGCCGTACGGAGACGCCCTCGCGCTCGACGTACGAGGCGCCCATGGCCGCCGCGTCCAGCAGCAGATCCACCAGGTGGTCGTGGAGCAGGTTGACCTCGTCGACGTACAGGATGCCGCGGTGCGCGTCGGCCAGCAGCCCCGGCTCGAACGCCTTCACGCCCTCCGACAGCGCCCGCTCGATGTCCAGCGCCCCCACGAGCCGGTCCTCGGACGCGCCGACAGGCAGCTCCACGGTCCGCGCGGCCCGCGACACACCGACGGCCTCCGCGTGCGGCCCGTCGGGACACGCCGGATCGGGGGAGAGGGGATCGCAGGAGAACCGGCACCCCGGCACGACGGAGACCTCCGGCATGAGGGCGGCGAGCGCGCGCACGGCGGTGGACTTGGCGGTCCCCTTCTCGCCCCGTACGAGCACCCCGCCGACAGCCGGACTGACCGCGTTCAGCAACAGCCCGAGCCGCAGGTCGTCCTGCCCGACGATCGCGGTGAAGGGATACGGCGTACTCACTTGGCCTCCTGGTCGACATGAACAACAGCTGCTTCCCCGAGCCCCCGGGGCGTTGGCCCGGCACAATCAAGCCCCTCCGGCGATTGAGGAGCGGGGTCCGGGGCAGCGCCCCGGCTCGCCGGACCACCCGCACCCGTACCCGCGTCGGCCCCCGGCGAGGCGGGCGCCCCCGGCGGCACGAACGGCAGCCCCGCAGGCGCACCCTCCTCGATCAACCGCCACAACGCGTCCGTGTCCGCGTGCTCCTCCACCAGATCCCCGAGCCGATCCAGCTGCTCCTCCCGCAGCACCCCGAAACTCGTGTCCGGCGCCGGCACGAACCGCCGCCCGGCGGCCCGGGCCACCTCCACCAGGAACCGCCGCCGGAACGCGTCGCTCTCCAGAGACCCGTGCCAGTGCGTCCCCCACACCGCCCCCACCCGGCACCCGTCGAGGAACGGCTCCCCGCCCCGCACATCGGCCACCCCGTGGTGGATCTCGTACCCCTCCACCGGCTCGCCCAGCGCCGAACCGACCGGCCGCGCCAGCGTCTTGTCCCGGTCGAAGCGGACGCGCACCGGCAGCAGCCCGAGCCCGTCCACGACGCCGGCCCGCGACTCCACCTCGTCCTCGATCCGCTCGCCGAGCACCTGGAACCCGCCGCAGATCCCCAGCACCGGCCGGCCCTCCGCGGCCCTCCGCACCAGCGCGTCCGCGAGGCCCCGCTCGCGCAGCCACGTCAGCGCCTTCACCGTGCCGCGCGTCCCGGGCACGATCACCAGGTCCGCGTCGGCCAGCTCCTCCGCCCGGTCCACGAACCGCACGACGACGCCCGGTTCGGCGGCCAGCGCGTCCACATCCGTGAAGTTCGACATCAGCGGCACGGCACAGACCGCCACCCGCAGCACGTCCTCGCCGTGCGGGGGAGCCACGACCGACTCCCGCACCGCACCCCGCAGGGACACCCGCAGACCGTCCTCCTCGTCGATGCCGAGCCCGTGCGCGTACGGCAGCACCCCGTACGTCCGCCGCCCGGTCAGCCCGTACAGCATGTCCAGGCCCGGTTCCAGCAACGAGACGTCGCCCCGGAACTTGTTCACCAGATAGCCCGCGACGAGCGCCTGGTCCTCCGCGCTCAACAGCGCCGTCGTACCGAAGAAGGAAGCGAAGACCCCGCCCCGGTCGATGTCCCCGACCACCAGGACCGGGAACCTCGCGGCCCGCGCGATCCCCATGTTCACGATGTCCGTGCGCCGCAGATTGATCTCGGCCGGGGACCCGGCTCCTTCGCAGATGACCGCGTCGTACGTGGCCCTCAGCTCCTGAAGACAGTCCGTCACCGTCCCGAGCAACGCTTCCTGCCGCCCCCCGTGGTACCCCCGGGCGCTCATCTCTCCCACCGGCCTGCCCATCAGCACGACCTGGCTGGACCGGTCACTGCCGGGTTTCAGCAGCACCGGGTTCATCAGGGCCGTCGGCTCCACCCGGGCGGCCTGCGCCTGCATCGCCTGGGCCCGGCCGATCTCCGCGCCCTGCCGGGTCACGAAGGAGTTCAGGGACATGTTCTGGGCCTTGAAGGGCGCGACCTTCACGCCCCGGCGCACCAGCCACCGGCAGATGCCCGCCGTGACGACGCTCTTGCCCGCGTCCGATGTGGTCCCCGCGACCAGCAGCCCGCCGCTCATGCCCGCTCCCGTTCCCGTACCGCGTTCCGTGCCGGACCGTTCATGACCGCCCCCGACCCCGCTGCCGCCCTGCCAGCGACCGTCGCGCGACCACGCGGCCCGCGACCATCCGCCCCGCCACGCACACGCCGAGGGCCAGCGCGCTCACCCGGCGCGACAGCCGTACCGCGCGTTCGATGTCCGCGCCCCGCACGTCCCGCCCGGACTCCCCGTTCAGCACCGGCCGGTGCTCGACGCGCCCCGCGTACGCCAGGGTCCCGCCCAGCCGCACACCGAGCGCTCCCGCGAACGCGGCCTCCACCGGCCCCGCGTTCGGGCTCGGGTGACGCCCCGCGTCCGCCCTCCAGGCGCGTACGGCCTCCCGGGGCCGCCCGCCGCCCGCCACGGCCAGCGCGGCCGTCAGCCGGGCGCCGGGCCACCCGGCGAGGTCGTCCAGACGGGCCGAGGCCCAGCCGTAACGGCGGTAGCGGGGCGACTTGTGGCCGACCATCGCGTCGAGCGTGTTCACCGCCCGGAAGCCGACGAGCCCCGGCACCCCGCCGATCGCCCCCCACACCAGCGCGCCGACGACGGCGTCCGAGGTGTTCTCGGCGACCGACTCGACGACCGCGCGGGCGATGGCCGGACCGTCCAGGGAGTGGGGATCGCGCCCGCACAGACGCGGCAGGCGCTCCCGTGCCACCTCCAGGTCCCCGGCGGTCAGGGCGCCGCCGATGGCGCGGGCCTCCCGCCCCAGTGACGTCCCGCCGACGACGGACCAGGCGGTGGCGGCGGTCAGCGCGACGGCGAGCGCGGGGCGTCCCCGGACGGCGCGCGCGGTCAGCGCTGCGGCCCCCACGGCGCCTCCGGCGCAGACGAGGGTGTGCAGCGCGCCCCGCCCCCGGCCGTCACGCCACAGCAGGGACTCCACCCGCGCGGCGGCGCGGCCGAACCCGGCGACGGGGTGGCCCCGGCGGGGGTCGCCGAACAGGGCGTCGGCGATCAGCCCGGCCGTGGCGCCGTACGCGAAAACGCGGTCGGCACGCATGGCTCAGCCGGTCGCGGGGAGAGGTGTTCCGGCGCGAGGGCCTGTCGTGGGGGGCACAGGAAGGGGCACACGGCGGCCGGGCATGGCGTATGTCCTCACTCAGGGTCCGCGCCCTGGTACGACGTGACCGGCGACGAGAGTCTCCTGGCTTCCGGATCCGCGGTTCCCCCGGCCTTCCAGCCCACGTGAGCGGGCCGTGACGTTCCGGTGTGGGGGAGCGCTCCCCGGTGACAGTGGCGGGACCGCGCCGGATTCGCACCGGCTTCCTCTGCTGTCGCCGTAAATGGCTCCGGCAGTCCACCACGCCCCGCGAACAGCCGTCAACTCGCTGTTGACCTGCGGGGCTCCACTGTGCGCAGACACACATCGGGCCGGACACACGAGAGTGTGTCCGGCCCGAAGGGGTGCGGGGTACGGGGTCAGGCGACGATCAGGTAGATCCCGTACGTGACCGCGGCCACGCACGCCGCGAAGCAGGCGTACGCGCCGGTGCGCGCCAGCGCGACCGACCCGCCGGCGGCGTTGCTTCCGGCCGTGGCGGACTGCTTGGAGAGGGCGACGATGCCCAGGGTGAAGAGGCCGACCAGCGCGACGGTGACCACAAGGCTGACACCGAAGACGGAGGCGAGAGCTGCCCAGTCGATTTTCATGCGGATCTGTCCTTACACCTTGGCCGGCGGCCGGGCCGGGTCGTCGGGCGCCGAGGCCGGGGCCGGGATGGTGGTTGCGAGGTCGGCGGCCGGGCCGCCGACGGGCGGCGGCTGGACCGCCGCCATGGCGGTGGTGACGACGCCCTGGGGCTCGCCCTCCCCGTCCGTGTCGTTGACGTTGGTGTGGTCGACCGGCTGGCGGCGCGAGGCCAGCCAGATGGCGAACGAACCGCCCACCAGGATGACCGCCGTGACGGCGATGCCCCAGGGGCCCTGCTTGGTCAGGAACTCGGCGCCCGCACCGATCAGACCGGCCGCCGGGAGCGTCAGCCCCCAGGCGACGAACATCCGGGTGGCGGTGGACCAGCGGACCACGCCCCCCTTGCGGCCGAGGCCCGCGCCCATGACGGCACCGGAGCAGGACTGGGTGGTGGAGAGCGAGAAGCCGAGGTGCGAGGAGGCCAGGATGACCGTCGCCGCGCTGGTCTGGGCGGCGAAGCCCTGCGGCGGCTGGAGGTCGGTCAGTCCCTTGCCCATCGTGCGGATGATGCGCCAGCCGCCGAGGTAGGTGCCGAGCGCGATGGCCACACCGGCGGAGACGATGACCCACATGGGCGGGTTGGAGCCGGGGGCCAGGACACCGCTGGTGACGAGCGCCAGGGTGATGATGCCCATCGTCTTCTGGGCGTCGTTGGTGCCGTGGGCGAGCGAGACGAGACCGGCGGAGGCGATCTGTCCGGTCCGGTAGCCCTTGGCGGTCGACTTGAGCTGTCCCTCGTCGGTGACGTTCCGGTTGATCCGGTACGTCAGCCGCGTGGCCAGCATCGCGGCGATACCGGCGACCAGGGGGGCCGCGATCGCGGGCAGCAGCACCTTGGTGACGACGGTGCCGCCGTTGATCGAGGACCAGCCGGCCGACATGACGGCGGCGCCGATCAGTCCGCCGAACAGGGCGTGGGAGGAGCTGGAGGGCAGGCCGACCAGCCAGGTCAGGAGGTTCCACAGGATGGCGCCGACGAGCGCCGCGAAGATGACCTCGGTTCTGATGCCGTCTTCGTTGACGATCCCGCCGGAGATCGTCTTGGCGACCTCCACCGACAGGAACGCGCCGATCAGGTTGAGAACGGCGGACATCGCCACCGCTGTCTTGGGCTTCAGAGCGCCGGTCGAGATGGTCGTAGCCATCGCGTTGGCGGTGTCGTGGAAACCGTTCGTGAAATCGAACACGAGAGCTGTCACGACCACAATCGCAAGCAGCAGCGTGATGTGTTCCATTTACCCAGGCAATCGTTCGACGTCAGTGGCACATGGACCGTAGGCAACCTGGATGAACGGAAGATGAACTGGGCAGGGCGCTGCGGTGACTCCAAACGGAGTGCGCTCCCTCCGCTTGTGTCCGGGAGGGGCCGCATGGTGCCTGTGGGGCGGGGCGTGGGCTGCTCTTTGCCACTGGATGGCGAACATTTTGAACGGCTGTTCGGCACTCGGAAGAGACCTCCGTCACCTCTCATGTGACGTTCCGGTTGCGCCTCTTGACCCCTACGCTCGCCCCATGAGCGAGCAGCACTCGGAATCCGTCGGCCGGACCTGGCTGGACGTCGTCGCGACCGCCCGCCGCAGCGCGGCGGACGGCCTGGTCGTCGGCACCTCGGGCAACGTGTCGGCCCGCGTCGGCGACCTGGTCCTGGTCACGCCCAGCGGGGTGCCCTACGACCGGCTCGGACCCCACGACGCGGTCGGCGTGGATCTGGAAGGCCGCCAGGTCCTCGGCGACCTCGGTCCGACCAGCGAACTCCCCCTCCACCTGGCCGTCTACCGCTCCACCGACGCCGCCGCCGTGGTGCACACCCACGCCGTGCACGCCACCGCCGTCTCCACCCTCGTCACCGAGGTGCCGCTCGTCCACTACGCCGCCGCCCTCCTCGGCGGCCCCGTCCGCACCGCCGCCTACGCCCGCTACGGCACCCCGGAACTGGCCGAGGCCATGCTCGGCGCCCTGGAGGGCCGCACCGGCTGTCTGCTGGCCAACCACGGCACCGTCACCTACGGCGACACGCTCGACCGGGCCTATGAGCGCACCGCCCAACTGGAGTGGCTCTGCCGCCTCTGGCTCACCGCGAGCTCCCTACCCGGCCGCACCCCGTCCCTGCTCGACGCGGCCCAGCTGGCCGAGGCGACGGAAGCCCTCAAGGGATACGGCCAGCCCGGCTGACCCCCGTCTGCCTCCGAGCACCCCCGTGGACCACCGGGGCCCGGGCCACGGCCCCGGACCGGCCCCGGCCCGCGTCCGACCCGGACGGCCCCGCCCACTGGCAGCCCGCCTCCCGCCCCACGACACTGAAGCGGTGCGCCCGGTAACCGCGACGGCAACGGCCGTCACCACGATCCTCGGCGTCGGTGCGACAGCGGTCGCGGCCGGCCGGTACGCCAGCGACGTCGCCCTCAGAGCGACGCCCGGACGTCCCCTCCCCGCCGACCGCAGACTCACCGTGCACGCCACGGCGGCCGGACAGGTCACCCTGACCCGGTCCTTCTCGGCGCTCAGGCCCGGCACCTACGGCCTGTCCGGGCCCGGCGTCCACGCGGTCGTCGGGCCCGTCGTCGAAGGGGCCTCCCAGGCCGCCGACACCGTCGTCCGCAGGCTGGAGAGCGTCGGCCGGGGACTCCTCGAACCGGGCGCGAAAGTGCGGCTCACCCCCGCGCTGTACGACGGCGACCCGAGCGGTGACCTCGGCCTGGACCACCAGGAGGTCGAGATCCCCGGCGAGCTGGGCACCCTGCCCGCCTGGTACGTCCCCGGCGCCCGCGACACCTGGGTCATCACCGTGCACGGCCTCGGCACCACCCGGGCCCACCCCATGAACCTGATGGGGTTCCTCCACGAACAGAGCTTCCCCGTGCTCGACCTCGCCCACCGGGGCGACCCCGGAGCCCCCCGCCCCGCGGACGGCCTCAGCCACTTCGGCGCCTCCGAGTGGCGCGACCTCGACGCCGCCGTCCGCTGGGCCCTGCGCCACGGGGCCCGCAACGTGATCGTCCACGGCTGGTCCACCGGCGCCACCATGGCCCTGTACGCCGCGGTCGAGTCCCCGCTCCGCGACCGGATCAGCGGCCTCGTCCTCGACTCCCCGGTGCTGGACTGGCAGGTCACCCTGCGCGCCCTGGCCGCGGCCCGCGGGGTCCCGGCCGCCCTCCTGCCGCTCGCCGTCCGCGCCGCCCAGGGCAGGACCGGGATGAACGCCGCCGCGCTGCTGGAGACCTCGGCGCCCGCCTCCCTGCGCACCCCGACCCTGATCCTGCACGGCCCGGACGACACCATCGCCCCCTGGGCCGCCTCCCGCGAGCTCGCCGCCCGCCGCCCGGACGTGGTCAGTCTCCACGCCGTGCCGCAGGCTCCGCATGCGTCGATGTGGAACGCCGGCCCGGCCCGCTACGAGGAGACCCTGCGACGCTTTCTCACCCCCCTGATGTGAGCCGATGGGGTGAACTCTCCCGCTTGCCGCCGCACCGGGGGAACCTTTCCCGTACCGGCGAAACGCCTTCCGTTTGGGCTTTCGGGCCGTCAGGGGCAAGACTGCTCCCGTGACGTCCCGTACTCCGCGCGACTCCAGGCTGCGACTTGTCCGCCCGCGACCCCTCGCCACCGCCCGCAAGGCCGTGACGACCCGGCGCACCAGGCCGGCTCCCCGGCCCCCCGAGGGCACCCCGCCCCGTACGGAACTGGCGCGCCAGGCCAGGACGGTGCTCGCCGACGCCGTACGCATCGCCCACTGGGCGGCGGGCACGCCGGGGCCGGGCACCGCCGCCCCGCTCGCGGCCCACGCCCTCGAACGGGCGGCCACCGCTCTGGAACTCTCCCCGGCGCAGGTCCGCGCCGGCTGGGACCGGGCCCGGCTGGCCGGACTGATCGAACTGCACGGCGACACCGCCCGCCCCGGCTGGCGGCTGCGCGCCTGGGACCGGGACGACTCCGCCGTCCTGCGCGGCTGGGTGGCGCTCTTCGACGCCTGGTCGCTCGTCCACGCCGCACCCGCGGACATCGAGGCGGGGGCGGTCGCCGAAGCCGTCGAGGCCGTGCCCCAGGTGCTCTCCCTCCTCCAGCTCTCCGCGGGGCCCGTCACCGTCCCCGCCCTGCTGGACCTCCTCGGGCAGCGCGTCGCCGAACTCCAGGAGGAGCGCTGCGAAGTGCCCCTGGGGCCCGGCAGAACCGCGCCCGCCGCCCCGGCGGAGACCCCCGCCCGGGCAGCGACGGCCGAGAACGGCGCCGGACCCGCCCGGAGCGCCGACCTCAACGCCCTGCTGCTCGACTGGGCCCTGGAGGGCCTCGCCGCCGTCGGGGCGCTGACGCTCGGCAAAGGGCACGCCACCCTCACCCCGCTCGGCAACTGGGCGGTCTGGGTCAAGCTGGAACAGATCTGCGTCGCCGCCCAGAGCCCGGCCGGAAACATCGAGCAGTCCGCCGCCGACATGCTCCTCGGCTGCGCCCGGCTCACCCCCGGCCCGGCCCGCGCCGAATACCGCGCCTGGCTCGCCGCCCGCACCGTCGGCAGCGCCGTCGCCGAACTGCTGGCCGTCGCCCGGGGCGAGGACGCGCTGCTGCGCGGACTGGCCTTCGAGGCGCTGAGGGTCGTCGGCGCCCCCGCCGAACCCGAGGTCCGGGCCGTGCTCGCCGAACCCTCGCTGCGGCCCTACGCGCTGCTCTGGCTCGCCGAGTACGAGGGCAACGACCCGGACGACGCCCCGGACGTCCTCAGCCGTGAGGAGGCCACCTGGCTCTGGGTCGACACCGCGGCGGCCGTCGCCGATCACGGCGAGACCGCGCTGCTGGTGCGCCACCTCGACTCCGCGGTCCAGGGCACCGTCCCGGCCCTGCTCGACGAGGTCAGGGCCGTCGGCCACCCGCGCACCGTCCAGGTCCTGGTCGCCCTGGCCGCGGCGCACCCGGACCCGGCCCTGGCCAAGGCGGTCCGCCGGGCCGCCTTCCAGGTGCACACCGGAGGAGCCTGACCCGGGGCCCGGGCGGCCCCCGGGCCCCGCACGGAACCCGACCGCCGCCGCGCCGGGGAGCCGCCCGGCCCGCTCAGCCGGACCCCGGGGCGTACGTCCCGAAGCTCCACACGTTGCCCTCGGCGTCCCGCGCCATGTAGTCCCGGGAGCCGTAGTCCTGGTCGGTCGGCTCCATGAGGATCTCCACGCCGAACTTCTTGGCGCGGGCACAGTGCTCGTCCACCTCGTCCACCACCACGTACACCCCCGCCGGGCCCGCGCCCGTCATCGCCCGCGCGAACACTCCTTCGCGCCCCTTGGAGCCGAGCATCACCCTGCCGTTGCCGCAGGACAGCTCGGCATGCAGCACACTGCCGTTCTCCCCTTCGTAGACCGCCTCCTCGGTGAAGCCGAGGCCCTGCGTCAGCGTCCTGATCGCCGCCTTCGCGTCGTCGTACAGGATCGTCGGGTAGATCGTGGGAACGCCGCTCGCCCCGCCTGTCATCGCACTCACCTCTCCCGGTGTCGCGCCTGCCGTCCGGACCACATGGATGTGATCTGCGTCTCAGTCTGCCACCGGGTGCTGACAACGCCCTCCGGGATCCGGTCCTCGCCGACCGCCGCCGCGTCCAGGTGGGTGCCGCCCCGAGCCGGATATCGAACGGTTCGTCCCGACGAGCACGCGGAAAAGAAGTTGCGCACCGCCAGTAGAATGGGCCGTATGGCTTTCCTCCTTGTGCATTAGCGGCGTCGAGAGACCTCCGCCCTCGTCCCTCCGCCGTCCAAACTGCCCTGGAGTTTTTCCGTGATCACCGCTTCCGGCATCGAGCTGCGCGCCGGCGCCCGCATCCTCATCGAGTCCGCCTCCTTCCGTATCGCCAAGGGCGACCGCATCGGCCTCGTCGGCCGCAACGGAGCGGGCAAGACCACCCTCACCAAGTGCCTCGCGGGCGAGGGCACGCCCGCCGGGGGCACCATCACCAGGTCCGGCGAGGTGGGCTACCTCCCGCAGGACCCGCGCACCGGCGACCTCGACATCCTCGCCCGCGACCGGATCCTCTCCGCCCGCGGCCTCGACGCGATCCTGCGCAAGATGCGCGAGAACGAGGACCGGATGGCGAACGGGCAGGGCGCCACCCGCGAGAAGGCCATGAAGAAGTACGAGCGCCTGGAGACGGAGTTCCTCACCAAGGGCGGATACGCCGCCGAGGCCGAGGCCGCCACCATCGCCGCCGCGCTCAGCCTGCCCGACCGGGTCCTCGGCCAGCCCCTGCACACGCTCTCCGGTGGTCAGCGCCGCCGTGTCGAGCTGGCCCGGATCCTCTTCTCGGACGCCGACACCCTGCTCCTGGACGAACCGACCAACCACCTCGACGCCGACTCCATCGTCTGGCTGCGCGACTACCTCAAGTCCTACCGCGGCGGCTTCATCGTGATCTCCCACGATGTCGACCTGGTCGAGACGGTCGTCAACAAGGTGTTCTACCTCGACGCCAACCGCTCCCAGATCGACGTCTACAACATGGGCTGGAAGCTCTACCAGCAGCAGCGCGAGGCCGACGAGAAGCGCCGCAAGCGCGAGCGCCAGAACGCCGAGAAGAAGGCCGCGACCCTCAACGCGCAGGCCGACAAGATGCGCGCCAAGGCCACCAAGACGGTCGCCGCCCAGAACATGGCCAAGCGCGCCGACCGGCTGCTCTCCGGTCTGGAGGCCGTCCGGGTCTCCGACAAGGTCGCCAAGCTGCGCTTCCCCGACCCCTCGCCCTGCGGCAAGACCCCGCTGATGGCGGAGGGCCTCTCCAAGTCGTACGGCTCGCTGGAGATCTTCACCGACGTCGACCTCGCCATCGACAAGGGCTCCCGCGTCGTCATCCTCG
Organism: Streptomyces sp. CNB091; assembly: GCF_000377965.1. Lineage (NCBI taxonomy): Bacteria > Bacillati > Actinomycetota > Actinomycetes > Kitasatosporales > Streptomycetaceae > Streptomyces > Streptomyces sp. CNB091. Next base: position 347,253 of record NZ_KB898995.1, read on the forward strand.
GCCTCAACGGCGCCGGCAAGACCACGCTGCTCCGCCTGCTCGGCGGCGCCGAGAAGCCCGACACCGGCGAGATCATCGAGGGTCACGGGCTCAAGCTCGGGTACTACGCCCAGGAGCACGAGACTCTCGACCCGGAGCGCACGGTCCTGGAGAACATGCGCTCCGCCGCCCCCGACCTCGACCTCGTGGCCGTCCGCAAGACGCTCGGCTCCTTCCTCTTCTCCGGCGACGACGTCGACAAGCCCGCGGGCGTGCTCTCCGGCGGCGAGAAGACCCGGCTCGCCCTCGCGACCCTGGTCGTCTCCTCCGCCAACGTGCTCCTGCTCGACGAGCCGACGAACAACCTCGACCCCGCCAGCCGCGAGGAAATCCTCGGCGCGCTGCGCACCTACAAGGGCGCGGTCGTCCTCGTCACCCACGACGAGGGCGCCGTCGAGGCGCTCCAGCCGGAGCGGATCATCCTGCTCCCGGACGGTGTCGAGGACCTCTGGGGAGCGGACTACCGCGACCTCGTCGCCCTCGCCTGATCCACCGGGGATGGATCATTCGGCCTACGCGTGATCCATCATCTGCGTGAGGACGTCTCGTACTCCGGTGCTGCGCCCGGCGCTCACCCGTCGTGCGCCCCCTTTCCGGTCGCCCTTCCCCGTAGGGTCCTGACCTGGCTGTTCTCCTGCCGGTCCGGGCCGTGCACCCTCGCGCGCCATGGGGAATCGAGGATTCCGCTCGCGCCGACGCGCTTCGCGTCGGGGAAACCGCTCGCACCGACCTTGCCGAATGGGTGGCCAGGAAGCGCGGGAGGGGTGATCATGAGAGTCCAGAGCGCACTTCCCATGAGGAGGCACGGGTGGCCGAGACTCTGAAGAAGGGCAGCCGGGTAACCGGCGCCGCGCGTGACAAGCTCGCGGCAGACCTGAAGAAGAAGTACGACTCCGGTGCGAGCATCCGGGCGCTGGCCGAGGAAACCGGCCGCTCCTACGGGTTCGTCCACCGGATGCTCAGTGAATCCGGAGTGACGCTGCGAGGACGCGGCGGCGCGACACGGGGCAAGAAGGCCGCTTCGGCCTGAGGCCTCTGCGTTTCGGTGTCTTCGGCGTCATTCGGGCCCAACGGAATTCGGGGTGACCACCCGGCCGACCGCAAGGTCGTCCGGGTGGTTACTGTTCAGTCACTTCATACCGAGTGCTGACTGCACCCCATCCGGAGGCGCCCCATGACCTCGCTCGACACTGTGCTCGACAAGGACGGTGTACGGCTCACCGTCGACGACGCCGTCGCCACGGTGACGCTCACCAACCCGGCCAAGCGCAACGCTCAGTCTCCCGCTCTGTGGCGGGCGTTGACCGAGGCCGGAAGGGCGCTGCCGGGCACGGTCCGGGTCGTGGTGCTCCGCGGAGAGGGCATGTCCTTCTCCGCGGGCCTCGACCGGCAGGCCTTCACTCCCGAGGGCTTCGACGGCGAGCCGTCGTTCCTCGACATGGCGCGCGGCCCGGAGGCCGAGCTCGACGCGATCATCGCCGAGTACCAGGAGGCGTTCACCTGGTGGCGCCGCAACGACCTGGTGTCGATCGCGGCGGTCCAGGGCCACGCCATCGGCGCCGGCTTCCAGCTCGCCCTCGCCTGCGATCTGCGGATCGTCGCCGAGGACGTGCAGTTCGCCATGCGCGAGACCAGCCTCGGCCTCGTTCCCGACCTCACGGGCACCCATCCCCTGGTGCACCTCGTGGGGTATGCCCGCGCGCTCGAAATCTGCGCCACCGGCCGCTTCGTGCACGCCGAGGAGGCCGAGCGCACCGGCCTCGCCAACCTCGTCGTCCCCGCCGACCAGCTCGACGCGGCGGCGCGCGACCTGGCCGGGGCCCTGGTCGCGGCACCCCGCGACGCCGTCGTCGAGACCAAGGCCCTCCTCGCCGGCGCGCTCTCGCGCGACTACGAGGAGCAGCGCGTCGCCGAGCGGGCCGCCCAGGGCCGCCGACTCCGCGACCTGGCGGGCATCACCGACTGACCACCTCCGTGACCAGCACCGACACCGGAAGCCGCTCCGCCGCGGCCGCCGCCACCGCCGTGCGCACGGACCGGGCGACATCCAGCGCCCGATGGTCCCCTGCCGTCGCCACCTCGACCCGCACATGGTCGCGGGCGGTGTGCACCGGGTCGCCCAGGACCCGGGTCAGCGAGACGACCCCCGGCACCCCGGCGGCAGCCGCCGCCACCGGCCCCTCCGGCTTCGCGCCCGGGGCCGGCGGCGCTGTCTCCGCGGCCGCCGTCACCTGATCGGTCGCACCGTCCTCCAGCAATGCAGTGACCGTCAGGTCCACCTCGGCGATCTCCAGACCCAGCCGGGCGGCGGCGGCCGTGAGCAGCGCCGCGCGCAGGGCCGCCGCGGTGTCGGGCAGCGGCCGGTCGGGGGTGGTCGAGAACTCCGCCTCGATCCGCAGCGGTACCGACGGCAGCGCGTTCGGCGGAGCCGGGGGCGGCGCCGGGTCCGCAGGCCCCTGCGACGCGTCGCGGCCGCCTCCGGCCACAGCCGCCTCCACCGCCGCCTCCGTCGGGCCGATCCGCAGTTTCCCCAGCACCGTCCCGGGGCGGGCCGTCGCCCCGCGCAGCACCGCGGCGGCAGCCGTCTCGGCGATCCACGCGCCGTCCGCCGGGCCGCCCAGCGGCAGCAGTCTGCCCAGGCCCAGCCGTTGCCGTACCGCGGCGGTCCATCCGTCGTCCCTCTGCGGGTCCCGCGCTGTTGTCATCGCCCCAGCCTGCCGCATCCACGGCGCGGGATGGCGAAAGCGCACTTAACGTGGGCAAGGAAGTCCAACCCTGTCCCGAAGGGAAGATCGGCGATGACTGAGAGCTCCCAGCGCAACAACCCCGACAGCGGCCCGGGCGGCAAGAACCTCGGCAAGCGCGGCGGCGGTGACCCCGGTACCCGGGGCCGCACCACCATCGCCGACGGCGTCGTCGAGAAGATCGCCGGAATGGCGGCACGCGACGTGGCCGGTGTCCACGCGATGGGCAGCGGCCTGTCGAGGACGTTCGGCGCCGTCCGCGACCGGGTCCCCGGCGGCGGCAAGTCCGTCACCCGCGGTGTGAAGGCGGAGGTCGGCGAGTCCCAGGCGGCCCTCGACCTGGAGATCGTCGTCGAGTACGGCGTGTCCATCTCCGACGTGGCCCGCGACGTGCGCGAGAACGTCGTCGCCGCCGTGGAGCGCATGACCGGACTCGAAGTCGTCGAGGTCAACATCGCGGTCAGCGACGTCAAGCTGCCCGACGAGGAGGACGACGAGGACGAGTCCGAACAGCGGGTCCAGTAGCCCTTCCGTACCTCCGTCGCATGCCAGTTGAGGAGAAAACACGATGAGCATGGCTGTCGCCGGTCTGTTGGCCGGCATGGCGCTCGGGTTCGCCGGGTACTTCGGCGGTTTCGGAGCCTTCGTACTGGTGGCCGCGCTGGGTGCGGTCGGCTTCATCGCCGGCCGCTTCCTGGACGGCGACCTGGAGCCCGGCGACTTCTTCCGGAGTCGCGAGCGCGGCGACCGGCGACGGTGACGGCGGTGACCGGCCGGGTCGCCGCCGGGATACGGGGCGAGACCCGGATCGCCGACCGCGTCGTCGCCAAGATCGCCGCCCAGGCGGCGACGGAGGCGATCGACGAACCGCCCGCGGACGGGGCGTCACCGCGTGCCACGGTCACCGTGCACCGCGACGCCGCCCGGGTCCGCGTCAGCCTGGAGCTGGGCTATCCCAGCGACATCGGCAGCCAGTGCGGCGCCGTACGCCGCCGGGTCGCCCAGCGGGTCAAGGCACTGGCAGGCATGGAGGTGCCCGAGGTGGCCGTGCAGGTCGAGCGGCTGCACCCCGCCGGAGCGAGCGCCGCCGCACAGGGGAGGATCCGATGACCGAACCCCGTGAACCGACCGGCTCCACCCGGCGGATGCCCACTGTCGGACAGGACGACGCCGACGCGCGCACGCCTGACCCGGACACGACGGCCGACGCCCGCGAACCGGTCCCCACCCTGGAGCGGGGCGACAGCGCCGCCGGCCGCTTCTGGTCCGCCCGCCGCGTCCCGGCCGCCCTGCTCGCCCTCGTACTCCTGGGCGGGGCCGGGCTGCTGCTCTACGACATCGCCGCCGTACGGGCCGACCACCCGGCCATGGGGTGGCGTCGCTCCCTCGCCGACGGACTGGCCGAACAGCGGCTGGACGATGTCGCGGTGCTCATCGGAGCCGGGGTGGCGGCTCTGATCGGACTCTGGCTGATCCTGCTCGCCCTCACCCCCGGACTGCGCGACCTGCTGCCGATGCGTCGCGACCGCGCGGACGTCCGGGGCGGACTCGACCGCACCGCCGCCGCACTGGTCCTGCGGGACCGGTCCGTGGAGGTGTCCGGCGTGCAGTCCGTGCGGGTCAGGATGGGACGGCGGAAGGCGAAGGTGCGCGCGCTCTCCCACTTCCGGGACCTCGACGACGTGCGGACCGACCTGGACGCCGTGCTGGAGAAGACCGTCCGGGAACTGGGCCTGGCGCGTCCGCCGGCCCTCTCCGTCCAGGTGCACCGACCGGCGAAGAAGGGATGAGCCGCATGCGCTCCACCGTCAACCGGGTCCTGCTGGCCCTGGCCGGGCTGGTGCTGGTCGTCGTCGCCGGTGCGGTGCTCGCCGCCGGCCTCGGCGCCTCCGTGCCGTCCTGGTGGCCCTGGGACGGCAAGACCGACGTGCTGCTCAGCGCGGCCGACCGGCAGCGCTGGCGCGACGACGGCTGGTGGTGGCCGACGGTGATCGCCGTCCTCGCCGTCCTCGTGGTCCTCGCCCTGTGGTGGTTCCTCGCCCAGCTCCGCCGCGGCCGGCTCGCCGACGTACTGGTCGACAGCGGCGACGGCGAAGGGGCACAGCTGCGGGGCCGCGCCCTGGAGGGCGTCCTCGCCGGGGAGGCGGAGGCACTGGACGGGGTGGCCCGCGCCCAGGCGATGCTGACCGGCCGCCGCACCGCGCCCCGGGCCCGGATCCGCCTGCTGATGGAAGCGCACGCCGCGCCCCTGGGGACGCTGAACGCGGTCGCCGACGGGGCGCTGGCGCACGCACGCGACTCGGCCGGTCTGGACGAACTCCCCGCGGAGGTGCGCCTCAGGGCCGTCAAGCACCGCCCCGAGCGGGTGTCCTGACGGCCTTTCACGGCGCCTGGGGAGCTGGTGGGCGAGTCAGAAGCCGCGCCGTGCTCCGCCGTCGACCGGGACCATGATTCCCGTCAGGTACGAGGCGGCGGGGGAGAGCAGGAAGGCAGCGGTCCTCCCGAACTCCTCGGGCGTTCCGTAGCGCCGCAGAGGGATCCGCGCCTCGTTCGCGGTGCGGGCGGCCTCCGCGTCGCCGGACAGGGCGTCCAGTTCGCGGACCCGGTCCGTGTCGATCCGGGCCGGCAGCACGCCCACCACCCGGATGCCGCGCGGACCCAGCTCGTCGGCCAGCGACTTGGCGAAGCCGGCGAGACCGGGGCGCAGCCCGTTGGAGATGGTCAGCCCCGCGATCGGCTCATGGACCGATCCCGAGAGCACGAAGCCGATCACGCCGCCCTCGCCGAGCGCGGCCGCGGCCGTCCGGGCGAGACGTACCGCTCCCAGGAACACCGTCTCGAACGCCGTCTGCCACTGGTCGTCCGTGTTGTCCGCGAGGAAGCCGGGGGCGGGACCGCCGACGCTGATGAGGATGCCGTCGAGCCGTCCGAAGCGTTCCCGCGCCGTGTCCACCAGGCGCTGAGCGGCGCTCGGGTCGGCGTTGTCGGCGGCGAGCCCGACCGCGTCCGGGCCCAGCTCGGCGGCGGCCTCCGCGACGGACTTCTCGTCCCGTCCGGTGATGATCAGTTTCGCGCCGTCGGCGGCCAGGGAGCGGGCCGTGGCGTTGCCGAGGCCCCGGGTCGCTCCGGTGACGATGTAGACGCGGTCCTTCAGTCCAAGATCCATGGCCCTATCCTGCCGGGTCCTCCCCGGCCAGGTCGACAGCGGAGTTCACCAGACCGATATGGCTGAAGGCCTGCGGGAAGTTGCCCAGCTGCCGCCCCGCCGCCACGCCGTACTCCTCGGCCAGCAGGCCCACGTCGTTGCGCAGCTCCAGCAGATGCTCGAACAGCTCCCGCGCCTCGTCCGGCCTGCCGATCCGCTGCAACGCGTCCACCAGCCAGAACGAGCAGGCCAGGAACGCCCCCTCGTCGCCCGGCAGTCCGTCCACGGAGACGCCCTGGGTGCTGTAGCGACGGACCAGCCCGTCGCTGCCCAGCTCGGCGCGGACCGCGTCCACCGTGCCGGTCACCCGCGGGTCGTCCGGCGGCAGGAACCCGGTCCGCACGATGAGCAACGTCGAGGCGTCCAGCTCCCGTGACCCGTAGGACTGGGTGAAGGTGTTCCGCTCGGGGTCGTACCCCTTCTCGCAGACCTCGGCGTGCACGGCGTCCCGCATCGCCCGCCAGCGGTCGGCGTCGCCGGGCAGTTCGGGATTCTCCTCCAGCGAGCGCACCGCCCGGTCGGCGGCGACCCAGGCCATCACCTTGGAGTGCACGAAGTGCCGCCTGGGGCCGCGGATCTCCCACAGACCCTCGTCCGGCTCGCGCCAGGTCGACTCCAGGAAGCCGAGCAGGCTGAGCTGGAGGTTCCAGGCGTGCGGCTTGTCGTCGAGACCGGCTACGCGGGCGAGCCGGAGCGCGTCGATGACCTCGCCGTACACATCGAGCTGACGCTGACGGACCGCCGCGTTGCCGATGCGCACGGGCCGGGAGTGCTCGTACCCGGCGAGCCAGGGCAGCTCCATCTCGGGAAGCCGCCGCTCGCCCGCCAGCCCGTACATGATCTGGAGGTCGGCCGGGTCCCCGGCGACGGCCCGCAGCAGCCAGTCCCGCCAGGCCTCCGCCTCCTCCAGATAGCCGGCCGAGACCAGCGCGCCGAGGGTCAGTGTGGCGTCCCGCAGCCAGCAGTAGCGGTAGTCCCAGTTCCGTACACCACCGATCTCCTCCGGGAGGGAGGTGGTCGGGGCCGCCACGATGCCGCCCGTCGGGCCGTACGTCAGCGCCTTCAGGGTGATCAGGGAGCGCAGCACGGCATCGCGGTAGGGGCCTTCGTAGGTGCAGGCGCCGGTCCACTTCGCCCAGTCGTGGAGGGTGTGCTTCAGCGCCTTGCGCGGGTCGATCAGCTTCGGGCGCGGCGCGTGCGAGGGGTGCCAGGTCAGCACGAACGCGACGCTCTCGCCCTCGGCGACGGTGAACGAGGAGCAGGTGCTGAACTGCTGGCCCCATGTCTTGACCGGCGGTTCGCTGCGCAGCCAGACGGAGTCGGGTCCTGCGACCGCCACCCGGTGGCCGTGCGAACGCCGCACCCAGGGCACCACCGAACCGAAGTCGAAGCGCAGCCGCAGGACCGAACTCATGTCGACGGTGCCGCTGACGCCCTCGACGATCCGCATCAGGTCCGGCGACCTGTCGCGCTGCGGCATGAAGTCGATGACCTTCACCGTGCCGGTCCGCGTCTCCCAGTACGTCTCCAGGACCAGGGAGTCACCCGCGTACCCGCGCCGGGTGCAGGTGTCCGAGGTGCCCGCCCCCTTGGGCGCGATGCGCCAGTGGCCGTTCTCCTCGGTGCCGAGCAGGGCGGCGAAGCAGGCCCCGGAGTCGAAGCGGGGCAGGCAGAGCCAGTCGACGGAACCGTTCCTGCCGACGAGCGCGGCGGTCTGGAGATCGCCGATCAGGGCGTAGTCCTCGATGCGTGGGGTCACGCCTGGCGTTTTCCCGAACCGGGCCCTTGTCAACCAGCCATCGGGCCCGCGGGTTCGCCGAAGCCCTCAGGCGCTCGCCGGTTCGGGCTGTCCGGGGGCGTCGGCCGTCGCGTTCTCGGCCGCGGCCTGCTCGCGGTCGCGCTTCTCACGGCGTACGAGAATGATCCAGCCGACCGGGACGGCGGCGACGAACAGCCACCACTGGACGGCGTAGGCCATGTGCGGGCCGATCGAGCTGTCGTCGGGGGAGGCGATCTGCTCGGGCAGATCACCGGTCGGGCGGGGCGCGGTCTGCTCGATGTACCCGCCGAGGACCGTCCGGGACAGCAGCTGGGACTGCTGGTCGCTGTTGATCAGCATCACCTGCCGGTCCGGCAGCCCCGCCAGGTCCTTGATGCCGCTGCTGCCGGTCGTCTCGTCCGCCTTGAGGCGGCCGGCGACGGTCACTTCGCCGCGGGGCGCGGGCGGCACGTCGGGGAAGGCGGTCTGGTTGGGCGCGGCCGGGACCCAGCCGCGGTTGACCAGGACGGTGCCGCCGCCCTTGAGGTCCAGCGGGGTCAGGACATGGACGCCGATGCGGTCGTCGTCCGACGTCCGGCGGCGGACGACCACCTCGTGCTCGGTGTCGAACGTCCCCGTCGCGCTGACCGCCCGCCAGTAGTCCGAGCGCGGGACGGTGTGCCCGGGAGAGGTGAGCTCGGAGACCGGGACCGGCTCCGCGTCGAGGTTCCGCGTGATCAGCGCGTTCTGCTCGACCCGGTGTCCGTGCTTGTGGAACTGCCAGAAACCCAGCTCGATCATCGTCGGAATCAGCGCGAGGCCGAGCAGGGTGAGGATCACCCACTGCCGGGTCAACAGGAAGCGGTACACCCCATGACCGTACAACCGGGGTCATGGGGTGCGGCACTCAGGGGTGGAGCCGGAGCGATCCGGCGGCGGTCCGAGCCGTCACACTTTGTCCACGATGCCCGCCCTCCCTTCGGCGCGGGCGCAGTGGGCGCCGCAGTACCAGTGCCCGTCGACCTCGACGCCCTGCCCGATCACCTGGACCCGGCAGTGCTCGCAGATCGGCGCCATGCGGTGGATGGCGCAGGAGAAGCAGTCGAAGACGTGCACCGCGCCCTGCGCGTGCACCTCGAAGGACATGCCGTAGTCGTTTCCGCAAACCTCACAACGTGCCATGCGCCACAGGGTGGGACGCCCGGCGGTCACGGGGCGAGCGGCTGCCGGGCGAGTCGTGCCCGGTTCACTCCGATGACGGTGCGGGAGCCTGGTGCGGCAGGGTCGCCCCCGGAGGCGGTCCGGCGGGGGCCACGTCGCGCAGCAGATGGGTGAAGGCGCTCTCCTCCAGGATCGGCGTCCCGAAGGTCTTCGCCTTCTGCGTCTTGGAGGTGGCGGCGTCGGGGTCGTTGGTCACCAGCAGACTGGTCAGCCGCGACACACTGGTCGCCACGTGCAGGCCGGCCTCCACCGCCCGGTCCTCCAGCAGCTCCCGGTCGATCGAGGTGTCCCCGGAGAAGGCCACCCGCATCCCCTGCTGGAGCGGCTTCTCCTTCTCGTACCGCCCCGGATTGGGATACGGGCAGGCCGGCCGCTTGCGCGAGGGCCGCCAGCTGTTCTGCTGCCGGGAGGGCTGGTAGCCGACACGCGGGGTGACGGGGGAGTCGGACCACTCGGTCAGCGGCAGGCACTCCAGCAACGGCAGCCGCACCCCGCCCCGGGCCGCGGCGTGCAGGCTCGGCCGGAACGCCTCGGCCAGCACCCGGGCGTCGTCCAGAGCGTGGTGGGCCCGCTGCTGTACGACGCCGAAGTGCGCGGCGAGGGAGGCCAGCTTGTGGTTGGGCAGCGGCAGCCGCAACTCCTTGGCCAGCGCGATCGTGCACAGCCGGTGCTCGACCGGGGCGATCACCGACGCGCGCGCGTACTCCCGGGCGATCATCGACCAGTCGAACGCCGCGTTGTGCGCGACGAGCACCCGGTCCTTGAGCCGCTCCGACAGCTCGGCGGCCACGTCGGGGAAGAGCGGCGCGCCTTCGAGCACGTCGCTCGTCAGCCCGTGGATCCAGACGGGCCCGGGGTCCCGCTCCGGGTTGACCAGCGTGTACCAGTGGTCCTCGACATTGCCCAGGGCGTCCAGCCGGTAGACGGCGGCGGACACTATCCGGTCGTCGCGGGCGAGTCCGGTGGTCTCCACGTCGACGACCGCGTACCCCTGGGGGTAGGCGGTCGGCCATGGTGCGGCTGTCTGGCGGTCGTCGAGCATGGTCACAGAGAATACGGGCCATGACTGACAGTCCCCTATTCGGTCGGGCGGGGCGGGGGCGACGCACGGCAGGGAGCCGCGCAACTCGCCGGGCCCGCAGTGTCTCTGATTGGCAGAAAGTGCCAAAGACTGCTGACGCCAGGTCTCGCATACTTGTGGGTAACAACGTCTAGCCCTCGCCGACGCGCGGCCCTACGGTGCTCGCATGGAGCCGAACCTGCCCGATGTCGTGCTGTGGTCCATACCGGCCTTCGTGCTGCTCACCGTGATCGAGATGGTCAGCTACCGCCTTCACCCGGACGAGGACGCCGCCGGGTACGCGACCAAGGACACCGCCACCAGCCTCACCATGGGCATCGGCAGCCTGGGCTTCGACCTTCTGTGGAAGATCCCCATCCTGGCGATCTACATGGGCGTCCACGAACTGACGCCGCTACGGGTGCCCGTGCTGTGGTGGACCGTCCCGCTGATGCTCCTCGCCCAGGACTTCTTCTACTACTGGTCCCACCGCGGCCACCACGTGATCCGGATCCTGTGGGCCTGTCACGTGGTCCACCACTCCAGCGAGAAGTTCAACCTCACCACCGCGCTGCGCCAGCCCTGGACCTCCGCGACGGTCTGGCCGTTCTACCTGCCGCTGATCGCCTGCGGGGTGCACCCGGCGGCGCTGGCGTTCTGCCAGTCGGTCAACCTCGTCTACCAGTTCTGGGTGCACACCGAGCGCGTCGGCAAGCTCCCGCGCCCCTTCGAGTACGTCCTCAACACGCCCTCCCACCACCGCGTCCACCACGCCTCCCAAGGCGGCTACCTGGACCGCAACTACGGCGGGATCCTGATCGTCTGGGACCGGATGTTCGGATCCTTCGCGGCCGAGACCGAACGGCCCGTCTACGGGCTCACCAAGAACATCTCCACCCACAACCCGCTGCGCGTCGCGACCCACGAGTACGCCGCCATCGCCCGGGACGTCCGGGCCGCCGACACCTGGAGAGAGCGGGCGGGGCGGGTCTTCCGCGGGCCCGGCTGGCAGCCGGCGACGAAGGCGAGGGCCGTGGCCGGGGTCGGGGAGTCGGTGCCCGTGGTCGGGCCCGGAGAGCCGGTGCCCGTGTCCCTGGAGGCCTCCGCCCCGGAACGCGCCCTGTGAGCGCCACCGACTCCCGCCCCGCGCACACCAGCGGAGCCGAGCGCTTCGCCCGCCCCGTGTTCCTCGCCTTCCTCATCGCCGCCGCGGTCGACCTGGCCGGGCTGATCGCCGGGGCCGAGACGCTACACCTGCTCGCCAAGCCGCTGCTGATGCCGCTGCTCGCCGGGTACGCGGCGCTCCGCGGCGGACCCCGGCCACTCGTCGCGGCCCTGCTGTTCGGGTGGGGCGGCGACGTCTTCCTGCTCGCCGACGACGACCTGGCCTTCCTCCTCGGCATGGGCTCCTTCGCGGTCGGCCATATCTGCTACCTGACGCTGTTCGGCCGCGGCCGGGCCCGTGCGCCGCTGGCCACGGGAGCCGGATACGCCCTCGCCCTGGTCGTCTTCCTCGTGCTGATCTGGCCGGACCTCCCGGTGGACCTGCGTACCCCGCTGACCGGCTACAGCCTGCTGCTCACGGCCGTGGCCTGGCGGGCCGGCGTGCTCGGCCGGTACGCGGCGGCCGGCGGGGCGCTCTTCCTGATCTCCGACGCCCTCATCGCCACCGGCATCGCGGACTGGCCGCAGGCGCCCGCCCCCGACTTCTGGGTCATGCTCACCTACATCGCCGCCCAGGCCCTGCTGACCCTCGGGGCGCTCACGGCTCCCCCGGCGGGGGGAACCGGACGAACCGGGGCGTACCGTGAACGGGGTACCAGCGTCTGAGACCGGCAAGGACCCCGAACGTATGCGCGCCACCGTCATCCACGCCCCCCACGACATCCGGGTGCGGGAGGTGCCGGACCCGGGGATCCAGCAGCCCACCGACGTGGTGCTCAGGGTCCTGCGGGCCTGCATCTGCGGCAGCGACCTGTGGGCCTACCGGGGCGAGTCGGCCCGGCGGCCCGGTCAGCGCACCGGCCATGAGTTCCTCGGCGTCGTCGAGGAGGCGGGGTCCGGCGTCAACGGGTTCGCCGTGGGCGATCTGGCCGTCGCCCCGTTCGTCTGGTCCGACGGCACCTGCGTCTACTGTGCCGAGGGCCTCACCACCTCCTGCCCCGAGGGCGGCTTCTGGGGCTCGGTCGGCCCGGACGGCGCGCAGTCGGACGGCGGCCAGGGCGAGGCCGTCCGCGTCCCCCACGCCGACGGCACCCTGGTCAAGCTCCCGGCCGCCGCCGCCTCCGACGACCGGCTGCTCGCCGGCCTGCTGGCGCTCTCCGACGTCCTGGGCACCGGCCACCACGCCGCCGTCGGCGCGGGCGTCGGGCCCGGCAGCACCGTCGCGGTTGTCGGTGACGGCGCGGTCGGCCTGTGCGGGGTGCTCGCCGCCAAGCGGCTCGGCGCGGAGCGCGTCATCGCGCTCGGCCGCCACACCGCGCGCACCGATATCGCGCGCCGCTTCGGCGCGACCGACGTGGTCGCCGAACGCGGCGAGGCCGCCCTCGCCGCCGTCCGCGAACTGACCCGGGGCGAGGGCGCGCACAGCGTCATCGAGGCCGTCGGCACCGAGCAGTCGATGCGCACCGCCCTCGGCATCGTCCGCGACGGTGGCTCCATCGGCTACGTGGGCGTTCCGCACGGCAGCGCCACCGGCGTCGACCTCGGCGCGATGTTCGGCCGGAACATCGCCCTGCGCGGCGGCGTCGCCCCCGTACGCCGGTACATCCCGGAACTGCTCCCGGACGTGCTGGACGGCACGATCGACCCGTCGCCCGTCTTCGACCGGTCCATCGGCCTGGACGAAGTGCCGCTCGGCTACAGGGAGATGGACGAGCGGACCGCGCTGAAGGTGCTCATCACGCCGTAGGGCCCGGCACGGGGCGAGGGCCCGGGGAGAACGTCCTCCCCGGGCCCTCGCCCTTGCTCGGTCAGCTGCCTACCAGCGCACCGCGTCCAGCGCGTCGACCACTCCGGCCCCGTAGAAGCCGTTGTAGTTCTTGCCGCCCTCGCAGACCGCGTCGATGACACCGTCACCGTTGATGTCGTACGGCTCACCGCACGCCTTCGCGTCCGCCTGGAGCGTCAGCAGCGCCTTCACCGCGGCCGGCGGGGCGTAGGGGTGCTGGGACTTGATCAGCGCCACGACGCCCGCGACGTGCGGGGAGGCCATCGACGTACCGGCCTTGTAGCCGAACTTGCCGCCCGGCAGCGTCGACAGGATCAGCCCGTTGACGGCCGGCGCCTCGGGGGTCTGGTAGATCGTCGAGTCACCGCCGGGGGCGGCCACGTCGATGATGCCCTTGCCGTAGTTCGAGTACGAGGACTTCAGGCCCTTCGCACCCGTCGCGGAGACCGTCACGACACCCGGCAGCATGGTCGGGATGTCCGGGCACGCGCTCGGGTCGATCGTCCGTGTCACCGTCTCGGTGTCGTTCGGGCTGGTCTTGTCCTCGATCGCGTCGAGCGCCAGGTCGTGGCGCGAGTTCCCGGCCGCCGCGACGTTGACCGTGCCCTTGCGCTCCGCGTACTTCACGGCGCGGGTGAGGGCGTCGACCAGGGCGCCCTGGTCCGGGTCGTTCTTGCAGTTGAACAGCCACGGGTCGGTGTAGTAGCTGTTGTTGGTCACCTCGACGCCGTGCTCGGCGGCCCAGAGGAACCCGCAGACGACGGCCTCGGTGTAGAAGAACCCGTCCGGGTTCGACACCTTGATGCCCGACACCTTCACGCCCGGGGCGACGCCGGTGACCCCGGCGCCGTTCTTCGCCGCGGCGATGGTGCCCGCCACATGCGTGCCGTGGTCACTCTCGCCCGCCGCCGGACGCCAGGAGCCGGCGGTGGTGTCCGGAGCGCCCGACACGCAGTTGGCCGAGGCGCGGCTGTCGAAGTTGGGGGCCAGGTCCGGGTGGGTGTCGTCGACGCCCGTGTCGATGACGGCGACCGTCACCCGCTTCGAGCCCAGCGACTTCTCGTGCGCCTTGTCCGCCTTGATCGCGGGCAGCGACCACTGGAGGGGCTCCAGCGGGTCCTCGCCGGCCTTGGCGTCCGCGGCGGCGGCCGCTGCCTGCTCGGCGGTGAGCGGCTGCGCTATCGCGCCGACGTCCTTGGTGGCCTGCGGCACGATCGGGTTCGTGCGGGTGGCGCCCGCCGACTCCACGCCGCGTACCCGGCGAATCGTTTCGCCGAAGGCGGGGTTCTGCGAGTGGACGACGATGACGCCGATCTGCTCATAGGCGATGACGACGGTGCCGCCGGCCTTGGCGATCGCCTTCTTGACGTTCTTGACGGTGCCGTGCCCGCCCCGGGTGTTGACCACGTAGGACAGCTTCGGTCCGTCGGTCCGCACACTCGCGGCGGCCCGCTCCCCGGTGGGCGCCGCCGTGGCCGTCGCCGTCGGCAGGAAGCCGAGCGAGGCGGTCAGCGCGAGGCCGACGGGCACCGCGAGTGCGCGGGTCCGTCTCGATGCCAGATGAGCCATGGGGTCTCCACATCATCCGTGCCGAACGACCGGACACCTGGCGTGTTCGGTCGCGTACATGACGAGTGAAGCTATCGCTGATCATCCCGATGCATCAACGCTTACGGGCAAGTGAGTTCGAAGAGTGACCTGTGCGGCTGAATGCGAACGGGTGACTTCCGGGGCAACCAGGCGCACCGCGGCACCTCCGGGAAGGCGAAAGACGCGGTGAACCGCTTCGTCGCGCCCTCCGTGCCGTTGTCCAGGAGGCACATCACCGTCCCCGTCGGTAACGAGGCTTCCCTTGACACCCACCGTCCCCCAGATCACCGCACCCGCGTCGCGAGGAGATTCCGTGGCTACCGATGCACCGCCGCCCGAGGGCGGTTCGCCCACCGGCCCCGCCCAGCCCACCACCGAGGCGTTCGTCACGATGCAGGCGAGCCCGGACTTCGCCGACCTGCGCCGCTCCCACCGCTCCTTCGCCTTCCCCCTGACCATCGCCTTCGTGACCTGGTACCTGCTCTACGTCCTGCTCTGCAACTACGCGGGCGGATTCATGGCCACCGAGGTCGTCGGCAACATCAACATGGCGCTCGTCCTCGGACTCGCCCAGTTCGCCACCACCTTCCTCATCGCCTGGCTCTACTCGCGGCACGCCGCCACCAAGCTCGACCCCAAGGCCGACGCGATCAAGTCCCGTATGGAGGCCGACCTGTGAGCGCCGCCCACGCCCTGTACCCCACCGTCCAGCTCGCCGCCACCGAGGGAGCGAGCGAGCACCGGCCGCTGATCATCACGCTGTTCGCCGCCTTCGTCGTGGCGACCCTCTTCATCACCGTGTGGGCCGGCCGCCAGACCAAGAGCGCCTCCGACTTCTACGCGGGCGGCCGGCAGTTCACCGGATTCCAGAACGGACTCGCGGTCTCCGGCGACTACATGTCCGCCGCGTCCTTCCTCGGCATCGCCGGAGCCATCGCCCTCTTCGGGTACGACGGCTTCCTGTACTCCATCGGCTTCCTCGTCGCCTGGCTCGTCGCCCTGCTCCTGGTCGCCGAACCGCTGCGCAACTCCGGCCGCTACACCATGGGCGACGTCCTCGCCTACCGGATGCGCCAGCGCCCCGTCCGTACCGCCGCCGGCACATCCACGATCGTCGTCTCGATCTTCTACCTGCTGGCGCAGATGGCCGGCGCGGGCGTCCTCGTCTCGCTGCTGCTCGGCATCACCAGCGACGCCGGGAAGATCCTCATCGTCGCCCTGGTCGGCGTGCTCATGATCCTCTACGTCACCATCGGCGGCATGAAGGGCACCACCTGGGTGCAGATGGTCAAGGCCGTCCTGCTCATCGCGGGCACCCTGCTCATCACCTTCCTGATCCTGCTGAAGTTCAACTTCAACATCTCCGACCTGCTCGGCACCGCCGCCAGCAACAGCGGCAAGGGCGCGGCCTTCCTGGAGCCCGGTCTGAAGTACGGCGTCGACAACGTCTCCAAGCTGGACTTCATCTCGCTCGGCATCGCCCTGGTCCTCGGCACCGCGGGGCTGCCGCACATCCTGATCCGCTTCTACACCGTGCCCACCGCCAAGGCCGCCCGTAAGTCCGTGAACTGGGCGATCGGCATCATCGGCGCCTTCTACCTGATGACGATCGTGCTCGGCTTCGGCGCGGCGGCGATCCTCAAGCCGGACGACATCATCGCCTCCAACAAGGCGGGCAACACCGCCGCGCCCCTCGCCGCACTGGAGATCGGCGGCGGCTCCGGATCCACCGGCGGCGCCATCCTCCTCGCGGTGATCTCCGCCGTCGCCTTCGCCACCATCCTCGCCGTCGTCGCCGGACTCACCCTCGCCTCCTCCTCGTCCTTCGCGCACGACATCTACGCCAACGTCATCCGCAGGGGGAAGGCCACAGAGAAGGAAGAGGTCCGCGCCGCGCGCTGGGCCACCGTCGCGATCGGCGTCGTCTCCATCGGCCTCGGCGCCCTCGCCCGCGACCTGAACGTCGCCGGGCTCGTCGCCCTGGCCTTCGCGGTCGCCGCCTCCGCCAACCTGCCCACGATCCTCTACAGCCTCTTCTGGAAGCGCTTCACCACACAGGGGGCCCTCTGGTCCATCTACGGAGGCCTCGCCTCCTCCGTCCTGCTGGTGCTGTTCTCGCCGGTCGTCTCCTCCAAACCGAGCTCGATGTTCCCGAGCGTCGACTTCGCCTGGTTCCCGCTGGAGAACCCCGGCCTGATCTCGATCCCGCTCGGCTTCCTGCTCGGCTGGGTCGGCTCGCTGCTCTCCAAGGAGAAGCCCGACACGGACAAGTACGCCGAACTGGAGGTCAAGTCCCTCACCGGCATCGGAGCCCACTGAGCACACCGCGAGGACCCTCACTCGGCCCAGCGCCGACGGGCCCTTCGGCTCATCGCCGCCACCCGCGGCCGGGCCGCGTCGTAGGACTCTACGACGCGGCCCGGCCGCACCTCGTGGCAAACGAGCCCCCCCGATGTCACACGTCTCACGTAGGCTCGGAAGGACAAGAGGCCACCAGAGCGACCGCACCACCGCGGACACCCCGGGGGAGGGACCCACTGTGCTCATCGACACCTACGACCGGGTCGCCACCGACCTGCGCGTGTCACTCACCGACAAGTGCAATTTGCGCTGCACCTACTGCATGCCCGAAGAGGGCCTTCAGTGGCTCGGCAAGAGCGAGCTGCTCTCCGACGACGAGATCGTGCGCCTGATCCGTATCGCCGTCACCTCGCTCGGCATCACCGAGGTCCGCTTCACCGGCGGCGAGCCCCTGCTCCGTCCCGGTCTCGTCTCCATCGTCGAGCAGTGCGCCGCGCTCACCCCGCGCCCCCGCATGTCGCTCACGACCAACGGCATCGGACTCAAGCGGACCGCCACCGCCCTCAAGGCCGCAGGGCTCGACCGGGTCAACGTCTCGCTGGACACCCTGCGCCCCGACGTCTTCAAGACCCTCACCCGCCGCGACCGCCACAGGGACGTGCTGGACGGCCTGGAGGCCGCCCGCGAGGCCGGGCTCACCCCGGTGAAGGTCAACTCCGTCCTGATGCCGGGGCTCAACGACGACGAGGCCCCCGAGCTGCTCGCCTGGGCCGTAGCCCACGATTACGAGCTCCGCTTCATCGAGCAGATGCCGCTCGACGCCCAGCACGGCTGGAAGCGCGACGGCATGATCACCGCCGGGGACATCCTCGCCTCGCTGCGCACCCGCTTCACCCTCACCGCGGAGAGCGACGCGTCCCGCGGCTCCGCCCCCGCCGAGCGCTGGACCGTCGACGGCGGGCCGCACCGCGTCGGCGTGATCGCCTCCGTCACCCGCCCGTTCTGCCGCGCCTGCGACCGCACCCGGCTCACCGCCGACGGCCAGGTCCGCACCTGCCTCTTCGCCCGTGAGGAGACGGACCTGCGCGGGGCACTGCGCGGGGACGCGCCGGACGAGGAGATCGCCCAGCTCTGGAAGACGGCCATGTGGGGCAAGAAGGCGGGTTCCGGACTGGACGACCCGTCCTTCCTGCAGCCCGACCGCCCGATGTCGGCGATCGGCGGCTGAGGCCGAGGCGCCCGAGCCCCGGGGACCGAGGATCAGGGCCTCGGCCCCGAGGGGCCGGGGGACCGAGGGCCCAAGGACCAGGAGCTCGGAGGGGCGTTGAAGACCCTCCGAGGATCCACGGATCAGGCCTCGGTCTCCTTCCCGTCCCCGGCTGCCCAGTCCTTCAGCGCCACGACGTCCTTGAGGAAACCCCGTACACCGAGGAACGAGGACAGGTGCTCCCGGTGCTCGTCGCAGGCCAGCCAGGTCTTGCGCCGCTCGGGCGTGTGCAGTTTGGGGTTGTTCCAGGCGAGCACCCACACGGCGGCGGCCCGACAGTCCTTGGCGGAACAGAGCGGGGCACCGGCGGGACTCTCGGCGGGCGTCTCGGGAAAAATCACGTGGCCCAGCCTAAGTCAGGAGCTCCCCGAGCCAAGTCAGGTGCCCCACGAGCTCTCTGACGCATCCCCGGCCGGAGAAAAGGCGACGCCGGGCAGCCACGGGGGGAGCTGCCCGGCGTCGGTCCGTCGCTCCGACGGGGGATGCGGAGCGCTTTCGAAGTATGTCACGGGGACCGGGGTGCGGTGCACCGGAACGTCATGATTGATCTGAGCTTTTCTTGAGCTTCGCGGAGCGTCCTGGTTCAGGTGCGCTCGTGCGGCGGCCTGACCCCGCCGGACGCCTCCTCGGGGTCCCCGGACTCGGCCTGGCCCGGCACCGGAGCAGCCTCCACCGCCGGCCGCAGCGGCATCTGCACGAACGTCGTCGGCAGCGAAGTCACGTTCTCCCGGCCCGCGTTGGCGATGACCACCGCAACGTACGGCAACAGCACCCCCAGAACGAGCGCCACGATCGCCACATGCCGCTCCACGTTCCACAGCACCGCGGCCAGTACCACCGACACCGTGCGCACCGACATCGAGATCACATAGCGCCGCTGTCGGCCGCGGACGTCGTCCGTCAGCCCCTGACGGGCGCCCGTGATCCGGATGACCTCCGTACCCGCGCTCTTCCGCAGCATGCTCCACCACCAGATCTCGTCGCCGGACGCTCCCGGACCGGGCAGCCTCCACGGTACGCCCGGCACCGGCCGGGCAGGAGGCCGGGGCACGCCGTACGAGAAGGGCCCGGGCGGTTCGCGGTGGACGGCCGGGTCGCCCGGACGGCCCAACCGGGCATGCGCCGCCCGGACGGCGGGTCGACTCTGGACAGACGCGCACTCCGCGCCGTACGAGGAGGCGAAATGAGCTGGTTGTGGGCAATCATCGTGGGACTGGTGCTCGGTGTCCTCGCCAGAGCGATCCTGCCGGGCAAGCAGGACATCCCGCTCTGGCTGACGGCCGTGTTCGGCATCCTCGGCAGCATCCTCGGCAACGCGGTGGCCGGCTGGATCGGTGTGGAGGACACCAAGGGCATCGACTGGATCCGTCATCTGCTGCAACTGGCGGGCGCCGTGGCGGTCGTCGCCGTCGGCGACATGGCCTGGCAGGCCTTCCGAGGCAACCGTAAACAGCGAACCTGACCCAGCGAGGTCACACACAGCCCGCGGCCGGACACGCGAAGAACGCGTGTCCGGCCGCGGCACTGTGGCGCGGGGGAGGGTCAGCCGACCGGGCCGACCTCCACGGCCGCCAGGTTCTTCTTGCCCCGGCGCAGCACCAGCCAGCGCCCGTGCAGGAGCTCCCCGGCGTCCGGCGCGACTTCGCCGTCGACGACCTTCACGTTGTTCACGTACGCGCCGCCCTCCTTGACCGTGCGGCGCGCACCCGACTTGCTGGGTGCCAGACCGACCTCCACCAGCAGGTCCACCAGCGGACCCAGCTCGGCGACGGTGGCGCCCGGCACCTCGGACAGGGCCGCGCTCAGCGTCGCCTCGTCCAGCTCGGCCAGGTCACCCTGCCCGAACAGCGCCTTCGACGCCGCGATGACCGCGGCGCACTGCGCACCGCCGTGCACCAGCGTGGTCAGCTCCTCGGCCAGCGCGCGCTGCGCGGAGCGGGCCTGCGGCCGCTCCTCGGTCAGCTTCTCCAGCTCCTCCAGCTCCTCACGGCTCTTGAAGCTGAGGATGCGCAGGTAGCGCGAGACGTCCCGGTCGTCCACGTTCAGCCAGAACTGGTAGAACGCGTACGGCGTCGTCATCTCCGGATCGAGCCAGACGGCGCCGCTCTCGGACTTGCCGAACTTCGTCCCGTCCGCCTTCGTCATCAGCGGCGTCGCCAGCGCGTGCACGGTGGCGCCCGGCTCCAGCCGGTGGATCAGGTCGATGCCCGCGGTGAGGTTGCCCCACTGGTCGCTGCCGCCCTGCTGAAGGGTGCAGCCGTGCCGGCGGTACAGCTCCAGGAAGTCCATGCCCTGGAGCAGTTGGTAGCTGAACTCCGTGTAGCTGATGCCCTCCTGCGACTCCAGCCGCCGGGCGACCGAGTCCTTGGTCAGCATCTTGTTGACCCGGAAGTGCTTGCCGATGTCCCGCAGGAACTCGATCGCGGACATGCCCGCTGTCCAGTCCAGGTTGTTGACCATCGTCGCCGCGTTCTCGCCCTCGAAGGACAGGAACGGCTCGATCTGCGAGCGCAGCCGGGCCACCCAGGCGGCGATCGTCTCCGGGTCGTTCAGCGTGCGCTCGGCGGTGGGCCGCGGGTCACCGATCTGGCCCGTCGCGCCCCCCACCAGGGCGAGCGGCCTCAGCCCGGCCTGCTGGAGCCGCCGCATGGTGAGCACCTGCACCAGGTGCCCCACATGCAGGCTGGCCGCGGTCGGGTCGAAGCCGCAATAGAAGGTGACGGGACCGTCCGCGAGAGCCTTGCGCAGTGCGTCCTCGTCAGTGGACTGGGCGAACAGCCCACGCCACTTCAGCTCGTCGACGATGTCCGTCACGGTTCCGGTGCTCCTTATGCCTGGTAGAGATCTGGGTGTCAGTCTAGGCGGGTCACACCCCCGGGCTGACCGAGCTCATGTTGAAGTCCGGGATGCGCAGCGCGGGCATCGCGGCCCGGGTGAACCAGTCGCCCCACTCGCGCGGCAGCGTCTTCTCCGTACGCCCGGCCTCCGAGGCCCGCGACAGCAGGTCCACCGGCGACTCGTTGAAGCGGAAGTTGTTCACCCCGCCGACCACCTCGCCGTCCTCGACCAGATAGACGCCGTCCCGGGTCAGCCCCGTCAGCAGCAGCGTCGCCGGATCCACCTCGCGGATGTACCAGAGGCAGGTCAGCAGCAGCGCCCGCCCGGACGTCGCGGCGACCATCTCCTCCAGCGACCGTTCGCCGCCGCCCTCCAGCAGCAGGTTGTCGATGGCCGGGGCGACCGGCAGTCCGGTCAGGCCCGCCGTGTGCCGGGTCGTCGTCAGCCGCTCCAGCCTCCCCTCCCTGACCCAGTCCGTCGGGGCCAGCGGCAGTCCGTTGTCGAAGACGGAACCGCTGTCGCCGGAGGAGTGGGCGATCACGAAGGGCGCCGACTCCAGCCCCGGCGCGTGCGGGTCGCTGCGCAGGGTGAGCGGTAGCGGGGCGAGCGTCTCGCCCAGCCGCGTACCACCGCCCGGCGTGGAGAACACCGTCCGGCCCTCCACGGCGTCCCGCGCGGTCGACGACCAGAGCTGGTAGATCAGCAGGTCCGCGACCGCAGCCGGCGGCAGCAGCGTCTCGTACCGGCCGGCGGGCAGCTCGACGCGCCGCTCCGCCCAGCGCAGCCGCTGCGCCAGCTCCGCGTCCATCGCCGCCGGGTCGACGTCCTTGAAGTCACGGGTCGCCCGGCCCGCCCACGCGGAGCGCGTACGGTCGGGCGACTTCGCGTTCAGCTCCAGCGTCCCGTTCGGCTGGTGGTGGCGCAGCCGCAGCCCCGTCGACGTCCCCAGGTAGGTGGAGGTCAGCTCGTGGTTCGCGAAGCCGTACAGCTCGCGGCCCCCGGCCCGGGCGCGCGCGAAGGCGTCGCCGAGCG
This sequence comes from Streptomyces sp. CNB091, assembly GCF_000377965.1. Classification (NCBI taxonomy): domain Bacteria; kingdom Bacillati; phylum Actinomycetota; class Actinomycetes; order Kitasatosporales; family Streptomycetaceae; genus Streptomyces; species Streptomyces sp. CNB091. The sequence goes on from NZ_KB898995.1 coordinate 369,259, forward strand.
CCGGGGCGAAGTCGGCGAAGACCTCCGAGCCGGTCTCGGCGGGCGCGTCCGTGAAGTCGGGGGAGGAGGGCGCCCCGCTCACCAGCGGCTGCGCGTCCTCCGCCGGATCCGCGCCCCGTGCGGCGGCCTCGGCGGCCCGCACCAGCGGCTCCAGGTCGTCCCGGGTCACCGCGGACCGGGAGACGACGCCGGACGCCGTCCCCTTCGCCCCGTCCACGGTCGCGACGACGGTCAGGGTCCGTCCCCGGGTCACCCCGTTCGTGGTGAGCGCGTTGCCCGCCCAGCGCAGATTGGCGGAGGACTGCTCGTCGGCGATGACCACCAGGCCGTCCGTGGTGGACAGCTCCAGAGCCCGCTCGACGATCTCGTACGGCTTGCTGACGCGGCTCATCGTCCGGCCTCCTGCGTCGTGTCGAGACTGTGCTGACCCGGGGGACGACCCCCGGACCCCCGGCCGGTTCCGTGGTCGCCGCTCATCGTCCGGCCTCCTGCGTCGTATTGAGGATGTTGACGCCCCGGAAGAGGGCGGAGGGGCAGCCGTGCGAGACCGCCGCGACCTGGCCCGGCTGGGCCTTGCCGCAGTTGAACGCGCCTCCGAGGACGTACGTCTGGGGGCCGCCGACCTTCTCCATCGAGCCCCAGAAGTCCGTGGTCGTCGCCTGGTACGCCACGTCGCGCAGCTGCCCGGCCAGCTGCCCGTTCTCGATACGGAAGAACCGCTGCCCGGTGAACTGGAAGTTGTAGCGCTGCATGTCGATCGACCAGGACCGGTCGCCGACCACATAGATCCCGCGCTCCACCCCGCCGATCAGGTCCTCCGTCGACAGCCCGCCCGGGTCCGGCTTCAGGGACACGTTCGCCATGCGCTGTACGGGGACGTGGCCCGGCGAGTCCGCGTACGCGCAGCCGTTGGAGCGGCCGAGGCCCGTCAGCTTCGCGATGCGGCGGTCCAGCTGGTAGCCGACCAGCGTGCCGTCCTTCACCAGGTCCCACGACTGCGCCTCGACGCCCTCGTCGTCGTACCCGATCGTCGCGAGCCCGTGCTCGGCCGTGCGGTCACCGGTCACGTTCATCACGGGGGAGCCGTACGCCAGCTTGCCCAGCTGGTCGAAGGTGGCGAACGAGGTCCCGGCGTACGCCGCCTCGTACCCCAGCGCCCGGTCCAGCTCGGTGGCGTGGCCGATCGACTCGTGGATCGTCAGCCACAGGTTCGACGGATCGACGACCAGGTCGTACGCCCCCGCCTCGACGCTCGGCGCGCGCATCTTCTCCGCCAGCAGCCCGGGGATCCGCTCCAGCTCGCCGTCCCAGTCCCAGCCGGTCCCGGTCAGGTACTCCCAGCCCCGGCCCGCCGGCGGCGCGATGGTCCGCATCGAGTCGAACTCACCGCTCGTGCCGTCCACCGCGACGGCGGTGAACTGCGGGTGGATCCGCACCCGTTGCTGCGTGGTGACGGTGCCCGCCGTGTCCGCGTAGAACTTGTTCTCGTGCACGGCCATCAGGGACGCGTCCACATGCGCGACCCCCTCCGCGCCCAGCAGCCGGCCGCTCCACTCGGCGAGCAGCGCCGCCTTCTCCTCGTCCGGTACGGAGAAGGGGTCGACGTCGTACGCCGAGACCCAGGTCCGCTCACCGTGCACCGGCTCGTCCGCCAGCTCGACCCTCTCGTCCGACCCGGCCGCCGCGATCACCTTCGCCGACAGCTTCGCCATCGCGACGGCCTGCGAGGCCACCTTCGCGGCGGCGTCCATCGTCAGGTCGACGCCCGAGGCGAACCCCCACGCACCGCCGTGCACCACCCGCACCGCGTACCCGAGGTCCGTGCTGTCCGACGCGCCGGCCGGCCGGGCGTCCCGCAGTCGCCAGGAGGCGCTGCGCACCCGCTCCAGCCGGAAGTCGGCGTGTGCCGCGCCCAGCGCCCGCGCTCTGGCGAGCGCCGCGTCGGCCAGCGCGCGCGACGGCAGGGCCAGAAATGACTGATCTACCTCGTGGGGCACAGGGAGTTCCCTTCTCGATACACCCCGGCAGTGAACCATGCCGGAGGGTGACCGCACCGGGGGATATCGAGGACGCGTGGGCCGACCACCTACCCACGCGGACTGTAGGAATCCAACAGCACCCCGGACAAGCCACTGTCAGGGCCCGATTCCTCGATCGGAGCACGGTACCGATAGGTTTTCGACGTACCAGACCGTCAAGGAAAGGGTGATCCGTTGAGCCGCTCGGTTCTCGTCACCGGAGGAAACCGGGGCATCGGCCTCGCCATCGCCCGCGCCTTCGCCGACAACGGCGACCAGGTCGCGATCACCTACCGCTCCGGAGAGCCTCCCCGGGCGCTCACCGACGCCGGTGTCCTCGCGGTCCGCTGCGACATCACCGACGCCGAGCAGGTGGAGCAGGCCTACAAGGAGATCGAGGAGAATTACGGTCCCGTGGAGGTGCTGGTCGCCAACGCGGGCATCACCAAGGACCAGCTGCTGATGCGGATGTCGGAGGAGGACTTCACCTCCGTCCTCGACACCAACCTCACGGGGACCTTCCGGGTCGTCAAGCGCGCCAATCGCGGCATGCTGCGCGCCAGGAAGGGCCGTGTCGTCCTGATCTCCTCCGTCGTCGGCCTCCTCGGCTCGGCCGGCCAGGCCAACTACGCCGCCTCCAAGGCCGGGCTCGTCGGCTTCGCCCGGTCGCTCGCCCGTGAACTCGGATCGCGGAACATCACCTTCAACGTCGTCGCCCCCGGTTTTGTCGACACGGACATGACCCAGGTGCTCACCGAGGAGCAGCGCAAGGGCATCGTGTCCCAGGTGCCGCTCGGCCGCTACGCGCGGCCCGAGGAGATCGCCGCCGCGGTGCGCTTCCTCGCCTCCGACGACGCGTCGTACATCACTGGAGCCGTCATTCCCGTTGACGGCGGATTGGGCATGGGTCACTGATCACCATGAGCGGAATTCTCGACGGAAAGCGCATCCTGATCACCGGGGTGCTGATGGAGTCGTCCATCGCGTTCCACGCCGCGAAGGTGGCCCAGGAGCAGGGGGCCGAGGTCATCCTGACGGCCTTCCCCCGCCCCACCCTGACCGAGCGCATCGCCAGGAAGCTGCCGAAGCCGGCCAAGGTCATCGAGCTGGACGTGACCAACCAGGAGCACCTGGACCGGCTCGCCGGTCTGGTGCGCGAGGAGCTCGGCTCCCTGGACGGCGTCGTCCACTCCATCGGCTTCGCGCCGCAGGACGCGCTCGGCGGCAACTTCCTCAACACGCCGTTCGAGTCCGTCGCCACCGCGATGCACGTCTCGGCGTTCTCCCTGAAGTCGCTCGCCATGGCCTGCAAGCCGCTGATGAGCGAGGGCGGCTCGATCGTCGGCCTCACCTTCGACGCCCAGTACGCCTGGCCGCAGTACGACTGGATGGGCCCGGCCAAGGCCGCGCTGGAGGCCACCTCCCGCTACCTCGCCCGCGACCTGGGCAAGGACGGGCTGCGCTGCAACCTGGTCTCCGCCGGACCGCTCCGCTCCATGGCCGCCAAGTCCATCCCGGGCTTCGAGGAGCTGGCCGACGTCTGGAACAACCGCGCACCGCTGGCCTGGGACATGAACGACCCGGAGCCGGCCGGACGCGGCATCGTCGCCCTGCTCTCCGACTTCTTCCCGCGCACCACGGGCGAGATCATCCACGTCGACAGCGGCGTGCACATGATGGGCGCCTGACCGCGCGCCACCCTGCCCGACGGCCCCCGGCCGCGTACCCCCTCCCGATTCTCCGGAGGCGGTACGCGGCCGGGGGCCGTCTCGCAGTCCGTGGCCTCCCGGCCCCTCCGGTCGAAAAGTCGGCCGATCCACCGCAGAATGAGGAGGAACCGGACTTCTTGTCAGGCTGCGGGAGGGAGATCGCCGTGCGTCCCACGCGCCGCCGAACCCGTCTCCTCCTGGCCGCCCCGGTGGCCGTCGCCGCCCTCGCCGTACCCCTGGGGGTCCACGTCGCCAGGGGAGCCGACTCCGGTACGGAAGCGGAGCCCCCGAAGCCCGAACCGGCCGGCTCCGAGTGCCGTACCACCGTCGAGGGCTCCCAGGTCGTCGCCTACTGCCACAACCCCTACCCCTCCACCGACCTGGTCCGGCTGCACACCGAATGCGACCGCTGGTGGGACGTCGACGCGGACGGGGCGGCGGTCGCGGTGGAGCCGGGCCGGACCGTACGCCTGGAGGACCGCTGCTGGAAAGAGATCGCCACGGCGTGGGTCAGCCACCGCCCCGCCCCCGTCTGATCCGAGCGAGGCCTTCGCCGTACATGACCCGGGGCGCCGCTACACCCGGTCCGGCAGGCAGGTCAGCGCGTGGCTCGCCGCCTCGGCCGCCGCCGTCTCCGCGTCCCCGGCCCGGATCGCCTCGACCAGCCGGCCATGGTCCATATGGTTCTCCGGCCGCAGCTCGGGACCCACATCGCCGCGCAGGTAGTCGCGCAGGAGATCCCCGAGGTCGGCGTAGAGCTCGGTCAGGACGTCGTTGTGCGAGGCCGCGACCACCGCCAGGTGCAGCGTCGCGTCCGCCGCCACGAACGCCTCCGCGTCCCCCGAGGCCCAGGCCTCCTCGCGGCGCGCCATCAGCGTGTCCAGCTGCCGCAGATCCCGCTCGGTGCGCCGGGCCGCCGCCAGCCGGGCCGCCGACGACTCCAGCGTCGAGCGCAGCTCCGCGACATGACGCGGATCGGCGGCCGCGAACCTGCGGTGCATCACCCCGGCCAGCTCACTCGTGGCGATCACATAGGTGCCCGAGCCCTGCCGGATGTCCAGCAGCCCGTTGTGCGCGAGGGCCCGCACGGCCTCGCGGACGGTGTTACGGGCCACGCCCAGCTGCTCCACCAGCTCGGGCTCGGTCGGAATCCGCGAACCGACCGGCCACTCGCCCGAGGTGATCTGATTCCTCAGCTGGGCGATCACCTGGTCGGCGAGTGCCGAACGCCGTGGAGACGTCAGCGCCATGATGCTCCTTGCTCGGGGCCCGGCCCGGAAGTGCCGGGCCGAAGAGGGGGTCGGGGCCGGATTCTCCCAGGAAACCCGGGGGATCAGGGGAGGGGATCGATTGGACAAGCAATCATCCCATGATTCTATGATGGCCTCATGCCGGACGACGAGACGCAGACCCCGACCCTGAACCGCGGCCCCGCCGCGCGCACCCCCCACGAGCTCCGCGCCCAGGGGCTCCCCGGTGCGGGCGAGGCCCCCGCCCCCTGGCTGTTGCGCCTCATCGCCGTGGGACTCGTCCTGGCCGCCCTGAACCTCCGCCCCGCCATCACCAGCCTCGGCGCCCTCCTCGAAGAGGTCCGCGAGGGGCTGCACATGAGCGGGAGCGTGGCCGGCGTCCTCACCTCCGTACCGCCGCTCTGTTTCGCGGTCTTCGGAATCATGGCGCCGCGCCTGGCCCGCCGCTTCGGCGCGGGGGCCGTGGTCTGCGCGGGCATGGCCGCCATCGCGGCCGGCCTGCTGATCCGCCCGTACATCGGCTCCACCGCCGGGTTCCTGGCCGCCAGCGCGCTGGCCCTGATGGGCATCGCCGTCAGCAACATCCTGATGCCGGTGATCGTCAAGCGCTGGTTCCCCGACCGCGTCGGCACCATGACGGGCCTCTACTCCATGGCTCTGGCGCTCGGCACCGCCCTGGCAGCCGCCGTCACCGTCCCCGTCACCGGGGCGCTGGGCGGCGACTGGCAGGCGGGACTCGTCGTCTGGGCCGTGCTCGCCGCCGTCGCGGTGCTGCCCTGGATCATCCTCGTACGCGACCGGACCCCGGCCCCCGGACAGCCGGCGCCCGCTCCGGGTCCGGCCACCGCGCCCACCGAGGCGCCGGCCCTGCGGATCACCCGCAGCCGGACCGCGTGGGGCCTGGCCTGCTTCTTCGGGCTCCAGGCCACCGCCGCGTACATCACCATGGGCTGGATGCCGCAGATCTTCCGCGACGCCGGGGTCTCCGCGGGCACGGCCGGACTCCTGCTCGCGGTCACCATGGCCATGGGCGTCCCGCTCGCCTTCGTCATCCCCCGGGTCGCCTCCCGGCTCAAGCAGCAGGGCCCCATCGTCGTCGTCCTCGGCCTGTGCGGTCTGATCGGCTACGGCGGCCTCTACCTCGCCCCCGCCGCCGGCGCCTGGGCCTGGGCCCTGCTCCTCGGCGTGGCCAACTGCGCCTTCCCGCTCGCCCTCACCATGATCGGTATGCGGGCCCGGTCCGGCGCGGGCGTCGTCCGGCTCTCCGCCTTCGCCCAGTCCACCGGCTACCTGCTCTCGATCCCCGGTCCGCTGCTCGTCGGCGTGCTCTACCAGCACAGCGGCGGCTGGGGGCTGCCGCTCGCGCTGATGGCGGGCCTCATGATTCCCCAGATGGCGGCCGGGATCCTCGCCGGCCGGGACCGGACGATCGAGGACGAATGCTGAGATGCGACACTGACCTCATGCCAGTGCTCGATCCGAATCCCCAGAACGGCCAGAAGAAGCTTCTCCTCGTGTTCGGGGCGATGCTCCTCATCACCGTCGTCATCGGTGTGATCGCCACGATCGCCTCACCCTGACGCCCGAAGGCTTGAGGCCCGAGGACCTGATGCCTGCGGACCTGATGCCCGAGGACCCTGAAACCCCGAGGGGTAGGGCTAGCACCACCCTCCCTTAGGGGGCCAGGGTCAGGGTGAAGTGGGTGGGTCACCGGATGGGCCCGACCGCCTCGGGTCCGTAGGTTCTTCGGTGACGACCCGATGACTTGACGGAGGCGGACATGCCGACACCGACGCACACCAGGTCCCACCGGCCGGCCGCGGACGGTGTCGAGATCCGGCTGCCCTGGTGGGCCGTCGCCCTGCCCGCCATCGCGTTCGCCGCTCTGCTGCTGATGATCCTCAGCCCCGGACAGGCCCAGGCCGCCACCACCGGCGATCCCGCGCTCGGACAGCTGATCGAGCGGACCCTCCAGTTGCTGTCCCGTTGAGGCGAATCAGCCCCGGACCAGCACGCCGACTCCCCGGACGGGCACGTCAACACCCTGCGCCAGAGGCCGCTTTTCATGCGAAGCTGAGGTGTATGAGCGTCGAGACACCTCGCAGGATCGTCCTTCTCCGGCATGCCAAGGCGGAATGGTCACAGGCTTCCGATCATGAGCGTCCGCTGGCCGAGCGCGGCCGCAAGGACGCGCCCGTTGCGGGCCGCAAGCTCGCCGATTCCGGCATCGATTTCGATCTGACCCTCTGCTCCAGTGCCGCCAGGACGCGGGAGACCTGGAAGCTGGTGGTCCATGAATTCTCCCAGCGCCCCCGGACCGTCTACGAGGAGAGGCTGTACGAGGCCTCCCTCGGTGAACTGATCGCCCTGTTCAACGAGACCCCGGACGAGGTGCGCAACCTCCTGGTCATCGGCCACAACCCCGGGATGCACGGGGCCGCCGACGCCCTCTCGGGATCGGCCGAGGGCGACACCCTGGCCCGGATGACCCGGGACGGCTTCCCCACCGCCGCCTACGCCGTGGTCGAGTTCCCCGGCTCCTGGAAGAGCGTGGAGCACGGGGCCGGCAAGCTCACCGAGTACTGGACGCCGAACGACTGAGCGCCGTACCGGACCCCGGCCGACCGGCCGCCCGGTACCGCTCGCCCCAGGAACGCGCAGGGCTCCGGCACCTAACCCTTTCGGGGCCTGCCTCGTATGGCCGAGGCGACCGCGTACGACTCCGGAACCGGCGGCCGGAACCGGCGGCGGCGCGGGGCCGTCAGTCGACGAGACCGTCCGCCGCCTCGACCTCTTCACGGGTGATGCCCAGCAGGTAGAGCACGGTGTCCAGGAACGGCACGTTCACCGCGGTGTGCGCCGCCTCGCGGACCATCGGCTTGGCGTTGAACGCGACGCCGAGCCCGGCGGTGTTCAGCATGTCGAGATCGTTCGCCCCGTCCCCGATCGCCACCGTCTGGGCCAGCGGCACCCCCGCCTGTTCGGCGAAGCTCCGCAGCAGCCGGGCCTTGCCCGCCCGGTCCACCACCTCGCCGACGACCCGTCCGGTGAACTTGCCGTCCACCACCTCCAGGGTGTTGGCCGAGGCGAAGTCGAGGCCGAGCCGTTCCTTCAGGTCGTCCGTGACCTGGGTGAAGCCGCCGGAGACGACGCCGACCTGGTAGCCGAGCCGTTTCAGCGTACGGATCAGGGTGCGGGCGCCGGGAGTGAGCCGTACCTCGCTGCGGACCTTGTCCACCACCGACGCGTCCAGACCGGCCAGCAGCGCGACCCGGGCGTGCAGGGACTGCTCGAAGTCCAGCTCGCCGCGCATCGCCTGCTCGGTCACCCGGGCGACCTGCTCCTCGCAGCCCGCGTGCGCCGCGAAGAGCTCGATCACCTCGTCCTGGATCAGCGTGGAGTCGACGTCCATGACCACCAGCCGCTGAGCCCGGCGGCTCAGCCCGGCCGAGACCACCGCGACATCCACGCCGATCTCCGCGGCCTCGGTCGCCAGCGCGGTCCGCAGCTCCGAGGTCCCGGTCCCCGAGACCGCGAACTCGACTGCGGTGACCGGATACTTCGCCAGCCGGAAGATACGGTCGATGTTCCCACCGGTCGAGGTGATGGTGGCCGCTATGGCGGCGGTCGACTCCGCGGTCAGGGGGTGTCCCAGCACCGTCACATGGGAACGGCCGTCACCGCGGGGGCGGTTGTCGCCGATACCGGAGATGATCTCGGCCTGCAGCGTCAGGGAGTCGGCCCAGCTGTGCACGGTCGCCCGCAGATCGCCCTCGGTGGTTCCGCCCGCCATGGGCGAGGTGACCAGAGCGCACAGCACGATGCGGCCCCGGGTGACGACCTGTTCGATGTCCACGACGTCGACGGCGTACGCGGCGAGGGTGTCGAAGAGCCCGGCGGTGATGCCGGGACGGTCCTTGCCGAAGATCTTGACGAGAAGCGTGGGTGCGTCGCCGCCCGGAGGGATCCCGCCTCCGGGGCCGTCGACCCGGCGGGGCCCAGGGGGCTCGGAGGACGAGAGGGGCTGAGGTGGCTGAGATGCGCTCATGGTGCTCCCACCGTATCGGTCCCACCGGCTCCTCCGGCCGCCCGTCCCGAGTGCCGGACGGAATTCGCCCCGGCGCTGTCCGCTGTGCCGAGCGGCGGTCCCCGCGGCCTCGGCCCGGGGACGTGGGACGTTGCGGATCTGGCCGGTACGGGTCTTGCGCTCGGGCACACCAGCCGTCTTGTTTTCGCCGTTATACGGTCGATGAACCTTCTCTGGGAGGTAACCGGCCCTTCATCCGTACTTCATCCGTTCCGTGGCTGTTTCGTTCCCCGGTATCGGGGTGTTCGCACAGGTCTCCGCGCGCTCTTCACCCGCCCGACTTTCGGATAGGGGACTGGTCCTGGAATAGTTCCCCACGATGTTCAGCATCCCTAGACTCCCTGCGATGGGGGTAACACGGGGGACAACTAGTGGGGCGCGGAGTGCCGGAACTCGTACTGGAATTGAATGGCAACACCTGGACGCTCGATCCGTCCAGGTCGTACACCCTGGGACGTGATCCTCAGGGCGACCTGGCGATCGACGATGCCAGGGTGTCGTGGCGGCATGCCACGATCAGCTGGAGCGGCCGTAGTTGGTTCATCGAGGACCACGGCAGCACCAACGGCACCTATGTGCGGGGTCAGCGGATCCAGCAGGTGGAAATCGGCCCCGGTTCGGTGCTGCACCTGGGCAACGCCACCGACGGGCCCCGGGTGAGCCTCAGCGCTGCCGCGGGCGCCGGCGTCGCGGGCGGGCACGCGGCCGGTGCTCAGCAGGCACCCGTGCAGCAACCCCACCACCAGCCCCAGGGGGGCGCCGCGGGCTGGCAAGGACAGCAGGCGCCCGCGCACCAGGCGCCTGCCCAGCACCAGGCGCCTGCCCAGCACCAGGCCCCTGCCCCGCAGCAGGCCTGGCAGCAGCAGCCGCAGGCACCGCAGCAGCAGGTCCCGCCGCAGCAGCCTGCGCACCAGAAGGTGCCGCACCAGCAGAGCCCCGGGCATCCGGCCGGGCCGGGACAGGGCGCCGCCGCGGGGGCGCCGCCGGTCTACGGCGACCGCAGCCCGACCACGTTCCACCAGCTGGCCCTCGGCCGGGTCATGCGCATCGGCCGTGCGCTGGAGAACGAGCTGGTCGTCTCCGACCTCCAGGTCTCCCGCCATCATGCCGAGTTCCACGCGACGCCCGACGGCCGCTTCGAGATCCGCGACCTCGGTTCGCACAACGGCACGTACGTCAACGGTCTGCCGCTCCACAAGTCCGGCTCCGCGCTCATCGGCGCGAACGACATCGTCGGCGTCGGCCACTCGACGTTCCGGCTGGTCGGGGACCGGCTGGAAGAGTTCGTCGACACCGGTGAGGTCTCCTTCTCCGCCCGCCACCTGACGGTGACGGTCGACGGCGGGAAGCAGATCCTCAAGGACGTCTCCTTCGGTGTCCCCGAGAAGTCGCTGATCGCGGTCATCGGCCCGTCCGGTTCCGGAAAGTCCACTCTGCTCAAGGCGCTCACCGGCTACCGGCCCGCCAACCAGGGTGACGTCCTCTACGACAACCGAAACCTGTACAAGCAGTTCGCCGAGCTGCGCCAGCGCATCGGTCTGGTCCCGCAGGACGACATCCTGCACAAGGAACTGACCGTCACCAAGGCCCTCAAGTACGCGGCCAAGCTCCGCTTCCCCGCGGACACCACCGAGGCCGAGCGCCAGTCCCGGATCACCGAGGTCCTCGCCGAGCTCAAGCTCGACATCCACAAGGACAAGAAGATCACGTCGCTCTCCGGCGGCCAGCGCAAGCGCGTCTCGGTCGCCCTGGAGCTGCTCACCAAGCCCTCGCTGATCTTCCTGGACGAGCCGACCTCCGGCCTCGACCCGGGCATGGACCGCGATGTCATGCAGCTGCTGCGCGGCCTCGCCGACGACGGCCGCACGGTACTCGTGGTCACGCACTCGGTCGCCGAGCTGGCGATCTGCGACAAGCTCCTCGTCATGGCGCCCGGCGGTTCCGTCGCCTACTTCGGTCCGCCGGAGGAAGCGCTGAACTTCTTCGGCTACACCAGCTGGGCCGACGTCTTCTCCGCCTTCGAGAACTACCGCGACTACGACTGGGCGGGCCGCTGGCGCGGTTCGCAGCACTACCAGATGTACGCCGCCGACATCGACGCGGTCGCGGCGCAGCCGGTCAACATGCCGCCCCCGCAGCAGATGCGCCCGCCGAAGCCGCAGGGCTGGATGGCGCAGCTGTGGACGCTGATCCGGAGATACTCCTCCGTCATCGCGTCCGACAAGGGCTTCATGGGCCTGATGCTGATCCTGCCCGCCGTGCTGGGCGTGGTCAGCGTGGTCATCCCGGCGGAGTTCGGTCTCGCCGAGCCCGACCCGCCGTCCCGGTTCAACGGCAAGGCCGGAACGATCATGCTGATCCTCGCGGTCGGCATGTGCTTCTCCGGCGCCGCCAACTCCGTACGAGAGCTGATCAAGGAACGGGTCATCTACGAACGGGAGCGGGCCACGGGCCTGTCCCGCTCCGCGTACCTGATGTCCAAGGTGATCGTGCTCGGCGTGATCACCGCCTTCCAGGGCGTGATCATCTGCGGCATCGGCTTCGCCACCCGTGATCTGCCGGCGGAGGGCCTGATCATGCCGCCGGCCGTCGAGATCTGCCTCTCGATCATCGCGCTGGGCTTCACCTCGATGATGTTCGGCCTGGTCATCTCCTCGCTGGTGAAGACCTCCGAGAAGACCATGCCGCTGCTGGTCATGTTCGCGATCATCCAGGTCGTCTTCACCGGCGTGCTCTTCCAGGTGTACGGGTCGCCCGGCCTGGAGCAGTTCGCCTGGCTGATGCCGTCCCGCTGGGCGATGGCCGCGGCCGGCACGACGCTGGACCTGGCGCACCTGATGCCGCCGTGGGACCCGAAGAACCCTACCGACCTCGACCCGCTGTGGGAGCACACCGCGAGCCAGTGGGGCATCAACATCGCCGTGCTGCTCGCGCTCGGCGTGATCTGCGGCATCGCGGTCGCGCGCCTGCTGCGGCGCCACGAGCCCGAGGTCATGCGCAAGTAGAGTCCCGCCGGGACGGAACGACGCCGGAGGCCGGCACCCCTCGGGGCGCCGGCCTCCGGCGTGTGTACGCCTGGACTCAGTGCGTGGCTGGACTCAGTACGTGGCTGGACTCGTGCGTGGCTGGACTCAGTACGGCTGGGCTCAGTACGCGCTGTCGACGTTGTCCATGGAGCCGTAGCGGTCGGCCGCGTAGTTGCACGCGGCGACGATGTTGGCGACCGGGTCGTACAGGTCCTTCTTGGTGCCCGCCACGTGGTAGCGGTCGAAGGTCGGCTGGATCACCTGGAGCAGACCCTTGGACGGGATGCCGTTCCGGGCGTTGATGTCCCAGTTGTTGATGGCCCAGCGGTTACCGCTGGACTCCCGGATGATGTTGCGGTGGATCCCCTCGTAGGAGCCGGGGATGCCTTCCTTCTTCATGATCGACATGGCCTCGCGGATCCAGCCGTCCAGGTTGTTCGCGTAGACGGGCTTGCGCGGGGTGGAGCGGTTCGCGGCCTCGGTGCCGCGCTCGTTCGCGTCCGCCTTGGCCTTGGCAGCCTTGTCCTTCGCTTCGGCGGCGGCCTTCGCCTTCGCCTTGGCGTCCGCGGCGGCCTTGGCCTTCGCCTCGGACGCGGCCTTCGCCTTCGCGGCGGCGGCCTTGGTCTCGGCGGCGGCCTTCGCCTTGGCGGCGTCGGCGGCCTTCACCAGCTGCTCGGCGGTGGAGTGCTGCTCGAGCATGCTGTTCTGCACGGTCTTGGCCTGGGCGGAGCCCGCGGCGTTGGTGAAGGCCACGGGCGCCGCGGCGGCCGCTGCCTGCGGGGCGATCTCGGCCTCGGCGTTCGACGGGACGAGCGAGAAGGTCAGGGCGGCGACGCCAAGGGCCGACACACCGGCCACGGAGATCTTCTGGACCTTGTTCAGACGACGGACACGGCTGGGTATGCGAGTCGCAGACATGTAGGGCTACCTCTTCGAATGCTCAGGGTGTCCTCACGGAGGACGAGACCGGAGGTGGTGATGCGTACCTCCGTCGGGGACGAGAGCAATTCTTAGCGGCAGCAAAATCGTGTGGCAAAGGTGTGACGTACGAACGCGGGTAGTGGAAGAGGGTCCTGTTCGTCCGAATTGACCCCCCTGTGCGCCAGCCCAAATCGCCCTTATGTGCCCACTAAGTACGTTCGTAAGTGACGTAGGCCCTATGCCTGGGCTCACATCGGCGACGCGAAGGACTCACTGCTCGTTGCTGAAGCAATTCGGAGCGTCACGTTTCTCGTCCGGCAGGATGAGAGGGACGTCCCCGAACTCGTGCCAGAGGCAGCGCTCCTGGAGCGCCGTGTCGTACCCGAGGCGCAGCGGCTCGCGCCGCGCCACCGCCTCCGGCGTCAGCAGGTGTGCGAGGCCTCCGGCTCGTCCAGCCCGGTCAGCACCCCGTCCACCACCCGCACGCCCCGCCGCGGCGTCACCCCCAGATCCGTCCAGCCCCCGGCCGCCCCCGGGTACGACCACCCGTGATCGTCGCGACCGGCAGGGTGGGCGCTCCCCTCGTACCGTCGGCTTCCGCCGGGAGGCCCCGAGAACCCACCGGAGGAAGCCCCGGTCGCACCGCGCCTCGCCCGGCAGCCCGGTACTTCGACGACAGGCCGTACAGGCCCGGGCAGTCCTACGACCTTCGGCGGAGGGGCCCGCAACCCGGACCTAGGCCACCAGCACCTCCACCACCGACCCCGGCCCGATACGACCGCGCGGCCCTCGCCGGTACGGTGATCCCATGAGTCATCGCCCACCGTCCGGCCTGGCCGCGGTGAGTGCCGCGCTCCTCGCCATGAGCCGGCACCTCGAAGTGGGCGACGTCCTCAAGACGATCGTCGCCTCCGCCCGTGAACTGCTCGACGCCCAGTACGCGGCCCTCGGCGTCCCGGACGACCACGGCGGCTTCGCCCAGTTCGTGGTCGACGGGGTCAGCGACGAACAGTGGAAGGCCATCGGCCCGCTGCCCCGCCAGCACGGCATCCTCGCCGCGATGCTCCACCAGGCGAAGCCCGAGCGCCTCGCCGACGTCCGCAAGGACCCCCGCTTCGAGGGCTGGCCCGATGCCCACCCCGACATGTCCGACTTCCTCGGCCTGCCCATCATGGACGGCGACGAGATCATCGGAGCGCTGTTCCTCGCCAACAAGCTGTGCCCCAAGCCCGCGGGCGGCTGCGGCTTCACCGCCGAGGACGAGGAACTGCTCCAGATGTTCGCCCAGCACGCGGCCATCGCGCTCACCAACGCCCGCCTCTACGAGCGCAGCCGTGAACTGACCATCGCCGAGGAACGCTCCCGGCTGGCCCACGAACTGCACGACGCGGTCAGCCAGAAGCTGTTCTCGCTCCGTCTCACCGCCCAGGCCGCCACCGCCCTCGTCGACCTCGACCCGGTCCGCGCCAAGGGCGAGCTCCAGCAGGTCGCCGCCCTCGCCGCCGAGGCGGTCGACGAGCTGCGGGCCGCCGTCGTGGAACTGCGCCCAGCCGCCCTCGACGAGGACGGGCTCATCGCCACCCTCCGCACCCAGGTCCAGGTCCTGGACCGGGCGCACGCCGCCGAGGTCGCCTTCGAGAGCCGCGGAGTGCGCGCGCTGCCCGCCGCCCAGGAGGAAGCGCTGCTCCGGGTCGCGCAGGAGGCCCTCCACAATGCCCTGCGCCACTCCGGTGCGGAGCGCGTGAGCGTCACCCTGGTCCGGCGCGGCACCGACACCGTCCTCCGGGTCACCGACGACGGGGGCGGCTTTGATCCCACCGCCGTGCGGCGGGCGGGCCGCCACCTCGGCCTCGTCTCCATGCGGCACCGGGCGAACAGCGTCGGCGGCCGACTCACCGTTGCCTCGGAGCCCGGCAAGGGCGCCACGATCGAGATGGAGGTCCCCGGTGGCTGACAAGATCATCAGGGTGCTGCTGGTCGACGACCATCAGGTGGTCCGCCGCGGACTGCGCACGTTCCTGGAGATCCAGGAGGACATAGAGGTCGTCGGCGAGGCGTCCGACGGTGCGGAGGGCGTGGCCCGGACCGAGGAGCTGCGCCCCGACATCGTGCTGATGGACATCAAGATGCCCGGCACCGACGGCATCGAGGCCCTGCGCCGCCTCCGGGAGCTCGACAACCCCGCAAAGGTGCTCATCGTCACCAGCTTCACCGAGCAGCGCACGGTGGTCCCCGCCCTGCGCGCCGGAGCCTCCGGTTACGTCTACAAGGACGTCGACCCGGACGCCCTGGCCGGGGCGATCCGCTCGGTCCACGCCGGTCACGTCCTGCTCCAGCCGGAGGTCGCGGGAGCGCTGCTCGCCCAGGACGACGCGGGTCCCGGCACGGGCCGGGGGAGCACGCTCACGGAACGGGAACGCGAAGTCCTCGGCCTCATCGCGGACGGGCGTTCGAACCGCGAGATCGCCCGTGCGTTCGTCCTCTCGGAGAAGACGGTCAAGACGCACGTGTCGAACATCCTGATGAAGCTCGACGTGGCCGACCGTACCCAGGCGGCACTGTGGGCGGTACGCAACGGAGCGGCGGGCTGACGTCGGCGCCGCCCGGGGTCCCGTCCGGACTGAGGTTCATACTGTCGGGTGTATGTCACCCGTACGGCGCATCCTTCCGGGCCGCACGGCGTTCTCCAGGACGTGCTGCGACGGCTTGTCGCAGCCTCTCTAGGAGGATCCTGAAGTGAAGAACCTGAAGAAGGCCGCCGCCATCACCATGATCGCGGGCGGGCTCGTCGCCGCCGGTGCCGGAGCCGCCTCCGCCACCGGTCACAGCGGCGCCGACGCCCATGGCGTGGCCACCCACTCCCCGGGCGTCGCCAGCGGCAACCTCGCGCAGGTTCCCGTCGCCGTCCCGGTGAACGCGGTCGGCAACACGGTCAACGTGGTGGGCCTGCTCAACCCGGCCTTCGGCAACTTCGGCCTCAACCACTGACCCACCCCCAAGCCCCTCCCGAAAGCCGGACGCCCTCCTTTCCCCAAGGGCTCGTCCGGCTTTCGCGCCGGACTCCGCCCGGCCCTTTCCAGCCCGTCCGGCGTTTGAGGACGGAACCCCCGCCAAGGGGGGCCCGAGCCCTACGACCTCGCAGGGCCGTGGGGCCCCCGCCGCTGCGGGGCCGGCCCACGCAGCCGACCCGGCGCACCCACGCAGCCGACCCGGCGCACCCACGCAGCCGACCCGGCGCACCCACCCAGCCCGTCCGGCGCTTGAGGACGGACCCCAGAGCCGGGGACCCCGAGGCCAGGGCCCCGCCCCCGGGGTCACCCCAGCCCGTCCGGCGCTTGAGGACAGAAGGCCGCGGGCCTACCGCCGAACCTCCCCGCCCTCCACATACGCGTTGTACGCCGCCACCTGAGCCCGCCGAGCCACCCGCTCCACCGGCCGCAACGCCTCCCCCCGCGCCGCGATCTCCGACGCGCTCACCGCACCGCCGTGCCCGTTCTCGTACGCCACCGAGACCAGCAGCCCCACCCGCTGCGCCATCTCCAGCACCCGCACCGCCCGCGGCGGATACCCGGGCGCCAGCACCTCGCGCCCCAGCTCCGCCCGCGCCCGGTACGCGTCCACCGCGGCCTCCGCCACCGGCCCGGAACCGGCCACGTCCAGCCGCGACAGCACCGCCGTCGCATCCCGCAACGCCTCCGCCAGCTCCCGCTCCGCCTCGCCCAGCGACGGCACGTCCGCGGGCGGCGCCTCCCGTACCGGCAGCACCCGCCACACCACCTCGACGTGCAGATCCCCGGCCGGACCCGCCTCGGTGACCTCCGGCACCAGCCCGTACGCCACCCCGTACGCGACGACCGCCTCCTCCGCCTCCAGCGCCCGCGCGTTGAATTCGGGCGGACCGCTCAGCCCCAGCGGATGCCCCGGCACCGGCAGCGCCACCCGGAACCCGGTCGCCCCCAACCGCCTCAGCCGGCCGAGCGCCAGCGTGAGCCCGACCGGCCCCGCCTCACCCGGCAGTCCGTCGACGCGGTGCACCGCGTCCTCCCCGACAATCGCGAGGGCCGCCTCGTCCGGCGAGACGAGTCCCGCCAGAAGCGCGTTTCCCCAAGCGGCCAACAACCCTGAACGTGGTTCGACAAGCATGCCGACAGCCTAGGCAACGCCTGGGAACGGCCCTCACGCCTGAAGCACTCGCGCGGTGGCGTAGGTTTTCCCTGGGAGCCGTGCCCACCGGCACGCGACGATCGACGAGACTGCATGGGGAGACAACGCGCCATGAGCGATGTACTGGAGCTGGTGGACGTATCCGTGGTCCGCGACGGACGTGCTCTGGTGGACGATGTCTCCTGGTCGGTCAAGGAGGGGGAGCGCTGGGTCATCCTGGGCCCCAACGGCGCCGGCAAGACGACCCTCCTCAACCTCGCCTCCAGCTACCTCTTCCCGAGCACGGGAACGGCCACGATCCTCGGCGAACAGCTCGGCGGCGTCGGCACCGACGTCTTCGAGCTCCGCCCCCGGATCGGCATGGCGGGCGTGGCGATGGCCGACAAGCTTCCCAAGCGCCAGACGGTGCTGCAGACGGTCCTCACCGCCGCGTACGGCATGACCGCCACCTGGCACGAGAACTACGAAGCCGTCGACGAGGAGCGCGCCCGCGCCTTCCTCGACCGCCTCGGCATGACCGAGTACCTGGACCGCAGGTTCGGCACGCTCTCCGAAGGAGAGCGCAAGCGCACCCTGATCGCCCGCGCCATGATGACCGACCCCGAACTGCTGCTCCTGGACGAGCCCGCCGCCGGGCTCGACCTCGGCGGGCGCGAGGACCTCGTACGCCGCCTCGGCCGCCTCGCCCGCGACCCGTTCGCCCCCTCCATGATCATGGTCACCCACCATGTCGAGGAGATCGCGCCCGGGTTCACCCACGTCCTGATGATCCGCCAGGGCAAGATCCTCGCGGCCGGCCCCATGGAGACGGAGCTCAGCTCCCGCAACCTCTCCCTCTGCTTCGGACTGCCGCTCATCGTCGAGCACACCGGCGACCGCTACACCGCCCACGGCCTCCCGCTCTCCTGACCCCGACTCCGCCGCGTACGGCCCTCCCGCGGGGCGCCACCAGGCCCTCGCGCCACGATCGGCAGGCCGTGCACCGCAGTTGGCCACCCGTGCGCCCTGTCGGTGACGCACCAACAGTCCTACGATGACCATGTGGACATCGACGCATGGGTGTGGTGGCTGATCGGCGCGGTGGGACTGGGCATCCCCCTCGTCCTGACCGCGATGCCCGAATTCGGGATGTTCGCCGTCGGGGCGGTGGCCGCATCGGCCGTCGCCGCCCTCGGCGGCGGGATCGTGGCCCAGGTTCTGGTCTTCGTCCTGGTCTCGGTCGCGCTGATCGCCGTCGTGCGGCCGATCGCCGCCAGACACCGGGCCGGACAGGCAGGGCACGCCAGCGGCATCGACGCCCTGAAGGGACGTCAGGCGGTCGTGCTGGAACGGGTATCGGCCGCCGGGGGCCGCATCAAGCTCGCCGGTGAGGTCTGGTCGGCCCGCACGCTCGACGCCGACCAGGTCTTCGACCCCGGCAGTCAGGTCGATGTCGTGGACATCGACGGAGCGACGGCCGTCGTCATGTGACCGAAGCGTGCACGTGGCGGGCCCAGGTCTGCCAGACTCGAAGTCGATCATGTCGATCACCATGAGCACCGGGACCGGCCCGCAACGCACGGACCCCGGCCCCACATGAGCACCGACCCCGATCACCGCGATCCACCGGCCAACCGAAGGGCACGAGAGACACCATGAATTCGATCGTCATCGTTCTGATCATTCTGGTGGTGCTCGTCTTCATCGCCCTGATCAAGACGATTCAGGTCATCCCGCAGGCCAGCGCCGCCATTGTGGAGCGGTTCGGCCGCTACACCCGCACTCTGAACGCGGGCCTGAACATCGTCGTCCCGTTCATCGACTCGATCCGCAACCGAATCGACCTCCGTGAGCAGGTGGTGCCCTTCCCGCCGCAGCCGGTGATCACCCAGGACAACCTGGTCGTCAACATCGACACCGTCATCTACTACCAGGTCACCGACGCCCGCGCCGCGACCTACGAAGTCGCCAGCTACATCCAGGCGATCGAGCAGCTCACCGTCACCACCCTCCGCAACATCATCGGCGGCATGGACCTGGAGCGGACCCTCACCTCCCGTGAGGAGATCAACGCCGCCCTGCGCGGAGTCCTCGACGAAGCGACCGGCAAGTGGGGCATCCGCGTCAACCGCGTCGAGCTCAAGGCCATCGAGCCGCCGACCTCCATCCAGGACTCGATGGAGAAGCAGATGCGCGCCGACCGCGACAAGCGCGCCGCGATCCTCACCGCCGAGGGCATCAGGCAGTCCCAGATTCTTACCGCCGAGGGCGAGAAGCAGTCCGCGATCCTGCGGGCCGAAGGCGAGTCCAAGGCGGCGGCCCTGCGCGCCGAAGGCGAAGCCCAGGCCGTCCGCACGGTCTTCGAGGCCATCCACGCCGGAGACCCGGACCAGAAGCTCCTCTCGTACCAGTACCTCCAGATGCTCCCGAAGATCGCCGAGGGCGACGCCAACAAGCTCTGGATCGTGCCCAGCGAGATCGGTGACGCGCTCAAGGGCCTCAGCGGAGCCTTCGGGAACGTCGGTGGTGGCATGCCCGGCTTCAACACCGGCGGCAACGGCAATGGCGGCAATGGCGGCAATGGCGGCAACGGCGGCGGAAACGGCCACGGCTCCATCCCCGCCCCGGCGGTGGAACGACGCGAGGAACCCCCGGTCTCCTGACCCGAAAGCCCTTTCGTGCATGATCAGTGAGGCCCCTCGACCTTCATGGCGGGGAGGCGTCACTGACCAACGAAGGAGATGGCCTTGTCCATCTGGGAAATACTCGCCGTCTTCGCGGCCGGCGTCGGGGCGGGCACGATCAACACGATCGTCGGCTCGGGCACGCTGATCACCTTCCCCGTCCTGCTCGCCACCGGCCTCCCGCCGGTCACCGCGACCGTGTCCAACGCGCTGGGTCTCATCCCCGGTTCCATCAGCGGGGCCATCGGCTACCGCAAGGAACTCGCCGGACAGCGCCGACGCATACTCAAGCTGAGCGTCGGCGCGGCGATCGGCGGCCTCTGCGGGGCCACCCTGCTCCTCGCTCTGCCCTCCACCGCCTTCGAGACGATCGTCCCGGTCCTGGTCGCCCTGGCCCTCGTCCTGGTGATCCTGCAACCACGCATCAGCAAAGCCGTCCAGCGGCGCCGCGAACGCACCGGTGCCGCGCCCCGCACCGACGGCGGTCCACTCCTGTTCACCGGCCTGATGCTCGCCAGCGTCTACGGCGGCTACTTCACCGCCGCCCAGGGGATCATCTACCTGTCGTTGATGGGCATGCTGCTCGACGACACCATGCAGCGCCTCAACGCCGTCAAGAACGTCCTGGCGGCCGTGGTCAACACCATCGCCGCGCTGTTCTTCCTCTTCATGGCCCACTTCGACTGGACGGCCGTCGTCCTCATCGCGGTCGGCTCGGCCATCGGCGGCCAGATAGGCGCCAAGGTCGGCCGCCGCCTGAGCCCCACCGTCCTGCGCGCCCTCATCGTCGCCGTCGGCACGATGGCCATCGTCCAACTGCTGCTCCGCTGACGTACGTGGGCCCGCCCACAGGGGCGGGCCCACGGATACGCCACCCGACGTACGCCGACTACGTCACGGCTCCCCGCGGCCGCGTCGGACGATCACCCCGGCGCCCTACGCCGCCGCTGCCCGGTCCAGCCACTCCGGCAGCGCGGAGCGGTCGCCGGCCCCCATCGCCAGCAGCATCGCCTCGGCGGGGGAGGGGACGAACGGCTGCCTCAGCAGCGGCATCCCCGCCTGGTCCGGCGTCCGGGCGGCCTTGCGGTGGTTGTCCTCGGCACAGGAGGCCACCGTGTTCAGCCAGGTGTCCTGCCCGCCCTGGGCACGCGGCACCACATGGTCGACGGTGGAGGCCCGCCGCCCGCAGTACGCGCACCGGTGCTGGTCCCGTGTCAGCACACCCCTTCTGGACCACGGCGCCTGTCTTCGGAACGGCACCCGTACGTACCGGCAGAGCCGGATCACCCGGGGCACCGGAATGTCCACGGCGGCACCACGCATACGGAGCTCGGGATGCGACTGCTCGACGACGGCCTTGTCCGTCAGGATCAGGACCACCGCACGGTTCAGCGTCACTGTCGACAGCGGCTCGAAGCTCGCGTTGAGAACCAGCGTGTCACGCATCCTGCCCACCTCCCGTGTGCCGCCCGCCCCCTGGCAGGCCCGGATCAACTCTGGCTGGGCAGGCCGCGATGGACAACGCAATAAAAAATGCCCTGCTCTGATCTCTCCAAGACCAGAGCAGGGCAAACAGCAGACGAACTAATCGCCGGAGGGAGCCTCGTACTCACCGATCAGCTGAGCACGCCCCAGCGTGTGGAACCGAAGATTGAATCCGGCCACGGCGGGAGACGCGCCGCTGTCGATGCCGAGCTTCTCGGTGTCCACCGCGTACACGGTGAACACATAGCGGTGGTTCTCCCCGGGCGGCGGCGCGGCACCCCCGAAATCCTTGGAGCCGTAGTCGTTACGGGCCTGGACGGCCCCTTCGGGCAGCCCCTCGAACTTTCCGCTGCCCGCCCCGGCCGGAAGCTCCGTCACCGAGGCCGGGACGTCGAAGAGCACCCAGTGCCAGAACCCGCTGCCCGTCGGGGCGTCCGGATCGAAGCACGTCACGGCGAAGCTCTTGGTCCCTTCGGGAAAACCCTCCCACCGCAGCTGCGGCGAAGTGTTCCCGCCCGCAAGCACCTGGGCATCGCCCAGCACGGCCCCCGGCGCCAGATCGTCGCTCACTACGGTGAACGCCGGGACCTCCGGATGGAAGTCGTGCGGCAGCGGGGCCCTCTTCGGCTCGGTCACGTCTCGCACCTCTCCTGATCGGTTCGTCTGCCTTCCCACCCGACTTTAGGGGGGCGGTGCCCTCCTCCAGCCCCTGTCGTCGAAAGGACCTAGCTCCAGTTGCGCTGTCCGCCGACCTGGGCGAGCCACTGGTTGAGGTAAGCGGCCCAGTCGGTCTGCTGGTAGTCCTGCAGCCCCACCTTGAACGCGCGGTAGGAGTCGCTGCCCTCGCTGAACAGCCCCGGCTTCTTGTCCATCTCCAGGACGACGTCCATCTCGCGGTCGTCGGCGATGAACGTCAGCTCCACCTGGTTCAGACCGCGGTACTGCGTCGGCGGCACGAACTCGATCTCCTGGTAGAACGGCAGCCGCTGACGCGTACCGCGGATGTGACCGCGCTCCATGTCCGCGCTGCGGAAGCCGAAGCCCAGCTGCCGGAAGGCGTCCAGGATGGCCTCCTGAGCCGGCAGCGGGTGCACGTTGATCGGGTCCAGGTCACCGGAGTCCAGCGCGCGGGCGATCTCCAGCTCGGTGGTCACCCCGATGTTCATCCCCCGCAGCTGCTGGCCGCCGAACATGGTGATCGGCGTCTCCCACGGGATCTCCAGGCCGAACGGCACCACGTGCACCGCGCCCGCCTGCACCTCGAAGGCGCCCCCGAGGCTCTGCTTGGTGAACTCGATGTCCTGCTTGGTCTCCTGGTCCCCGCCCTCGACCTCGACCCGCGCCTGGAGGCCGACGGAGAGCCCCTCGATCTGCTGGGCGACCGAACCGCCCTGGATCCGCACCTCGCCCTGGACGACCCCACCGGGGACGACGTTCACCTCGGTGAGCTCGGTCTCCACCGAGGCACCGCCGGCACCCATGCTCGCGAGCAGCCGCTTGAAGCCCATAGTCACTCCTTCTAGGTTCTGACCCCTACATACGCGCCACGACGGTAGCCGGTTCCCTTCCGCGCGATCCCAGTACCCTCGGTCGCCATGACCAAGACCCCGGACCGCGCCCCGCTGACACGACAGTTCTTCGACCGCTCCGTACTGGAAGTGGCCCCCGACCTCCTGGGCCGCACGCTCGTCCGCCGCAGCGCGGCGGGCACGATCGAGCTGCGCCTGACCGAGGTGGAGGCGTACGCGGGCGAGGTCGACCCGGGATCGCACGCTTTCCGGGGCCGCACCGCGCGCAACAGCGTGATGTTCGGCCCGCCCGGTCACGCATACGTCTACTTCACCTACGGGATGTGGCACTGCCTCAACCTGGTCTGCGGCCCGGAAGGCCGTGCGAGCGGGGTCCTGCTCCGGGCGGGCGAGATCAGCGTCGGCGCAGCTCTGGCCCGCGACCGACGTCTCTCGGCCCGTAATGACAAGGAACTGGCCAAAGGCCCGGCCCGGCTCGCCACCGCCCTCGATGTGGACCGCGCCCTGGACGGCAGCGATCTCTTCGGCGACCCCGCCCCGACCCTGTCCGTACTGCACGGCACCCCGCCGCCGCGGGCCCTCGTACGCAGCGGGCCCCGGACAGGGGTGGGCGGCGACGGCGCCCACCAGCCGTGGCGCTTCTGGATCGAGGGAGACCCGACGGTGAGCCCGTACCGCGCCCACGCACCGCGCCGTCGGCCGAGCACCAAGGCAACTTGACGCACCCTCGGCAGACGCCTAATGTAGTCCGAGCCGCTTGACACGGGTACAGATCTCGGCACAGTCCATCGGACCGGGCCGAGCCACTCGAAGCGACCAAACCACTACCTACGACTCACCCTGGCGGGTGCGAATTCGGCATGCCGTATTCGCTCCATCGACTCGATTATGAGTTGCCAAGAGAATCGGCTAACGTAGTGAACACGCCGAAAGGCAAGGCCACTCCGCAGGCCATCAGAAATCGAATTCGGACCGGAAACGGAACGAAAAAGAATCTGGTAAAGTCGGACTTGCCGGAAAGGGAGAACGCGAAAGCGGAGGACCTGGAAAGCGAGATGTGAGACCCGCTTCGACCGGGAATCGGACACGAAAGAGTCTGATAGAGTCGGAAACGCAAGACAGCAAGACAAAGAAGTAAACGAAGGGAAGCGCCCGGAGGGCCCCG